>JBDTVS010000013.1:0-9638 GCA_040007095.1 Acidobacteriota bacterium
TGACGACGACCAGCGCGCCGGTCAGCGTGGACTTCGGCAACGATCACATGTACGTGGCTGGGGCGACGACAGTCGATTCGTTTGCCGTGCATCGCCACAACGTCGAATGGCGAGATGGCACGACCTGGCTCGAGCTGGTTGGCGGCGGCGTTCCACCCAACGGCAGCACGGCGCAGGTTGGTGTCGTCAACGAGCGGCGCCTGCTCGTGACGTTGAAGGCGGATCCGGATCCGGGCACCGTTGATGTCATTCCGCTTCGCGATGGCGCCGTCACTGGAGCGGTCTCCGCGGTCTCCGCGCCTGCCGGCACGCTGACGCCATTCGGTTTCTCGGTGTATCCCGACGGCAGCGCCATCATCACGTTGGCGCACTCGCACCAGGAGGGACTCTTCCGGAACGGCGCCTTTACGTCGGTCATTGCCGCCGGGCAAATGGCCCCGTGTTGGACGACCAGGGCAGGTAAATACGTTTTCACCGCAAATACGGGCAGCAAGACCATCAGCCGGTTGATTGGCACCGGGAACAACATCTTCGTGGACAGTGCGATGGCCGCGTCAATTTCGACCGGCGGCGCGCCGTCGGACCTCGACGCAGACGAGGGCGTCCTGGGCGTGATCGACCACGCGGGCGCGCACTCCCATTTGTCGTTGTTCGCCTACAATGCCTTTGGTGAACTCACTGCCAGTGGCGCTCCCATTGACCTCGCCGTGGCCAACGCCAACGGCGTCGCCATCATGGCGCCGCTCGACCAGGATGCGGATTGAACAACGTCCCAGGGACGCGAGACGGGAGGCCGAGTGGAGCCGCCGTCTCGCATCGTCTGCAGCGTGTCGGCGGGATCTTCATGAGAGGATCCCGCACGCGATGCGACAGTCACACCACTCTGTCGCGCCAGGCGACCAGCAGGCGATGGACGGCTTTGCCCAGGTGAACGCGTGAACGATTTCGCCCGCGGCGTTGTTCTCGCCCGAGAACCTCAGCAGGATCATGACAGGTGTCGCGGCGGGCGCCTGATGCTCGAGAAAAGTACGTCGGGCAGCCAGATCCCGGGTCCCCGTGCACTTCGCATCAACGCGGCGGTACGGTGTACGGTCGTGGACGGCAACGCTCGTCGCAATGCTCCAGCTCAAGAACCCAGTGAACCAACGAATCGGAAGGAGGCCGTATGTTTCTCGTGCGCGACATCATGTATTGCAAGCCGGGCAAAGCCCGGGCCATGGTCGACAAATTCGTGGCGCTGTCGGCCATCAGTCAGAAGATGGGCATGGGCCCGATGCGCGTCATGACCGACGTCAGCGCGGAGCGCTATTGGACCGTGGTATCGGAGATGGAGGTTCCCAGCCTGGACGCCCTGAGCGACCGGGCGACGAAGGCGATGGGGAACCCTGAATTCCAGGCGGCGATGCAGGGCTACCACGACCTGGTCGACCATGGCCGTCGGGAAATCTACACGATCGAGCAGTAACTCGACATCCAGTCACGGTGGACTGTCTCCTCTGAATTACTACCGGTCGCTCCGCTGTCGCGGCCGGAAATCGCGGTCAACAACGGGGTGAGAGGGTACTACTTCAGCGGGGACAGGCCACTGCCCAGGCGCGTGCCAGCCAGAGAATACGCTTTTGCCCGCGCCGCGTCGAGCGTGAACGGAAGTCAGTCGCCGGCATGCGCGTCCTGAGAGACGCGCGCATAGAATGCTGCCCGTCGGTGCACGTCGTCCTCCTCAGAAGCGAACGACCAGGCCACCGGAGCCGATGACGTTGTGAACCCGCGGGCCTGGGGTTGAAATCGAGAAGTTGCGCGGGCCTGTGTACACGTCACGCAGTTCACCACGGAACCCGAGCCAACCGAAGCCCCGGACGTCGATGCCACCTCCAAACTGGAGCGCGCCGGCGTTCGTGTCAAGTTGGTTGGGGTTGGGGCTACGGTCGGCCCTGAGCTTCGATTCTGAGTAGCGCGCGTAGCCGCCGCCCACCGCTCCGAAGAACGAGATCGATGAGTCCGGGCGGACTGTGACGCGGATTCCGGGCGTCAGGTACAGTGACGCGTACTCCAAAGGCAGCGATGGTCCGGCCGTGACCACTGTGAACGCTGGCGACGCGATGAATGGCACTTCGACGGATAGACTTGCGGCGTTCGTCCGTAAGATGGTCCAGGCAAACGTCGCCTGATAGGTCGTACCTCGATCGAATTGGAGCACGGCACCTTCGTCGGTCGCCCTGGTGGTCCCGAGCAGCAGGCCTACATCGAATCGGCTTTGCGCCGATGCGTTCCCCACGCTGAAGCTCAGCGCCGCCGACACCGCAATCACTGTCGCCTTGACCCGCATGTTCGCCCTCCTCAGAGTTGTCTTCTGGTTGGACGCCGCAGCGCCGTAAGCGTTACTCGACTACTAACACACGCCCGCGTCGGCCGCCGTCGGGATCGACGACGCGATCCGGATGCTCGAAGGTCGCTGGAGGCTTATGATCCTGTTCCGCGGCTTTTCCGGCATCTCGTTTCAAACAATATAAGACAGGGGCCCAGATGGCATTTCGCGTCTCGATCATCGGCGGCACGGGGCAGGTCGGAGCGGCGGTGGTGCGTGCGCTGGCGGCAGAGCCGTCCTGCGCTGAAGTCGTGATGGTCAATCGCACAGCGACTACTCTGACCGCAGCTCCTCGCGTGAGACAAGTGATTGTGGATACGGCTGCTGCTCAGTTTCCGGCAGAAGTGACCAAGCTGGTGCAGCGCATGGTTGCGCAAGGCGATCCCGTCTACGGGGCATCCTGTGTTGGCGTCGGTAAAGGCAGCATGAAGTGGAGCGAGGAGGAATTGAAGGCTCTCGAAATTGGGGTGGTCGGTGGTTTTGCCCGTGGTTGTCACGCCGGAGGTATCACGCAGTTTGCCCTGCTGTCGGCCGTGGGAAGCACCGCAACCAGCAGGATTCGCTATGCGCGGGCCATGGGGTTGAAAGAAGAAACGGTTCAAGCGATAGGCTTCAAAAGCCTGGCGATTTTCCGCCCGGGCATCATCGCAGGCAATGCCCACACGCCGAGCTACCTTGCTTGGTTGGGGCGTCTGATTCCTGGTCCATTCGGGACGATTGAGCAGGACGATATCGGGCGCGCCTTCGTCGCTGAATTCATCAGCAGCTCGGCCCTGAACGGGGTTGTGTGTCTCGAAAATGGGGCGATGAGACAGAGGTCTCGTGCGCTTAAATAGTTCGCTATTCAATGGCTGTGGCGGCGCTGACCGCAGGCGACGATGATTCGCGCGGATCGATCGGGGTCTGGGAGCGCATCAACATCGGCGTGTTTCTGCTCTGGGTCGTGGCGCTGTCAACGGCCCCGTTGCGAGCCCGGGATGCGGCGGCCGGGACCGGCCGCACGCCGGTTGCAGGCTGATCTCATTCACGACTCGCGGATTCGCGCGATCTGCCCGCGGCCGATCTGTCGATTGCTTCGAATGCCGAGAATAACCGGGCCCCGGTGGCCTCCCCGTTGCACACAGACCAGATAGAGGGAATCTGGCCGATGTATTCGAGTGGAAGCGAAGGACAGCGACACAAGAAGTGGGACTGAATGAAGGGCACCATGGATATCAAGAGTCCGCAACGCGTGCTCGTCGTGGATGACGAGCCGCTCATCTGCTGGTCAATGGCGGAAACGCTGGCCAGCTGCGGCGACATCGTCACCGACGCGAAAAGCGGCGAGGAGGCGCTGCGCGCCCTGTCCAATGCCGGCGATCCGATCGACGTGGTACTGCTCGATTACAGTCTGCCCGACGTCCACGATTTGACCCTGCTCGCCACGCTTCGCCGCGTGTCGCCGAGGACACGGATGATCCTGATGAGCGTGCACTACACGGACGAGATGGCCACGGAGGCACTTGCGCTTGGTGCGACTCGCGTCGTCAGCAAGCCGATCAACATGGACGACATCCCGGCGCTCGTGCACGGTGCCGCTTCCCATCCTCCCGAGTAACGTCGCCTCTGGTCCTCACCCTTGCGATCTCGTGGGCCATCTTCCTCCGGCTTTGTCGCGACTGTTCGTGTACGCGAGTTTGAACGCCCGCGTGCTGATCTTCGGCCGTCTGGCCACGATAGGTAGCCGCCTCCCATTTTATGAGCTGGCGTTTGGCGCCGCCCTGTCGGTTGTCGTTGTCGTGGGTTGCCGTGACGGACCCCAGGAGGGGCCTTTGGACCACGGGTCGAGTACCGGGAGGCTTGACGGGATCAATAGCCGCCGAGATCGCGGAGAAGGCACCAGACGTTTTCGGACCCTCGGCGAGCCCGGGGGGTTGAACGCCTGGAGGACCACAAGGCAACGCGCTCGAAGCACACTCCACCGAGCGCACCGATCACACTTGGCCCGGCGCTCGGCGGTGGCTGCGAAATGAGCCCGCGGGCGATCGTCGGAGGCCTACCGATGAACACTCACGCGTGAGCGGTGGCGACCAGCGCCTCTGGCCGGATGAACTCGTGTTCTGGGTGGTGGATCGTCAGCACCGGGCAGTGGGCCGTTCGCACCACGCGCTCCGCGACGCTGCCCATGAACAGATGACTGAACGCGCCTCGGCCATGTGTGCCCAGCACGACGAGGTCGATCCGGTGCTGAACGGCATAGTCCACGATTGCCGCTGCCGGGCCGATTGCGGCGACGACCACCGGTTTCACGTGAAGCGCGCCGTCTTCATGCTCGAGGAGATCTCCGAGTCGTTTGCGAGCCGCTTCTTCGATCTCCTCCTGCAGGTCGGGCACTCCCGCCGCGTAGGCTTCTCCGCCGTACATCAGGTAGACGCTGTCGGCGACATGTAGGACGTGCAGCGTACTGCCGAACGTCCGGGCAATCTCGCGGCCGTAGTCGAGGGCCGCGTCGGACGTTTCGCTAAAATCAGTGGCAACCAACACGTTTTGGATGCGGATCATGACAGCCTCCAAAAAAGCCCGCCTGGCGTGACGGGCAATTCATCCAAGAGCACGTGGTGTGCCAGCCGCGGCGGGCCGAATAGTTTCACCGCGCGCGGCGAGGGCCAGTGCAGACGACACGTCAGAACGCCCGGCCGAGGACTATTTCGCGATCAGTGCGAAATATGCCGCGGGGTGCACCTTCCGCCGGTGCCTCCTGCTCGCGCCGTTGAGTCGCCACCGCGATCGCCGTCGTTATTCGCGTCTCTGTCCCGTCTTCCTCGGACCGTCTCGCAGGCCCCACCGACCGTCGGCCCCGTCACGGCTCCGGAGCAGGGCCGGCACGTTGCTTGCGGTAAACCGCAGCGACTGGTTGATGGCGCGCGTGATTGTTCGCAGAGATCGGTTGCGGGGTCGGCAGGCAGCGCCTCGATGGTCTGCCCGCGATGATGGTCCAGAACGACAAAAAGGAGAAGCGGAATGAAATCCTACACCCTGGGCTTTGCTCTATTTGCCGCGGTGGTTGCCGCATACGCGTCCGCTGCGGCTGCGGAGCACGCGGTGGCTCCACTCGCGGCGCTCCCACCGACAGTCAACGCCTCAAGCGTCGCGCCCGCGACTGGCGTTGAAGCGGCCATCACGACGTTGGAGCGCGAGTGGGCCGCTGCCATCGTGAAGAAAGACGTCGCCGCGCTCGGTCGACTGCTGGCCGACGATTTCAACGGTACGAGCCCGACGGCGCACACATTTACCAAGACGGTCGCGATTGAGGATCTGAAATCTGGAAAGTACGTGGTGACATCCATGGTGCTCGATGAAATCGCCGTCAACATCTATGGCGACGTCGCGGTGGCGTTCACCAGCCAGAAAGAATCCAGTAGGTACAGGAGCACCGACACCAGCGGGCACTATCACTTCACGGATGTGTGGGTCAAAAAGGGCGGCCAGTGGCAAGTCGTGGCATCGCACGGCTCGCGGTTCAACGAAGGCCACTAGTCATCATGAACGTTGATGTGGAGGAAGTGGTACTGGCTGTAGGCCAAGCGCCGCCGGTGCGATGCTGTTTCTTGTGGGGGACGCGGAAATGGGGATCGGGCGGCGCCTGTCGATCCGGTCGATGGCGCCGTGTGCCGCCGACGTGATCCAGGACGTCGGCCGCCTGGTCGTGCAGGAACGCGACGCGGTGGTCGGTGTGGTGTCGGTCCGGGACCTGAGGCGAGCTGCGCGGCAGAGGCCGCGAGCCGAAGAAGCTCACAGTCGCTGACTTCATGACCGCCGGTGTCGTGACCGCTGAACCGGACACGTCGCTGCGCCGGGCCGCCAACCTGATGCGCGGACATTCGATCGGGTGTCTCGTGGTCACGGACGAAGGCCGCGCCGTTGGTATCGTGACTGCCTTCGAGGATGGCCCATTGTTTGCTGAACGGCGCCGGCGTGACGTTTCAGGGAGACTGTGGCGATTTATCACGTGATCTCCTCGAATGGGTCGCGAACCGGGATTGGCCACGGACTGCACCCGTCGGTTGCGTCCGTGGTGTGTATCGGCAGCGGCACGTAGAACGGTGGCGCGGGTTACACTGGCGTCGGCCATCGATGCAGGGACATCGCGACAGCGACGCGACTCGTTCTCGGTGGTCATCAGTCCGATCACCTCCGACGGATCGTCGCAAGTGTGACCGGACCGCTCGCAGAAGGAGACATTCATTCGACAGCGGGACCGTTGTGATGAATCGCGCGATTCGATCATCAGTCTTTGATCATCCTATCGACACGCGGTCGTGTTGAAGGCGATTCATCGCCAACTCGACCGAGGCGTGGGGCATTTACAACAGAACCCAGATTGTCGGTTGCGACGTGGTCAACGGCCACGCGCATGGTGACGCGCCGATTCGCCTGACCGTCGGGGCGTGCTGGCGTCGATGGTATTGGCGTGGACCGGGGTCCTGGCGCCCGTGGCACCGATGCGCGCCCTGGGTTGTGGCGCTGGAGGACAAGACAAGGTGGCAGACACGACCGCGCCCGTTGGCGCCTCAGCGTGGGACGAGGCCGAATCTGCGGCCGTCGTGTTCGACAAGGTGTCGTTCGCGTTCGACGAGCACATCGTCCTACGCGAGATCAGTTTCGCCATCCCGAAGGGCAGCATGAACATCCTGCTGGGCGCTAGCGGCTCCGGGAAGTCCGTCGTTCTCAAGCTCATTCTCGGACTGCTTCGACCCGACTCCGGCAGGATCCTTATCAACGGACAACGAGTCGATGATATGGCCGAGCGCGATCTCCTGAAAGTGAGGGCCGACGTCGGCATGCTGTTCCAGGAAAACGCGCTGTTCGATTCGCTGACCGTCGCGGAGAACGTCGGCTACCGGTTGTACGAAGAGACCGACACGCCTCAGGAGCAAGTGCGCACCCGTGTCGAGGAGGTCCTGGGGTTCATGGGGCTCAGTGAGTTCATCGACCGGATGCCGTCGCAGTTGTCGGGCGGCCAGCGGAAGCGCGTGGCGATCGCGCGCGCAATAGCCGCGAAACCGCGCCTGCTGCTGTTCGACGATCCCACGACGGGACTCGATCCCATCATCGCCGCAACGGTTGACGACGAAATCGTCAAGCTGCGCGACGTGGAACACGTGACGTCGATTCTGGTGACGCACCAGATTCGAGATGCGTTTTACGTCGCCACGCACAGGGCCGTGGGGACAGATGGAGGGCTGCAGATAGTCAGCACAGATCACGCAGATGAGGCACACACCGAGTTCATGGTGCTGCACGAGGGTCAGATCCAATTCCGGGGGAGCGCGGCGGAACTACTGGCGTCCCAAATCCGCTACTTGCAGCAGTTTCTCTTCATGACATTGCCGCCCTGGTAACCTGCCCGACGTCCGCGCGCCTGTCGTGAGGACCGGTCAGGCGAGTGCGACCTATTGGCCCGCGCGAGCGTCGCCGCCGATGCGTGCAAAGAATCCTCCGATGACCAGGAGCACTCCGAACAACCCGACCACAACGCCCACCGGCAACATGATCATCGTCACGCCAAGGGCGAGACCCACGATCATCAACAAGGCGCCGACGATGATTGCGGCGATGTGGCCAAGCACGGAGCCGGTCACCGCAGCGAAATGACGAGACGACAATGTAGATGTACTCATGGCTTCCTCGTCGAATGGCTGGCAGTTATCACGCGCATTTGGACAGCAACAACCCTGCCGTCTCACGAACTCGCTGAACGGGACCACGACAGAGAGCCGAGCTGAGAGACGGAGCCGGCGGCTTCGGCTCAGCGTCCTGTCGCACTGACTGACACCGTTTCAGTCGAGCCTGAGGCCGTTGGCTGCGCCTGCAGTGGCTCAGCTGGCAATTTGGGCGGAGGGCGTCAGGGGTCGCGGTGGGGAGTTCTTCCCAGCTCGTGCGGAATACCTCCCATTGTGCGCGGTCGTTCGGGCCGTCTGGCGAGACGGCGGTCGTGCGCCAACTGACACACTCATTGCGAAAGGCGGCACCGGTGTTGCAGCCCGCGTCGATATCAGCGCCGGTCCGGTGACGTCCTCGGACGTGCGCCGGCGGCGAGGGGACGCCGTCCCACGGTCGAGCTGCAGTCCATCCAGTCATTCTGAAGAGGTTGATATGCGCATCCGCCTGATCCATGCCGTACTGGCAACATCCGCACTGTGCGGCGCCAGCATTGCTGCTGGGGCAGTCGCCGTGGTCAAAGTCCCCGGCGTGACATTCACGGTCGCCCACGGGATCAACGATCGCAGCCAGATCGTGGGGTCGTTCAAAGATGCCGCGAGCAAGACGCACGGGTTCCTTCGTACGGGCGGGCAATACACGACGATTGACGTTCCCAACGCCGACCGAACCGAGGCGTGGGGTATCAACAACCTGACCCAGATTGTCGGTTCGTACCTGGTCAACGGCCAGTCGCATGGCTTCGTGCTGGAGAACGGCCGCTATTCCACTCTCGATCCGCCTGCCGCGACCTCGGCGAGCGCTTACGGGATCAACGACCTCGGCCAGATCGTCGGCGTTTACGCGGATGCCGGCGGCTCCCACGGATTCTTGTGGACGCACGGACGATTTGCCACGATCGATCTGCCCAATCCGGGGACGACCTCGGCCGCGGCCCGGGGCATCAACCGCTATGGTCAGATTGTCGGGTATCGCGATGGTCTTCAATATAGTGGCCCGAGAAACTTCTCATTGGAGGCTGATGGAAGTGTGACGACACAGCCGGATCCTTTTGGCGTCCGGCCCAATTACTATGGGATCAACGATCGCGGGGAGATCGTTGGCCAGGTATTCATTTCCGTGAACACCACTTCATTTCTCCGCGCCTTCGGAACTGAGACAGAAGTGCTCGGCGTGCATGTGGCTTACGGGATCAACAATCGCGGTCAAGTCGTGGGCGTGACCCAGTCCGACGATCCGCTTAAGTCCGACGGCGTTGTCTACACGCCGCCGGGACTCATCGAAGATGTGTCGGGAATCGCTTCTCCGGACAGAACGCGAATTCCCCTGAGTTCCGTGATCGTCGACAAAAATCTCACGACGTGGACGCTGGGACCAGGTGAGGAGATTCTGCGCGACGGCACCCAGGTGCTCGGCGGATACGGCTCGCAGATTCTGTGGTACGGAGGCTCTATTTACGTGTTGGGCGACGACTACAACTGGTGGCGATGGAACGGCAGTACGTGGATGTTTGCCGGACCGTAACAGTTCACCCTGTACAAAGTGATCGGAGGGGCGTACCGTATGCGGCATG
>JBDTVS010000014.1:0-5075 GCA_040007095.1 Acidobacteriota bacterium
ATTTCGAGCTTTTTGCTTACCGCCGTGTCGCAAACGCGCTTGTACTGGGTCTAGTCCCAGGAAACGTGCCGGGAGCGGTCATTCACCGGGGATTCTGGACGGCTGGCCGAGAAGGGCGAACGGCCAGGCGTGCGAGTGCGTAGGAGTCAAGGAGCGTACGAGCGGGCAGCCCACTGATGAGAGCCCGGCGAGGTCGGGATGTCTCGGCAGGGGCGCGGCCTGGCGGGACGACCGGCAAGCGTCCGCCGCTCATTCCCGGCCTCAAAAAAGGAGCCCCACATGTCTGCGCGTCTGAACGTGGCACCCAACCTCATCTTTGGGTTGTGTCTGATCGTTGTCGGCGGGGCGCTCGCACTCGATCGGATGCACCTGCTCGAAGCGAGCCGGGTCCTGCAGTTCTGGCCCATCGCGCTGGTGATCTTCGGGTTGAGCCTGGTGGCGCAGAACTTTCGCCGCGACCAGACCGGAGCCGCAGCCGGTGACGTGCCCAGCGCGTTTCACGGCGGGCACGTCCTCGGGATCGTGCTGATCGGTATCCTGGTCACCCAGGCGTTGCGGGGAAGGGAAGCAACGCGCGTCGACCCCAGCGGAACCGTGAGTCTGCTCGGCGTGATGAGCGAAGACCGCCGCGTCAGCGGCGCCGCGCCGTTTCGCGGCGCCGACATGACCAGCGTGATGGGCAATTGCACGCTGGATCTTCGTCAGGCCGTGCTGGCGCCAGGGGAAGAGACGACGATCGACGTCTTCACGCTGATGGGCGGGGCCGTGATTCGCGTGCCGGAAGGGTGGACGGTCGATGTTCGCGCGGTGCCGATCATGGGCGGCGTCCGCGATCAGCGCGCCGGCGCCGAAGGGCGCTTTGCCGGCCGACGGCGGTTGCGCGACGGAGACGTAGAGGTCGACGAACCGGATGCCGCAGCACCCCCTGTGCGCGTCGAGCAGACGACGACTCCAGCCACCGGCCCGGCTCCGCGCGTCGTCCTGCGCGGTTACGTCATGATGGGCGGTCTCATCATCAGGTCGTGACGCGCCCGCCGGCGTCATTCCCCGCCACGCCTGCAATAATTGATCGACCGCGATGCTCAAGGGCCTGACGATCACTCTTCTCCTGGCGTTGGGTGTACTGGCCCAGCCGCCATCGCCGTTGCTCAGCGGTTCCTGGATCGCAACGACGGCACGCAATCAGGTGTATCGCGGTCAGTGGTCGGGGCAACTGCTACCCGGCCGACCGGACGCCGCGCAAGGCTCATGGCTTGTCTTGAACGATGCCAGCCGGATTGTTCAGCAGGGCACCTGGGCGGCGGAAAAATCGAAGCAGGGGTGGCGGGGCCAGTGGTCGGTCCGGATGGCGACGGGACGTCAACCTTCCGGAACAGTGCTCTCGGGCACGTGGCAGACCACCGCAGACTCGACAATCGCAACTCTTGCGGAGTTGCTGCAACAAACGCTGCAACAACAGGTCGCCGGTTCCTGGCGCAGCGGGCAACTCGGGGGAAATTGGTGGCTGAAGGGTCCTTCCTCGAAGTGAGCACGGTGCGAACTTACAAGTGGCGACGCGCTAGGCTCCCGGCCGTTGGAGAAATGGTCGAAGAGTCCGGATGTCCTTGACCGCTTCGAGTGTGAGGACGCTCTCGATGAGTCGTCCGGCCGTTGTCGCGCCAAGCACCGGAGTCAGGAGGTCTCGTGCCTTGGCGACGACCTCCGCCCGCGTCATCGGATTGTCTACGGTGCCCCGCACGGCGGCGACATGCTCGCTGGCGCGCGACCCGTCGGCAAAGGTGATCTCCACAATCGCTTCCCGGTGCGGGTACAGGCGTTCGAGGTCCTCGTCTGGGGCGAGTTGCACCTTCGCGCGCTCCCGAAGAATCGAGGCGTCCTGCATCCGCGCCTTGTCGTGTGCCGCCTCGAACGACGCGGTCTTGTCGACGAGCATGACGGCCACCATGTGTTGCAGACAGATGTCGGGCATTTCGCGGGCGTTCACGGTCTTGGCCTCGCTCGTGGCGACGCGCACGACGACCTTCAGTACCTGATCCGCCTCAAACGGCCGGCGCTTGCGGATGATCTCGATCGCGTCGAGCGGCGCCTGGATCGGCGATCCGACCGTCCATTTCTTGATGTTCGTGCGGCTGACTTCGTAGCGCTCGCCGAGCTTGTCAATCAGCATCGTCGGGTCGGCCTTCGGGGCGAATGCGACGAGGAAGTTGTCCGGGCCCGAGAAGATGTCCTCGACACCGGTGCCGCCCAGCTGAATCAGCAGAACGGCCGAGACGCCGTTGCGTGCTGGAAACCCGCCGAACACCAGCGATTTCTCGATATGCTCCGTATCGCGCTGCCAGGCGGCGACGCCCGACGCCTGCTGCGCGGCGTAGTCGAGGACCCAGCGCATCTGTTGGGCCGAAAGGCCGGCGACGCACGCCGCCGCGGCCGCCGCGCCGAAGTCGCCGGCGATGCTGTGCGAGCTGTGGTGGGTCTCGATCTGGAAGGGCAATCCGCCCAGTGTGAACGTTACGCGCGGGCCGATATCGTATCCGAGCGCGACCGCTCGAAGCAGCCGGGTGCCATCGACACCGAACTGTTCGCCCGCGGCAAGCGCCGCCGGCACGACCGAGCAGCCGGGATGCGAATGCGACGGTGCGTGCGAATCGTCGGTCTCGTCCGAATGCGCGAGCATGCCGTTGGCCATCGCGGCCTCGATCGGTCCGCAGACGAGATCGGATGCGGCGACGGTCGCGACCTTCTCGCCGGCGCGCGCGCGCGCAAACGCGAGGGCGACCCGGCCCGGTGGCAGGGCGGCCCCCGAGACCATGGCCGCGAATGTGTCGAGGATGTGATGCTTGGTGTGCTCGACGACATCGGCGGGCAGATCGCGGGTGGCCGCGGCCGCCATGTAGCCGGCCAGCTTGTCGATCACAACGGTGGTCTCGGCTGGGGCAGGCGCCGCGTGCGCCCGCGTGGGCGCGGCGGTGGCGGCCACGATTCCGCCGGCGGTCTGGAGCAGCGCGCGCCGAGTGAGTCTCATTCCCATGCTAGTGGGCCCTCGCTTAGTGAAAATCGTTTCGCACGACCATCCCGCCCTTCATGACGAACCTGACGCGCTCCAGTTCGGTCACGTCGGCGAGCGGGTCGCCGGAAACGGCGATGAGGTCGGCGAACTTTCCCCGCTCGATCGTCCCGATCCGGTCCGACCATCCGTAGTTCAACGAGGCGGCAGCGACGCTGAACGCCATCTGCAGCGCCTGTCCGGGCGAGGCGCCCCACTTCACGAAGTACGCAAATTGTTCGGCCTGCTTGCCGTGGAGGTCGCGATCGCCGACCGCTCCGCTCGCAAACGGCAGGGGAATGCCGGCCGCTAGAGCCTTCTTGAAGCTCGTCGACGCCATTCGCAGCCGGCTCATCTTGGCGCCGCTCTCTTTCAAGTCCGCCGGCTCGAGCCCGACGAGGTCGGCAATGGTGATCCCGAGCGGCAGTCGTTTCGCGACCAGCATCTTGATCGACTCGTCGTCCAGTTCGAGCGCGTGCTGGGTGGCGTCGATGCCCGCCGCGATGCATGAGCGCATGCCCTCGCCGCCGTAGGTGTGGCAGGCGGTCTTCAATCCAAGCCGGTGCGCCTCGTCGACGATCGCTTGAATCTCCTCGAGCGTGAGCGACGGGGCATTGACCAGCGTGCCGTCCGGCTTGAACACGCGGTATTCCGCGCCGACAAAATCCTGCGTCGTATAGATCTTGATCCAGTCGACGCCGCGCAGCTTGGCCTCGCGCACGGCCGCGCGCGCCAGCCACGGGGAATTGATGTTCTTGTTCTCCACGAAGCCTTCGAGGGACGACAAGGCCGGCGTGCCGGCGCGCTGGTTCAGCGACGGCCCGGACACCTGCAGGCGCGGACCGGCGATGACGCCCTTGTTGATCGCCTCGCGAATGTCCACCGTGCCGTAGCCGCCCCGGGAATCGAGATCGACCGCCGTCGTGAATCCGGCGTCGAGGGTCTTGCGGGCATTCTGGGCCGCAACCAGGGTTCGGTACGACGGTGATCGGCCGTCGGGTTGATCGTAGAGATGGACGTGCGTGTCGATCATCCCCGGCAGCACGGTCGCACGGGTGAAATCGAGGACGGTCGCGTCGTCAGGAATCTGCACGTCCGGGCCAACCGCCGCGATCCGGTCGCCCTCGATCAGGACGATCTGACCGGCGGAGAGCGTCGTGGATCTGCCGTCGAACAACCGGCCTGCCCGCACCGCGATCACCCGCGGGCGGACCGCTCCCGTCTGCGACGAGAGCCGCGGACTCGCAGCCGGGACGACCAGCGCGGCGGCCAGCGCGGCGAGGCCGGTGGTCAGCCAGCGGTTTCGCATCATGACGATTGGTGGACGATATCATGGCGATCGCCGTCCAGATCAACCCCGACACCGACAATCCCGAGTGTCCTGAGCCTGGCCTTGCTCGATGGCCGGCCGTGGATCAGTTTCACGTCTGGTTGATTTTTCTGCCGATTCAGCGCCAGATAGAGGAGGAGGTTAGAGCCATGCGCGCGCGAATCGTCTGGGCGGTGGTCCTCAGCGTCATCGTCCTTGCGCCCCCGGTGTCAGCGAGCGATTCGGATACCGAGCGGGTCAGCCTCACAGGCTTGACCGCCGTCAGCGTGGTGGTGGAGGACCTGTCGTCCGTCGCGCAGAAGAGCGGCCTGGTCGGCGCGACGCTTCAGGCTGATGTCGAGCGTCGGCTCCGGCAGGCGGGTATCCAGGTGACATCGGACGCCGACGCCTATTTGTACGTCCATGTCACCGTCGCCGATCCCGGCGCGTCGTTGCCCCTTCCGTACATGGTCGAAGTCGCACTGATGCAGGAAGTCACGCTGCCGCGGGGCTTGAAGACGCGCACACCCCTGCAGACCGCCACGTGGTGGGTGAACAGCCTCGGGATGTCGGGCCCTGAGCGCCTGCGTGCCGGCGTGACCGACAAGGTCGCGGAGTTTGCCGACAACTTCGTGCGAGCGTTCCGATCGGTGAATCCGGCCGCCAACCGCTAGTGTCCTGCGTCCGACGCTTTAGGACGTCTTCCGGGCGGGGCATCCCTCC
>JBDTVS010000015.1:0-101801 GCA_040007095.1 Acidobacteriota bacterium
TCATGCCGCATACGGTACGCCCCTCCGATCACTTTGTACAGGGTGAACTGTTACAGATGATGAATCATTCACCACTCCGCGCACCAACGGACGCGTGGGGTCATGCGGTTACACAGACGCTTTGGCAACGATACCCCTGCCGAACTCGCCCCTGGCTTGGCCGAGCCAGAGCTCGGCGGATCGAACCACCGGAAGGCAACGGGGCAGCGACGGTGAAGGCCCGGCGAAAGGGGTCCCACTCACCGGCGTGCCCACATCGGGAACAGACCGGCCATTCACGGCGCCTGCCCCGACCACCCGCGGATTTCTACCGACGCGACACTCGCCGTTCGATGCTCGCCCCATAGTTGCCGGCAGGAGCCGTCGCGATGCTCGCGAATTCCTCCCCATCGGGCGAAATGAAGAAATCGAAGCTTGGCCCATTGGTTACGGTGGAGCTGCCCGTGCAGTCCGCATTGACCGTATAGCTGATCGGGATGACGAGATTCTGCAGTACCACGTCGGTGCCGATCCGTAATGTCACGGTGTCTGTCCCCGTGCCGTCCCCATTGAAGATGTGAAATCCGGCGTCAGCCGCTGGCGTGGGCTGTGTGACCCCGAATGCGGGAGGGAGAAGCGTTCCGGCATCGGCAAACAGATACCGCCCTTTCAGCGTGGCCAGCGTGCACCCTCGAGGGCCATCGTCGTTCGATGCCGTGACGGTGCGCGAGACGCCCAGGCCAACGGTTGCGACGAGGACGGCCGCGATGGCGACGGGTATCGTTCGCCGCAAGAACCGCGACCCGGTCGTGAGGGAAGCGGCCTGGGCGTTGACGGTGTGTTGAAGCAGCATGATGAGTCTCCTTCTTGTGTCGCCGCGGCTGACGACCATCGCCAGGCCCGTGACCTCGAGACCGCCATGCTCTCGCTTCCGGTCAACGTTGACCATGGAGAGGATCTCAAGAAAACCTCGACCTTTCATCAACCCTAAGCCGGCGGGCGAACCCGACCTGTGGGACTATTGACGCGCTCATCATCCATGTTGCCAACCCCAGGGTCGCCCGAGACGTTCAGATTCGGAGACTTCGAGCTCGACGTCGCGGCGTACGAGTTGCGCGGCCACGGCCGCCCGGTCCAGCTCGAGCGCAGGCCGATGGACCTGCTGGTGTTGCTCGTGGAGCGTCGAGGTCAGCTCGTCAGCCGACAAGACATCGTCGAGCGACTATGGGGTCAGGACGTGTTTATCGAGGTGGAACCAGGCATCAACACCGTCGTGTGGAAAATTCGGGGGGCGTTGGGGGATTCGTCGGACCATTCAACGTTCGTCGAAACCGTGTCGGGGCGAGGATATCGCTTCGTCGCGCCGGTCGAGGTCGTGGCTCAGTCGTCTCGTCAGTCGTCGCCTACCCAGGCGACCGCACCGACGCGGGTGCCGGAACCGCGTCGTCACAACCTCCCGGCCGAGCACACCAGCTTCGTTGGGCGTCGGCAGGAGCTTCTGGAGTTGCCCGGGGTGCTTGCCTCATCCCGGCTGCTGTCGCTGACGGGCGCCGGAGGCGTGGGAAAGACGCGACTGGCGTTGCGACTCTCGCGTGACCTCGTGCACGAGTTCTCCGATGGCGTGTGGCTGGTCGATCTGGCTCCGCTGTCGGTGCCCGATCTGGTGGCGCAGACCATGGCGACCGCCCTTGGTGTCCGAGAAGGCCCACAGCGGTCGGCCCGCGATGCCCTGCTCGACGCGCTGCGCGATCGGGAGCTCCTGCTCGTGCTGGACAACTGCGAGCACCTGATCGCCGCGTGCGCCGAGCTCGTCGAGGCCCTGCTCCGGGCCGCGCCGGCCCTGCGTATTCTCGCGACGAGCCGAGAGGCGCTCGGCGTGGCCGGCGAGACCGTCTACCGTGTCCCCTCGTTGTCGCTCCCCGAGGCACTGGCGTCGGTCCCCGTCGGCGCGCTGGCCGACTCCGAGGCCACCCAGCTCTTTGTCGACCGTGCGAGCGCCGTGGACTCCGCCTTCACACCGACCCCGAACACCGCGGACGCCATCGCCCGCATCTGCCGGCGGCTCGATGGGATTCCGTTCGCCATCGAGCTAGCGGCCGCCCGCGTCGTCGTGCTGTCGCCTGGGCAAATCGAGGCGCGCCTGCGGGACCGATTCCGCTTGCTCACCGGCGGCGCGCGAACGGCCGTCGCGCGGCAGCGGACGCTCGAGGCGACTGTGGACTGGAGTTACGAGCTGCTGTCGGAGGTCGAGCGGCAGTTCCTCAGCCGGCTGTGGGTATTCCCGGCCTCGTGGACACTCGAAGCCGCTGAGCACGTGTGTGGAGGCGACGGCATCGACGAGCATGACGTGCTCGATCTGTTGTCGAGGCTGGTCGGTAAATCCCTCGTGGTGGTGGACGGCGACGTCGCCGGCGAGCGCCGGTACCGCCTCCTCGAAACGGTCCGCGAGTACGCGTACAAAAGGCTCGTCCCGGCCAGCGCCGCCAATCGGCTACGCGAACGGCATTTCGAGTTCTTCTTCAACGAATTCAAGGGCGTATCGCCCATCCTGACCCACCACGGTCAGTTGCCGTGTCTCCGCCGGCTGCGCATCGAGCAGGAGAACATCCGGGCGGTGCTCGAATGGGCGTTGACCACTTCAGGGCGGGCCGATCAGGGCGTCGAGCTCGCTGGCGCCCTGTTCTGGTTTTGGACGAAGTGCGGCTTGTTCGAGGAGGGCACGCGCTGGCTCGAAAAGGCGCTCGCGACTCCCGCTCCGGTGCCGCGACCGCTGCGGGCGCGGGCGCTCATCGGTGTGGCGAATCTGCACTGGTTCCAAGGGCGTCACGTCGAGGCTGGCACACGTGCGGCCGAGGCCCTGGCATTGGGCCGCGCCGATGGTGACGCGTGGGTGGTGTCGTTCGCACTGTTTCTGCAGGGTACGGCCGCGTTTGAGCGCGGCGACCATGAGCAGGCTGAGGTGCGATCACGAGAGGCGCTCGACGCCGCCGATGTGAGCGGCGAGGACGTGCTGCATGGCCCGCCGCTGCTGGTCCTCGCCAACGTCGCCGTGTCGAAAGGGGACTACGACACCGCGCAGCAGCTGTATGACCAGTCCGCCGAGGTGCTGGGGCGCGCGGGTGAAACGTGGGGCCTGAGCATTGTGCTGTTGTCAGCGGCAGGTCTCCGCGTCGTTCGGGAAGACTACGTGCAGGCGCGCGTGCAGGCATCCGAGGCACTGTCGTTGTGCCAGGAGCTCGACGACCCACGCGGGCTGGCTTGGAGTCTCGAAGTGTTCGCGGGACTGCTGGCCGCCGGCGGACTCGCTGACGGAGCCTCCCGAGTGTGGGGTGCCTCGGAGCGGCTGCTGGAAAGCGTAGGGGGCTCGCTGCCGCCATCGATTGGATGGGTCCGGGGTCGCTATATCGAGCCCGTACGAGCATCGCTGGGTGGAGCATTTGAGACAGCTCGCAACGAGGGTCGCGCGATGCCGGTCGGGCAGGCGATTGCGCTCGTGCGTCAGCAGGCGCTTCTGCGTGGCTAAGTGTGTGCGTGGAAGCGGCCTGGCTCGATGTCCAGATCCAGCAGTGTCGGACCGCCGCGAAATGTCCATGGAACGCCAGTGACGCGGCAGTGACTTTCGACCACGCCGCGATGCCATGGCCGAGCCGGTCGGAAGCCACTGCTCGCAGGACCTATCCGAAAGCCCGCCATGTGTTGCGCAGACGGCGGCGTCGTGCCGATCGGCCTATCGGAGGCCGCGAAGGTCGCTGACCGTCACGAGACCCTTCGCGACTGAGGAGAGTGAGCACGGCAACGGCTACGCAGTCGGGATGAAGGCGCAGCGGCCAAGCAGAACGTCGAAACGTGGATCGGCTCGAAATGGATCCCACTTGGGATCGACGGTCAGAAACACGAGATGCACGTCCCGCGCCTTATACGCCCTGTCCAGGTATTCGAACACCTCATCGCGCTCGCCGAAGCCGGCATGTACAAGTGCCAATGCATAGGGCGGTATATGCCGCGCGCGCGAGACGTGTTCCAGCATGCTCAACATCTCACGCGCCTCGTCTGCATGGCCGCTCTTCGCGAGCACGTAGGCCCTCAGCGAAAGAGGCTTGCTATTGCCGGATAGCCGTGCCGCGTGGTTCAGCGATTCGAGCGCAAGCTCGGTCTGACCCAACTGCTCATACACTTGCCCTCGCTGCATGTGGCCCACCCAAAATTCGGGATCAATCGCGATCGCCCGGCGGGCGTGTTCGACCGCGGACGACCAGTCGCCGGCCTGAAAGGCGACTTGCGACGACATCGCATGGTGAATGGCGGACAATGGGTCGAGATCGCAGCCGCAGCGCATCATGGGCCACGCCTCGGCGTGTCGACCGCTCTGTGAGAGTACGTTTCCCAACATGGTGTACGCCCAAGCGTAGCTGGCATCGATGGCAATGGCCTGTCGAAGGCCCGCTTCAGCGGCCCGCCAGTCCCAGCTGAGCATGAAGTTGACGACGGCCAGGGATGTTTGCGCCTCTGCGAGGCCGGGCTCAGCCCCGACCGCCCTGGCCGCGGCGTCACGGGCGAGGGGCCACACCTCGAGCGGTGGCGCGTCGCCATTCATCGGACTCGAGGAATAGGCGTCGGCGAGACCAGACCACGCGAGGGCGTAGGCTGGATCGAGCTGCGTGGCGCCGGCGTAACATTCGACGGCCCGCCGTGTCGTCGCCGGCGTGAGCTGATTCCAGAACCTGCGGCCGCGAAGGTACAGGTCATAGGCGTCGGCATTACGTGTGTGACGCCGGGTCAACGCGTCGAGGCGATCCGGCGAAAGGCGGCGCACGATCTGCCCGGCAATGGCTGTGCTGAGCTCCTGCTGGACACCGAGGATGCTGGTCGGTTCCCGATCGTAGGATGCCGACCAGATCTGCACCTGATCTGGCACGCGAATCAATGTACAGATCACGCGGAGGTGGCCGTTCTCCGATCTGATCGAACTCTCCACGAGATAGTCGACACCTAGCTCATGCCCGATAACGGCCAGCGACTTGCCGGCCCCCTTGTAGGCCATGGTCGACGTGCGGCCGATGACGTGGAGGTGCTCGGGATCGATTTGCCCGAGCGACGCGATGGTTTCTTCGGTGAACCCGTCGGCGAGGTATTCGCGGTCGGGATCGCCACCCACATTCTCGAAGGGCAACACGGCGAGGATCACGCGCCCAGGCGGCAACGGAACGGCCTCGACGGATGCGACAAAACGATAACCCTTGCCAGGAACGGTTTTGATGCACACAGAGGCTGCAGGCGAATCACAGAGCGCGTGACGAATCTTGCGGATCGCGGTGTGGACTCCCGTGTCCACGTCGATAAAGACGTCGTTGCTCCACAGTCGCTCGACAATGTCGCGGCGTGCCACGAGTCGAGGCCGACGTTCGATCAACAGCATCAACAGGTCCATTGGCTGACGCTCGAGTCGGACGGGTCGCCCCTGGCGGCGCAGTTCATACGCGCCGACATCGAGCTCGAACTCGAGAAACCGGAACGACCCGGGCGAGTCTGCGATCGCCATGATGATGAGCCCGTCAACAGTGACACAACTCGTCGTCCGTCCGCCAATTACCGTTCTCTACAGAAAGACTCCAGCTTTTCTTCAGCCGCTCTCCATGGCCGACACGGGCCCCTCACGTCAGGATGGCGCAGATGTCGCACGACAGGCGGATTTTCGCTCTGAACTGGCTGGCATCCAAGGAGACGGATCATGCTTTTCAACACTGATGTCAACGACCCATCGATCCCTGTCGGGCAGAATCGACGCCTGTCTGCCGGAGGCGCCATCCGCGTGTTCATGGTCATCGGCTTCCTGGTCACCTTAGCGCTGTCCGCTCCGCGCCGCTTGACGGCGGCTGACGACGGGCACGGGCCAGGCTGCAGCAACCGAACCCTTCGAGGGGACTACGGGATCCTCGTATCCGGCATCGTGCCCGCCGGCCCGGACGGACAAACCGAAATGGTCATCGGGACTACGCTTCGGCGTTACGACGGGCGGGGCAATTTCACAGAAGTCAGTAACGCCCACGGACAACGGTCTGGTGCGGTCGAGGGCCGCGAAGGATACGGTACGTATCGGGTGAACGTTGATTGCACGGGCAGCACGACGCTGTTCGTCGTAGGCCTCCCATTTCCCACCGAGACGAGCATGGTGATTGTTGACGATGGCCGGGAGGTCAAGGAAGTCGTGATGTCCCCACCACCCGCCCTGGTCACCGCCGTCCAGACTCGTGTGACTCGCTAGTTCGCTCCGCACGACAGTCGTGGCCACCGACTGCCGTGCGATCTCCGTGTCCCTACGTACGCTGCCAGTTCACGACGCCGTCGCTGATCGCGAAATGCGGTTGCGGCGGCGGCCTCGCCCGGTCATGGGTCCGCCAGACGATCCGGAACCCATCCAGCACGTCGCCGCACCCGTCCACCGCCCCGACCCTGTGCCACGAGCCAACATCGGTTCGGCGAACGGGAGCGGCAAGAAAGGAGTCTACCCGCCCACGCGCCACAGCGTGGCAATCGTAGGGCCGGGGGCTGTGTCCTTCACTTCGTCGCCATGGTTGACGATGACGAAGTGGGTTGGTACCGGGAACGGATTGCCGGGAAAACTGATCGCTGATGTACCCGAACAATCGGCTTGAACTTCGTAGGTGCCAAACGCAGGGACATCCTTCACGTCGCCGGTGATCTCACCGAAACTGCTGTCCACCTGGGTGAATCCGCCCCTGCCGTCGTACCTGCGGATGGCGGTGCCAACGAACGACTCCACGGCGCCTGCGTGAGAGGTTGGGCGACGGCCCGACACGAGGATGCCATAGTCGCCGCGGAGCGTACGGACACTGCAGGCGCGGGGACCATCGTCGCCTGCGGCCGTCACCGAGCGGGTGGCCGCGAGGGCCGCAAGCGCGCCGAAACTCGCCACCAGCGCGACGGGGATGGCTCGGCTCAAGAACCGTTGTCGTGTGCTGCGTCGAGTAGGCTGTGGGTTGGCGGTGTCGTGAATCTGCATGGTGAGCCTCCTTGTGGTGTTCGAGACGGCGATGACCACCGCCTCAGTCTGTCCGCGGCATTGTGTCGGAGGGCACCGCCGCCCGCCATTGACGGCGTCTTGACAAAACCTTGATCTTTCCTCGATTGAGCGCGGCCGTCGTGAGACAGTAGCCTGGTGATTCCGCTTCTGACATCGTGTTCCGCGCGCGAGACGTACCGCTTCGGAGAGTTTGAGGTCGATCCGGCCGCCTACGAGTTGCGGCGCGCCGGGCGCCGCCTTCGACTTGCGCGGCAACCGATGGATCTTCTCCTACTGCTGTTGGAGCGTCGACAGGACCTGGTGTCCCGCCACGACATGGCTGAGCGGTTGTGGGGCTCGGACGTCTTCACCGACCTCGATGCCGGGATTCATACAGCCATCCTCAAGATCCGACAGGTGTTGGGCGACTCGCGCGAGTCGCCACGATTCGTCGAGACCGTCCCGGGTAGGGGTTATCGCTTCATCGCTTCAGTGGAAGTCGTGGCTCCTTCACCTCCGCTGCGATCACCGGACGCGGCGGCGCCCGAACATCTGAGGGCCATGCGACGTCACAACCTGCCGGCCGAGTTCACGAGCTTCGTGGGACGCCGGAAGGAACTGCTCGAGTTGCCCGAAGTGCTCGCCTCTTCGCGGCTCCTGTCGCTCACAGGCGCCGGGGGCGTTGGAAAAACGCGGCTTGCGTTGCGGCTTGCACGTGGACTCGTGGACGAGTTCGCTGACGGCGTCTGGCTGGTCGATCTGGCGCCACTCTCGGTGCCTGATCTGGTGGCGCAGACGATCGCCACCGTCCTCGGAGTCAGAGAAGGCCCGCAGCGGTCGGCGCGAGACACCCTGCTCGACGTCCTCCGCGATCGCGAGCTCCTGCTCGTGCTGGATACCTGCGAACACTTGATCGCCGTGTGTGCCGAGCTCGTTGACGCCCTGCTTCGAGGAGCGCCGGCGCTACGGATCGTCACGACGAGCCGTGAAGCACTGGGCGTGTCCGGTGAAACCGTCTGCCGTGTCCCTTCGTTATCGTTCCCGGCAGCACTGCCGTCTGCCCCCGCCGACGCCCTCGTCGAGTGCGAGGCCACGCAGCTCTTTTTCGAGCGCGCCAGCGCGGCTGACCCAGCCTTCACATCGGGCAAGGACAACGCGGACATCATCGGCCGCATCTGCCGGCGTCTCGATGGGATTCCCCTCGCCATCGAATTGGCGGCCGCCCGCGTAGTCGTCCTGTCACCTGCGCAGATCGAAGCGCGGCTACAAGACCGATTCCGCTTGCTCACCGGCGGCGCGCGAACGGCCGTCGCCCGGCAGCGGACGCTCGAGGCAACCGTGGATTGGAGTTACCAACTGCTCTTGGATGCCGAACGGCACTTGCTCGGCCGGCTGTCGGTGTTCCCGGCCACATGGTCGCTCGAGGCCGCGGAGCGCGTGTGTGGAGGCGACGGCATTGACGAGCACAACCTGCTCGATCTGCTGTCGCAGCTGGTCAGCAAATCCCTCGTGGTTGTTGAAGCGGATGTCGATGGCGAGCGCCGGTACCGCTTCCTCGAGACGGTTCGCCAGTATGCGCGCGAACGACTCGTGCAGGCCGGCGCCGCCGATCGGCTCCGCGAGCGGCATTTCGAGTTCTTCTTCCAGGAGTTCCGTGGGGCATTGCCGATTCTCCGCCATCACCATCAACTGCCGTGTCTCCGGCGCCTGCGGATCGAGCAGGAGAACGTGCGGGCGGCGCTCGAGTGGGGCCTGACGTCTTCAGCCCTTGCCGAGCAGGGAGTCGAGCTCGCGGGCGCGCTGTTCTGGTTCTGGACGAAGCGCGGCCTCTTCGAGGAGGGAAGACTCTGGCTCGAACAGGCGCTCGCGGTGGGGTTGAACGCGTCGGGACCGCTGCGGGCGAGGGCCTTGATTGGTTTGACTCACATGTACCACTTTCAAGGGCAGTCCTTCGAAGCGGTGGTTGCTGAGGCGCTATCGTTGGGCCGCGAGAACGAGGATGCTTGGGTCGTATCGTTCGCGCTGTTCATGCAGGGGCTCGCCTCGCTCCAATGCGGCGACCATGAGCAGGCGACGGCGCGCGCGCTGGGGGCGCAAGGCGCCGCCAATATCAGCGGCGAAGCCATACAGGATGGCGGGCCGCTGCTCATTCTGGCCAAGGTCGCGGAATCGAACGGCGAGTATGAGCGAGCGCAACGGCTCTATGATGAATCGATCCAGGTGCACCGGCGCGGTGGTGACCCGTGGGGCTTAAGTATTGTGCTGTCCGCATCCGCGGGCCTGCGCATTATTCGCAAGGACTTCGAGCAGGCTCGCGCGCAGGCCTCCGAGGCGATGACACTGTGTCAGGAGCTCGAAGACCCACGTGGGATCGCGTGGAGTCTCGACGTGTTCGCGGGCGTGCTTGCCGCCGAAGGACACGCGGGCGGAGCCGCCCGGCTGTGGGGCGCGTCGGACAGGCTGCTCGAAAGCGTCGGCGGCTCACTGTCACCCGAAATCCGATCGATCCGCAATCGCTATCTCGAGCCCGTGCAGACGTCGCTCGGTGTGAGACGATTCGAAACCGCCCGCGCCGCAGGGCGCGCGATGCCGCTCGTCCAGGCGATTGAGTTGGCCCATCAGCAGGCACTCCACGTGGCTGAGTGTGACTGAACCTGGCCGGACCGATTTCCAGCCCAAGTAGGTGTCGGGCCTGCAATGAACATGGGTAGAACCCGTGTAACGGGCAAGTGGCGACCGACACTCGTTGGGCCGAAGTTCCTCCGCTTGCCGATCTAACGCCGCCGTGATGAATGGTGGCTGATGCTATCGGCGACGGTGAAGGAGGCCGTCGCCGATGCCCATCAGGAACGCGGCAAGCGGAAGCCCCCAAAACGCATCCTGGCACTCCCCGACCTCGAACACGCGAAAACGGCGGTGCTGAACAGTCTGACCTCCGCGAGTGGCCAACGCGCCTATGCGCACGCCATCCGCGAATTCGTCGCCTGGTACTGTGCGGAGCCCCGGTTGGCGTTCAACCGAACGGTCGTCCTGCGCTATCGGATTCACCTTGAACAGCGTCGCTACGCGCCAGCGACCATCAATCTGCGACTCGCGGCGGTGCGACGCATCGCCTACGAAGCCGCCGACGCCGGGCTCCTCAGCCCGGAACTGGCGGCGGGCATTCGTCGTGTGAAAGGCGTGCGGCGAGGGCGTCCGCCTCGGCAACTGGCTGACGGTCGAACAGGGCCGGCGGCTAGTGCACGGAGTCGGCCCCACCACGTTGCGTGAGCTCCGTGACCATGCCCTGGTGGCCCTGCTCCTGGGATGCGGTTTGCGACGTGGCGAGGCGCTGGGGCTCGCGTGGGAATCGATCCAGCAGCGGGACGAGCACTGGGTCATCGCCGATCTGGTCGGCAAAGCCGGACACATCCGGACGGTCCCAGTGCCGCGAACGACGCGATGGGCTCGAACCCGATCCTTTGGCTTGACGAACCGGGATGGACGAACGACCATCGTCCGTCCACATTCACATCGCCAGTGCAGTCCCTGGTTTCACGGAGTGGAATATGGAGACGCAAGCGCCGTACAGCATGCGGCGAGAAGGGCTGCCTCAGTCTGCCTTCAAAGTCGGTGACACCATTCAAATAGTGCTATGGCGAACGCAAGACGGCAGCCGTCAAGGGTTCACGAAATCAATCACGCTGAGCGACGGACGCACACACACATTCAAGATCGCAGAGCTTCGGTGCCCCTGGTAAAGCAGGCTCCCGACTTAACCGGTCATCTCGCGTGCAGACACCGCGAATGTCCCGGCGCTCAGCGGCGCGGCGGAGTACGTCAGCCAGAATCCTTTACGGCGCTGCTACGACTCGACAAGCCTGAGCCAGGCGTAGCCGCCCGTGGCGCCTTCGACGTTGGCGGGCAGAGCATGATTGTGCGGACCGCCTACCATTTTGGCGATCAGCCGGCAGAGACCGTCGTCCGCGAGACACCGCCGTGGCAAGTGTGGATTCGAGAACGCTTCCCGGTGCCGTCGAGACGAGCCAGAGCGCGTGATCTCCGTACACGCGGAGGAAAGAAGCGGGGTGCGCGCAAGGTCCGCCGCTTGCCTCGTTGTCGCACACGCGTACCACACATTCCCGCGAAGCCTGTGGCGAGCCGACGCGGGCCACTGCTATCGTATATCGCGGTGACACATGCAGGATGAGCGCGAGCTCAACGTCGAACTCGATCCGGAGCGCGGCGGCGAAGAGATCGTCCCCGTTCGAGTGGCGTCTGACGAACTGAAGCCAGACACGCTGCGGGCGGTGATCGAGTCGTTCGTGTTGCGTGAGGGAACCGACTATGGCTTGCACGAGACGTCGCTCGAGGCCAAGGTCGCGCAGGTGTTGATCCAACTGCGACGCGGCGACGCGCATATCACGTTTGATCCAGCCACCGGGTCGGTCAACGTCGTGACGACGAGCGCGATAGGCGGAGCAGGACGGCCCGATCGTTAAGGCCCGCCGCGACCTCAAAGCGGGTGGTGTCGTTGAACTTACCTCGTCCGCGAAAGGCTGACCCAACGTGGTAGCGACGAATCTGGGTGAAGCTGGCCGGCGACCGACTGGAGGCGGTCGCCGATGCGCAAGTCCACATCGAAGCCCCGTCGAAAGAAGGCAGGATTGAACTATTCGAGGCGGAACTGCATCGCACGGAAGTCGAGCGTAAAGCCTGGGCGCAGGGCGTCGGTTCCCAAGGGCCGAGCGGAAGGAGCGGTAGAGGAAGGATGCGGTCGCACCGGTATCGAGGAGCATGCGCATCCGGCGATCGTTATGCCGAACCTCCACGATCGGCGACAGACCGTCGAAGAACTTGTTCGGCGTCTCGCTCGCTGTTCGGCCGGGCTCGATTCGAAGGTCTCCATTCCCCGCGATACCAACCCTTCCGAGCCCGCTGATCACCGGCAACCCGAGAATGCCACGGATCTGATAGTTCAGCGGACCTACGAAGAGCGAATCGTCCGCGAGCACGAGGAAGATCACATGCTTCAGATGCGCCCGTCCGATCCGTAGATCACTGGCGACGGACAGACAGAGCGCCGTCCTCTTCCCGGTCGCGCCAGCGACAAACGCGTACGACTCGCGGATCTCGAGGCCGAGTCGCTCGGCCTCGGCGGCCGACAGCGTCGACCAGTTGGCGCCCGTATCGAAAATCCACTGAGCTTGGCGGCCGTTCACGTCGACGGGAACGTCCCATGAGCTGAGCGCGTTGAACGTGGCCCGGACCGGCACGTCCTGGCCGAACGCGACGCGCTGAGGAGAAGGGTCGGCAAGCGCGGCATAAAGACTCTGCTTGTTCGCTTTATCGGTCCGTTCGCCTAGCGGCGTCAGGCGGAGGGCTTCAGCTACGTTACCGGCGGCCTCTCCGAACCGGCCCTGGGTCGTATGGTGCGCTCTTTCGTGCCGCGACACCGAACTGCGCGCCGCTGCCTTTTAATCCGCCCGGAAGGATAGCTCGCCGCTTGCCCGTTGATCGTTACTAACGTTGCGAAATGAGCGGCGCGGCTCCGCGGCATGATCGTACGAACCGCCAGCCGCGTCGGCTCCATTTTGATGTTATGCTGCCCCTCGTTTTCGTTCGGTGTGGAGGGCCTCGATAACCGCTTTCGGATTACGAGCGGCCACGCGGAGCAGCGCCAACGCGGGCCCGTCCGGCGTGCGTCGTCCCTGCTCCCAATTCCGCAGTGTCGCCACGCTGACGCCGATCATGAGCGCGAACTCCGCCTGCGATGCACCGAGTTTGGCACGGACGGCTTGGACATCCGTCGGACGGAACGTCGTGCTTCTGGATGCCCGCCGTGTCCCACGCCGAATCTGACCGGCCTGTCGGACGGACGTGAGCAGTTCCCGAAATGCCTCGTCCTTCATTTGAATTCCTCCCGCACCACCCGACTGAGCTGCCTGGTCTGTGCCGGCGTCAAATCGCCCTGCGCGGATTTGGCATAGGCGTACACCGTGTAGAAGGCTTGATCGGGGGTGCCCAGTAGTAGATCACCCGGAGCCCCCCACGTTTGCCCCCGCCAGTGGTCGCCCATCGCACTTTGCGTAGGCCGCCGGAACCCTGAATCACCGGCCCCTGTTCTGGGCGCAACATCAACGCAATCTGAAGCTGTCGGTACCGTTCGTCGTCGAGATGTCGCTGAATCGCCGCTGTGAAGATCGGCGTTTCGACGAAGCGCATCGGCTTAATGATACGCCATTGGCGTAGTCACGTTCAATTCAATCGGGATCGATCCGTCGTCGTGCCGGGCATAACGTCGTATGACTGGATAGCGCCATTCCTGGTGCTCGGCTGCCCCTGTGCCCGCGTCCACCCGAACGACGCGTTCGCGTGAGCCCATTCTAGTGGCGCTGTCGGCCGAGTCACCCGCCATTGGTGCAGGGAGTTGGACAAACCGACGCGTGCCCGACCGGTGAAATGGCGCCGGCGCCGTAGAGCCGGGATTCCCTGGATAGGCCGCTGGCGCCAATCCGCGGATCGGAGAGATCTGGATCAATTCTTCGTATTATCCAACCGCAGCGTCATAGCCGAAAAATCGATCGTGAAGCCAGACCGCTTGAGACGATCCCTGCACCGGACGGCCGCCGTCGACGGCCGTCAAAGTAAGAAATTCACCGGGCCGTGTGTCCTGCCTGCAACCGGCACGCGACGTACGATCCTGACGATTTGATCACGGAATCGGAAGCCATGATTCAAGGTCCGCGACGACAAGGATGACGGAGCCACCCCGCATGCATGCCGACCGCGGCACTGTCGGGACCGCCTTTCACGGAGGCCGCTCGTGCGGCTGCTGATCGGGCTCCTGCTGTTCGCCGCGCTCGCGGCCTGCGATGTCTCACAGTTGCGGGAACTGGCGGACGCGCGGCAGCTTTTCCTGCGGCGCGAGGCCATACAGCAGCCCAGGTGGAACGGGGCCGACACTCTTTTCTACCGGGGAATGGTCGCGAGCCGCTTCGGACAGGAGCCTGAGGGAATCGACGATCTCACTCGATTCCTCGCGAGCCATCCGTTACCCGAGCGGCGACGCGAGGCCTACGAAGAGTGGGCCGCGTCGCTCGCGCGCCAGAACGCCGCTCGTCGACCACTGGTCCATAAGCTCCGTTTCTTCAAGGTCGGCAACCTTGTGGATGCGCTCCGCTAAGACCGCCGCTGAGCGCATCGACCAGCGAGCGAGGCCGAACCACAAAGGGCAAAGGCCGCACAGGCCACACGGCCGTTATGGCGTCACGCTATTGCGGTCCGCGCGGATCGTCCTTGTCTCTCGCCGCGGGCAGCGCTGGTCCCTTTTTCGTTCCTGGTTTGGCGCCCTTCTCGACAAGATATGCGGCCACCGTTTCGAACTTCAGCGTCTTGGCCGCATCGAGGGCCGTGCGGCCGTCGGTGTTGGCGGCGTTGACGTCGACGCCATGTTCGACCGCCTGCTTGACCGCTGCCAGGGTCAGCGCTTCGCGCTGGCCTCGCTCCAGTGGCACCCACGCCTCGCTGCCGCCGCCCATGCCCGTCGCCGCCATCGGCGCGGTCGTCGCCTCGAGCCGGTGCTGAAATCCTTCGCCCGCCCTCCCCTCGACGACCTTCTCGCTGTGGTGCACAAACTTTGGGTCGGCGCCATGCTCCAACAACAGGCGCATCACGCCGGGTTCGGTAAATCGGGCCGCAAGCCAGAGCGGCGACGCGCCCACCAACTCGGGGGCGAAATTGAAGTCGCGTGCTGACCGCCGGGTCGGCGTCCAGGTCCGAAGAGGAGCGTTCGCGTCGGCGCCGTGCGCGAGCAGGGCGGCCACCATCCGCTCGTCGCGGTGCATGATGGCTTCGTGCAGGGCGGTGAACCCGGGGGCCGCGGCATTCGGATCGGCGCCCTTCTCGAGCAGGAATTCGACCAGCGCACAATAGTCGGAATGCGCGGCCAGGCTGGTGGCGCTGACGCCCCAGGCATCGGCGTCGTTCACATGAGCGCCGGCCGCCACGAGGAGCCTCGCCGACTCGAGATCACCGACACGCGCGGCGAACATCAAGGCGGTTTCTGATCCGGCGGGGATATCCTTGTTGTACGGGGCATAGCCGTGCGGAGGCACGGCCATCACCTGGCTCCACCTGTCGGATCGCGCGTCCACGTCGGCGCCGTGCGCGAGCAGAACCTGGACGACCTCCGGATGCTTCTGCGACGTCGCCCACATCAACGCCGTCTGGCTGCGCGCCCCACGCGCGTTCACGTTGGCGCCTTTGGCAATCAATTGTTCGACGACGGCCGGCTTGCCGGCGCGAGAGGCGACCATCACAGGCGTTTCGCCGGCGAGCAGCGCGGCGTTCGGATCGGCGCCGGCGGCGAGCAGCTGCCGGACCATGGCCTCGCTGCCGTTGAGACTGGCCGTCCACAGTGGCGTCGCGCCCAGATCGTTCGCCGCGTTGACCTTGGCGCCGGCGCGAATCAGCAGACCGGCGCCTTCGACATCATCCCGGTAGCTGGCCCAATGAAGAGCGGTGGTGCCGTCGGGCTCCGCGGTGTTGACGTTCGCGCCTTTCTGGAGCAGCGCGCGCAGCGCGTCTTTGTCGCCGTTCTTCGCCGCGTCGAGGAGCGCCGGCCGGTTCGCCGGTGCCGCTGCGGTCAGCAACACGGCCGCCGCTGCAATCAAGCCGCGCCCGATGCTCGACCGCCGGCGGATGTTCGAAATGTGCATCGCTGTTCTACCCCACTCAGCGTGGCCGACGACATTCAACCTAGCGGCCGCAGCGAATGCCGCCAACAGCCTGACAAACTCGCTGCGTGCTCTGCGTTGAAATGTCTTTGGACCTCCAGGGGCCAAAGCTGCTACGACAGCAAGAGCGTCTCGAGCGGCAGCTTGCCAGTGCTCCCGCCCATCCGCTCGACCGGCACGGCCATCTTGTCCATCAACGTCACGAGCAGGTTGGCCATCGACGGCTTGTCGGCATAGGCGAGATGGCGGCCGCCCTTGAGCGTCCCCGACCCGCCGCCCATCACGAGAAGCGGCAGGTTCTCACCCGAGTGCCGGGTGCTGTTGGAGATACCGGAGCCGTAGAGAATCATCATGTGATCCAGCAGCGAACCGTCGCCGTCAGGCGTGGCGCGGAGCTTGGCCAGGTATTGCGAGAACAACTGCGTGTGATACCGGTTGATCTTCGACATCTGCGCGATCAGCTCGGGCACGTTGTCGTGATGGGACAGCGGATGGTGCGCCTCGGGCACACCAATCTGGGGATACGGCCGGGCGCTCTGCTCCTTGCCGATCATGAACGTGATGACGCGCGTGAGATCGGACTGAAACGCCAGGAGCTGGAGATCCAGCATCAGCGACAGATGATCTTCAAATACTGCGGGCGCGCCTTGCGGCTGGTCGATGGTCGGCAACTCGACGTCGCGCTGTTCTTCGGCTCTCTGCAGGCGACGCTCGACGTCGCGCACCGCATCGCTGTACTGATCGACCTTCGACTGGTCCTGCGGCCCGAGATCTTTCTTCAGGCTCGCCAGCTTCTCCGTCACCGAATCCAGGATGCTCTTGTGTTGCCGCAGCCTCGCCTCGCGGGCGGTCCGGTCGGTGCTGCCGCTGTCGCCGAACAATCGCTCGAACACCGCGCGCGGGTTCCATTCCATCGGCAGCGGCTGCGTGGGGCTGCGCCACGAGAGGGTGTGCGTGTAGGCGCAGCTCAAGTTGCCGGTGCACGCCCCCGCGTTGGCCGGGGTGTCCATGGACATCTCGAGCGAGGCGACCTGTGTCTCGCCGGCGAAATGTTTCGCCAGCAACTGGTCCATCGACACGTCGGCGATGATCTCGACCTCGGTCTTGCCGCCGCGCGCCGTTCCAGTCAGAAACGATCCAGAGGCGCCCGCGTGGATGTAGTTCCAACTCGACTTGAGGCCCGACAGCACGAGCATCTGATTCCGGTACGGCGCCAGCGGCTCGAGAATAGGCGAGAGCTCGAACTGAGGCCCCTCCCCCTTCGGCAGCCAATACTCCATCGCCATGCCGTTCGGGACATAGAAGGCCTGGAACCGATGCACGAGTGGGCGAGCCGCCCGCCCGCGCAGCGAGAACGCCGGCAGCATCGCGTCGAGGAATGGCAGCGCCAGTGTCGCCCCTATCCCTTTCAAGGCGGTCCGTCGCGGCAGAGCCTTCGTGAGAAACGCCATATCAGTCTCCTTGCTTGACGCTCAACGCGTGTGTAGCCCAGGTCGATGAACGCAGAGCACGCAGAGATCGCACAGTCTTTCTGAGAGGTTCTCTGCGGCCTCCGCGGCCTCTACGTTGACCGTCGTTTTCATCGTCTCAGTTCGCTGCCGTCGGCGAGGCCGAGGCCCGCATCAGGAACGCGGGGCTCTCGACGATGCCCACAATGAGCGACGACCAGCGGTAGTCGTGCGCCGCCGCGTCGCGAACGATCTTTCTCACCGCCGGCTGATCGGAATACTCGACGCGTCTTCCGAGCGCGAAGGCCAGCAACTTCTCGGTGACGGTGCGGGGAAACTGCTCGGGATCGTCGAGCAGCAGCGCCCGCAGTCCTTTCAGCCCGTCGACCTTCACGCCGCTCATCGTGGCGCCGCCCGCGTCGACCGGCTTCCCCGCCTCGTCCACCGTCCGCCATCCCCCGATCACGTCGAAATTCTCCAGCGCGAAGCCGAGCGGGTCGATGACGGCGTGGCAGCTGTTGCACGAAGGGTTCTGACGATGCTGCGCCAATCGCTCGCGGATCGACTTGGGCGCCGCGCCCGGCTTGTTCTCGGTCAGATTGGTGTCCACGCCGGGAGGAGGCGGCGGCACGGGCAACCCGAAGATGTTGTTCAGCAGCCATTTGCCGCGCAGCACCGGCGACGTGCGATCGGGATAGGAGGTGGTCGCCAGCAGCGCGCCCTCCGCCAGCAGCCCGCCACGCTGGTCGTGGTTGGGCAGCGTGACTCGACGGAATCGGCTGCCGTAAATGCCGGGAATGCCGTAGTGCCGCGCCAGCCGCTCGTTCACGAACGTGTAGTCGGCGTTCAAGAGGTCCACGACGCTGCGGTCCTCGCGCAACGTGCTGCCGACAAACAGCTCGGTTTCCCGCTGAAACGCCTGGAGCAGGCTCAAATCGTAGTTGGGATAGCGATCCGGATCGACGACGACCTCTTCGACGCGGCGCAGATTCAACCACTGGGCGGCAAAGCCGTCGACCAGCGCATCGGTGGCGCGCGGGTCGGCCAGCATTCGCCGTACTTCTTTCTCGAGAATCGGCGGACGCGTCAGCTGGCCGCGCTCGGCCAGCGCGAGCAGGCGCTCATCCGGAATGCTGCTCCATAGGAAGAATGAGAGACGCGAGGCGATTTCGAGGTCGCTCAAAGAATAGGCAGCCGCCTGGCGCCCCGCGGCCGCCGCCGGATCCTTGTGCACCCGCAGGAGAAAATCCGGATCGACCAGCATGCGTTCGAGGGCGAACTGAATCCCGCTCTCGAAACGTCCTCCGCCGCGGCGGCCGTCGTCGAAAAACTCCAGCAGCGTCGACACATCGCGATTGGTCACCGGGCGGCGATACGCGAGGCGCGACATTCTCGAGAGGATTTTCGTGGCGCAGGCTCGCTCCTCCGATTCGCGACCGGGCTGGCACACAAAAATCGCCCGCCGGCTGGGTGTGTCCCTGGCCGGTCCTGAATTCGTGAACGGGCCGCCGACCTGGACCGACGCCACGTTCGCGTAGTCCATGTACACCTGATCGTTCGTGATCACCCTGCCTCGTTGCAGTGGCTGAGGCAGTCCTTCGGGCTCCCACAATTCCCTGACGAACGACACGCCCACGACGTGCGGGCCGGCGTCCACCGGAACGCGGACCTGCAGACCGGCGTCTCCGCCGATTTGCATGTACTTCTCCCACGAGTCGTCGCCGGCGAATCCCGGCTCGCCGTCCCCCGCGTAGCTCGCGGCGGCGGGCCTGCCCACTGCCTTGCCTCCAACCGTGAAACGCTTCAGCAGCTTGCCGTCGAGCCGCACGTCGAGCTGCTGCGGCCACCCCATGCCCTTGAGATAGTCCTGATACTGCCGCTGGAGACGCACCGTGAAGAGGTACTCGCCGCTTGCGGGAAAGTCGCGGCGAACGGCGATTCCCCCGCGGGATCCGAGCGGCAGGTCCTCGCTCTGCCGATCGTCCTGCATCACGTGCAGCGGAATTTCGAACGTCTCAATCGCTGGACCGTTGGGGGGAAGACCTGTCGCGAGCCGCGTGACCTGACGAGCAACCGACATGTAGCGTTCCAGGTGAGCGGTCGATATCGAGAGGACATCCGCGAAATTGTCGAAGCTGCCGTCCGCGGTCTCGTCACCGGGCAAGAGCGAGCGCACATCGAGGTCGAGAGCCAGGAGATCGCGGATCGCGTGGTTGTATTCGGCGCGATTGAGGCGTTGGACCGCGCCAATCCGGCCTGGATTCGGCCTGGCCTCCCATGCACGGTCGATCTCGTGCTCGAGCCAGATCGCCGCTTCGTGATAAGTCGTCTTGTCGGGCCGGGCCACTCCGGGCGGCGGCATCGAGCCGGCGCGGAGCTTCGCGATGACTTTTTCCCACACCTCGGCGTTGCGCCCAGGGTTCGTCAGGTCCAGCCGATCGAGCTCGAGTCCAGCGGTGCGAAGTCTCTGGTTATGGCAGGTGACGCAGTATTTGTCGAAAACCGGCTGGGGAGTCGAAGACTTGGCTGGAGAGGGGGTCGGTGGCGCCTGCCGCGCCGATATCTGGACGCCGGCCAGCGTCACACTGATGCAGCCGCCGACAACGAGGGCGGCGATCGTGTGCCAACCACGGGGCATTCTCGTCCTCCAGAGCAGGAACGACTGAAAACCTGGACCGAAGTCACCGATCAGTCTCACATCCGACCTTGCATCCGGCGCCACGGCGCGATGCGCGTGGACGGTCGCGAGCGAGCCACGCGACTGCTATCTGTGCTGAATTCTGCCTGACGCATCCCCTGGAAGCAACGGAATACTGACAGTCTTCATGACACCCCACTAGGGCGCCGGAAAGCGCGCGACCCGGTCTCCTCGTACCGATCCAAGCCACATCTCCTTCCCGACCTGTACGGCGACGGTCGAGAAGTTGAACGCGCTGTTGAACGGGTAACGAATCAGTTCCTGGATCTTCAACGTGCTCGGATTGATCTTGATGACACGCGATGTGGCCATGGTGAGCGCGCCCGCGACCGGCTCCTGGCCTGCGGCGATCAGCGAGCCGTCGGGTGCCCACCGCAGATTGTCGAGACGAAATCCGACCGGAATGTCGTCCCTCTTGACGGGTGTTTGTCCGCGCGAGAAGCGGATGAACGACTGGTTGCCCCAGCCGCCCATGTAAAACCACTTGCCGTCCTTTGAAATCTCGATGCCATTCGCGCCGGATGCCTCGCTGCCCGGCACGATCTTCCACCCCGAGCCCGCATGCCATTCCCACAGTTCGCCATTCTTCTCACCCGCCTGCATGTTGGCTCGTCCAGCGGCGGCGCCGCGCGGTTGAAAATTCGAGGCGGCGAAGCCACCTTCTGGCAGAGGGACCACCGAGTTCAGGCCTATCGGATCGGGCGCGATCGCGCAGCCGACCCAGGTCAGGGTGGGCGGCTTCGCGCGCGCGTCGAGTTCGAAGACCTCAATCGATTCCCTGGTGCCATGGTGAACGGCGTACAGCGTGTGGACCGAGTTCCTCCCTTGGCGAATAGCCAGGCCGTGCGCTCTGAATCGTTCCTTTTCCTCAGGATCGATCGGTCCGGGACACGAGTCGTAGGTTTTGGCATCCAGGCGCGGCTTCGACGCGGCATTGGGGAACAACGCGGTCGTCGTCTTGTCGCGCACGCTGATCAGAGTGATCGCGCCGCCTGCCGCGTCGCCGGACGCAATGACCCACTCCGACCCGGGCACGACGACGAGATCCTCGGGAGAGATGACTCCGCAAATGAACTGCACGTTTCCGACCGCCTCGCACCCCGCCGCTCGAGGGGCGGCGGTTCCCTGCGAAAGCACAAACACCACCGACACGCTCAGGACCCGCAGCGTCAGCAATCTCATCGACGTTCCTCCCGGCGCAATCATATGCCCGCTGCGCGTCAGGTGATGAAGGCTGACGAAGTTGCCGCGAACCGGCGATGGGGTAGCCGCCATGTGCGCTGGAAAAGACGGGCCAAGTCCGGTAGGATGCGCTGCTATGACCACGCTTTCCAAGACCGTCTCGATGTTGTCGCTGGTCGCGCTCGTCACGGTTGGCGTCGGACTCACGGTTTCCGGACAGGATCAGCCGCCCGCGCCGGGGCGCGGACGAGGCGCACCGCCACCGCCGCCGCCCCCGCAGGCCGGACACCCCAGCGGCAAGCTGGTCATCTGGGGCGATCTCGCGAGCTTCGACCAGCCCGCGACCGCACCGACCCACTGCATCCTCACCAATCGCTTCAAGCGCGGCCAGCGCGTCGGCATCCGCATGACGGCGGTCGATGGCGGCAGCGGCGAGGTCGAAAACACGGCCGTCCTCACCGCCCATCTGACGCTTGGGGGCAAGACCATCGACGTGCCCATGCGGTGGCGCGGCCAGGGCGGCTTCCCGGCTTCGGAATATCCGCGACAGCCCGACCAGATGTGGACAGGGGCGTGGAACGTCCCTGCCGACGCGCCGATCGGCGCCATCGTCTATACCGTGACGGCGACGGATCGATTCGGCCGCACCGCCTCGTTTTCGCCGTTCATCAACGTGCTGTCGCAATTCACCATCGTCGACCAATAGAACGAGACTGCCCGGCAGGCCCGGTCACGGTGAAGGGCCTGGTCCCCTTCACTCGAATTGAGCGGTCCCTTCAACGGACGGGTCACGACGTACTCACCCTCGGATCCGCACTTGCCGCGGATGTCCTGGAAGACGCGCTGGTGACCGTCAGCCACGAACACCTCGTCTCCTTCCGGCAACGTCGCCAGCATGCGCGGCGATCGATGATGACCGAGCGGTGAGCACAAAATGGACAAAGCGTTTGCGGAACACTTCGCAGTTGACTGGATCGAATCGTGGAACGCCCACGATCTGGACGGAGTGCTGTCGCACTATGCCGATGGCTTTGAGATGTCGTCGCCCTTCATCGTGCAGATCGCTGGCGAGCCCTCAGGCACGCTGGTCGGGAAGGAGGCTGTCGGCGCGTACTGGAGCCAAGCCTTGCATCTCATGCCCGATCTGCGCTTCGAGCTGATCTCGGTGCTCTCCGGCGTCTCCAGCGTCACCGTCTACTACCGCGGCGGAGGCGGCCGTTTGGCAGCAGAGGTCTTTTTCTTCGACGCCGATCGCAAAGTATCGAAGGCCGTTGCGCACTATCTGTAGCAGGTTGCCGAACCAGCCGGCAACCTGAACTCGACCCGTTGCACATGTGGCCACAAGTGGCTATTGTTCGTGAGATGGAGACCGGCATCCGAAAGCTCAACAAGGTTCTCTACTGAGGCGGCGGCGCGGCTCCCATTCCTTTGAACGCGTACTTGTAGTAGCGCTGGCCGTTGTTGACTTCGCTGATGAAGAGGTTCCCTTTCGAGTCGACGGCGAAGCTGTGCGCGTGAAAGAACTCCCGGGCGTTATGTCCGGCATGGCCGCCGATATTCGACAGAATCTCGAGCGTCTGGCGATTGAGGACGCGGACAGCCTTGTTGGAACCATCCAAGACATAGAGAAACTTCTGCTCCTTGTCTGGCGACAGGACGAAGCTGTGCACGGTGCCTTCGGCCTGGAGCGTGTTCTTCGCGATCGGCACTTCTTTGACGAAGGTCCCGTCCAGCGTGAAGACCTGAAGGCGATTGTTCGTCCGGTCGGCGACGTACACGAGCTCGTCGTTCGACACGACGACGGCGTGGACGGGGGTGTTGAATTGCGGCGGAGGCGGACCCTGGATGAGCTGTGCACGGGGAGGGAACTTGTAGTCGTCCTCGGGCCTCTTCCCGTACGCGCCCCAGTGGCGCTTGTAGGCGCCCGTTCCGGCATCGAACACAATCACCCGGTGATTGAAGTAGCCATCGGCCACGAATAGCTCGTTGGTCTTCTTGTAGAGGAAGAGGCCGGCAGGCCCTCCGAGGTTCTCGGTGTCGTTGCTGCCCTTGTTCTTCCCCGCATGGCCGATCTGCATGAGAAACCGGCCCTTGCTGGTGAACTTGAGGATCTGGTTGTCCTCTCTGGCACTGCCGCTCAGCCACACGTTGTCGTTGTCGTCGACGAAGATTCCGTGCTGGGTGGTCGGCCACTCATAACCGGCACCGGGGCCGCCCCACGCCTGGAGCAGCTTTCCATTCGGCGCGAACTCGAGAACGGCCGGCGCCGGAATGCAGCACTCGGCCTGGGGAGGCGTCAGCGAGGCGGCCTTTTCGCCGTCGGGAATGCTGGCTTCCCGGTGAAATACCCACACGTTGTCGTGCGAATCGACGGCAACTCCACCGACGGCTCCCGTCACCCAGCGATTCGGCAATGCCTGGGCCCACAGAGGATCCGGCTCGAAGATCGGCACCTGCGATCGGCTGGTCTGGGCGTGCGCGGGCCTGACGATGACAGCGGCCCCGCCGCCGATGGTACCGACGAGCGCCGCGCAGAGACCAATCGACCACCACGTCTTCCTCATACGCCACTCCTTTGCGCGCTCAAGATTTCGCTCGCGTATGTTACCCGGGATCTCGCGTTCGTGATTGGTGCGTGTGTGGGGCTTGAGGCCGGCACACCGGCGAGACAGGCGGAGGTGTGAGCGGCCAGTCCGTCTTGAACGGCGTGCCTGCTTTATCATAGGTTGACGCAGACGAAGACCCTGTCTCGTCGCCGATGGCGTTGGCGATCCGCGCCGCGGCCGAGACGACTCGTGGTCGATGCACTTGTTCAGAGAGGCCAGAATGAACGACACAGGTACGCGAGAAACACTCGGCTTCCAGGCCGAAGTCAAGCAACTCCTCCACTTGATGGTTCACTCCTTGTACGGTCACAAGGAAATCTTCCTGCGCGAGCTGGTCTCGAATGCCTCGGACGCCTGCGACCGCCTGCGCTTCGATGCCATCTCGGACGCCGCGCTCCTCGCCGACGACTCGAGCCTGAAGATTCGCGTCAGCTACGACAAAGCCGCGCGCACCATCACCGTGTCGGACAACGGCATCGGCATGTCGCGCCAGGAAGTGATCGACCACATCGGCACGATCGCGAAGTCCGGCACGCGCGAGTTCTTCCAGACGCTGACCGCCGATCGAGCCAAGGATGCGCAGCTGATCGGTCAATTCGGCGTCGGCTTCTACGCCTCGTTCATCGTCGCCGACCACGTCACGCTGACCACCCGCCGCGCCGGCCTGTCGCCCGATGACGGCGTCAGGTGGGAGAGCGCCGGCGAAGGCGAATACACCCTCGAGGGCGTCCGCCGCGAAACACGCGGCACCGAGGTCACCCTCCACTTGCGGCCGGCGGAAGACGAATTCCTGGCGGGACCGGCCCTCCGCACCATCCTGCGCAAGTACTCCGACCACATCACGATTCCCATTCTGATGAAGAAGGAGGAGTGGGACGCCACCGCGCGCGAGAACAAGGTGACGGACGAGGATGAGCAGGTCAACCAGGCCTCGGCCCTCTGGGCGCGGCCAAAATCGGAGATCACCGAAGAGCAGTATCACGAGTTCTACAAGCACGTCGCGCACGATTTCGAGCCGCCCCTGGCCTACAGCCACTCGAAGGTGGAAGGGCGCCAGGAGTACACCCAGCTGCTCTTCATCCCGCAGCGGGCGCCCTACGACTTGTGGGACCGCGAGCACCGCCATGGCATCAAGCTGTACGTCCGGCGGGTGTTCATCATGGACGATGCCGAGCAGTTGATGCCGGCGTACTTGCGATTCGTCCGCGGCGTGATCGACTCAAACGATCTGCCCCTCAACGTCTCCCGGGAAATCCTGCAGCAATCGCGCGACGTCGAAACGATTCGTCACGCGTCGGTCAAACGCATCCTGACCCTGCTCGACGATCTCGCGGAGCACCACACGGATAAATATGCGACCTTCTGGAAGGAATTCGGACGCGCGTTCAAGGAAGGCGCCGCGGAGGATTCCGGCAACAAGGAACGGATCGCGAAGCTGCTGCGGTTCGCCTCGACCCATCGCGACGGCGATGAACAGACCGTCTCGCTGACCGACTACGTGGGCAGGATGAAGGAGGGACAGGACGCCATCTACTACATCACCGCCGACAGCTGGGCGGCCGCCAGGAACAGTCCGCACCTCGAGGTGTTTCGCAAGATCGGCGTGGAAGTGCTGCTGATGTACGACCGCGTCGACGAATGGGTGGCGTCGGTGCTGACGGAATTCAGCGGGAAACCTCTGAAGTTGGTGACGCGGGGAGATCTCGACCTCGGGAAGCTCGGTGCCGACGCCGAGGTGAAGGACCAGGAAAAGCAGGAGCAGGACTACAAGGATCTCGTCACGCGGATGCAGGAAGCACTGACCGACCGGGCGAGCGCCGTTCGCGTCACCCACCGGTTGACCGACTCGCCCTCCTGCCTGGTCGCCGACGAACACGGCATGAGCACGAACCTGGAGCGGCTCCTGAAAGCCTCCGGTCAGAAGGTGCCAACCAGCAAACCCATTCTCGAGATCAATCCGGACCATCCCATTCTGATCCGCCTGAAAGACGAAGCGGACAACGGCCGGTTCGCGAACTGGAGCCACATCCTGTTCGATCAGGCGACGTTGGCCGAGGGTGGTCAGGTGGACGATCCGGCGACGTTCGTGAAGCGGCTCAACGAGCTGATGTTGACGCTGGCGGGCGAACCGCCGTCGAGGATCTGGACGCCGAGCTAGTGGCGTGTCCTCGTTGAATAAGGACCAGCTCGCGGGCGGGGCATTCCTCCTCCACGCCAACGCGGTTGCCGCGTTGAGGACCCCTGGGCTGGCGGCGTTGCTCCTCTGCACAACCCGGAGGCGTCGAGCCAGGTCAAGGTAGTCTTGGTGCCGTGGCGGTTCGGCGTGATCCGCTGCAACGTTGGGCAGGCCGCACGTCGTTTCGTCACCCTCCCCAGACGCGGCGGGCGGTGTCGGTGACCAGTTGCAGCTTGCGCCACTGGTCGTCGGCGCTGAGCAGGTTGCCGCGCGCGATCGACGCAAAGCCGCACTGCGGGCTGATGGCGAGATTGTCGAGCGGCACGCAACGCGCCGCCTCTTCGACGCGGCGGCACAGTGCGTCAACGGATTCGAGCGCGGGCTGTTTGGTCGTCACCAACCCCAGCACCACGTTCTTCCCTTTCGGCACCAGCCGCAACGGCTCGAACCCGCCCGACCGCTCATCGTCGTACTCGAGCAGGAACGTGTCGACGTCGAGGGTGCCGAACAACCGCTCGGCGATCGCATCGTAGGCGCCCTCGGTGTACCAGCGGCTCCGGCTGTTGCCACGGCAGACGTGAAGCGCGAATGTCGTTTCGACACGCGGCGCACCGGCCAGCGCCTCGTTGTCGCCGGCAATCGCCTGGGCCAGTTCGGCGTCCGGGTCAACGCCCTGGGCCCGCATGCGTTCGCGCTGGTTCGCGTCCAGGTAGTGCGAGTAGTACGGCGCGTCGAATTGAATGTACGAGACGCCCGCGTCGACCAGCCACTGAATCTCGTCGCGGGTGATGGCCACCAGGTCGGCGAGCAGTTCGGCACGCGTCGGATAGACGCGATCGCTGATGCCAGGCTTGTAGCTGGCGAACATGAAGTTGGACGGCGCCGGCAGGGTGACCTTGAACGGACCGCCGGCATGCGCGTTCAGGAACGGCATCTCGTGTTCCGCCAGATGTCGCGTCTTGCGCAGCTTCGCGGCGGCGACCCGGGCTGTCGTCGCTTCAGTCGCGCCGCCCGGACCATGCCACTCGAGCAGCAGGCGGCTCTCGGTGAACCCTTCGACGGCATCGGCCATGTCGGTCAGCCAGGAGGCCCTCCGCATCTCGCCGTCGCTCAGGATGTCGAGGCCAATCTCGCGCTGCCTCCGCAACGCGTCCTCGATGGCTCGATCCTCGACCTCGCGCAGCGCCTCCACTGTGACGCGGCCGTCCGCCAATGCCGCGCGCGCAGAGAGAAGCTCCGGCGGACGAAGAAGGCTCCCCACCTGATCGGCGCGATAGGTGATTCTCGTCATCGGTTCTCTCTTCTTGCGTGTCGGATACGTCCACGGCCCAGGGGCGGTTCATGGTCACGCGGCGAGGTACCATGAGAGCTGAAGTGCCGCACGTCAAGGATGTCGCTGGGCACCACAAGCTGTGATCCGTTCGCCGAGGCTGCCATCGAACACCCAGCTTAAGTCGGCCGGCGTTACCACGAGGCTCGCCGGCGCGCTATCGAGGCTGGGTGACCACATCCACCAACGCCGGTTCCCCGCGCTTGACGACGGCGAGGGCGCGGCGGATGGCGGGACCAAGGTCGTTGGGGTTCGTAATCGGCCCTTCTGCGTGGAGCCCCAGACCCTGCGCGAGCTTCGCATAGTCGATCGCGGGGTCCGTGATCGCGGTGCCGACATTCGAGCGCGCGATACCGCGCTGATGCCGGTTGGCCATGCGCACGACGTGCATCGTTTCCTGGTGATACGCGCGGTTGTTGTGCATCACGGTCAGCATCGGGATGTGGTGGTGCGCCGCGGTCCAGAGCACGCCGGGGGCGTACATCAGATCGCCGTCGTTCTGGATGTTCACGCTCAGCCGGCCGTGGCCCCTGTTGGCAAGCGCCGCGCCCACGGCGGCCGGTGCGCCATATCCCTGACCATACCCGCCCGAGGCGCCCATGAAGCGATAGTGGGCGTCGGCGTTCCAGAGACGCATCGGCCAGCTGCTCACAAACGCCGTTTCCGACACGAGCGACCAGTCGGCATCCTTGATCTGGGCCCACAGTTCCATACACAGCCGAGCGGTGCTGATCGGCGTGGCATCCCAGCCATAGGAGGCCGCCTCGCGCGCCTGATCGAGCAGGCGCCGGCGATCCGCGGCGAGCGCCGCGCCTCGTTCGCGCAACACCCGGCGTCGATCGTCGGTGAGGAGCCGGCGCACGGCCTCAATGAGCGACGGCAGCGTCGCCTCCGCATCGGCAGCGATGGCGAGGTCGACCTCCGGATACCGCTGGAAATCCTGATTGTTCGCCTTGACGAAGAGATCACCGGAGGTGATGCTGATCAACCTGGCGCCGGCCTTGGCGGTCCGCCGCGAGGTTCTGGTCAGCTGATCGCGATACGCGTTCACCGTCCCCCAGAAATCCGCCAGCTCGAGGCCCAGCACGACGTCGGCGCCCGCGATCAACGCGCGTGCATTGTCGGAATGGTTCAGCGGGTGGCGGGTCGGAAAATTCAGACGCCCCCATTGGTCGATGACCGGCGCCTGCAGCGTCTCGGCGAGCTCGACCAGCCGGGCCAGCCCGGCAGGCGTTCGCGCCATCCGGTCAGCGACGAGGACTGGAGACTCGGCGGCCACGAGCAGACGCGCCGCTTCGGCCACGGCGCCGGAGTCTCCTTGCGGCGGGGCGCTGACCGTCAACTTCGGCACGCGCGGAGCCGCACTCGCCTCGACCGGCCGCTCCTGCAACTCGCCGTCGGCGACGATCAGCACGGGCAAGGTCGGCGGTGTCATCGCGATCTTGTAGGCGCGGACGGCCGATTCGGCGAAGTGCGTGAGCGAGAGCGGTACGTCATCCCATTTGACGCAGTCGCGGACCATCGCGGCCACATCCTGCGCGCTGTGCACCCACTCGACTCCCGGCCGGCGGGCCGTCGCATCCAGCGAATTACCGACAATGAGGTAGACGGGCACGCGATCGCAGTACGCGTTGTAGATGGCCATCGCCGCGTGCTGGAGCCCGACGTTGCTGTGCAGCATCACCCCGAGCGGCTTGCCCTCGATCTTCGCGAAGCCATGGGCCATGGCGACCGCCGATTCTTCGTGCATGCACGTGATCAGCTCAGGCTTCGCGTTGCCGCCGTAGTTGACGATCGATTCGTGCAGTGCGCGGAAGCTCGAGCCGGGATTGGCGCAGATGTACTCGAGACCGAGCGACTTGAGGACGTCGACCATGAAGTCCGAGCCAGGCCGTTCGGTGGTGAGTAGTTCGACGTCCGGCGGCGTGCCGGTCTCGGCTGCGCGCGAGAGCGGTTGCCCGGGCCCCGCGAGCGCCGGCGGTTGCTGCGCGGTGGCAATCGGCGGCGCCGCCACCGCGGCCGCCCCGACCGCGGCGCCTTGAAGGAATCGACGACGGCTGACCGACGACATGGAGGATTTCGGCATGCTGCAACCTCTGAGCATTTATGGAACGCTGTCGTCGCGGCCGCAGTTTACCGTGCGAAACGACCGGCCCGCGCTTTTTTTTGCATCTAGGTTAAGATGTCGGCCACGACCGCGGGGAGTCTTCGACCTGCCGGGTCCCTCGCACAACCGCGGCGCACGATCGAACGTCGCGCGTATAATGTGGTCGCTTCACCGGCAGAGTTGGACTGCCATCGGGTCGCCCATGGCATGGGGAGGAGTCATGAAATTTGTCATGAAATTTAGTGTTCTCGGCACATTGGTTCTCACAGGAGCCGTCGTCGCAGGTCTTGCGGCGCAAGGCACCGAACAAACAATCATGGGATGCGTGAAGGGTGAGGGCACGGACGCGAGTCCGTGGATGCTCACCGGCGTCGTGATCCCGGTCCCTCCGCCGGCGGCGCCAGCGGGCGGCGGCGGGCGCGGCGGTGGCCGTGGCGGCGGGCGCGGTGACGCGGCTCCCCCGGCGGCAGGCGCACCGGCAGCTCGGGGTGGTGGCGCGGCAGCGGGCGCTCCTCCGGCAGGTGGCGCCGCACCGGCTGAAGGCGGCGGCCGGCGCGGTGGTGGCGGCGGGCGAGGCCCGGCGGCTCCTCCTCCCCCCCCTCCTCCCCCAGTGAATTTCAAGCTGAATGGCGTGAACATGACGCCGTGGAACGGCCAGCGCGCCGAAGTGACCGGCACGGGCACGACTGCCGGCTTCGCCGTCAGCAATGTCCGCTCGATGTGGGGAACCTGCCAGTAGATCGACTGTAGGGGCGCGTCGGTGTCGCCCCTACCTTCTTTCCCTCCCATGGCGCGGCCTCCGCGCGTTCTGACCGTTCTCGCCGTCGTGCTGCTGAGCGCGGCCTCTGCCCTCGCACAATTCGGTTTCGGGGGTGGCCGCGGCCGGTTCGTCGAACGGCCCAACACGCCGTACGACGGTCGGTTCACGTTTGTCCGCGTGAAATACCAGACAGCCCCAGGCGGCTTCTGGTACAGCGGCTGGCCCGCATGGGGCCACGGCTACCCGCTCGGCGAGCAGAACCTGATGAACATCATGAACTCGGTCAGCTACCTCGCGCCGCACATCCAGGAGATCAACACCCTGGCGCTCGACGATCCAGAAATCGCCAAGTATCCACTGTTGTATCTGATCGAGCCCGGCTGGTGGCAGATGACCGACAGCGAGGCGGTGGCGCTTCGGACGTTCATCGCGAAAGGTGGCTTCGTCATCGTCGACGACTTCAAGCCGACCGGCTTCCAGGGATGTGACTGCTGGGAGCACTTCGAAGCGAACATGAAGCGGGCTTTGCCCGAGGCGCGCATCCTCGACATGGATGTGTCGCATCCCATCTTCCACTCATTCTTCGAAATCGACTCGCTCGACATCATCCCGCAGGCCTACAACGCCGGCCGCCCGTACTTCAAAGGCGTGTTCGAGGACAACGACCCGCGAAAGCCCCTGCAGATGATCATCAACTACAACACCGACATCTCGCAGTTCTGGGAATGGTCGAGCGTGGGATTGCGGTCGATCGAGCAGACGAACGAGGCCTACAAGCTCGGCGTCAATTACATCGTGTACGGGATGACGCACTGACGGCCGGCTAGTTGACCTCGTAGCCGAGTCGGAGCATCCCGTCCTTCGCGCCGTTCACCGTGCCCTGTGCCAGCCACTCGAGCGAGGCCTTGAACAGAATCGTGTGATTCTTCTCCCACATGGCATTGTGGGAGGAGCATCCGAGATCCACGAAAATCTTCTCGCGCGCGGCGAGGTCCGCGTAGAGCTCCCGGACGCGGGCCTGGGCAACCTGCTTGTCGTGCACGCCGGCCACCATCAACGTCGGAGTCTGGGTCTTCGCGACCATTGCCGCGTTCCAGCCCCAGTTTGTCGTCTGCGGGGCGCGTCGCACGCCGGTCCCCCACGTCGCCCCGACCGGATCCGATTCGACCATCTGCGACCAGACCGCCTCGCTGACGCCGGCATCGTACTGGTCGGGACAACCCACCTGACGATCCCAATTGGCGACGAACTCCGGCCGCGATTGCGTGTTCATCGCGGCACCGGCCGGTGGTTGCGCCGGCGGGTTGTCGCTCGCCGCCCGGCCGTAGGCCGGCGCGAGCAGAACCAGCTTCTGCACTTTTTCGGGATGCTGAGCGGCGTACCCGCCCGCCCGCGGCCCGCCCAACGACCAGGCCACCATGCTCACGCGATCGGCCCGCCTCAGCGACCGGATGTACTCCACCGCGGCATCGATGTCGTTCCAGTCCGAGGCGATGGTGGTTGCGGCGCTTGGAAACGTCGGCGCGCACGGCGCCGCGATCAGGGTCGGCACAAACAGCGTCTGCTGATTCCTCGCGAGGTTGCACGGATCGTTCATCGCCGAGGGACGCGAGGACCGGCCATAGCCGGTCATGTCGACGGAGAATGTATCGAAGCCGGCCGCGGCGAGGTAACCCATCCAGCTGTAGTCGCCGGTGGACGCGTCGAAAGCCACTTCGGCCGGCGTGCCGGCGCCGTGGACGAACAGGACCACGCCCGCACCGCCCCTCGCCAGAACCCGGCCGCTCGCCCGCTCGCGAAGGTACAGCTGGGCGAACTGACCGTTCATGCTCGGGGCCGTCGAGCGCACCCGAACGTAATGGTTGATGGTCTGGAGGCTGTCGTTCTCGACGGTCGCGGATGAGGACGACACGGAAGATGATGACGTCGTGCCCATCGACGAGCAGGCGACGCTGGCCAGCACGAAGGCGATGATCAAGCTCTGTCGCATGAGGACACGATACTACAGAGAGTCGTGTGAAGACAGACGTGACGACGACCCCGCGGTGGCTTCGATCAAAACGCCACGGTCAGGCTCAGGCGTGCGGTCCGCGGCAGCGTCGGATGGAGGTGGATGTCGTTGACGCCGTCCGCTGGCTCGCCGGGCAATCGCGACGCGTAGTAGTAGTCGATGTCGCTGTTCCTGGCATTGAGGAGGTTGAACACGTCGACCCCGAGCTTGAGATTCCTGGTCAGCTTGTAGCCCACCTGCAGATTGATCAAGCTTGTCGCCCGCGACCGCACGGAGCCGTCTTCGAGCAGTGCGCGCGGCCCGAAATACCGCAGCCTGATGCTGCCGAAAAGATCGTGCAGGCTGTCGAGCGTCGCCCCCGCCGACACGACGGTCTCGACAGAGCCAGGAATCTGATCGCCGACTGGATCCACGTCCGTAAACTGAGCGCGCGACCACGACACGTCGCCGTCCAGCGTCAGCCACGGACGGGGGGCATAATAATTCGCCAGCTCGATGCCGTAGCGACGGCTGGGCCGGCTCGCCTCGGTGGTGCCGGCGTCCCCGACGAACAGCAGCTCTGACGCGACGCCCAGCGTCCACACCGCGACGCTCGTTTGTAAATGGGGGATCGCGACGGTGCGGACGCCAACCTCGACGCCTCTGGCGCGCACGAGAGGTGTCACCGGATCAACCGCCTCGCCCGTTCCGGGATCGCGCGTAATCGTCGCGCCTCGGGCGTCATTGCTGTGGAACCCGAGACCGGCGTCGACGTAGAACTCCGTGCCCTTGAATGGACCGACCACCACGCCGCCCTTCGGACTCGCAATGGCCGCGCGCTTCACGCCGCCGTTCTCCGGATCACTCGCGTCGACGCGGAAGCGATAGCCGTCGAGACGCACGCCCGCAAGCGTGCGCAGCCACGGCGTCCACGCGACCTCATTCTGCGCATAGCCCGCCCCGCTGGTTTGCCGCACGCCGTCCTGGCGAACCGTGTCCAACAATTGCCGCGCCTCCGTGTGATGGAGGCCGACCTTGGTGATGTCGTCATTGCGGACCTGGAGGCCGATAGTGTTTTGCATTTCCCGAGCGCGCCAGTGGTCCAGGCGTTTATAGCTCGCCTTGGCGCCGCTCACGAACCGGTGATCGGCCTGGTGAAACTGGTCGCCGTGCACCGGATCATCCAGGAAGAATGTGAAGTTCGAAAACAGGTTGAGGTCGTAGCCGATCCCGTAGGCGACGACCTTGGTCGTGGCATTGTTGCGCGCGCGCTGCCATTCGACCGTCCCGCTGTAGCGATACGTATCGCCGCCGTCGCTGGGATCGAGCGCACCGAACCGGTTGATCAGGCCCTGATCGATCGCTCGCAACGGGACCTGGTCCGTGGAATTCCACTTCGCGCGGTATCCCATGCCGCTCACCGACAGACCGCTGACCGCATCGCCCCGGCTGTAGCGAATGACACCATTCACTTTGCGATAGTCGTCCGCGTTCACCCACGGACCATCGTTGTGTTCCACTTCGAGCGCGGCCAATATATGACCCGCGCCCCACCGCCGGCGATGCCGCGATCAGCGCGCGGCCGAAGCCCTCGTCTCCGCTGCCCACTCGAACGATGGGCCGGTCCAGCACGCTCGCATAGTTGATATTCGCCGACCCGGCCGTGGCAAAGTCGCCCTGCTCCGCGAAGTAGGGTCCTTTGGCGTACTGAACACCGCTGACGAGCTCCGGGATCAGAAAATTGAGATCCGAGTACCCGTGCCCGTGCGCATGGGTGGGCATGTTGACGGGCATGCCCGCGAGCGTGGTGGCGAAGTCGGTGCCGTGATCGAGATTGAATCCGCGCAGGTAGTACTGATTCGCCTTTCCCTCGCCGCTGTGCTGGCTGATCACCACGCCCGGGACGGTTTCGAGGACCTCGCCCGCCCGCATGATCGGCCGGGCATCCGGCTGGCGCGCCGTGATTGCCCCCTGACTGCCGGTCAAGGCGATGCCGACGAGGTTCTCCGCCGGGTTGGCCACGTCCGCCAGATTGGCGAACGTCCGCTTGCCGGTGACCGTGACGTCCGCGCTCAAAGACAGGTGCAACACCGGGTCAAGGCGCACGGACCCCGAGGCCGGCACGTCGATGTCCCGTCGCGTGGTCGCAAAGTTGATCAGGGTAAACGTGATCTGGTAGTGCCCGGCGCTGAGCCCCTCGAAGCGGAATCCGCCTCGGCCATCGGTCACGGTCATCATCGGCGATCCCGCCTCGGGACGGAGCTCGACCGAAACCCCGGGCAGGACTCCGCTCGTTTCATCACGGGCCGTGCCGGCCACGGTCCCCGTCTGGGCGAAGGCGGTCGCTGCCGGCAGCCAGGCATTGAAAACGAGACAGACACACCAGAACCGATTCGGAAATCCCACGAGCGCCTCCCTGCCGCGACCGACCAGGTTGTGCGGCTGTGTAGTCTACGGGCGGCGGGGCAAGATGGACGTGCGGCAAATTGTCGCACCCGGTCGATCGGATCGAGCACCGTTCAGGGTCTGGACGGTGACGAGTACCGGCTCAGCCGCGAACCGGCGAGACGATCCGCATCCGCCCTGCCGCCCGCGCCGTAATACTATTGCCGGGAGGTCCTTGAGCCCGTTGCGAAACGCGTCCTCTGCCTTCAGGAGATGATTGACCATGACTCGTGTGAGACCCTGGACCGTGACGTTGCTCGCGTCCCTGGCTGTCCTTGGCATCAGCGGCGCGGTCGCGGCGCAGCCGAAGCCGGCCTTGAAGATCGGCGTCACCCTGCACCCGTACTATTCGTGGACCAGGAACGTCGTCGGCGATTTGCCGGGCTACGAGGTGCGGTCGATTCTCCCTGGGGAGATCGATGCCGGCGACTACCAGCCGCGGCCGGACGACATCAAGAAACTGGTCGATCTCGACGCGATCGTCATCAACGGGATCGGCCACGACGATTTCATCCTGACGATGCTCAAGGCCTCCGGCAACAAGAAGATCGTCATCATCCGTCCCAACGAGACGACGCCGCAGATTCATGCCGTCCATGGCAATAGCGTCAACTCGCACACGTTCATCTCGTTCACCAACGCCATCCAACAGACCTACGCCATTCAGAGGGCGATCACGGCATTGCGGCCCCAAGACGCCGCCGCCTTGCAGCGCAACGCCGGCGAATACGCCCGTCGATTGCGCCTGATCAAGTCCCAGGCGGCGCAGCGACTGGCCGACGCCAAGATCACCCGCGTCGTCACCGTGCACGACGGTTACGGGTACCTGCTGCAGGAATTCGGCCTCGAGGTCGCCGGCGTCGTTCAGCCGGCGCATGGCTTGACTCCGTCGGCGTTGGAGCTGAAAGACATGGTCAAGCTGCTGCAGCGCGAAAAGATTCGCGTCGTCTTTTCCGAGGAAACGTTTCCGCCGCAGATGTTGAAGGTCCTCAAGGATGAGGGGGGCGCGAAGGCGTACATCATCACGCACATCGCCTCGGGCGACTACTCGGCAGACAAGTTCGAGCGCGAGATGCAGCGCAACGTCGATACGATGATCCGCGCGCTGGTCACCGAGGCATGACCACTGGCGGCGAGCCGACTGCACTGCTCGAAGTCGACGGGCTCACGGTGCACCGCCACCGTGAAGTGCTGCTCGACGCCGTGCGGTTCAGGGTTCGACGAGGCACCGTTCACGTCATCGTCGGGCCCAACGGCGCGGGCAAGAGCACGTTGCTTTCCGCCGTGCTGGGGCAAATCCCGTTCGACGGCCGGATCGTCATGAATTGGGCCGGTAGTGGCGCGATCGGCTATGTCCCCCAGAACTTCGTCGTCGATCCGACCCTCCCCGTCACGGTGGCCGATTTTCTCGCCTTGACCCGTCAACGCCGGCCGGTGTGCCTGGGGCTCGCGGCCGACACCCGGCGCACCATTGCCCGCCTGCTCGATCGCGTCGGTCTGTCGGGGCTCGAGACTCGCCCGCTGGCGGTGCTGTCGGGCGGGGAACTGCGGCGGGTGCTGCTCGCGCACGCGCTCGATCCGACACCCGAACTGCTGCTGCTCGACGAGCCGACCGCCGGCCTCGATGAAGCCGCGGTCGGGATTCTCGACGAGATTCTGCTTGGCGCGAAACGGACCGGCCAGACGACCGTGCTGATGGTGTCTCATGATCTGGAGCAGATTCGACGCGTCGCCGATCGGGTGACGGTCATCGATCGACGCGTCGTCGTCGAGGGAGCGGGCGATATTCTGGCCACCGCGAGCGTTCGCGAACTGCTGCCGGCCGTGGGGCAACGGCGGATCGCCCGCGCATGACCGCCTTTTACGCCTGGATCGGCGGATTGGCCCAGCAGGGCGTTCTCCCCGGCGATTTCCAGTATCCGTTTCTCGTTCGCGGTTTCTTTTGCGTGCTGGTGCTCGCACCGATTCTCGGTGGCGTGAGCCACCTGGTCGTCACCCGACGCATGGCCTTCTTCAGCGCGGCGCTGGGTCAGGCGGCGATCACCGGAGTGGCGCTCGGTCTGTTGATCGGGGAGCCGCTCAACGCGCCGTACGGCGGCATGTTCGGCTTCTGCCTGCTTTCGACCGTGGCGATGGTCTACGTCAAACGTCACGCGACGCTTCCGCCCGACACCTTGATTGGCGTGTTCCACGCGCTCACCCTGGGTCTGGGGTTGTGTCTGCTGGTGGCGCTCACGCGGCAGTTCAACGTCCATCAGGTCGAGTCGGTGCTCTTCGGCAGCCTGCTCACCGTGACCGATAGCGACCTCGCACTGCTCATCGCCGTTGGCATCGTCGTCGCGGCGCTGCTGATCCGTGAATACAATCACCTGCTGCTCGACAGCCTCAGCCCGCCGCTGGCCACCGTGGCGGGCGCCGAGCCGGCCTACCTGGAATATTTCTTTGCGCTCCTCCTCACGGTCTCGATCGTGGTCAGCCTCAAGATCATCGGCGCGCTTCTGGTCGAGGCGCTGGTCGTCGTGCCCGCCGCGGCTGCCCGCAACGTGGCGCGCGGCACGCGCGGCTATTTGATCTGGAGCGTTGCGGTCGCCTTTTTCGCCGGGGTCGGCGGGCTCGGGGTCTCGACACGCTTCGTCGTGCCGACCGGCGGTGCCGTCGTGCTCGCCATGAGCGCCATCTTCTTTCTCACGCTCGCGGCCCGCTCGTTACGGCGCCGCCCGCTGGCGTCGCGTGCTTCCCGCGAGTGATGCCATGATGCCGCCACACAAGCTGTTTCTGCTCGGTGTGCTCGGTGGTTGACGTGAGACTGAACTCAACGGTTGATCACGTCGTGACCTGGCGCCCGAGTAGCGGCATTCACGCCATGAGAAATTCGCGCCGATCATGACGGCTCCCGACACCGACAACCGCCGCGTCGAGGTTCAGCCGCCCTCGGCAGGCGCCGAGCTCGCGAACGTGCTGCGGTTCGCCATGGTGGTGATCATCGGTGTGTGGATGTATCTGGCCACCGACAGCGGGACGCTGGGAGGAGGCGCCGCCGACAAGCGGAATCTCCTGCCCTTTCAGGCGCTGGTCCAGGATCGGCCGCCGGTCGATCAGCGGATGTTTCGTGAGTTGCAGGAAGGTCTGCTGGAGGCCGAGCGGCGGCGCGCCGATCGCGGGGCATGGCCGGAGGTTTCGTCCCTGGCTGCCGACGGTATTCCACCCTTCGCACTCGATCCCACCGCGAAAGGCGGAAAGTACGACTGGCGCCTGATGGTGAACGGCACGCTCGTGAACTATCTCGGCGTGCCGCGCCAATCCGACTCACCCGCGTGGTTGCTTCTCGTCCAGGAACCGGAGCCGGGCGCACCGCCAGATCCGGCGCGCGAGGATGAAGAGCACCACAAGCTGATTACCGGGGTGATGCTCCACGTCTCGACCTGGGTGCGCAACGATGCGCGCATCAACGGCCGTATCCTCCGAACCCCGCAGGCCGAGGGATGGACGCAGTTGTATGCGGTGCAGCCGTCCCTGGCGATCCCCCCTGCTGCCATTCCCAAGTAGAACCGTTCCTCAACGCGCAGCGCATGCGTTGTTCAATACGGAACAACGCGGCCTCTCGATTTCGCCCATAGTCGAGTGCAAGGAGCACGCATGCCTACTTTGCGAAGTTCAGCGGCGGCGATCGGTTTCGCAGTGATCTGCGGCGCGGCGCTCGCCGCGCAGACGCAAGAGACAAAAACGACCACGAAGACGAAGATCGAGGTCAAAGGCGGGAAAGACGTGACCGTGGTCGGGTGTTTGGACCGAGGCGTGAACGGCGACTATCTCTTGACCAAGGTCCGCGCGAAGGGCCGCGACCCTTCGGAATACTCTCTTGTCACCACCGAGGACCTGTCCAAGCACGTGGGCGAGCGTATCGAAATCCATGGGAAGCTGGTGTCGCAGGGCAACGGCACCGTCTCGATCGAGTCGAAGACAAAAACCGAAGTCGAACACGGCAAGGATTCGGAAACGAAGGCCAAGACCGAAGGCGCGATTGCGCTCAGGACGCCGTTTCTTGGCGTGACCTCGACAAAGACGCTCGGGGCAACCTGCAGCTAAAATAGCACCGCGGTCGCCTCGAAGGTCACCACACCGCGCGAGTCCTGCGCCCACAATGCCGCCGACGTTCCGTCGTGCGACGGACGGCCGCACACGAAGAACGGGTCGCCGTCGAAGAGCGGTCGGATCGCCCGAAACGAGAACGCGGATACGTTCGTCTCGCCGAGATTGCGCCGGAGCAGGTCGGCCAGGAGCGTCGCGACCAGCGGCGCGTGAACGACCAGACCTGGGTACCCCTGGACCTCGGTCGCGAATCGGCGATCGTAGTGAATCCGGTATCCGTTGAACGTCAGCGCCGAATAACGGAACAGCAGCACGTCGTCCGGCCTGATCTCCCGGGTCCACGGCGCGTCGAGGCCCGCCGATTGCGGCGTCCCCCCACCGGCGAGAGCAGCCGCCTTCTGCCTGCCTGTTGAATCGGCAGCCGATTGGCGTGACGAATCGGAGGCTCTTTGCGGATCGGGACTTGTCGCCGGGGCCTTCTCGGATCCCGCGTACACGATGTCGTGATCTTCGATCAGTGCGAGACCGTCCGGGCCGGTGATGTGATGCCGAACCTTGACGAATACGAGCGGACCGCTGCGGCCTTCCTTCTCGCGGACGTCCTCGATCCGCGACACGCGTTCGATCGCATCACCGACACGAAGAGGATGACGAACCTCCACGCGTCCACCCGCATACATCCGCCTCGTCAAAGGGACCGGGGGAAGAAACTCGCCGAGCCGCGCGTGACCGTCGGCGCCCAGCTCGGACTGTTTGTGGGTGGGCAGGCAATACAGCCAGTGCCACAGCAGCGGCACGCGGTCGCCCGGCACGGGCCGCGGATCGTTGCGGTCGAGCGTGGCCGACAACGCCGCCAGTGGCGCGACGGTCACCGTGTCGGCGCAGGATTCGGTGCGCCCGATCCAGTCTGAGAGTTTCAATCGAACTGCTCTCTCGGCGGTCCCGGCGGCGGCAGCAGCATCCTCAGAGTTCCGAGGTCCCGCTCAGTTCTTCAGCGGAGAGGGCACGATCGGCGGTTTCTGCAGGACGTCGGTCGTCTTCAGAAGCTCCAGTTCCTCGAACATCAGGCTGGGCACGATCACCGATGCGGCGTCGGTGCCGCTCACGCGGTAGTTGTACAGCGTGCGCTCCTGCGATGCCTCGACGAGATCTCTGAACGCCGTGGGCGCGATGTTGCCGAACCGGAGCCCGCGAACTGGCTCCTCCCGGCCATCGAGTGTCACCTTGACGGCGTCGAGAATAAAGGGACCGCCCGGACCGCCCCCGACGGTAATCTCGCTGGGATTCGCGATGCCGCGCACGATGTACCCAAATGCCTTGTCCTGGGCTTTCAAGACCTCGAGATATTTCGCCTTGAGCTCAGCGGCAGGAACCGCCTGTGCGCTTTGCAACTGAAACACGCCCGCCTGGGCGCCTCCTGCACGGCCGTGACCGTTCGACTGGAGCAGGTTCTTCTGCGGCGTGCGGCTGGTGAGCAGCGTCAGCAGGCGTCCCTTCTCGACCAGCCTCACATCTTTGGGGCGCATCCCTTCATCGTCGGCCGCGTAGGCGCCGGGTACGGGCCGGCCGCCGAAGGTGTCGAGCGACGGCGTGTCGCTGGCCGAGAAGGAATCGGACAGCACCCGCAGCCCGAGGCGGCGAAGGAACGGCGAGCCTTGTCCCTGCGACTGCGCGAAGCGTGGGTTGTCGCTGTCGGGCGGACGACGAGCCACCATGAGCGGAATCAGCGTCTGGGCCACGAATTCCGGGCTGGCCTGCCCTTCGAGCAGCACCGGACCGGTGAACTCTTCTCCAACCGGCGCGGTGCGCTGCGCCGTGAGGTGCTGGACCACGCTGTTGGTGCGGGTGGCAAGGGACGCCATCGCCGGCATGTCCTCGAGCCGGTTCTCGATGAGACTGAAGCCATCGCGCAGAATCATGCTGTCGTCCGCCTGCGACTCGGCCGTGACGCGAAGGGTCGCCAACTGAATCGGCATCAGCGTCGTGAAGCCTTCGCTGTTCACGTAGTACCGCGTGCCGCGCGTCTCGACGGCCCAGACATCCGAGCTCTCGATGGCCGGGCTCGCCGAAAACATCGCCGAGAGCTGCTGCACCCGATCGATCCAGGTGCGCCGCGCCGACGACCCGGCGGACGGCGGCTGCACCGTCGCCACCGGCATTTCGCGAGAAAGATCAGGAATCGCGTCGACGCCGACGCGGTTCTGAAACGCCGCCTTCTTTCTGGCGAATACGCTGACCGCGCGTTTGTAGGCGGCGTCGGTCGCCAGCCAGATTTGTCGCCGGATCACGTCGTAGTCGTCGTCGAGGGTCACCGACGCGCTGCCATCGCCGCCACCACCACCACCGCCCCGTCCCTGGATGACGAATCGCGAGCTGTCGAACGCGTAATCGCCGACGCGGACGTCGACGTACAGGGTCCGGCTCCGCGTCTCCGAGTCGTCCAGGAGGGATCCGAGCCTTCCGATCACCCGCATCGTCGACACGTCGTCGACTTCATAGTCGATGTAGTACGGGGCAGGCTCGTCCTTCAAGCGGAGCTCGGCCATCGAGCGTGTCAGTTCGTCGCGCATCGCGCGCACAATCGGCGATTCCTGCGCGTGTGGCGCAGGGATCGACGAGCACATCAGCACGACGCTCACCGCTACGGCCGCGGGAAAGATCGCTCGCATGTCAGGATTTCCTCGCGCGCAGCGGAGCGGTGAGAATCGGCAGGGCCTCCTGCGACTGGGCCTTTTTCTGAACCTCGACTTCACCGACCAGCAACGCCGGAGAGGAGGCCGACACGGGCACGCCGCCGCTCTCGGCACCGCAGATGCCGTTGAACACCTCCGGCTTGTCTCCGGTCGCGAGAATTTTTCCAAACGCGGCGAGCGGCGTTCCGATCAAGTCGACCCCGCGCACCAGTTCCGGCGGGCGCGCGTCGGTGTACACCCGGTAGACCACGTTCGGCAGCACGTTGAACGCATTGGCCGCGCCGCGGTTCGTGGTGGTGAACCCGCCTTCGATGTTGTCGAAGAAGAGACCGAACGGCTTGCCCTGTTTACGCGCCTCTTCCCGCAGCATGTTCATCAGGGCCTCGTTCGACACCGATCGGCTCGACTCGACGATCAGATTCGACTGGCGGGACACGGGTGCATAACCCGGCTCCGCCCGGCCGTGGCCGTTCGACTGCACCAGCGTGCGCACCGGCGCGCGATCGAGGAGAAACGTCTTCAGGATCCCCTTGTCGACGACGGTGACGCGCCGCGCTTTGACGCCCTCGTCGTCGTACTGGTAGTAACCCATCAACTCGGTCTCGCCACGCTTCCGGAGCGTCGGATCGAAGACCACGCTGAGGAACGGCGGCAGCACCGACTCGTTGACGCTTTTCGCAAATGTCTGCGCGTCGTTGACGTTGCGCTGCCGGTGGCCTTCGACGCGGTGCCCGAAGATCTCGTGGAAGAACACGCCGGCCGCCCGGCCGGACAACACCGCGGGTCCCGAGAATGGGTCGACGATCGGCGCACTGCGCAGCCTGACCAGGAGCGCGATCATCTCGCGGGCATCGGCGATCAGCTGTTTCTCGTCGGGGAGCCCTTCCGGCGATCGCGCGAAGTAGCTCGCATACAGCGGCAACTCCATGCCGTCGTCGGCCTTGGTCATCGCCTGGATGAACAGGCGGCACGACACGTCGCCGGTGGCCACCTGGGTACCCTCGCTGTTGGCGTAGTAGCGAGTAGTGGAGGCGGCAGACAGCGACACTTCGCTGCGGAGCACGAGCGGGTCGTCGCCGAACGGCGCCGAGATGCGGCGCAGCCGCGCTTCCCACTGCGCCGTGTCGAGCGTGTAACCCGGCGGCGTGTCGCTATGGATTTCCGCCGCCTCGCGTGAGAAATCCGGCGCCGGGTCCTCTTCCTTGATCTTCGAGGCGACGTTGGTCTTGACCCGCGTGAGCGCTTCGCTGGCCTGCTTGTAGGTGCGATCCGTCGCACGCCAGAGCGCGAGCCGTATCGGTTTCTCGTCGTCGGTGAGCGGCAGCGTGACCCGGCTGATGCGCGGAGAGGCGGCGGCATTGTCGCCGCGGATTGGGTGCGTGTTATCGAGCAGGTAATCGCCGACGCGGACTTCCACGATGCCGAACCTGCCGCGCTGCTCGTCGCTGCGCTGAAGCGCACCGTTGGACGCGACCAGGCTGGTGCTCCGCTCGTCGAACACCGTGTAGCCGATGAAATACGCCGGGACCGATTCTTTCTTGAGCACCTCGTAGTTGCGCTGAAGCTCCGTCTGCAGGATGCCGAGCGCCGTGCCACTCACCGCTGCGTGAATTGGCGTCGTCCCGTGCGGAGGCGCCAAGCACAGCAGTATCACCCAGACGACGACGGTCAGTCTTTTCATCACGATCGGATTATACGGCGTGGTGGTAGCATAACTTCGCATGAAGGCTCGTACTTTACGACTTCCCTGCCTGCTGTCGCTGTTTATCTTTTGCCTATGTTTCGTCCCCGCCGCGCGGCGGCCGCTCAGGTCAATCTCTCTGGAGTCTGGAACAACCTGGGCATCCTGCAGGAGGATTGGCCCGATCGGCTCTTCGGCACCGAGCTCGGCGACTATGCGGGTTTGCCGGTGAACGACGCGGGGCGGCTGCGGGCCGACACGTGGAACGCATCGCTGATTAACTGTCTCCTCGGAATTATGACCGGATGGAGCGTGCGTAATGCCCCTTTACGACTACGAATGCCGAGCCTGTAAGAACTTCTTCGAGGTGCTGATCCGTCCCGGCAGCGGCACACCGGAGTGTCCGGAATGCCACAGTCAGGACCTCGAGCGACAACTGTCGACGTTCATGATGACGTCAGACGAGCACAATCGCGAGCTCGTGAGCAAGGAGCGCAAGCGGCGGCTGCCGCAGCACAAAGCGGAACAGAACGAGGAATACCAGCACGCCCTGAAAGAGCACCTCGACCACGAAGGACATTGAACGGATGACGTATCCCCACTCGTCGCAGCCACCGACTCGGATCTTCGGACACGGCGTGTTCCGACGGAGCACTTCCCCTGGCGCGCACATGAGAAGATTCGACCTGACACCGATCAAACTCCTGCTCGTCATCGTCAGCATGGCGGCGGCAGCATCCCGGTTGGAGGCGGGCCAGGGGGGAGGCGGCCGAGGGCGAATCAAAGGAACAGTCACGTTGATGGGGCAACTGCCGGGTAATCCCGTCATCCGGATGGGCCGCGATCCGATGTGCGCGCAGATCAACCGGGGCAAGCGCGTCGTGCAGGAGACGGTTGTCGCGGACCTGAAGGGAAACCTCGCGAACGCGTTCGTCAGCCTGGAGGGAACATTCCCAGACGCTCCGGTGCCGAACACGCCTGTCATCGTCGACCAAAAAAGCTGTGTCTACACGCCGCGTGTCGTCGGCGTCCGTGCCGGGCAGACGTTGCAGATTCACAACAGCGACAACCTGCTGCACAACATCCACAGCGAGTCGACGGTCAAGGAGAACACCTTCAACATCGCGCAGCCGATCGCGGGCATGACGAATCAATTCAAGCTCAAGGAAGAACCCCGCATGATCCGGCTCGGTTGCGATATCCACTCGTGGATGAGGACCTATATCGGCGTGGTCACTCATCCCTACTTCTCGGTGAGCAGCACCACGGGCGCCTTTGAAATCGCCGACGTGCCGCCGGGCACGTACATGATCCAGAGCTGGCACGAACGCTACGGCGTCGTGAAGCAGAGTGTGCAGGTGAGAGCGGGCGCAGTGGTGACCGCCGCCTTCTCATATACCGGTCAGGAAAATCCTCCACCAGAGGCGCCCAAGGTCGATCGCTAGTGGCGTGCCGACCGCGCGCGCGCCCTTAGGCGACCCGACCGGCCTGACCAGCCCCGCCGACCTGTCCCACCCGCCCCACCTGCCTCCGACCCGCGGCGGGGCGTCAGTTGGCCGCGGGAATGGAGGGCTTCGATTTGATGGTCTTCACCATCTGCTGGAACGGCTCGATCGCGCCGTGGATCGGCACATCCTTGTCCACCTTCAGCTTGCGGTGCTCGATATTCCAGAGGGTGTTCTCTCCCCAGAGGTGCTGCTGCCACGTGGAGTCGTAGAGATCGGCCTGCACGAGGATGCGGTCGCGCGGAATGTAGGCGAAGAGATTGGTCCCTTCACGCGGGTTGTCGAGCAGGTGGTAGAGCCGCACTTCCATCGACTTGTCCTTCAACGTCAGCTCATCGTCCACGAACTCGAACTTTGCCGGCTTCGGACTCTTCTCGAGCTGGTCTGGCACGATCGTATGTTTGCGCGCGAGCAGGTCGTTGAAGAACGCCTCGTTGCCGCGGTAGGTGACAATCGTGAGCCCCTCTGCCACGGCGACGCGCAACCCGCCGGAATGATCGAAATGGTGGTGCGAGACCACCGCGTGCGTCAGCGGCTTGGGACTGAGCGATCTCGCCTTGTCAATCACGGCCTTCGACCGCGCCTCATTCAGCGGCGCCTCGAACAGCATCAGATGATCGTCGAACTCGAACACGACGCTGCGATGGTTGCCCGAGCCGGCCAGCCACCAGATCCCTTTGCCGACAGGTTCGGCCGTGACAACGATCGCGGGCGGCGGTGGAGGAGCGGCGGCCTTCACCGCATCGGGTGCCGCCAGATCATCGGCGCCGGTGTCGACAGTATTTTTCGAGACCTGGAGGTCGAACTGAAGATACTTGTCGATGTTCGTCGTCAAACGCTTTGGCAGCTTCAGTCCCTTCACCTCCTCGTAGCCTGAAAACGAGGTCGCGATCGCGACGTCCCCCATGTTGGCGTTGTCGCTCATCGACTCGACCCGCGTCGGCAGCTTCGTCGCATCGTCGAAGGCGAGCGTGAACACGTCGCCTTTGGCCGTGGTGAGGTCGACGAGCCGCTCGCTGCCCTGCTGACGCAGATTCGTGATCTTCGCGGCGGGATCGAGCGCGGCCCGCACGATCGTGAGCGGATGATGGAGCATTTCGATCCGTCGATCGCGCACCGCCGTACCGCCCGCTCGCGTCGTCGTGCCGTCCTGTCCCACGTTGTACGCCACGTCGCCGTCCAGGCCCTGGCTCTGCCGCTGAATCGGAGAGTTCGCGAACTGGAACTGCGCGGTCCGCAGTTGTTGCACTCCGGCGCGGTCCTTACCCACATCGATCGTCCGCTTGAATTCGGTGACCTTCCAGACCGGAAGCTCGCCATCGGGCATGGTGTTCTGACCGACGTTCGGCGCCGAGCCCTCGCCTTCGATCACGATGGTCGTGGCCGCCTGAATGCGATCCTTGCCTCCCAGCGCCGCCGCCACATCGTCGATCGCCTTTTTTTCCGCCGGAATCTGCGCGCAGCCGATCGCGCACATCATGGCCGGAATCGCCAGCGCGCCAAGATAACGCCGAAGCCTCGCGCCTGACCCGTCAGGGCGGCTCGATCTCGAACCGCGACAAAGGGGAATGTTGAAAGTATTCAAGACGTTCTCCTGTGATGCGACTGCCGTGGACAACGGGGCATGCCGTACCTCACGTGTCGGTCGTGCGATCAAGGCCATTCCATGGCACCGCCTGAAGTATAGGGCCATCGTCACCGCCGTGGTACCAGTCTTCTGACAGGTGTTGAGCGTCCGTGCGCCTGTCGCCGAGGTTGCCGGCCGAGTGTGCAGACTTCCGACTTCAGACTTGAGGCTCGGTGTGGGCATCCTGCCCGGCCCCGGTCGGAGCGTCCCGTCATCGACCAATGTCAGGCATTCGGCGGAGGGTATAATCCGTCCGCTTCATGGGAAAAGATAACCGTCAGGATCGCGGCAGGACCCGTTCAGTCAGCGGAGCGATCAGCCAGCGCACGCGCGTCTTGCGGATGGCCATCGTGGTCATCGTGGCGGGTGCTGCCGTTGGACTGCTCGTGCGCAGATCGGCCCCGGGCCCGGAATCGAGCGGCGCGGTAGGCGGATTCAAACAGGTGGGGCGAAACGGCCCGGTCTTTACGGTGTCTGTACCTCCCGCGAAAGCTGCCGACGAAGAATACTTGATGAAGATCGCCGAGCAGTTATCGGCCCAGGATGTGCAGACCGGCGCCTCCGGCCAGGTCAGCGTCATGGTCTGGCCGGACAATGTCCCGGTCCCGAAGGATCCGCCAACGACCGAGTTCGATGCCTCGATGAAGACCCAGATTGCCGGCATCTTCATCAACCCCAAACTGAACGTCAAGCATCTGATCCGCTTCAAGGACGGTCAAACCGTGTCTGAGAGGGACTTCGGAAGGAAGGTCCAATAAAGGGGGACCTCGCCGAAAGTCATGTTCATCCGCTGGATTCGTTTGCCGGACTCGCGAGATCGGCCTACGCGACTGCCGCGAGACGGGGTAGACTGAACCGTGCTGTCCCGGCTCCGGCGCAACAGGTTGACTGCCCTCACGCTGGTCATCGTCATCGGCGTTGCCGCGACCGCTGCCGCCCAGCGCCGCCGCGGCGGCTTCGGCGGCGGCGGCTTTTTCAACCGCCCGCCGGCCAACCCTCCATACGACGGGATGTTCCAGTTCTGCCGGATCATGTTCCGCCAGAATCCCAACGGCGACGGCGGCGGCTGGTCCGTCGACTATCCCCGCGCCGACATCAATTTTCCCTACCGGCTCGGCGAGCTGACGGCCACTCGGATCAGCAGGGACGCCAACGGAAATCCCAATCATGCGGTCTTTCAACTGACCGACGACGAGCTCTACAAGTGTCCGTTCATCATGATGACGGAAGTCGGCGCGCTGTACATGGACGACATGGAAGCCGCACGGCTGCGCGACTATCTCCTCAAGGGCGGCTTCCTCTGGGCGGATGATTTCTGGGGCGAGTACGCGTGGCAGGTCTGGCAAAGTCAGATCTCGAAGTCGCTGCCCGAATATCAAAGCGTGGACATTCCGCTGGCGCACCCGCTCTTTCACATGCTGTATCAGGTCAACGCCGTCCCACAGATCCCCTCGATCAATTCGTGGTTCGGCCTTGGCGGGAGCACCTCGGAGCGCGGCGCCGAGAGCGCCACCCCGCACGCGCGTGGAATCTTCAACGACCGCGGCGACCTGATGGTGCTGGCCACCCACAACACCGACTTCGGTGACGCGTTCGAACGAGAGGGCGAGAACCGCGCCTACTTCGACACCTTCGCCGGCGTGGGCTACGCCTTCGGCATCAACGCGCTGCTCTACGCGATGACCCACTGACAAGTTACTGAAGACGCAGGCCGAACTGAAAACTCAGAAGTGAGAACTTAGAAGGACTGCGAGATTGCCAGGGAATTCGCACTTCAAAGTTCTGAGTTCTCACTTTTAAGTTTAAGTTCAGGTTGCTGGCTTTTCGGCAACCGCTACCGGCAGTTGGTGATCTCGGTCATCGGTCCGAGTTCCGACAGCATGCCGTCGATCGGATCGCCCGACGAGGCGCGCACCGATCGGATGAACGTGCTCGTCGCGTCGCGCGGCAGGGCCGAGACGTTCGCGCAGAAATCCTGCCACAGGCCATCGCGCCGCAGATACTCTTCGACGTTCGAGAGATAGAAGGCCGCCACCGTGGTGTCCCGCTGTTTCAGATACGCCGCCACGCCGTTGATCGCTTTCGGACCGGCAAAATTGCCCACCACCGGCACGATCAGGTTACGGCCCTGCAGGCCCTTCACGAACGCGAACCGTTCCTCCGTGCCGAGAAACCCGAGCGCTTCGCCCCGCTCGTCGGTGGCGGCCATCAGCGCTGCGTAGGTCGGCTGCACGGTGGCGCCGGTCAAGCCCTGCGGCGAGTACTTGATGGCGGGTCCGAACATGAAGAACGCGCGATAGACATACTCGATGCCGCGCAGATCCTCCTCGGTCAGTTCGAACCGGTGCGTGGTGAACAGCCGATCTCGTACTCTGGCCATCGTCTCGGTGTAGAGCCGGTCGCTCGGCGCGCCGGGCCCGTAGGCGTCGAAGATTTCTTTCGCGCTCGATCGGGCGGTCAGGCCAGAGGGCCGCGGCCGCGAGAACAGGAGCCCGACGAAATCGGCCCGCGTGTCCGACAGTTCGAACAGCGCCTTGTAGAGCAGATGCAAATCCAGATTACCGCGCCTGATGTCGACGATGAAGGCGATCGACGGCTTGAGCGAGGCGATATAGGTGAAGTTCTGTTCCGGTCCGACGCCAAGATAGGCGCGCCCGATCTTCGCGACGCGAGTCAGTTCCGGAATGACCCGCTGAAATTGAATCTCGTTCGACAGCAGGTTGTCCGACCGGAAGCTGCCATTGGGCTCCGACACCTCGTCGACGAGCGACCAGAACTCCCGATCGCTCAGCCGGGACGGCACAGTGTCGGCGGCCACGCGCGCCGCGAGCGCGGGGACGCCCCAACAGAGCGCGATGAGCGCCACGGCCGTCATCGAGAGGCGGAATGGTCGGGGCATAAGGTGCACAGATTCTAACGCAGGCAGATACCGGTCCGAAGCAGACAACCGACGCCAGTACAAGTCGGACTACCCTTTTCGCTCAGGCTCTTTGAGCGGCATGCGCCCCGGCTCACGATGGCCCGGCGGTGAGCCCACGCTGACCCGGCCGAACCTGCCTCTCGGCCAAAGTACCAAGACGCCAGAGTTCTGCAGTCACGCGCGTTCACGGAGCGGTCGATCGGTGCAGAAAGTCGATCAGTGCCGGGTGGACAACATCCGGCTGTTCCCACTGCGGCAGGTGTCCGGACGATTCGACCGGAACGAGCCGCGCGCGAGGCATGGCCTCGAGCAGGGTCGAGCTGAACTCGAACGGCACCGCCTGGTCTTCCTTGCCCCAGAACACGATCACCGGTCGCGGATGCTCGCCGACCCGCTTCAGTTGGGGCGCCTGATCGATGTCGGCATTGGCGACGGCCGTCGAATGTTGAGCCCGGCGGAAGCCCCGATACTGCATTTGCACCTTGTATCGATCGGGCCAGTCGGGAAACCTCTCCGGTCGCAGAAAATCGTCCATCTGGAGATCTGCCCACCACCGTTCCTCGAAGATGGCGGTGAGGTAGTTCCAGACCCTCGGCATCTTCTGTAGCGCCGTGACCGGGTACGGGCTCCAAAATGACGGATCCACGTAGATCAGCGACCTGACGTGATCCGGGAACCTGTCGGCGAACGAGGTGACCACCGAGCCGCCGTAGGACAGCCCGGCCAGATCGATCGGCTGTGTGATGTGCACCGCGTCCAGCAGCTCGGACAACTGCCGCACGTACAAGTCCTGCGTGTAACCGATGTCGGGGCGATCAGAATAGCCTCGGCCGTAGTAGTCGTAGCGAAGCACCCGGAAGCCGGCCTGGGAGAGCGCGGCAAACGTCGGATCCCAGATGTAATACGGCACGCTGATGCCCGCCGCCAGGACCACCACGCGGCCGTCGGCCGGCCCGCCGATCTCGTAGTGCGTGAAACCGTCGGAGAGGTGGACGAACTGGCCGGGCGCCGCTGCTCGCACGGACTGATCGATCTCGCGGCGCTCGGGATCGGCGGCGACGTACAGGCCGCCCCCGGCCGCCACGATCAGCAGCACGATGATCGCGCCTTTGATCGCGCTACGCATGAGCCGTGGCGCGGACGGGCGACCAACCATGCGCCACTTACTTACCGCCCCTTCTCGCGCGTGAACACCTGGGTGCTGCTGTATTCGTTTCCGTCGTTGGTCCCGCTCGTGACGATCGTGAGCGTCTGACCGTCCGGCGACACGGTGCGCGTGGACGTCTCCACCACTTCGCCTTTCACCTTCCCGCTTCGCTCGGTTTTCCGGGCGTCGACATGTTTGACCGATACCGTCCACAGAAACGAATTGGAGATCGTGACGTCCTTCCCGTCGTACTTGGACGTGTACTCGACACGGTCGGTGCTGCCGTTGGCAATCACTGTTTCAGTGATGTGCTTCAGGCCGCCGTCGGGCGTGAGCTCGAAGATCGTGAAGCGCTTCTCGGGAACGTTCCCGCTGAACTCTGACTTCGCGCGATCCAGCACCCAGCGGCCGACGAGGGGATCATCCTTCGTCTGAGCGCCAACGGCCGGCACGTGCAGACCGCACAACGTCATGACCACCGCCACGAAACCCAGCCGCCGTCCGTACTTCCCCATGAATCCTCCTGAATGCAGGCAGTCTCGAGATCTTCCAAGGAGTGAATGTTAAATGGCCGCCGAGCGAAAACCCACGGAATTCTCCGGCGAGCTCCGGGTTGAGACGTCGAGGTCTCAGCCGGGGCGCATCATACCGTAACCGTCTTGCTGACCGCCAAAGCGTGCATAGCCCTGACTCGCGGCACGGAAAGGCCGCTGATCTGTCATCGTCGTGGACTTTGGCTCCAGAAAGCGGCTACGATTTTTGCCGATCAGCCTGCGAGCTGTGTGTGTGAGGGAGAGTGGCATGCTCAACGACGCCTGTGGCCGGATCGTCGGCTTCCTGTTGTTCGCGATCGCGCTCGCGGGCGTGCCGCTTATCGCCCAGCAGCAACAACCGCCTCAGGCGGTCGCCGACTTGACCGGCGAATGGGGCATGCGGCAGCACGAAGACCAGCCGGAGCGCGGTCCGGGACCCGACCTGGGCGATTACCTCGGCCTGCCGATCAACGATGCCGCCCGCCGCAAAGCCGACAGCTGGGACGCGTCGATCCTCACGCTGCCCGAGCACCAATGCAAGCCGCATCCATCCACCTACGCGCTGCGCGGTCCGCAGAATCTCCGCATCTGGAAAGAAGTCGACCCCGGAACCCAGAAAGTCGTCGCGATCGCCACGCATGGATCCTGGATGTCGCCGTTGCGAACCATCTGGCTCGACGGCCGTCCGCACCCGCCGGAGTATGCGTCCCACACCTGGATGGGTTTTTCCACCGGGGTGTGGGAAGGCCACATGCTCACGGTGACGACGACGCACATCAAGATGGGATGGATCCGCCGCAACGGGATCGCGCACAGCGACCAGGCGACCATGACCGAGCACTACCTCCGGCACGGCAACCAACTGACGGTGGTGACGATGGTCGAGGATCCGATCTACCTGACCGAACCGTTCTATCGCAGCTCGAACTGGGAATGGGCGCCGGAGCAGAACATCGGTCCCTATCCCTGCGGGCCACAGCAGATCATCGTGGAAGTCGATCGACCGCAAGGCACGGTCCCACACCACCTGCCGGGTTCGAACGCCTTCGTCAAGGAATTTGCGGAAAAGTTCCATCTGCCGTTCGAGGCGACCCGCGGCGGCGCCGAGACGACATACCCCGAGTACCAACTGAAGCTGAAGGAATTACTCGCCAAGACACCGGCGAAAGGCCAGTAGGTTCCAGTGTCCTGCCTCAGGCAGGACAGTCACGGAGCAAACCATGACGCTGAAGCGTGACACCCGCGACGATCGATTGAACTGCCTGTACGACCAATACGCCACCGGCCGCATCGGTCGACGCAATTTCATCCGTGGCGCCTCGGCGTTGGCCGCCGCCGGCCTCTCGATTCCCGCGTGGATGCTGGGAGATCCGGCGGGCGCGGATGCCGCGCAGGCCGCCGCCGGATCGGCGCCGCCGATGATCGACCTCGCGGAATGGAGCTATTTCTTCGTCGGCGTGGAACGCGCCGAGCTCGCGCGCGCGACCTACGTCAACGGGAAGCAGATGTATGTCGAAACCTTCATCCCGGCCCGGGTTCGCCATCCGTACCCGATGGTGCTCGTTCATGGCGGCGGCGGACAGGGCCTCGACTGGATGGGCACCCCGGACGGGCGTCGCGGCTGGGCGCAGATCCTGCTCGAAGAAGGATACAAAGTGTACGTCGTCGATCGGCCGGGCCATGGACGATCGCCTTATCATCCCGATGTCAACGGGCCGTTCGCCGCACAGGCCAATACACTCGAGGGGATCTCGGGACGCTTCACGCCGCCGACCGCCGCCGCGCCCGACAACGGACCCTATCGAAAGCTGCACACACAGTGGCCCGGCACGGGAGAGCTCGGATCGAAGGATCTCGATCAGTTCGTGTCGTCGCAGGGGGGAAGTTACGTCAACCTGAATGCCGCGGGGGCAGCTGGCGCGGGTGGTCGCGGTGCGCCCGCCCCGATCGGCGGTCCTGGCGGCGGACCGGGTGCGGCCCCGGGTGCGGGGCGCGGTGCAGGTACGGCGGCGGATGCCGGTGGGCGCGGGGCCGCGCCGATTCCCGTCGCAGCGGCAGCCGTCCTCGGACCGTCCGGCGCACCGGCCGGCGGGCCGGATCCGCAGCACCTGGTATGGCGCCAGCGCGGGGCGATGCTGCTCGATAAGATCGGACCCGCGATCATCATGACGCATTCGGCGGGCGGACCCTTCGGATGGCTGGTCGCGGAAATCCGCCCCAACCTCGTCAAGGGCATCGTCGCGATCGAAGGCGGCGGTCAGCCGTTTGGCGGCCAGAATGTCTGGGGCATGTCGACGATTCCCGTCGCCTACGACCCGCCGGTCTCCGATGCCTCTGAGCTCAAGACGAAGAGAGTCGAAGCACCTGAACCCGGAGTGGCCGCGTACGCCGTCCAGGCAGAGCCGGCCCGGAAGCTGAAGAACCTGCAGAACATTCCGATCGTCATCGTGACCGCCGAGGCCTCGTTCGCCTCGCCCGGCAATCCCGGCGCGGTGGCGTATTTCAAGCAGGCCGGGTGCCGCGCCGAGGAACTCCGTCTGGTGAATCACGACATCCACGGCAACGGCCACATGATGATGGTCGAGAAGAACAACCGTGAGGTGCTGAAGCCAATTCTCGCCTGGGTCGAGAAGAACGTGAACGCGGCGGTCAGGATGAGCGCGACAAAGAACACGCCGAAGAAGGATCCGCCGGCGATGAAGCTCGCCGACATCGGTTACTTCTGGGTGGGCGCTGAAGAGAAGAAGATGCCGTACGGCACCATTCTCACCGGTCAGATGTACGTGCAGTACCTGACGCCGGCCGAAGTTCGTCACCCCTATCCGGTCGTCCTCGTGCATGGCGGCGGCGGATCGATGCTGCATTACATGGGCGTCGGAGAACAATCCGGGTGGGCGCACTACTACGTGCAGGAAGGCTATCGAGTCTATCTGGTGGATCGTCCCGGTCACGGGCGCGCGCCCTACCATCCCGATGCGCTGGGCGCGATCGGTAACAACGTCACGTATGCCGCCATCGCGGCCGACACGCGTCGCGCAGCCGTGGGACCGAATCATCAGTGGCCGGGCACCGGCGATGTCGGCGACCCGCTGCTCGATCAAATGCTCGCGGGGCAGAACGCGGCGCCGCAGGACAACGTCTTCGCGCACACCCTCTGGGCGAGCCGCGGCGCCGAACTGCTCGACCGGATCGGTCCGGCGATCGTCCAGGTGCACTCGGCGGGCGGGCCGTTCTCCTGGATCGTGGCCAACCAGCGCCCGCAGCTCGTCAAGGCGATCGTGAACGTCGAAGGCGGCGGCGGGCCGTTCGCCGGCGGAAATGTCTGGGGCCTGACCGACGTTCCGGTGACATACGATCCGCCGGCTGCCGATCCGTCGCAGCTCTCGACGCGCGATGTCAGCGGCCCGAACGGCCAGACCTACAAGCTGCAGACAGATCCGGCGCGAACGCTGAAGAACCTGGAGGGCATCCCCATCGTGTACGTGGTCGCCGAGAAGTCGGGGCGCAACGGCGACCCGGTCGTGGCCTTCTTGAAGCAGGCCGGCTGCACCGCGGAGGTCATGAATCTGAAAGACAGGGGGATTCTCGGCAACGGACACTTCATGATGCTGGAGAACAACCGCCGGCAGGTCTTCGATGCGATTCGCACGTGGATCGATCAGCGGGTGCCAAACCGCGCGCAGTCGAGCGCGGGCTAGAACCCTAGCAGGCTGCTGAAAAACGTGGCCTAAACTTGGCCTAAACTGAAGATTCAGAAGTTAGAACTTAGAAGGACTGCGGAATCGCTGGTGAATTTTCACTTCAAAGTTTTGAGTTCTCAGTTCTAAGTTCAGGTTGCTGGCTTTTTCAGCAACCTGCCAGGAAGGTTGTGTTGGTGCGTAGAATGGTCCGGTGACCACGCGCACACCAACTGAGCCAGAGGATGGCTACGAAGCGTTCTTTGGCTTGACCGAGGCGCCCTTCAGCCTCTCTCCCAACCCGCGGTTCTTGTTTGCCAGCGCGTCGCACTCGGCCGCGCTGGCCCAGGTGGCCTACGCGCTCCAGCGGCGCGAGCCGCTGATTGTCGTCACCGGCGAGATCGGCACCGGCAAAACGCTGCTGTGCCGGACCGTGCTCCAGCGCCTGCGCCGCAAGACCTTTCTCTCGGTCATCAACGACCCGCTGCTCGAGCGCGACGACCTTCTGAAGCAGATGCTCCAGGACTTCGGCGTCATCTCGCAGGATCGGACCAAGCTCACCGCGACCAGCCGCCACCAGCTGGTCGAAGCGCTGCACGCGTTTCTCAAGTCGTTGACGCCCCTCCAGGCGCACGCCGTCGTCATCGTCGACGACGCACAGCATCTGCACCCTGAGGTCCTCGAGCAGATCCGGCTGCTGTCGAACATCGACGACGAAGAGGGCACGCTGCTTCAGATCATTCTCGTCGGTCAACGGGACCTCGACCCGCTGCTCGCCCGCCCGGAATTGCGCCAGCTGCAGCAGCGCGTCTCGCGGCGGATTCCGCTCGAGCCACTGAGCAGCGACGAAGTGGCGAAGTACGTGGAGCACCGGCTCGCGCTGGCCCGTGTCGGCAGGCCGCCGTCTCAGAGTCCGGGAGCGACCGCGCTCGCGCAGGAGCTGGCTGCGTGGGATGGGATCAAACCGAGCGTCGAGTTCACGACCAACGCGATTCAGGCGGTGTCGGAGCTCTCGGGCGGCGTGCCGCGGGTGATCAACCTGCTTTGTGACCGGTCGCTTGAAGAGGCCTACGGGTCGCGGCTGCGCATCATCGACGGGCCGTTGGTCCAGGCCGCAGCCCGCGAGCTGGCGGTCGGAGCGCCCGATCCGCCTGCGCCACGTCCGGACCTCGTCGCCCCCGGCACAGAGGCCGAACCCGATGAGACGTCCGGAACGGCAAGGCTCGGATTGTTCGAGGGCATGGACCAGATCGTTCAACCGACGGACCGGGACGCCGTCGGGTTGAGCGACCACCCTGTGCCGGCCACGCCGCTGCGCCTGGTGCGGTATCTACCATTGGCGGCGCTGGCCGTGGCTGCCGTAGCGATCTTCTTCGTCGTTCGTCCGTCACAATCGCCGGCTGGCGGGACGCCGGCGGCTGGGGCGACGGCGGCAGGTCCGACGACGGCAGGTCCGACGACGGCAGGGGCGACGGCGGCGGAGTCATCTGCGTCAGGGGCGTCCTCGTCTGCGCCTCCGGCGGACACCCAACCGGCCGCCGCCCCCGCAGCCGCCAACCCGCCGACGCTGGCGGCACCGGTGACCGGTGGAGGGCAAACGCTGCCGTCCAACACGCCCTCGACGATCGATGCGCCTGCCGCCGACCCGCGCTTCGACATTGTCGTGGCATCTTTTCGGACCGACGCGCGTGCCACCTCCGTGGCGGCAGAGGTCGCGTCGCTCGGCCTGCCGATTCGCCGTCGTGTCGCCGACGGCTGGCAGCAGGTGCTCTCCGGTCCGTTTGCGTCACGCCCCGCCGCCGAAGAAGCGCAGCAGCTCCTGAATCGCGCCGGCATCAGCGGCACGCAGATTGTTCCGGCGCGCGACAACTGACGCGATTCGGAGGATCCGCTTGCGCGCAACGACGCGACACCGTACTCTCGTTTTCCAGGGGAGCCAGCGATGCATATTCCCAGTGTGACGGTGATCTTGACCGGCGTTCTGCTGGCCGCCGCCGCGTCTGCCCAGACGCCGGACATCCTGCCATTTCACGCCACCGAGACGACGCTCGCCAACGGCTTGAAGGTCATCGTGGTGCCGACCGGATTTCCAAATCTGGTCAGCATTCAGATTCCAGTCCAGGCAGGCTCGCGCAACGAAGTGGAACCGGGGAAATCCGGCTTCGCGCATTTCTTCGAGCACTTGATGTTCCGCGGCACACCGAACAACCCGCCCGCCAGGTTCCGCCAGATCATGACCAAGGCGGGGGCGCGCGACAATGCCAGCACCGGCGACGATTCCACCCGCTACTACTCCACCTTCGCGAAACAGGACCTGGAAACCATCGTCGGCCTGTATGCCGACATGTTCCAGCATCTGTCGTACTCGGAGGCCGATTTCAAGACGGAAGCCCGCGCCATCCTTGGCGAATACAACAAGAACAGCGCAGATCCGCTCGAGAAGCTCTTCGAGGTGCAGCGCGACCGGTTCTATCAGGCGCACACCTACAAGCACACGACGATGGGGTTCATCAAAGACATCGAGAACATGCCGAACGAGTACGCGTACTCGAAGACATTCTTCGAGCGCTGGTACCGGCCCCATTACACGACCGTCATCGTCGCGGGAGACGTGACGCCGGAGCAGGTGCTGCCGATGGTCGAGAAGTACTGGGGCGGGTGGAAATCGAATCGAGCGGACACGGTGACCATTCCCAAAGAGCCGGCGCCGAAGGGACCGATCTACGTCCACGTGCCCTGGACGAGCGACACGCTGCCGTGGGTGACCGTCGGATTTCCGGGGCCGGCCTTCGACGACACGGGCAAGGACTCCGCGGCGATGGAAATTCTTGCCTCGATATTCTTCGGTCAGACCTCCGACCTCTACAAGAAGCTCGTGGTCGCGGAACAGAAAGTCGATCAGTTGGAAGTCGACGTACCCTCCAGCTTCGATCCGTCGTTGTTTACCGTGCTCGCGCGCGTGAAACAGGCGGCCGATACGCCCTACGTGCGGGATCAGATTCTGGCGGCGGTGGCGCGGGCCAGGGCGTCGCTGGTGCCGGCCGACCGACTGGCGGACGCCAAGTCGTTCGATCGGTACTCGTTTGCCCGGGGCATCGACAGCACGGAGCGTGTCGCGGCGGTCCTGTCGCGCTACGCGGCCAACAAGCGCTCGTACCAGACCGTCAACAACTACTACCGCACCATGGAGTCGCTGACGCCGGCCGACCTGCAGTCGGCGGCCCGCACGTATTTCGACGACTCCGGCCTCATCGTCTCGACGCTGTCGCGCGAGTCGCTACCGGCGGGCATCGAACGGGCGCCTTCGCTCTCGTCCTTCGCGGCACAGCCGCGGGCCGCGTCCGGCGCCGGCGGTGATATCCCGCTCGTGCTGCAGAAGTCGCTGCTGCCGCAACTCGACGTGAAGCTGCTGTTCACGGTCGGGTCGGCCAACGATCCGGCCGGAAAGGAGGGACTTGCCACGCTCACCGCCGCGATGCTCACGCGAGCGGGGTCCAAGGCGATGACGATCGACCAGATCGATGCCGCGCTCTACCCGACCGCAGCGTCGTTCTCGAGTCGAACCGACAAGGCGATGACCACGATCACCGGCCTGGTTCACCGCGATCAATGGCAGAAGGTCCTTCCGATCGTATTGCCGCAACTGCTCGACCAGGGCTGGCGGCAGGAGGACTTCGATCGCGTGAAGACGCGGCAGATGAACGCTCTGGTCCAGGATCTGCGCTCGAACAACGAAGAGGAGCTCGGAAAAGAGCGGCTCCAGGCCAACATCTTTCGCGGCACACCGTATGGGCACGTTGCGCTCGGCACCGTCGCGGGTCTCAATGCCATCAGGTTGGATGATGTGAAAGACTTCGCACGGCAGATGTTCACCAGGGCCAATCTGACCGTCGGCGTCAGCGGCGATGCGCCGGACGAGCTGATTCACGATCTGCAGACGCACCTGAGGACGCTGCCCGAAGGGCCCGCGGCCGCACGGATCGCGATTCCGGCGACGCGGCCGTCCGGCATCGACGTCGAGATCCTCGAGAAAGACACGCGCGCCACCGCCATCTCGTTCGGCTTTCCGATCGATGTCACCCGCACGCACGCAGATTTCGCCGCGCTCTCGGTCGCGCGCGCCTGGCTCGGCGAGCATCGCTTGTCGTCAGGGCGTCTCTATCAACGGATTCGCGAGATCCGCGGCATCAACTACGGGGATTATGCGTACATCGAAGCCTTTCCCAGGGGCATGTTCCAGTTCTTTCCCGATCCGAACCTCGCGCGCACTCACCAGATCTTCGAGATCTGGATCCGGCCGGTCGTCCCCGCCAACGCGCACATGTCGCTGCGGATCGCGATTCACGAGCTCGATGCGCTCGTGCGGAACGGCCTGACGAAGAGCGATTTCGAGGAGACGCGCGACTACCTGATGAAGAACGTGTATGTCATGACTTCGCGCCAGGATCAGCAGCTGGGCTACGCGCTCGACTCGCGCTGGTACGGAATCGGAGAGTTCACCGACTACATGCGCGAGCGGCTGCAGAAGCTGACGATCGAGGACGTCAACGCCGCCGTCAAACGCCACCTGTCTGCCCGCGATCTGTCGGTTGTCGTCATCGCGAAGGATGCGGCGGGGTTGAAACAGGCGCTGACGGCCGACGCGTTTTCGCCAATCAAATACGACGGAGAGAAGCCCCAGTCGCTGCTCGACGAAGACAAGATCATCGGCGCGCTGAAGCTCAACATCGCGCCGGCGCGGGTGACGATTACCCCGATCGCCGACGTTTTCGCACGTTGAGAGACGAGGGCAGGTAGGGCGCGTGGGGTCAGTCAGTCAGGCAGGGCAGGTGGGGCGGGTTCGACAGATCGTCAGGTGGCCCAGGGCTATACTGGGCACTTGTGAACCAAACGCCGTTCACGTTGAAGCGGGTCGTCCGCATGACGTCGTTCGACGAGGAACGACGGACACGGCCGTCGCTCGCCTACTGGCTCACACGCGCGCCCGAGGAGCGCATCGCCGCCGTGGAGTTCCTGCGGCAACAATTTCATGGACCTGGCGCCCGACTTCGACGAGTTCATCGCGTCGTTGACTGCCCATGGCGTTGAATTCGTGATCGTCGGGGCCTACGCCTTGGCGTTTCATGGTGCGCCGCGCTTCACGGGCGATCTCGATGTCCTGGTACGGCCGACTCTCGAGAACGCGTCTCGGCTCCTCGCTGCTGTCCGATCGTTTGGCTTTCCAGTCACTGATCTCCAACCGCAGGATATCGTGACGTCGAGCCGCATGCTGCAGATGGGCGTCGAGCCGATCCAGATTCATGTCATGAGCGCGATCAGCGGCGTGTCGTGGGACGAGGCATGGCGCGATCGCGCGATCGGACGCTGCGGCCGGCATGAAACGGCATTTCTTGGTCGCCGGACCTTCCTGCAGAACAAGCGCGCGGCGGCCAGGCCGAAGGATCTGGCAGACATCGACGCGCTGATGCCGGGCGAACCAGAGCCGCCGGACGATATCCCCTGAGCGAGGCTCAACAGCCCCTGGTGAAAGTCCGTCGTCGCACCGAGGCGGGATGCAGCGCTCGCCGAATGCAGACGGACTTTTACCAGGGGCTGTTGAGCCCCGCGGCTGGATCCGCGTTACTTGACGACGACCTTCACGTGCACGTTGGTCCAGCAGCACTGGAATCCGCCGCCGCCTTCGCCTGAGACGTCGTTGGCTTGCGCACGGAGCACGTATTCCCCGGGAACGCTGAAGGTCGCGGTGGTCGTCGCTTTTCCCGTCGATTTGTCCAGAGCCGGCTTGGCATCGCTGAAGACCACTGTGCCCGGACCGCGGAACAGGCTCCACGTCATGGCAACCGGTGACTCGCCGGCGCGTCGGTCTGGGGTGACGACGCCGTCGTCGGTTGCGTAGAGCGTCAAGGTGACGGGTTGAGGAATGGTCGTGCCGAGTGTGGCGACAATTCGCCGCGGCGGTCCTTGAAACGGCGACCCGCCCTGTTCGAACCGCAGCACCGGCGGCGTGTTGTTGTTCGCGACGTCCTTGAACGGCTCGACCTCGTAGAGCGGATTCAAGCCCATCGGCACCACAGTCGTCTTGCTGTTGGCCACGAGCGTCCAGGACAGCGTCCGCTCGCCGAAGTTCGCCGGCACCGTCACGGTAAAGACACCCCACTGACGCCGGGGCAGGAAATGCGTCGGCTGCCCCTGATCCGGACCGCCCGGCTCGATTCGGTTGCCCGGCCCGATCGGAATATCGAGCGCCTGCTTCTGATTGCGATTGAGATAGCCGATGAGCAGCGTGAAGGTACCGTCGGGATTTCTGAACCACCCTTCGTACGCCGCCGTGACACCCTGGCCGGAATCCTTGAGCGGTTCGAGCGGCAGCTGCGCCGCAGCCTGCGCGCACAGCGTCCAGGCAACGGCGAGTGCCATCAGAGTCCGGCTGAAGCCGGACACTGCGTACGAGCCACTCGGTTTCGAACGGACACTGCCATTGTCCGACGCACGACGGAGCCTGCGCTGGCCTTCGTCCGATGCGGTATCCAGCATCAGACGGGACTGGTTGAACGCAGAGTCCGGCGTGAGCCGCACCGTGACGTGCGCATTATCCGACCGACGTACCGACACGATCTGCTTCGCCTGCTCAGCGGCGTTCCGCCACGGTGGTCGACGGCGTCTTCCGTTTGGCCAGTTCGGTCCGGTAATCCGCGTCGCTCATGTAGGTGATGTTCACCCAGGCATGAGCCATCTCGTCCACGGTGCGCTCGCCCCAGCCCACCCACTGATTCGGATCCGGGTTCGCTTTGTTCGCCGCGGTGTTGTCGTGCCATGCGGTGATGCGCAGAATCGTGCCCTTGGGAAGAATCGGCGCGGCGTCGTTCGCGTAGATGTAGTTGACGTGCCAGTTGAACTCGAAGTTGGCATGGCTCAGCATCTGCGTCGTGCCGTTGGGCAGGATGGCTTCCATCGACATGGCTTTGCCCCTGAGGTGCATATGGGGCTGGAAATTCTCGATGCGGCCCGCCTGCTTCATCACCACGAATCCCTGGTGCACGCTCACCGAGTTGGGGGCGATGTCCAGGTTCTGCTTCGATCCGCCGGCAATCGCGTGGAATTGACCGAGCACGGTCCGATATTTCGGCTCCTGCCCTTTGGGATAGAAATAGATCGCGAGTTCGGCCGCACCCGTAATTGCTTCACCGACCGCGTGATAGTGAATGTCCCACACGATCTTCGAGCCGGGCAGCATCAACTTCCCGGTATTGGGACGCATCATCTCGCCCTGCTTTCCGACCGCCCACTCCATGAAGAGACCGGGACCGACGTCCTCGGTGTCATCGACAGGGCGGGAGGTGACAAAGCTGGGCGGACGCGAGATATCGTTGCCGTCGTCCTGCTTCAACCGCGCCACCGCATGGTGGGTAATGCGACGGCCCTTCATCGTCGTGGGACGAATCTCGATGGCTCGCACCCAGCGCGGCTCCGTGAGCCCCGTGTCGACCACCGGCTTCCACCAGGCATCCTGCGCTTGCGCCGGCATCTTGTAATCGGGCGACCTCAGAACGAGATCGGGTTGGCCCAGCTGGGCCGTAAACCCCCACGAGCTCTCGTCGGGCCACACTCGCGGTTTGGGCATATCCTTGGGATTGCCCTGCGGCGCGCCGGCGTCCACCCACCGGACGATGGTGTCGATCTCGTCGTCGGTGAGCGAGCGATCGTTCTCGAAGTGCTGGATGCCGACGGTCCGGTCGATGTGCCAGGGCGGCATCTGCCGGGAGGCGACCCGCGTCTTGATGCCCCGGGCCCACGGGCGTGCCTCCTCGTAGGTCACGAGCGACATCGGCGCAATCGAGTTAGGTCGATGACACGCCTCGCACTTTTCCTGGAAGATCGGAGCGACGTTCTTGGCAAACGTCACCGGGCTGGCATCGGCCGCGAGCGTCGACCGGGGTACGACAAAGAGAACTCCGAGCGCCAACGCGCCCAATCGCGCATTCCACATGGCCCGATCCCGAAACGCGACAACTTTCATGGCGCGGTCTCCTCTTCTGCGAATTTGTGGAATTCTACCCCCGATTGGCGCCGATCCGGCGGCCAAAGACAGACAAATCGTCCCCCGGCCCCACACTCGCTCCACCGGCCCGACCCGTCCCACCAGCCCGGCCCGCGCTACCCGCCCGACCCGCCGAGCGGTCCCACTCGCCCAACCACCTCTACTCAGGCAAATAGTGCAGGAGTTTCAGAATGTCCGAGAAGACCCCCATCGCCGTCACATCAGCGCCCGCGCCTGGCCCCTGCACGACCAGAGGGGTGCGCGAATACCGCTTGGTCGTGAAGGCGATGATGTTGTCGCTGCCCTTTACCAGCGCCAGTGGGTGTTCTCTGGGGTATTCCTGCAGGGAGGCGCGCGCGCGGCCGTTTTCGAGGACCGCGACATAGCGGAGCACGCACTCACCCGCTCGCGCCGCGTTCAACTTCTTCAGCATCTCGGCGTCGTGGCGCCCGAACGCCGCAAAGAACGCCGGAGAGAAGGCGCCCCGGCTGAGCGCCGCCGGCACCAGACTTTGAGCCGGCACCTCGGCGATATCCATTTTCAGCCCGATCTCTCTCGCGAGGATCAGCAGCTTGCGGGCGACGTCGTTGCCCGACAGATCCTCACGGGGATCGGGCTCCGTGAAGCCCAGACGCTGCGCGTCCCGCACGAGCTCGCTGAACGGCACGGCCCCGTCGTAGGTGTTGAACAGGTAGCTGAGAGTGCCCGACAGGATCCCCTCGATCTTGACGATCTCGTCGCCGCTCGCCACCAGATCGTGCAACGTCGAGAGCACGGGCAGTCCGGCGCCCACATTGGCCTCGTACAGAAAATGCTTCTGCCGTTTCTGCAGCGACTGCATCAGCGTTTCGTACCGCCGCCATGGCAGCACATTCGCCTTCTTGTTCGGCGTGACGATGTGGAAATCCGCCTCGACAAACGCCGGGTACGCATCGACGACCGCGGGATCGGCCGTACAGTCGACGAGCGCGACGTTGGTCAGTGCCAGCGCGGCGACCGCCTCTCGAAACGCCTGCGGCGTCATGCGCCGGCGCGACGCCCGCAGCGCCTCCTGCCAGTGGGCCAGGTTGATGCCGCCCTCCGAGACCACGAAATGCCGGCTGTTCGCCACCGCGACGACCACAACTTCGAAGCCTTTCGACAGCAGGTAGCTGCGCTGCTGAAGCAGCTGGCGCAGTAGCGCGGCTCCGATATTGCCGACGCCGACCACCGCCAACGCCAGGCGGCGCCGCTTTTCGAAGAACGCCTGGTGAATCACGTTGAGCGCCCGGACCTGCTGGGCGCCGTCGATGACGCACGAAATATTGCGTTCCGATGCGCCTTGCGCGATTGCACTGATGTTGATGTTGTGGCGCCCGAGGGCCGCGAACAGCTTCCCGGCCACGCCTGGACGGCCGTTCATGCCGTCGCCGACGACGGCGACGATCGCCTGGTCGCGAGCGTAGTCGAGGCGCGTCAACCGATTCTCGAGCTCGTACCGGAACTCCCGCTGGATCGTATCGACGGCTGTCGGCGCGTCGTCCTGGCGGACCGCAAAGCAAATCGTGTGTTCAGAGGAGGCCTGGGAGATCAGAATGACGTTGACGCCGCGTCCCGCCAGCGTCCGGAACAGCCGTTCGGCGGTGCCCGGCACACCGACCATGCTGGTGCCGTGCAGCGTGAGCAGCGAGATGCCGTCGACGGAACTGATCCCCTTCGCGACGACCGTGCCTTCATCGTCGCGGTGAGACGAGATCAGCGTGCCCGGAGCCGACGGATTGAACGTGTTCTTGATGAGAATCGGGATGCGCTTCGCGACGGCCGGCGCGATGGTCGCGGAGTGGAGCACCTTGGCCCCGAAATACGACAGTTCCATCGCCTCTTCGTAGCTGACGTGCGCCAACGGAAACGCCGTCGCCACCGATCGCGGGTCGGCGCTGAGCACGCCGTCCACATCCGTCCAGATCTCGATGACCGATGCGCCGAGCGCCGCCCCGACGATGGCCGCGCTGTAGTCCGATCCGTTGCGGCCGATGGTTGTGGTCCGGCCATCCTCTGTCGAGCCAATGAAACCAGTGACCACGGGAATTGCGGACCGCCGCGTCGAGGCACGTCCGCTGCGGGCAAAATAGGCGCGGACCGTCCGGTTGGTTCTGGCAAAGTTGACCGCCGCATGGGTGAACCGGTCGTCGGTGATCACGAATTGCCGGGAGTCCACGAACACCGCCGGATGCGTCTGGCAGAGATGCGCGGCCACGATCACCGCCGAGAGGCGCTCCCCGAAGCTCGCGGCGCTGTCGAGCGCCTGCGGGGGACAGTGCCGCAGCAGATGGATCCCGTGCACGGTGTCGCGCAGTTCCCCAAGAAGCGCCTCGACGTGAGACGCCACCGCCGCACGCCGGTGCGGCACCAGCCGCGCGACGGCGGTTCGGTGCCGGGCGGCGATGCCGTTCAGGATCGCCGCGTACCCCGCGTCGCCACGCTCGGCAAGCCGGGCGCACTCGACCAGCTGGTTCGTGACGCCTTGAAACGCCGAGACGACGACCACGACGGGGTGACGGCCGTGCGCGTCGAGAACGATCCGACCGACCTCGCGCACCCGCGCCGGACTGCCGAGAGAAGAGCCGCCGAACTTGAGTACCTTCATCAGGCCAGCATTGTAACTGGAGCCGCGGCACTCGCCGGGCGGCGATCCCGGCGCCCGAGACACCTGGACAGCAGCCTGTGAACGTCGTGACGTCCGAGGTTGCCATTGCTCAGCGAGCGGTAACCTCCGCCCTTGCTATCTGTTGGCCGGACAGTATGGTAATTTACTGTTGCGGATGATCGCCGCGCTCGGCAACCTGACTAACAACCCATCGCATCGGCGGAGGACACACGGATGACCGGCGGTAAGCTCATTGTTTTGACAGCCCCCTTGACCGAGTCAATCGACCACGCTGGCTATTTCATTCAAATGAGCATGGCTTCGTTGCCGATCTGGCTCGAAGGCATTTTGAACAAGAAGTATCCCAAGTGGCGAGATGTCGAGCGCAATGGCGACGGCTCGGCGCGCTACATGCCTGCCGGGCTGCGGGTGCTCGAAGCCGCGTTGCTGCGCGCATTCGACCCCAACGACATCGCGGTCTGCTATCCGGAAGACGTGGGCGACTTCATCGGTCACGACACTCGCGTCGTGGCGATTTCCACCCACAACCCGCTCGGGGTCACGTTCGCGGCTGGGGTCTACGCGTCCATTTTCGGGTCCAACCGGCTCGCCATCAACTCGCACTACGCGCGCGAAATGTTTGCGAGGGTGAAGGCCAACCCGTTCCGCAAGAACTTCAAGGTCATCGTCGGCGGCTCCGGCGGCTGGCAGATTTCGCAGACCAATACCTGGGACGACCTGAGCGTCGACTGCATCGTCGAAGGGCGTGCCGAGTCATCGGATACGATCAAGCTTTTTTCTCAGGCCATCCGTGGCGAGGACCTTCCCCGTCAGGTCGAAGTCGGCCATGCCCGGTCGCGCGACGAAATCCTCGTGCCCGACAAGCGCACGACCTTCGGCGTGGTCGAAATGACGACCGGCTGCGGGCGCCGCTGCCAGTTCTGCCTCCCCGACTTGAATCCCCAGATCGACGTATCGAAAGACCAGATCATGTCGGGCGTGCGCGCCAATGTGCGCGACGGCAACAACCAGATCTCGCTGGCGACCGAAGACATGTTCATCTGGGGCCAGGTGCATACCGACACGCCGTTTTACTTCCCGAACCGCGAGGCGCTGCTGGACCTCTACTCCACCATCGTCAACACGCCGGGCGTCGAGCATCATGTCTTCAGCCACTCGACGATCGCGCCCGCGGTCGTCGACCCGATCCTGATTGAGAAACTGACCGAGATCTGCATCGACAAGAGCCCGATCAAGATCCCGCTGCTCAGCACCCATCCGGAAAAGCGCGCGATCGTTCCGCTCATCGGTCTCGAGACCGGATCGGTGCGCGTGGCCAAGCAGATCATGCCGAGCAAGGGTGTGCCCTTCCCGATCGACGACTGGCCGAGCGTCTTCATTCGCGGGCTCGAAATCCTGAACAGGCACAACTGGTTCCCCGCCGTCACCCTGATCATCGGCAACCCGGGCGAGACCGACGAGGACTCGCGGGCGACGCTTGATTTCGTCTACGAGGTCGAGCGGCGCGGCCTGTTTGCGTTCTTCATCCCCTCGATCTTCACGCCGCTCCACGACACACGGATGGAGAAGAAGGAGGGCGTGAAGGAGACCGCGCAACTGACGCCGCTTCAGTGGCAGTTGATGATGAAGTGCTGGAAGATGAATCTCCGGCCAGGACAGATGAGCTGGTGGGGACCGATGGCCTGGAGGCTCGGCGCCATCGGACTCTGGGCCTACAAGCTGCGGAAGCTCAACGGCCCGGGGTTCACGTGGCCGATGATGATGTTCGCGAGCGCACTGCCGGAATCGCTGATGGCCCGCATGGGGAAGATCCACGTCGGCAGGCCGATGACGATCAAAACGCGCAAGGAACTGCTCGCCACCATCAAGCCGCATCAATGGCAGTACCTGCGGGAAGACAATGGCGACCTGCCGGAAGGCGGCCCGCAACCGACCGCCCGCCCAAACCGGATCATCATGGCTCAGGCGGTCTAGTGGCGATGCGCTGGGGGGCGATGGCGGGTGTCGCCGCCGCAATGGCGGCGGTCACGCTGCACGCGCAGGCGCCGGCGGCCACGCCGGCGCGTGAAGTCATCCTTCAGCGCGCCGGGCTCTACGTCGCCCGGTTCATCGAACAGTTCTCGAACGTCGTCGCCGAAGAGACCTACGCCCAGGATTCGCTCGGCACGCTGCCGATCATCACGGCCGGCCGCGGCAGCCTCGCCTCCGTGGCGCCGCAGTCGCGGCACCGCGAAGTGAAGTCCGACTTTCTGCTCGTCAAGATCGGGCCCGCCGAGTGGCTCCCGTTCCGGGACGTGTACGAGGTGGACGGACAGAAGGTGCGCGATCGCGAAGGACGGCTGGCGAAGCTGTTCCTCCAGAAGTCGGCCACGTCGATGGAGCAGGCGCGCCAGATCTCCGTCGAAAGCTCCCGCTACAACCTCGGTGCGATGCAGCGCACGATTAACACCCCGATCCTCTCGCTGCTCTATCTGCAGCTCGACGCCCAGCCGGGATTTCGCTTCACCGTCGGCAAGCGAGACCTCGACGCCGGCGAGAACATCTGGATTGTCGAGTATAAGGAGACCGGCAAACCGACCCTGGTCAAGGGCACCCGGGGCATCGACATCCCGTCTTCCGGCCGATACTGGATCGATGCCGAGAACGGGCGCGTCGTGAAGGCCGAGCTCTCACTCGATACGCCCGGCATCCACGCGCGGCTGACCACGACCTTCCGTCGCGACGACAAGTTCCAAATCGACGTGCCGTTCGAGATGACCGAGCGCTATGGGCTCGATCGCGGCACCGTGACTGCGACCGCCACCTACAGCCGCTTCCGCCGGTTCGACGTCTCCTCGGATGAAAGCTTCCAGCCACCCAAGGAAGCGCAGGTGACGGTGACCGATCACAAGACCGGCATGACGCTCGTCGAAGTGGGCTCGGGGCGCTTCACCATCGGGAGCCCTGCCACCGAGTTCGGCCGGCGCGCGGACGAGACGACGCACGACGTCACGATCAACCGTCCGTTCTTCCTGGGCAAGAACGAGGTGACGCAGCAGGAATGGCGCGCGGTAATGGGCGCGAACCCGAGCCGTTTCGCAGACTGCGGACCGCGGTGTCCGGTCGAGAACGTGACCTTCGCGGATGTGCAGCAGTTTCTCGTCGCGCTCAACGCGCAGAACGACAAACAGCTGGTCTATCGACTACCGACCGAGTCGGAGTGGGAATACGCCTGCCGCGCGGGAAGCGTGACGCCCTTCTTCACGGGAGACACGATCACGACCGCGCAGGCCAACTACAACGGCAAGGAGCCGTACGGCAAGGCCGCAGGCGGCCAGTTCCGCCAACGGCCGACCCGGGCCGGCGGGTTTCCCGCCAACGGGTGGGGCCTCCAGGACATGCACGGGAACGTCTGGGAATGGACCAGCGATTGGTATGGCCCGTACCCGACCGAGGATGCGACCGATCCGACCGGACCGGAGTCTGGCGAGACGCGGGTCGTGAGGGGCGGCAGCTGGCAGTCTGACGCGGGCAGCGCCCGCTGCGCGGCGCGGACGTCGCGCGATCCGAACACGCGCGATCAGGGCCTCGGCTTCCGCGTCGCCGGCGACCGCGTTCCCAGTCCCTAGCAGGACGTTATCCCGGCGCTGGTTCAGTTTGAAACGAACCACCGGGTTCGCCGAGCACACCGAGCCAACTGCGCACTTCTCTCCGCGATCTGCAGTTCGAAACGCACCACCCAGTTCCTGTTGACTACCGGGCCAAGAACAGAATATTTCTCGGTGATCTCGGTGGTGAACCCCCTGAAACCGTTGAAATCACCACGACCTTGACTGACCACACCGTTATCCCAAACCTCTAGTCTACGGTCGCAGGACCGTGCGAGAATCGCACATTACCATGAGACGAACTGCCCTGATTCTCGCCCTGGTCATCGCGCCGCTGGCCGCTCAGCAACCGACTCCGAATCAGGAGCGCGACTTTCTGACACGCATCCGCCGGCTGACCGTCGAGGGGAAACGGGCGGGCGAAGGCTACTGGTCGCCCGACGGCGGCCGCATCGTGTTCCAGAGCGAGCGCGAGGCCGGCAACCCTTTCTACCAGATCTACACGCTCAATCTGTCGACCGGCGACAGCCAGCGTATTTCGCCGGGAACCGGCAAAACCACGTGCGCGTTCTTTCGGCCCGGCACCGACGAGATCGAGTTCGCGTCCTCGCACGCGGATCCAAAATCGAAACAGTGGCAGGACGAAGAACTGGCGTTTCGCGCGTCGGGAAAAGAGCGCCGCTACTCCTGGGACTACGATCCGGAGATGGACATCTACAGCTACAACGAGAAGACCAAGGCGTTGAAACGGCTGACCAGCGCGCGTGGCTACGACGCCGAGGGCAGCTACTCGCCGGACGGCCAGTGGCTGGTGTTCTCGTCGATGCGGGACGCGTACGGCCGGACGCTCAACGAGCGCGAGAAGAAACAGCTCGAGGAGAACCCGAGCTACTTCGCCGAGATCTACATCATGCGCGCCGACGGATCGGATCAGCGGCGTCTCACCAGGGCGCCGGGGTACGACGGCGGCCCCTTCTTCACCCACGACGGCTCGCACATCGTGTGGCGGCGGTTCGACGAGCAGGGGCTCATCGCCGATGTCTGGACCATGAAGCCCGATGGCAGCGACCAGCGGCAAATCACCGACTTCGGATCGATGAGCTGGGCTCCCTACGAACATCCATCCGGCCGCTATTTCATTTTCTCGACCAACAAGCTCGGCTTCGAAAACTTCGAGCTGTACATGGTCGATATCGAGGGCAGGAAGGAGCCGGTGCGGGTGACATACTCCGATGGCTTCGATGGGCTCCCGGTGCCGTCGCCTGACGGCAAGACGCTCGCCTGGACGTCGAGCCGGTCCGGCGGCTCGGCCGGTCAGCTGTTCCTGGCGCAGTGGAACCACGAGAAGGCGCTCGAGGCGCTGGAACACGCGCCGGCCAAGAAGGCGGGCAAGAAGCCATGACAAATCAACACGACAGAGGAACGCAGAGACCGCTGAGCGCGCAGAGGACTTTTGGTTCTGCCGCAACGCGCGCTGCGCTGATTGTCTCGCTCGCACTGGCGTCCGGCGTCGGTGTCGTTGTGGCGCAACAGCCCGCCACGCGCCCGCACGTGGAAGCGCTGGCCGCTGAAAAGCTCGATGGTCGACTCACCGGATCGGCCGGTGAGAAACTGGCGGCGGCCTATATCGTGTCGCAGCTGCAACGCATCGGCGCGAAGCCCGTGCCTGGTCTCTCAGATTTCAGTGTACCGTTCGAGTTCACATCGGGAAACCGTGATGGCGGATCGCGAATATTGGTCTCGCGGTCGTCGTTGAAGGCTGACGGCAGTCTGGGGCCCGGTGTTTCAGGCGGCACCTCCGACGATCCAGTCGCGGTTCGTGCGCTGTCCTTCTCCGACAACGGCGAGGTCGACGCAGGCGTGGTCTTCGCGGGCTACGGTATCGTGGTGCCCGATTCGCAGGATTTCGGCTACGACAGCTACGCCGGCCTCGACGTGAAGGACAAGATTGTCCTCGTGCTTCGTTACTTTCCTGAAGATGCCGACCAGAAAACGAAAGGCATCCTCGCGCGCTATTCGGACCTGCGATACAAGGCGATGGCCGCACGTCAGCACGGCGCCAAGGCGATCCTGGTCGTGACCGGTCCGCGCTCGCCCAACGCCGGAGAACTTGCGCCCATGACCTTCGACACCGCGATCGCCGGATCGGGCATTGTCGCGGCAAGCATCACCGGCAACTACGCCCGAAGATTCTTCTCAGCCGTGCCCGACAAGACGCTCGATTCAGTGCAGCAATCGCTCGATACCGGCAACCCGCACGTGGCCGGCTTCGATTTTCCAGGCATCACGGCCTCGGTCCGCACGGTGGTGATTCGCGAACAGCAGGAGGGCCACAACATCGTGGCCTACCTCCCCGCCACCTCGCCGACCGCCGGCGTGGCGAAGCCCTGGATCGCCTTGGGGGCGCACTACGATCATCTCGGCCACGGGAACAGCGGCAACTCGCTGGCTCGAAAAGAGGAGACGGGACAGGCGCACCTGGGCGCCGACGATAACGCGTCAGGCACCTCCGCCGTACTTGCCGTGGCCGAAACGCTCTCAAGGCAACCGCGGCGCCGCAACGTGCTGCTGAACTTCTGGTCGGGCGAAGAACTCGGCCTGCTGGGCTCGGCGGCGTTTGCGACGCGGCCCCCGATGGCCATCGATCAGCTCAGCGCCTACCTGAACTTCGACATGGTCGGCCGCATGCAGAACAACCGGCTCGCCGTGCAGGCGCTGGGGTCGTCGCCGGCGTGGTCGCGGATTCTCGAACAGGCCAACGTCCGCGCGGGATTCGACTTGCAGCTTCAGCCGGATCCGTATCAGCCGACCGACGTCGCGACGTTCAACCAGGCCGGCGTGCCGTCTCTGAATTTCTTCACTGGCAGCCACGTCGACTATCACCGTCCGACGGACACGGCCGACAAGATCGACTACGAAGACCTCGATCGCATCGTGGACTTCGCGGCCGACATCGCACGGCGGGTCGACGGGCTCGTCGATCCGCCGGCCTTTGCCAAGTTCGACCAACCCAGCCAGGGCGGCGCGCGTGCGGGTGTTCGCGTGTTCACCGGCACGATCCCGGACTACACCGCCGAGGTCAAGGGCTTGCTTCTTGGCGGCGTCATCGGCGGCGGACCTGCCGAACAGGCCGGCCTGGAGAAAGGCGACGTCATCGTCGAGATCGCCGGGCAATCGATCGCGAACATTTACGATTACACCTACGCGCTCGAACTGCTGAAGATCGGCCAGCCGGTCAAGGTCGCGTACATGCGGTCGGGCAAGCGGGTTGAAACACTGCTCACGCCGGCGGCCCGAAAGTAGCGTCTCTCTTTCGAGTTTTCAGCTCGGGCCCTTGGTCCGATAGTAGGTCACCAAATCCATGCTGCCGGGAGGCGTGACCCCGAGCTGCCGCAGCATTGTCGTCACCTGTCCGCGATGGTACGACGCGTGGTTCACGACGTGCTGCACCATGTGCCAGAACACCGACGCGCGGGCATCGCCGTTGAACATGGTGTACTCGATCACGCGATCGACACCATCAACACCGATCCGCTCGAGCACTGCGCGCACGTCCGCTTCAAGCTCGGTCCACTTCGCGCGAAGGGTCGCAACGTCGGGAAACAACTCGGGCGGCACGTGCGCGGCCGGCGAGTGTCCGTTCCACCGCGTGCACCATGCCCACTCGGCGGAGTAGAAGTGCACCAGGGTGTCGCGAATCGAGCGAAAGCTGCTTCCCATGTCGCGCGTGAACTGGTCCGGCGTGAGGGCCGCCGCCGCGTCGAGCACTCGGTCGCGCGCCCAGTAGTGGTAGTCGACGAGCACGCGCAATTCCTCGAGATTCATCCGAAGCTCCTTTGTCTCTCCTGGAGATCTGGATTTTTACACGAATAGCTGCTTGACCACGAACCAGACGTTCGCGGGCCGCTCCGCCAACCGGCGCAGGTACCAGGGAAACCAGTGCTCTCCGTACGAAATCAGCACCCTGACACGCCGGCCGGTCGCGACCAGCCGGTGCTGGAGCGGCACCTGAATCCCGTAGAGCATGGCGAATTCGTAGGCCGTCGGTGGAATCTCCACCGCGGCGATGAGCGGGGTCAACCGATCGATCAGCGCCGTATCGTGGGTCGCAATGTGCAGCAGCGCGCCCGTTCGATGGTACTCGCCGAGAATGCGACTGGCCAGCCGGTAGTAGTTCTGGTCGACGTCGGTCTTCCTGGGATACGCGACGTTGGCCGGCTCGAGATACGCGCCTTTCACCAGCCGAAGGGCAGCGCCCAGAGGCAGGAGCGACTCGAGGTCGCGCTCGGTGCGATAGAGACAGGCCTGAAGCGCCAGGCCGACAAACGGCGACCGCCGCCGCATGCGTCGGAAGAGATCCAGCGTGGCGTCGACGTAGCGTGCGTTCTCCATGTCGATCCACAGCAGCCGCCGCAACTCGGCGGCGCGATCCACCAGACGCTGGACGTTGTGTTGACAGAGCCCTTTGTCGAGATCCAGGCCGAGTTGAGTCGGCTTGATCGAGACCTGGGCGTCGAGACTCGCATCGCCGAGACGATCGAGGACATCCAGATAGTGTTGCGTTACCGCCTCGGCTTCCTCGCCGGTCGTGACGTTCTCGCCAAGATGCGCGAGGATCGAGCCGATCCCCTGCGAGTGCTGCCTCAGGGCCGCGCTCATCGCGTCCTCGATCCGCTCGCCCGGCATGAACCGCGCGACCGACCGCTTGACGAACCGCGCCCGCATCGCGCGATCGCGCAACCAGACATTCGTCGAAGCGGCGAGCAGCAGATTGCGGGCGACGCTCACGAGTATTCACCACCGAACACATCAGGTAGACCCACGGGATTCACCAACGGACTACTCGGTGGTTTGCAGTGAAAATGCCCTCGGGTCAAAAGGAATTCACGAGAAGGGATGCGGCTCCGTGCCCTCGTCGGCGGGTACTGTCACAGCAGCCCTCGAACAAGACCGCCGTCGACCTGCATCGAGGCGCCGGTGATGTACGCCGACGCATCCGACAACAGGAACGCGGCCGCCTTTCCGAACTCGTCCGGACTGCCGTAGCGCCCCAGCGGAATCGCCGCCGCCGACCGGCGGCGCTGTTCGTCGGCGGAAAGACCGGCCTTGTCGGCGTTGATCGCGTCGATCTCGCGCACGCGATCCGTGCCGATTCGGCCCGGAATCAGCTGGTTCACCCGAATGCCGTCCCCGGCCAGTTCAAGTGCGAGCGTCTTCGCGAGCGCCGCCACCGACGCGCGAAGGACGTTCGACAGCGCGATGTTGGGAATGGGCTCTTTCACTGCCGACGAGGTGCTCATCAGAATCGCACCGCCGCCGCGCGCTTTCATTGAAGGCACTGCCAGGCGCACCTGCCGAATTACGCTCAGCAGGAGGAGTTCGAACGCGGATTGCCAGGCGGCATCCGTGAAATCCAGCACGCGCCCCGCCGGCGGGCCGCCACCGTTTGTAAACAGCACGTCGACGCCCCCGAACCGCTCCACGGTCGCGTGGTGCCACTGGGCGATGTCGTCGGCCGAGGCGACGCTGCCGGCGACCGCCAGCACTCGTCCTCCGGATTCCTTTTCGATTTGCGCACCGGCACGCTCAATCGCCGCACGATCGCGAGAGGCGATGGACACCTGCGCACCTTCAGCCGACAACGCCCGAGCCACGGCGAAACCAAGTCCCCTGCTCGCGCCGCCGACCATCGCCACTTTCCCGCTGAGCTTGAGATCCACGGGTAGATGGTACACGAAGGTTGACGGGGTGATGGGGTGATGGGGTGATGGGGTGATGGGGTGATGGGGTGACGGGGTGACGGATGTCGACACACGAAACCGTCGCCAATCGCTTGCCTTTTCCTTCGGCTCGCGATTGACGACGGCTTGATGAAGACGAACGGTCGGCCGCCGGACGACTACGATGCGGCCGGCTTTACCGTCACGAAAATCTCGCGACCCTCGCGGTTCACCAGGAGCAGCAGTGGCCTGTCACTGGTGCGCCGCACGGCGGCACGCAGCTCTTCGATCGACGACACCGGCTCCCGGTTCACCCTTTCGATGACGTCGCCGGCCTGAATCCCCGCATCCGCCGCGCGCCCGTCCGGGTTGACCTCCTGCACGACGACGCCCTTTACGCTTGTCGGCAGCTTGAAGCGCCGCGCGAGCTCCTGCGTGAGCGGCGCGACCGACACGCCGAGTGCCGTTTTGTCCTCGTTCGCCGACTCACTGTCGGCATTTCGCGCGGTCCGACTGGCATCGGTCTCATCGAGCTTCACCGTGACGTCGCGCTTCGATCCGTCACGCACGATGGTGATCGTGGCGTTCGAACCGGGCGTCGTGTCCGCCACGCGGTTCCGCAGCGCATTGAAGTCCTTCACGCTCTCGCCGTTGAAGGACAGGATGACGTCGCCCTGCTTGAGCCCGGCGTGCTCCGCCGCGCTGCCGTCCGTCACCGAGCTGATGATGACGCCGCCGACTTCCTTCAGACCCAGGCTGGCCGCCATGTCCGAAGTGACCGGTTGAATCGTCACCCCAAGTTGCGCACGACGCACCTTTCCGCCGTTACGGAGCTGGTCGGTGACGTGGCGGGCCATATTCGCCGGAATCGCGAAGCCGATCCCGATGTTCTCGCCGGTACTCGACAGGATCTGCGAGTTGATGCCGACCAGTTCGCCTTTCGTATTCACGAGCGCGCCGCCCGAGTTGCCGTGGTTGATCGGCGCATCGGTCTGAAGGAAGTCCTCGTAGCTGCCATCGCCGGCAGCCGTCGCACGGCCCTTCGCGCTGATGATCCCCATCGTCACCGTCTGACCCAACCCCAGGGGGTTGCCGACGGCGAGGACGACGTCGCCGACGCGCACGGCGTCGGAGTTGCCGAGCGCGAGCGCCTTCAGGTCGGACGCATTCACTTTCAGCAGGGCCAGATCGCTCGGCTTGTCCGAGCCGATCACCTTGGCAGTCAGCGTCCGGCCGTCGGTCAGATCGACGGCGATGCTGTCGGCGCCGTCAATCACGTGATTGTTCGTCAGGATGTACCCGTCCCCGCTCACGACGACGCCAGAACCGAGACCGCGCTGCTTGTTGGACCGGGGGACCCGCGGGGCGCGTGGCCCGCCCTCCGATGGATCGCCGAAGAAACGGCGGAAGAGCTCGTCGCCTTCGCCGAACTGCGTCGGCGATACCTTCGCCTTGCCCTCGACGCGAATCGTCACGACTGCCGGCGAGACCGCCGTCACGACGTCGGCGTACGAGTCGCGCCCGCCCGCGATGGAATGGCCAATGACCGGTGCGGCCACGGTCTGACCGGTTTTGGACGAAGCCGTTTGAGTGTCGGCGGCCGAGCCGCGCCAGCCGGCGCCTGCCAGGAGTAGTCCGGCCGCGACGACAGCAAGTCCGCCTTTCATTGCCTTACCGGCCACGCTGGAATGTCGATCGTCCATGGTGATGTCCCTTCTCCGTTTGATGCCCGTCATTTCGCATGATGTGCGGCGTTGCGCGCCGTCACAATTCATTAGACGGGATTACGCCTTTCCGGTCGGTTACCGGAGCATTACATCGGTGAAAGGTTGAGACGTTCCAGGGAACTGGCGGGTCGACGACAATCGAGGGGGCTGCTGGAAAAACCGGTCAGTCGGTGAAGACGGTCAGCTTGCGCCACTGAATCAACCACTTGCCATTGCGCCTGACGAGCCGGTCTTCGGAGCGGCCCATCGCGGCCGCGATCATCCTGCCGTCCTTGTCTCGACGCACGGTCTGCCAGTAGGACTGGTGCAACGCTTCGCCGGGTTTCGGGAACGTAATGCGCACGCTGCTGATCACATGGTACAGGTTCGCGGTGGGCAAACCCTTGGCCTTGTTGTCGTCGCGCCGTTGAATGAGGCCCGTGACGATCTTGCGAATCTCCACCTGTCCTTTGCTGATGCTCCCGTTCGAGTCGATGGTGGCATCCTCGGTGAACACCGCAACGTAGCCGTCTGGATCGAGCGAATCCACCGCCCATACGTAGCGCGCCATCACGTCCTCGACGGCGATGCGGTCTTCGTAAGTGCCGAGATTCTCCTGTGCGGTGACGAGTGTTGGCGCGATGAGCAGCGAGACAAAAGCGGCGTAATGCAGTCGCATGGCGTGTGCCCCCAAGTTTCGTCCAGACGATGATTCATGGTGCGTCACCCCGCGAGGTGACGTGTCAATTGGAAACCTACACAGTGAATGCGCCCCCTTGAGACGCCGAAGTCGTTTTTCACTTCCAGCTCCGCCAGCCGCACACCCTGCCCCACCCGCCCTGGCGTACCGACCTGTCCGACCCGCCCCACGAGTCCGACCTGTCCGGCGCGTCCTACATGCCTGCCCACCTGCCCGACCGGCCCTGCTAGACCGCGCCAAGCGCCACGGTGAACACCGACCCCCGGTTCGGTTCACTCTTAACCTCAACCGTTCCGCCGTGCGCCTCCACAATGGCTTTCACCAGGCTCAGGCCGAGACCCAGACCACGCTCGGTCCGACTGGTGTCACCCCGGAACAGACGGTTCCAAATGTGCGGCAGTTCGTCGGCGCGGACACCGATGCCGGTATCCCGGACCCGGAGCACCGCGCGCCCCTCGTCGCCAACCACCTCGACGTCCACTCGTCCGCCCGCGGCGGTGTACTTCACGGCGTTGTCGATCAGATTGGCCGCCACCTGCTCCAGCCGTGTGGCATCGGCCATCACCACGAGGTCTGAGGAGGTATTGGCGCTGAGCACCAGGCCCTTGGCATCAGCCACATCACGATAGAGCTCGACGGCCCGGGCCGCGATTTCGCCGAGGCGGACGGCGCCGCGATGCAGTTGGAGAGCACCGCTCTCCGCTTCGGATATGTCCATGAGGGTGTTCAGCATCACGAGCACGCGATCCGATTCTTCGACGCAATCGGCGAGCGCGTCGCGGCAGCGATCGACGTCGGGAGGGGCCGCGAGAGCCATTTCCGCCGTGCCGCGCAGCCGCGTCAGCGGTGTCCGCAGGTCGTGCGACACGTTGTCGAGCGCACCGCGCATGGCCGTGACGAGCCCCTCGATCTTGTCGAGCATCTGGTTGAACAGCCTCGTCAACTCGTCGATGGCGTCCAGTGGATCCGTTTCGGCCGATAGTGGAACGCGCTCGTCCGTCCGGCCGGTCCGGATGATGCGGCCGACCGCTTCCGTGAGTCTCTGCACCGGCTCGAGCGCGACGCGGGTGACGATGAATCCGCCGGCGAGGGCAGCAATGACGACCGACAGCGTCACCAGGCCGAGCGCCGCGCGGAATCTGGAAAGCAGATCCTGCCGCGCTTCCGTGCTCTTGCCGACCTGCACCAACGTGCCATCCCAGAGCCTCAACGAGGCGGTTTCGAGGGCTGACGGCTCCCATCCTTCGGGCTGGCTGAGCACGATCGCTTCGGCCCCACGATCGACAACCCGAACGAAGAGGCGTTCTGGTGCCGTGCTCTGCTCGGCCCGGACGATATCGGCGAGCCGGCCGATTCCGCCGCGCTGGTAGGCCGCCGCGTACTCGCCGATCTTCTGCTGGATGATCTGCTGATCGCGCTGCGCCAGGGAGGCTGACGTCAGCCAGTACGTCAGGAACACGATGACCGTCGAGGCGACGACGAAAATCGTCGCGTACCACAGCGCCAGCCGAAGGCCGAAGGGCCTCACCGCTCGTGCCCTCCGAGCACGTAGCCGACGCCGCGCACGGTCTGGAGCAGCTTTCGTTCGAACGGACGGTCGATTTTCTCGCGCAGCCGGCTCACCAGCACGTCGACGATGTTGGTTTGCGGGTCGAAGCTGTACTCCCACACATGCGACAGGATCATCGTCTTCGAGACGACGCGGCCGGCGTTGCGCATCAGGTACTCGAGAAGGCTGAACTCGCGCGGCCGCAGGTCGATCGGCGTTCCGTCCCGCGTCACGCGACGCGACAACAGGTCCAGTGCGAGGTCCTCGACCGTCAGGGTCGTCGGCTCGGGAGTCCGGGTGGCCCGACGCAACAGCGCCTGCACGCGGGCCAGCAATTCGGCGAACGCGAACGGCTTGGTCAGATAATCGTCGCCGCCGGCCTGCAGGCCCTTGACCCGATCGTCGACCGACCGGCGGGCGCTCAGAATCAGCACCGGCGTCGCGCTGCCCCGGCGCCGCATCTCGTCGATGACGGCCAGGCCATCGCGCTTGGGGAGCATCACGTCGACGATGGCGACGTCGTAGGTTTGTTCTCTGGTGCACTCGAGCGCGGCGTCACCGTCGCCCGCGTGATCCACGGCGAATCCGGCCTCGCGCAGACCGCGCGCGACGAAATCGGCAATCGTCGGGTCGTCTTCGACGACAAGCGCGCGCATCGGTGAATATTACTTCGCAGCTGGAGGGATGGCTGAAATTTGGACAGTTCAGAAAGTCTCAAGTCTCAAGGCTAGAAAGTTCCAAAGGCTGAAGTCTCTTTTCAGTTCGGCCGAAACGAGCAGACTTGAGGCTTTAGACTTTTCGGTTTCCGACTTTCCACCGACCGCCAGATCACCGTGCCGGCATCCCGTGAGGAGCGGCGCGAATGTACTGCTTCGGTCGCGGGAGCAGCTCCCCCAACTCCTGCGCGGCAAATTGCGGCCAGTACGGATCGCGAAGCATCTCGCGGGCCAGCAGGACGCAGTCGGCCTGCCCCGTGCGTATGATGGCATCGGCTTGCGAGGCCTGGGTAATGAGGCCCACGGCGCCGGTGGGCACGTTGGCGCCACGCTTGATGCGCTCTGCGAATGCCACCTGATAGCCGGGTGCGACCGGGACTTGCGCGTAGGACACGCCCCCACCGGACGAACAGTCGACCAAATCTGCGCCCACCGCCGCGAGCCGCTGGCAAAGATCGACGGACTGCTCGATGTCCCAACCGCCAGGCACCCAATCGGTCGCCGAGATGCGAACGAATACCGGCAGGCGCTCTGGCCACACTGCCCGCACCGCTTCGACGACCTCCACGCACAAGCGAATGCGATTGTCGAAGGATCCGCCGTACGCATCCGTTCGGGTATTCACGAGCGGCGAGAGAAACTGGTGCAGGATGTAACCGTGGGCGGCGTGGACCTCGACAACGTCGAAGCCCGCGGCCAGGGCACGGCGAGCCGCATCTGCAAAAGCCTCGACGATCAGCGGGATCTCGGACTCGTCCAAGGCGCGAGGCACTGGATATCCGTCGGCGAACGGCTCGCTGGTCGGGCCGACCGGCTGCCACCCGCCGTCCGACGGCGGCACCCTGCCTCGACCGTCCCACGGCGGTGTCGTGCTGGCCTTGCGCCCGGCATGGGCGATCTGAATGCCCGCCAGGCTACTCTGGCTGTGCAAGAAGCGAACAATCCGTCCGAGCCCGTCGACGTGATCGTCGTGCCAGATTCCCAGGTCTTGCGGGCTGATGCGGCCGTCCGCGGTCACGGCCGTCGCTTCGGTCAGGACCATCGAAGCCCCGCCCACCGCCCGGCTCCCCAAATGGACCAGGTGCCAGTCGGTGGCAAATCCGTCCGTGCTCGAGTATTGGCACATCGGGGACACCAGGATGCGATGCGGAAGCGTGAGGCCGCGGAGGGTCAACGGGCTGAAGAGATGGGCCATAGGTTTACTGTGACGGTAAATGTCTGATGCCTGATGGAGGACACACTATCTCTTTTTTCGTTTCTTCGCCCCGGACGACGCCCGGCTCGAGGTCAGTCAAATCGTGATCCCGCGCGATTTGCCTCAGAATTCGGCGGTCTCGGCCTGGCGACGAACCGGGGGCCTGGCGCTCACCTTTTGGGTGGCGTAGTACTCTAGGTAGCTCCCGTTGCGAGCGACGACCTTGGCCAGCCTCCGCCCTGTCTCGTCGAACGCGCCAGGCGAGAAAGGGACACCACGTGCGACCGACACTCCGTCTCTTGCTTTCCGCGATCATCTGCGTCGCCGCGGCGATGCCGGCGGCGGCGCAGCTGCCAGGTCAACCCGCCGCTCCGGCGGCTGAGCGCACCGCGCCGCCGTCACGGCCGTCATTGCCCCCTTCCATCACCCCGTTCCTCGGCGGCGTGCCGAGGGGCGAACTGACGAGGGAGCCCCTGGCACTCTCGATTTCTGATGCGATCAACCGGGCGCTCACCAATAACCTGGGAGTGCTGCTGGCCGAGGAGGGCATCGACCACGCCCAAGGCGCAAGATGGCGTGCCTTGAGCGAGCTCAAGCCCAACATCAACGGTCATGTGACGGAAGCACGCCAGGTCGTGAACCTGGCGGCGTTCGGCTTTCCGTTGCCGGCCGGCATCCCGGCGATCGTCGGCCCGTTCAACACCTTCGACGCACGCGTGTCACTGTCGCAGGCCGTCCTGGACTTCAAGGCGTTGAACGACTCGCGCGCGGAAACGCACAATCTGAACGCCGCCCGCCACGACTACCGGAGCGCCCGCGACCTGGTGGTCCTCGTCGCGACCGTTTCGTACGCCCAGGCGCTGGCCTCGTCGGCGCGCGTGGACGCAGCACAGGCGCAGGTCGAGACCGCGCGGGCGCTGTTCGACCAGGCCACGGACCTGAAACAAAGCGGGATCGTGGCGGGCATCGACGTACTCCGGGCCGAAGTGCAGCTCGGCACCGAACGCCAGCGCGCCACGGCCGCGCGCAATGAACTCGAAAAGGCCAAGCTACAGCTGGCCCGGCTCATCGGTCTGCCGCTCGGACAGTCCTTTACGCTGGCGACCGAGCTTGCGCCGGTGAACATCCCGGAGATGACGATGGACCAGGCGCTCGAACGCGCCTACAGAACACGCCCCGACTACCTGGCCGCGCTCGAACGCATCAAAGCCGCCGAGGCGTCGCGGGAGGCAGCGATCGGCGAAACCAAGCCCTCCGTGCGCGTCAACGCAAACTACGGGGATCTCGGCCTGTCGATACCCGACAGCCATTACACCTACGCAGTCGCCGGTACTCTCGACATCCCCATCTTCCAGGGCGGACGAGCGAAGGGCCGCAGGCTCGAAGCGGAAACAGACCTGCGCCGGCGGCGCACCGAGGCCGACGACTTGAAAGGGGCGATCTACTACGAAATCCGGACGGCGATGCTGGACCTGCAGACCGGCACCGAGCAGCTCGAGGTCGCGACCCGGGGACGAATGCTGGCCGCGAGCGAGCTGACGCAGGCGCGCGATCGATTCGCGGCCGGGGTCGCTGGTAACATTGAGGTCGTGCAGGCGCAGGCGGCGGTCACACTGGCCGACGACCAGTACATCTCGGCGTTGTTCACGACGAGCCTCGCGAAAGGTTCTCTGGTTCGCGCGGTCGGCATCGCGGAAGAAACCGCCCGGGAGATTTTTGGAGGCCTTCGCTGATGCCCGATCAACCTCATTCGCCGTCATTTGCCAGCCAGGGTCGGGTGCGCATCGCGCTCGGCGTTCTTATCATCGCGGTCATTGCCGTTGGCGCGTGGTTCTATCTGACGGCCGCCCGAGAGTCGACCGACGATGCCCAGGTCGACGCGCACGTCACGCCGATCGCGTCCCGAGTGGGCGGCACAATCCAAGCCCTGCCGATCGCGGACAACCAGCATGTCGAAGCGGGCACGGTGCTGGTCCAGCTCGACCCGCGCGACTACGAAATCGCCGTCGCCAAGGCGCGCGCGGAACTGTTGGACGCTGAAGCCTCGGCACGCGCCGCCCAGAGCACCGTGCCCGTCACGTCGGCCACCACGACCGGCACCCTGTCCACGGCGCAGGGGTCGGTCGAACAATCCCAGGCGGGCATCGACCAGGCACAGAAGGAGCTCGAGCAGGCGCGGGCGCGCCTCGTCACGGCGAAGTCGCGGGTACGGGAAGTTGAAGCCAACGCCACGAAAACCGCACGCGATGTCGAGCGGCTGCGCGGTCTGCTGGCCAAGGACGAAGTGGCGCAGCAGCAGTTCGACGCCGCCGTCGCCGCCGCCGATGTGCAGCGCGCGGCCGTCGACACGGCAAAATCCCAGATTACAGAGGCGGAGGCCGGGATCCAGGTCGCGGAGGGAAAGCTCATGGGTGCGCGCGCCGGAGAACAGCAGGCCCGGGCGGGTCTCAAGAGCGCCCAATCCGGACCGGAGCAGGTCGCCGCGATGCGTGCTCGGGCGGCGTCTGCGGAAGCGCGAGCGCAGCAGGCCAAAGCATCGCTCGATCAGGCGGAAATGAACCTCCAGTACACCGTGATCAAAGCGCCGGTCAAAGGAACAATCAGCCGTAAGACCGCGGAGCTCGGACAGGTCATTCAACCGGGCCAGCCGCTCATGGCGCTGATCCCGCTCGATACCGTCTGGGTGACGGCAAACTTCAAAGAAACCCAGCTGCGCGCGATGCGTCCAGGACAAAGGGTGACCATTACGGTGGACGCCTACGGCGGACGCGAATATTCGGGTCACATCGACAGCCTCTCCGCCGCCACCGGAGCACGCTTCAGCTTGCTGCCACCGGAAAACGCGACCGGGAACTACGTCAAGGTTGTGCAGCGTGTGCCGGTCAAGATCGTGCTCGAATCTGGCCAGGACTCTGAAAACGTCCTCCGTCCCGGCATGTCGGTGGCGGCGACGGTGTACACCAAATAGTGGCGTCCCGCGTCTGCGGATTCGGCTGGCCGTCAAGAGCGTGGGAAACAGTACCGTTAAAACGCCGATACCGCGGAGAAGCACTCCAAAGAAAGGCGCCGAGCGTGTTGATGACGGTGAGCGGGCGGCCACCTCGACGGTCGCCGGCTCGAGTGAGCCCGAACGCCGGTCCCGTTGAGCGTGGCGGCCCCGGTGGTTCAACCGATGTCTGAGCAGAAGACCGTCAACCCGTGGATCATCGCGATTGCCGTGATGTTTGCGACCTTCATGGAGGTCCTCGACACCACGGTCGTCAACGTGTCGCTGCCCCATATCGCCGGCAGCCTGTCGTCGACGATCGATGAAGCCACCTGGGCGCTGACGTCGTACCTGGTGGCCAACGCGATCATCCTCCCGATGACCGGTTGGCTCGCGAGCCGGTTCGGGCGCAAGAACCTGCTCCTGTTGTCGGTATCGGGTTTCACCGTGTCCTCGATGCTGTGCGGCCTCGCGCCCAACCTGCCGATGCTGATCCTGTTTCGCTGCCTCCAGGGCGCCACCGGCGGCGCGATGCAGCCGCTCTCGCAGGCGGTGCTGCTCGAGGCGTTCCCGCCGCAGGATCGCGGCAAAGCGATGGGCTTCTGGGGCCTCGGCATCGTCGTCGCGCCGATTTTCGGGCCGGTGCTGGGCGGCTGGCTGACCGACAACTACAGCTGGCGCTGGGTGTTCTACATCAACATTCCGGTCGGCATCACCTCGCTCATCATGACGAAGATGTTCATCTTCGATCCGCCGTACATCAGGCAGGAGGCGCGCCGGATCGACTACTGGGGCATCGGCATGCTCGCGGTCGGCATCGGCGCGCTGCAGTTCGTGCTCGACAAGGGGCAAGAGGACGACTGGTTCTCATCACGCTTCATTACGTCGCTCGCGATTCTGAGCGCGGTGACGCTGGTGTGGCTCGTCATCCACGAGCTCAGGGCCGAGGATCCGGTCGTCGACTTGCGGGTGTTCAAGGAACGAAGCTACGCCGTCGGGGTGTTTCTGATGACGGTGATGGGCTTCGTCCTGTACGGGAGCCTGGTGCTCCTGCCCATCATGCTGCAGACGCTGCTCGGCTATCCGCCGATGCTCGCCGGCATTGCGATGGCGCCGCGCGGTATCGGATCGTTCATCTTCATGCCGCTGACCGGTCTCATGACCGGAATGTTCGATCCGCGCAAGCTGCTGGCGATTGGATTCCTCGTCGGCGGGATCACGCTGCTCTGGCTGTCCCAGCTGAGCCTGCAGGCCGGATACTGGGACATCTTCTGGCCGCAGATGATCCAGGGCGCCTCCCTGTCTTTGCTCTTCGTCCCGTTGACGACGGCCGCCATGGCGTCGATCTCGCGCGAGAAAATGGGCAACGCCACCAGCCTGTTCAACCTGATGCGCAACATCGGCGGCAGCATCGGCATCGCGGTGACCGGCACGATGCTGGTGCGCCAGCAGCAGGCAGTGACGACGCTGCTCGGATCGCACGTGACGGCCTACGACGCAGTCAGCCAATCGATGTTCGCGCAGACCCGCGCCGGGTTCATCGCCAGCGGAGCCGATCCCGTCACGGCGACCAACCGCACGTATGCCGCGCTCTTCGGCACCGTCTGGCGTCAGGCCTCGATGGTGTCGTTCGTGACTATCTTTCAACTGCTGGGGCTGGTGTTCATCGCGCTGATTCCGCTCGTGCTGATCATGAAACGACCGGCACATCAGGGTCCCCCGCCGCCGATGCATTGAACCGCGAACCATTGCTGGTACACTGCCCCCCATGCGGATGTGGGTGATCGCTCTACTGGGTGTCATCGCCGTGGCCACTCCGCAGATTCGCGCCACTCAAGACTCCCGCCCCTCATTCTCCGAGTTCCTGGCCGGCATCCGCACGGAAGCGCTCGCGCGAGGCATCCGCCAGGACATCCTCGATGAGGCGCTCGCGAAGATCGACGAGCCGCTGCCAGTCGTGATCGAGCGCGATCGTTCCCAGGCCGAGACGGTGCTCTCGCTCGAGGCGTATCTGACTCGCCGCCTGACGCCGGCGCTCGTGAAATCGGGCCGCCAGTCGTTGGCCAAGCACCGCGTGCTGCTCGACGAGGTCGCCGCCCGTTACGGTGTTCCGCCGGAAGTCATCGTCGGGATCTGGGGCTTCGAGTCGAACTTCGGCGGCTTCAGCGGAGTACGGCCCACGGTCGCCGCGCTGGCGACGCTGGCGTGGGACCCGCGGCGATCCACGCTCTTTCGCAACGAGCTATTCGCGGCACTCGAGATTCTCAACCGCGGCGATATCGACATTGCGCGCATGCGCGGCTCGTGGGCCGGGGCGATGGGACAGTTGCAGTTCATGCCGTCGAGCTATCTCAAGTTCGCCGAAGACTACGACGGCGACGGTCGGCGCGACATCTGGTCGTCGCCTCCCGACATCTTTGCGTCAGTCGGCAACTACCTGAAAGGCGCCGGGTGGATCGCCGGCCAGCCCTGGGGGCGCGAGGTCGGCGTACCGCCCGAAGCCGCCGGGAAGATCGCGGGAACGGTCGCACGGCGCGCGGGCACCTGCCAGGCCACGCGCGACATGACCGTCACGCTGCCGATGGCCGAATGGCAGCGCATCGGCGTCCGCCTGCCCAATGGTCAGGCCCTGCCCGACGATGCCCCTGAGGCCGCGTTGGTCTCGGGCACCTCGCGACACTTTCTGGTCCATCACAACTACGACGCGCTTCTCGCCTACAACTGCGCCCATTCCTATGCCATCGGCGTTGGCCTGCTCTCGGCGCGCGTCAACGGTGACGACCCGCCGTCGGCGCCAAAAGCCGCCGCGCGAAGGAGCCGCAAGGCGCCCAAGAAAAAGCCGGTGGCCCGCGCGGCCCGCCGATAGACAAACCTCGTACAATCGGATCATGGACACCGTCAACCTTGATCTTCAGGGAGTCATCGTGACCTGCCCGCAGTGCGGTCAGAAGAACCGGCTCGCGTACGAACAACTGGGCCACACCGTCCGCTGCCCGGCTTGCAAGACGCATCTCTCCTCGCCGGCCTCACCTGTCGAGGTCGCTTCCTCGGCGCACTTCGACGCGCTGATCGCCGCGACGTCGCTGCCGGTCGTCGTCGATTTCTGGGCACCATGGTGCGGCCCCTGCCGCATGGTCGCCCCCGAACTGGAGAAAGTGGCCGCGCGACAGGCCGGCAGGCTGCTGGTCGTCAAGGTCAACACCGACGAGTTGAGCGACCTCGGCCAGCGCTTCGGGATTCGGTCGATTCCAACGATGGCCGTGTTCGAGGGCGGACGCGAGGTCGGCCGGACGTCTGGCGCACGGCCCGCGAACGACATCGAGACGTTCGTCGAACAAGCGACTTCTAAAGTTAGAACTTAAGACTTAAAAGTAGAGCAACACGTTTCAACGCAGAGCTCGCTGAGGCTCCGGAGAATCTCTGAGTCGCTCAGCGGCCAGCGGCGATCTCTGCGTTGACCGTCGTTACGCCAGAATCACGTTCTCAGTCCTTCTAAGTTTTGAGTTCTAAGTTCTAAGTGCGCTCTGCCAGACGGCCCGGCCGATGAAGAACGGGCCGAGACGCTCCAGATACAAAGACGTCTGTTGCGTTTTCCGCATGGCCTGCACGATGGCCGAGAGCGGATAGAGATCCTTGCCGATGAGGCCGATGACGAAGTCGTTGTCGCCCTTGTCGAGGCCGTGGCAGGCGAGACGGACATCGTGCGCCAGATCGGCGGCGCCAAACGACATCCCGATGGCGCCGTGTTCGGCGAGAATCACGCGCTGTTCCTCCGGCGGCAGTTGGGCGAATCTTCCGCTTCGTCGCAAGGGGTACCACACCGACCAGCGCCAGTCCGGATTGAGCACCGTCCGCCGGGGGCGGTGCAGGAGCACGTCGATCAGGTCCGGCTCGTACCCGATCGAGTAGGTCCGGCCCATCATCGTGTACTCCGGCTTCTGAGTCAGCGCGACGAACGGACCGTGATTCAAGAGCGGGCGAACGCGATCGATGAAGTGCTCGGGATTTTCGCTGAACGTCAGGAGCGCCACACCTCGTGGATCGTTCACGTCCTGATACAGGACGCCATCGATGCCGCCGCGCTCCAGCGCGTCGACCAACGGCGCCGGCTCCACGCAGCCGCCGAATGCGAGCAATTGCATGAACAGCCGCGTGTCGGCGCGCTGCGGCTGGCCGGCTTTCATTCCGCCCTTCTCGCTGATATCCGGGGGCTCGGGACCGCGACGCGTCTCAGTCGGCTGTGACATGGTCACTGAGTATAGTCCGCCCGAAAAACCATGGCGACGTCCAGGATTCGTTGGTCGCGGATCAGTTTCACGTCAACCACCACGCCACACCGCGCAAGAACCAGAGTGTTTTCTCGGTGATCTCGGTGATCTCCGTGGTGAACCTCATCAAGCCGTTGAAGGGGACCCACTCCCCGCGAGCCGATGGACTGGCGAAACGCCGCGGTTTTCGATAGGATCTCGTCTCCCGGAGCCGGTCGCGCGAGTGACCGCGCCCGTTCCAGGCACCTTTACGCGGCACAGCGGCGGGTTCGCCGACGCGCGCGCGAGGGTCGAGACGCTCACATACGTACGGAGAATCCGCGAATGCCATTCATCATCACCGACCCGTGCATTGAAACGAAAGATACCGCCTGCGTTGACGTCTGCCCGGTGGACTGCATCCATCCGCGCAAGGACGAGCCCGAGTTCGCCGAGATGACGATGCTGTACATCCACCCCGAGGAGTGCATCGACTGTGGGGCGTGCGTGCCGGCGTGCCCGGTCGCGGCCATCTACGAGAGCATCGATGCCACGCCCGCCCATCAGGCGGATCTCATCGAGGCCAACGCGATCTACCGCAACGGCGACGCCGACCTCATGGCGCAGGCGGAAGCGATCGTCCAGCAGCATGTCGCGGCGCATCCCGACATCATGGCCGTGCCCGCGGCCGAGCGGCAGGCCGCGCACGCACGGTTCTAGCGGCAGATCGCGTTTGCACCGTGTTCGTTCGCGGAACTTCGCGAACGACAGTACCGCACGCCGGCTCAGACCGCAGACGGTGAAAAAATGGCAGTCTGTCTGCCATGAAGATTGCCACCTGGAACGTCAACGGGATCCGGGCGCGCGAGGGCCAGGTCCACGAGTGGATCGAGCGCGAGCGTCCGGATGTGGTGTGCCTGCAGGAGCTGAAAGCGGCTCCCGACGACATTCCCCTGACCCTCGTCGAGCTCGAGGGCTACTGGTGCCACTGGCACGGCAACAAGGGATACTCGGGTGTGGGCCTCCATGTCCGCCGCGATCTGGCGCCAGCGCGGCCCCCGCCGGTTCACCCTCCTTTCGATTTCGAGACTCGGATTGTCACCGTCGATCTGACGAGTGACGCCGGCCCGGTCACCATCGCCTCGATTTATGCACCAAACGGCGGCAAGGACTTCGTCGCCAAGATGCGTTTTCTCGAGGCGATGGACGCCTACGCCGCCGCCCTGCAGGCGGCCGGCCGGCTGCTCGTATTCTGCGGCGATTTGAACGTCGCCCGCACCGACCTCGACGTCCATCCCAAGGAGCGCAAGCCGCGCGCGATCGGCCAGCTGCCGGAGGAGCGCGCGTTGCTCGAACGCATCATCGCCAGAGGACTCGTGGACGTCGGCCGCGCCCTGGACCCGGCCAACGACGGCCTGTTCACCTGGTGGGCGCCGTGGCGAAGCCTGCGACAGCGCAACATCGGCTGGCGCCTCGACTACGTGCTCGCGAGCGCCGCCCTGGCCGAGCGCGCCATCTCGTGCCCGGTGCAAAAGGACGTCGGCACGAGCGATCACGCACCGGTGATGGCCACCTTCGGCTGAACGATCCCGGCACTGCCGATTTTCGAATGCTTTGCCCATGACTTCTGTTCTCGATCGCTTCCTCCGCTACGTCCGCTACGACACGCAGTCCGACGAGCGCTCCACGACCTATCCGAGCACGGCGAAGCAGCTCGTGCTGCTTCATGATCTCGCGCGGGAATTGCGCGAACTGGGGCTCGTCGACGCGGAGGTCGACGCCTTCGGCTACACGACCGCGACCATCCCTGCGACTGTCGACAATTCCGAGATACCGACGATTGGCTTCATCGCCCACGTCGATACCTCGCCCGAACTCGGCGGCGCCGACGTGAGACCGATCGTGCACCACGCCTACGATGGACGGGATCTCGTGCTGCCCGACGAGCCGTCCATCGTCCTGCGGCTGTCGGACAATCCTGCCCTCGCGGAGCAGATGGGACACGACATCGTGACGGCATCGGGCACCACCCTGCTCGGGGCCGACAACAAGGCCGGGGTCGCCGAAATCGTGACGGCCGCCGAATATCTCCTCGCCCATCCGGACATCCCTCACGGCACCATCCGGATTGCGTTTACGCCCGACGAAGAAGTGGGCCGGGGCACCGCGCATTTCGACGTCGCGCGCTTCGGCGCCGACTACGCCTACACCATGGATGGCGGCGCCCGCGGAGAAGTGGAAAGCGAAAGCTTCTCGGCGGACGCGATGACCGTCACGTTCATCGGATTCAACACGCATCCCGGCTACGCGAAGGGGCGCATGGTCAACGCGATCAAGGTCGCCGGCGATTTCATCAACCGCCTGCCGTCTGATCGCCTGTCGCCGGAGACGACTGACGGCCATGACGGGTTCGTGCATCCTTACGTCGTGCAGGCCAGCGTTGAACGCACGTCGGTGAAGCTGCTCATCCGCGATTTCGAAACGGCCGGGCTGGCCGCGAAGGAAGCGCAAGTGGCGGCGCTCGCGCAGGAGGCCGCGAGCGTCTTCCCTGGCGCGCGGGTGGAGCTGTCGGTCGAAGAGTCGTATCGCAACATGCGGGAGATCCTCGCGCTCCACCAGGACGTCGTGGAATACGCGTGCGACGCCGTGCGCGAAGCGGGCCTCGAGGTCAGGGCGCGCCCGATTCGTGGAGGAACCGACGGGTCGAAGCTCTCGTTCATGGGCCTGCCGACGCCGAATATCTTCGCCGGCGAGCACAACTTCCACTCGCGCCTCGAGTGGGTGTCAGTCGAGGACATGGAAAAAGCCGTCGAAGTCATCGTGAACCTGGCTCGGATTTGGGCCACGAAGCGTGGCGATCCGCCAGGGCCTTCCTAGTGGCCTGTTCTGCTGGTTTTTAGACTCCAAATGCAACCACGAAAACACGAAGGCACGAAGGCACGAAGGCACGAAGGCACGAGGGCACGAGGGCACGAAAAAGAATCCATGTTTTGGCAGCCTCGACAACGGGATAGGTGTCAACAACTCAGCGGCAACGACGTATTACCTGTGGGGGCCATCATCATCATGCGGCAGAGCCGGCTTGGAGCCCCTACGCTGGCAAACAGTGCGACTATACTGATAAGAATGCGTGTATCAAGACGATGACCGAACCATACGATCGGACGCTCGATCCCGCTCCATTCGACAGTCCCTCCGACCTGCCGGTCGTCGAGGCGATCGGCACAGGCGATACTGCGGAACAGCGGCAGGACAAGGCGCTCGACCCCGCGTCGCCGTCGGGGTCCGAGATGTCGAGAGCCGAGATGGCCGGATCCGGAATGGCCGGATCCGAAATGGCTGGATCCGAAATGGCTGGATCCGAAATGGCCGGATCCGGAATGGCCGGATCCGAAATGGCCAGTGAGACCGTCGTCGAACCGTCCGCGGTGCCGGTCCTCGAGACCGCGATGGTGCTGGGACCCCGGGCCGTGCCGGTGCCTGCCGAACCGTGGTCCGATCGTTGGGCTCGCGCCGGTCTGGAAGTCGTATCGGGTGTGCAGACGCTGGTCTCGGCGGCCGTGTACGCGACGCTGATTGTCACCTTCGGGTTTCAGGTCGCGCGCGTCGACGGCCAGAGCATGGCGCCGACGTTGGAGGATCACGACCGCCTGATCGTGAACAAGCTGGTCTACGAAGTCGGCGAGCCGCGTCCCGGCGACATCGTGATGTTGTACTACCCGCTCAATCCCGAAAAGATGTTCGTCAAGCGCGTGATCGCCAAGGAGGGCGATACCGTGCGGATTGTGGACGGACGCGTCTCCGTGAACGATCAACCGTTGCACGACGACTACGTGGCCGCGGAGTTCAGGAGCCATGACGACTGGGGCCCCCAGGTCGTTCAGCAGGGTTACTACTTCGTCATGGGTGACCACCGCAACAACAGCTCCGACAGCCGGCATTGGGGTTTCGTCCCCAAGAAATATATCGTCGGCAAGGTCAAGGTCCGTTGGTGGCCAATTCAGGACGCGCGGATTTTTTGAGCCGACCAACGGACTGTGCCGTGCTGATTGCGGCGGACCACCTCCTGCCGGCGCTCAAGCAGCAAACGCAAACACTCGAGGCCGAGATCGACCTGGTGGCCTTCGCCGATACGGACGTATTGCTGGCACTCGAGGCGATCGGCCGGCGGCGGCCGCGTCTCGTGGCGTTGGAGAAGGGCTTCGCCGACAGCTCGCGGGGGGCGGCGCTCATCAGGCGGCTCAAGGCCGACGCAAGGCTGGGAGAGGTGGAAATCCGTGTCGTCTCAGAGACGACACAGGCCGTGGCGGATCCAGGGCCCGCTCTGCCCGCAGGACGTGCGCCCGCCGGACCGATCGACTATCGCGGCACGCGCGGGGCGCCGCGCTACAAGGTGGCCGCCGGCGTCGCGGTCGATATCAACGGCAATGGGGCGACGGTCGTCGATCTCTCGACGGTCGGCGCGCAGGTCGTCTCAGCGACGATTCTCAAGCCGAATCAGCGGGTGCGCGTGACGCTGAGCGACGCGCAGATGCAGCTGCGCTGTCAGGCCGTCGTCGCCTGGGCATCATTCGAAATGCCGCCGGGGAGCGTCCCATGCTATCGCGCCGGGCTGCAATTCCTCGACGCGAACGCGGAGACCCTCGACGCCTTCCGCATTCGCCATCAGAGTCTGTAAACGCAGTTCCGTCACGAACTCACCGAGACAAATTTCTGGAACGTCCCGATGATTATCGGTGGTCTCGGTGGCTACCGTCGTTCAGCGAGGCGACCGGTCAGAGCGGCAAGGGGACTCTCCCGATCTCGGCGTGCTCGGGGTTCGGAATTTCCTGAGACGAATTCAGGCGTCCTGAAAGCTCGGCAAACGACAGCTGGCGATGACGTCGTGCCGGAGAATCGTATCAGTGCGATCCGAGCCAGTGGAAATGATCGCCGCGGGTACACCCGAAACCTCCTCCAGGCGTGCCACATAGCGGCGTGCCGCGGCCGGCAGATCAGCCAGGCGGCGGGCCCCCTTTGTCGGCTCCGACCAGCCCGGCATCGACTCGTAGACCGGCTCGCACTGCGCGAGGCGCCAGATGTCGGAGGGCAAATCGGTGAGGGTCTGATCGCCGCATCGGTACGACGTGCAGATTTCGACCGTGTCGAGGCCATCCAGCACATCGAGCTTCGTGAGCGCGAGGGCATCGAGACCGTTGATCCTGACGCTGTAGCGCATCGCCACGGCGTCGTACCAGCCGCAGCGGCGCGGACGGCCCGTCACGGCGCCGTATTCCTGGCCGCTCTCCCGCAGCCGATTGCCCGTTTCGCCGGTCAATTCTGTGGGCAGGGGCCCTTCGCCGACGCGCGTGGTATACGCTTTGGCGACGCCCAGCACGGCACCGATCGTTCGCGGCCCGACGCCAAGTCCCGTGAACACCCCGCCAATCGACGCATTGGAAGACGTCACGTAGGGGTAGGTGCCGTGATCGATGTCGAGCAACGTCCCTTGCGCCCCTTCGAACAGGATCGCCCGGCCCTGATGCATGGCCTCGCTGAGCATCAGTGAGACGTCCCGTACCCAGGGTCGGATCCGCTCGCCATAGCCGAGCGTCTGTTCGAGCACGGCATGCCAGTCCATCGCCGTGTCCCCAACCAGGCGATTGCGCGCATTCACGTTCTCGCGGATGCCGCGTTCGAGCGACTGCGGATCGGCGAGATCGCCGGCCCGTATGCCGCGGCGCGCCATCTTGTCTTCGTATGCCGGCCCGATCCCGCGCGAGGTCGTGCCGATCTTCCGCTCGCCGCGCCGCGCTTCGGACAGCAGGTCGAGATCCCGATGATACGGCAGGATGAGGTGCGCTTTGTCGCTGACCACGATCCGATCGCTGACGTCGACTCCGCTGGCCACCAACTCGTCAACCTCGGCAAGCAGCGCCTGCGGGTCGACGACGACGCCGTTGCCGATGACGCAGACGACGCCGGGGTGGAGGATGCCCGACGGGATGAGCCGCAGGATGAACTTCTTTCCGGCGACATAGACCGTGTGACCGGCGTTGTGGCCGCCTTGATAGCGGGCCACGATTTCGAACTGCGGCGTCAGCAGATCGACGATCTTTCCTTTACCTTCATCGCCCCACTGGGCGCCCAACACAGCTAGGTTCATCACCGAGCTAGATTCTACCTGTATTTTTCGATCGCGCTGCACCGTACGCGGCCAAGCTCGGCCAATCGGCGCGAAAGACCAGGCGCGGCCGGCGACGCGATGGGCGCGCAGCGCACGACGATCGGTCGCGCACCCGGCGAGTGAATCGCGACGGGATTGTCTGGAAACGCGGTCGGCACGCGAGTCAAGTGAAACATTTTTTCATTTTCAAATTGACAAGGCGCGCGCCGCTTTCTAAGGTCTAGATCGGTCGCGAATGTTCGTCCGCGCATTCGGCGGCGGTGAGGAACGCGCATGTTGACGCCTCGTTCGACTTTGATTCGACGCATCGTTTCGGCACTCGATGCGTCCCCGTCTCGCATCCCGGTGTTGGTCGGCGGCTGCGGCAGCGGTCGGACGACGCTGGTCCAGCAGATCCGCGATCGCGTCGGCCGCAGCGCCCAGACGCTGTCGATCAACGTCGAACGGACGGCGACGACGCCCGAGCGCTTTCGCAGCTCCCTGGCCGCGGCCTCGCCGGTGCCGATGGGCGAGACGGCGGCGGGCGCGCGCGCCGCGTTCGACGCGACCCTCGACTTTTTCAGCAGCGCGCGTACCAGCGGCGGGGAGCCCCTCACCTTTCTTCTCGACGAGTTCCTGGAATTTCGAACCTTCGAGAGCTTCCCGGGCCTGCGTCGGGTGCTTCACGAGCTCATCGACGGCATCGCGCTCAGCGGCAACCGATTCGTCCTGTCGAGCCGGTACGTCGTACGGACCCTTCGGCTGCTGCGCGATCGATCCGCCCGTTTCGAAGTCATCCACATGCCCGGCCTCACCGTCGAAGACACGATCGACATCGTCAGCATGACGGCAGCTGCGGACGCCGCCGACGCCGAACACACCGCGCGGACCGTGCACGCGTTGGCCGACGGACGGCCGTCCTACGTGTGCGCGATCGTCGACGAGCTGGCGGCGATGCGCATGCATCGCGGCGGCGACCCCGTGAGCGCGCTCACGGCGCTGCTGGTTCCGGACGGACGACTGTCGACGTTGTGCCGCTTCTGCTACGAGCTGCGCCTCCATCGCGCCCGTGGCTATGGCGCGCTCAAGGCGATCCTCGACATCCTGGCTGAGGAAGAGGGACTGACGCTCACCGAAATCTCGCAGCGACTCCGACGTACACCGGGCTCCACCAAGGACTACCTGTCGTGGCTCGAGGATGTCGATCTGGTGATGTCGCAGCTGAAGCGATATCGCTTCAGCGACCCGCTGCTGCGCGTCTGGGTCCGTCTCCATTGCGCGGCGGCAGCGCCCAGCGAGGACGACCTGGCCCGCGAGGTGCACCTCTACGCCCTGCCGCGTCTCCCCGCACAGGAACCCGCGCTCGTGCTGGCGTCAGCCGGCGGCGGCCCGTCGGGCATCATCGAGATCGACTAGAACGCTAAACATTTACCCACGACCGGAATCGCGGTCCGCAAGTGGGCCGGCTTGAGCGGATACGTCGTCCTGCCGTCTCAGGTTTCGCGTCTCAGTTTCTCGAGCGCCAGCCGGGCCGCCTCTTGCTCGGCTTCTTTCTTGCTCGGCCCTTCCGCCGATGCGATGGCCTCACCCCGCACCACCACATCGACGTGAAACCGCTTGCGATGATCGGGTCCCGCCGTGCCGGCAAGCCGATACTCCGGCAGCGCCAGGTCCCGCGACTGCAGGAATTCCTGCAGCGACGACTTGTGGTCGTGGGCAGAGAGGCCGTACCGGCGGATGTCGTCGATGAGCGGGGCGAACTCGCGGGTGATGAAGGCGCGTGCGTGTTCGATACCGCCGTCGAGATAAATCGCCGCGATCAGCGCCTCGTAGCCGTCCGCGAGAAGCGCCTGCTTGCGGCGGCCGCCCGATTTCTCTTCGCCACGGCCCAGCAACAGGTGGCTTCCGAGCGCGAGCCGCTCAGCCTGGCGGGCCAGCGCCGCGGTCGAGACCAGGACCGCCTTCGTCTTCGATTTCTGTCCCTCGTCGAATGCCGGGAATTCGCGGTACAGCTGATCGGCGATGACGAAGCCGAGGACGGCGTCGCCGAGAAACTCGAGCGACTCGTTGTCGACCACCCCGCCGCTGACATCCTCGTGGGCTCGCGACGTATGCGTCATCGCGTGCTCGAGCAGTCCGACATCGCGGAAGCGATAGCCGATGGCCTGTTGAAGCCCGTGAAATTCGTCGCGCAGCCGTACCAGCTGTCCCTCGGGTAGCGCCGTCCGGTGGCTTTCGATGATCTGACGCGCGGTCTCGGCATCCTCGGCATTGACCGAAATGCGCACTTCGCTCAACGCGCTGACGGTCAGCGGAAATATCGAGTGCGGGACGTCGGACGCCAGCGCCGATGGAACACCGTGGGCTTCGAGCAGGCCGCGAACGACGCTGGCTTCGATGTCCGAGTGCGCACGAAAGATGACCACGAGAGGAGCCACGTTACCGGATCACGCCGGCGCGGCCGGACAGCGCCGGTCCGGCGTCTCGGAAGCGGGCGGCATCGCGAGTAGCCGTCAACCGATACAGGCCGGTAGTCATCGCGTCGGCAGCCAGGTGTCGGCCAGCGCCACGGCCTCGAGGTCCATCGACGCCCAGACGGGGAATGCCTCGATCTTCACCAGAATCATCGTCATGTCGTCGTGTTGCGGCGAGGTGCCGACGAAGGCTTCCACGTCGCGCAGGACGCGCTCCCGCAACTCGTCCGACGACAGGTCGGCGTGCCGCTCGGCCAGCTCGCTCAATCGGGCTTCGCCAAACAGGTCGTCGGCATCGTTCATCGCTTCGGTAATCCCATCGGTGAACAGCACGACCAGGTCGCCGCGGCGAAGATTGATCGTCTCTTCCTCGAGCAGGCGTTCGAACATCTCCCCGTTGTCGAGGTTCAGCCCGAGGACGAGGCCGTCAGGCGCCAGCACCCGGACCGCGCGATCCTCTGGCGTCTCGGGGCCGGGCACGAACATCAACGGCGTGTGCCCCGCGCGGGCGTAGGTCATGGTGCGTGCGTCGAGATCGAACACCGCATACGTCATCGTAATGAAGCTGCGCGGGTCGAGGTTGGCGGCGATGATGCGGTTCGCCGCCAGCAGCAGAGCGCGCGGCGACGTGTGAATCTCGCTGAGCGACAGCATCAACCCCTTGAGCTCCGCCATGTAGAACGCGGCCGAGGTCCCCTTGCCCGACACATCGGCGATGAGCACGCCCAGTCGACGCTCGCTGACACGGAAAAAATCGTAGTAGTCGCCGCCGACTTCGCGTGCCGGCACGCACATCGCCGTCACCGACAGGCCGGGCATTTCGAGAGGCCCCTGCGGAAGCAGCGACATCTGGATCTCGCGCGCGATGCGGAGCTCTTCTTCCAGGCGCTTCTTCTCCGCCGCCTGCAGCAGCAGATCCTCGATGCTGGCCGTCATCGAGTTGAAGGACGCCGCAAGCTCGCCCAGCTGATCATCGGTGTGAATCGCGATCTTGTGCGTGAAGTCCGCCCGCCGCACCCGTTCGGTGCCCGTGAAGAGCGCGTGGACCGATCCGGTGATCGATTTTGCCAGCGCCAGGCCGGCGACCAGCGCCACAAACTCGATGACGAGGAACAGACCGACGATAATCGAAAGGGCCAGCAGCAGGTTCTGTCCGAAGTTCTGCCCGACCAATCCCTGCGCGGAGATCCGCTCGTAGATTTCTCCGACGCTCAGTTGCATCGACACGACGAGTGTGCCCGAGTCGCCCGAGGACCAATCGCGGTAGTCGAGCAGGCTTCTCAGGTTGCTCAGCAGCCCACCGCGCGCACCCTCGGCGGGCACGGCGGGAGTCGGCACGATCAGCCCACGAATGGGGACGGCGCCATTGGGCACCAGCCTCGGCGTCACGTCCTTCACCTCGACCCCGGTCTCGTGCCGAAGCCGCTGGATTGCCTGGTTGGTGACGGGCAGGTCGACAATCACGGCATAGGCCGGTTTTGATGTCGTGGAAAACGCGACCGCGCGCACCAGGATGTGCGTGTCTTCGCCAGCCGCGGCCGCCGCCAGAGGGGTCGAGTACGCGAGCACGCCGGCAAACCCCGAGCAGTCGATCCACCGCGGCATGCTGCGCGGCGGCTGGACGTGCGACCACGGGCCGGCGACGGCCGGCACTGCGGCGCTTGCCGCTGACGGCCGGCGAGCGACCGAATCGGCACACGCACGGTCCACGGGTACGACCGCGATTGACACGCCGGCGAACTCGCCGGCGGCGCCGAGTTGTCGCCGGCCGACGAGATCGGCCAGGTCGCGTTCGTCGCCACTTTGAATTTCCTGCACGGTGCTGCGCGCAAGGAAACGCGCCTCGTCACCGAGCGCCTTCAGCCGGTTCTGCACCATGTAGGAGCTGAAGTTGTAGAACAGCAGAAATCCGCACAGTAGAAAGAAGGCCGCGATCAGGAGGACGGGGGTGAAGCCGATGAAAATATACGACAGGATCAGCTTGTCCCGCACGCGCCAGAGCAGGTGTCGCCGCGCGACAATCAACAGGCGAACGACGAACGACGCGGCACCTGCGGCCAACGCCACGCCCGCCACCGTATCGACCACCCCCGCGAACGCCGGCAGCGGCCCCCAGAGCAGGCCGGCGCCATAGACGAGAATCCGCACCGCGAGGCCAGCGACAATCGCGCGTCCCGCGAGTGTGTGCAACAGCGCCTGGCGTACACCCTGCCGCCGGTGGCGCGGCGGTGATGTCGCGAGCCCGCGCGCTCGGAATCCGGATGATTGTCCCAGCGGTTCTCCGAACGGTCGTCCGAACGGTCGTCCGAACGGTTGTCCGAACGGTTGTCCGAACGGTCGTCCGAACAGTCTTCCGAACAGTCTTCCGAACAGTCTTCCGAACAAATGTCCGGGCATGTACGTGGACTTCGGGATATTAGCAGATGTATCGTTGCTGGATCGTGAAGCTCAGCTCGCTCGCGCGATTCAGCACGGTGTGCCTGCACGCCGGACAGGAGCCCGACCCTGCAACGGGCGCGATTGTCACCCCGATCTATCAGACATCGACCTACGTCCAGGACGGACTCGGCATCAACAAAGGCTTCGAGTACGGTCGCACGCACAATCCGACCCGGCTCGCGCTCGAGCGCAATCTGGCGGCGATCGAGGGCGGCGTCGCGGCCTACGCCTTTGCCTCCGGCATGGCGGCAATCGGCGCCATCGCCACCATGCTTCGTTCGGGCGACCATGTCATCGTGTCCGACAACGTCTACGGCGGCACCTTCCGGCTGTTCGACCGGATTCTCAGCCGCTATCAACTCTCGTTCACCTACGTCGATACGTCAGCGCTCGACCTGGTTGAACGGGCCATCACACCGACGACGCGGATGCTGTTCGTCGAGACGCCGACCAATCCGATCCTGGCGATCACCGACCTGCGCAGGGCGGCCGACCTGGCCCACGCCCACGACCTGCGCCTGGTCGTCGACAATACGTTCGCCAGCCCGTACAACCAGCGTCCGTTCGAATTCGGCGCCGATCTCGTGACCCACAGCACGACCAAATATCTCAACGGCCACAGCGACAGCATCGGCGGGGTGGTCGTGGCGGTCCGGGACGAAGACATCGAGTGGCTGAAATTCGTCCAGAACGCCGAAGGGGCCATTCTCAGCCCGTTCGACTCCTGGCTGGTCCTGCGGGGCACCAAGACCCTGCCGCTCCGGATGCAGCGGCACAACCAGAACGGCGAGGCGCTGGCGGCGTTTCTGGCCGGACAACCCAAGGTGCGCCACGTCTTCTATCCGGGGCTTCCAACCCATCCCCAGCACGAGCTCGCGAAACGCCAGATGCGAGGGTTCGGAGGCATGATCGCGTTCGAGCTCGGCTCGCTGGAAGCGGCGCGGCGGCTGCTCAATGCCGTGCGGCTGATGTCACTCGCCGAAAGCCTCGGCGGGGTCGAAACCCTGATTTCCCATCCCGCCACGATGACCCATGCGTCCGTGCCGGCAGATCAGCGTGCGGCCCTCGGCATCACCGACGGACTCGTGCGCATCTCGGCCGGCGTCGAGGACATCGAGGATCTCATCGACGATTTGACGCAAGCCCTGGATCGGGTGTGATTGCCGCGTCACATGCTTGATTTCATCCTCCACTCCGACCGCAAACTGCTCGAAATCGTCACCGCGTACGGGTCGTGGGTCTACGCGGTGCTGTTCACGATCGTCTTTGCGGAGACGGGCTTTGTCGTCACGCCGTTCCTCCCCGGAGACTCCCTGCTGTTCGCCACCGGCGCACTCTGCGCGACCGGGGCCCTGAGTACACCAGTGGCGCTGGCGCTGTTGGCCCTCGCCGCATTCAGCGGCAATGCGGTCAACTACGCGGTCGGGCGTATCGTCGGTCCCCGCATTTTTGCAGCGACCGACCAGTCCGGCATTTCGCACCGGCTGCTCAATCGCCAGCATCTCAAGCGCGCGCACGAGTTCTTCGAGCACTACGGCGGGAAGGCCGTCATCCTCGGCCGATTCGTCCCCATCGTGCGCACATTCGTGCCGTTTGTCGCCGGCGCTGCGCAGATGTCGTCTCAGGCGTTCGTCCTCTATAACGTCGTCGGCGCCGTGGCGTGGGTCGTGCTGTGCGTCGGGGCGGGTGTGCTCTTCGGCAACGTGCCGCTCATCAAAGAGAACTTCTCTCTCGCGACGCTCGGCATCGTCTTCGTGTCTCTACTGCCGGTCCTCGTGGAACTCGTCAGAAGCCGCAAGACCGCGTGACGAGAAGCCGGTGTCCTAGCTCGGCTGTGTCTGATCGATGACCCAGCTCACATAGGCGGCGCTGCCGCGGTCGACCGGCAGCACCAGGAACTCGGGCAGTTCATAGGAATGCAGCTCGCGGATCCGTGCCTCGAGCGCGGGCACCCTGTCGCGAGTCGTCTTGATGACCAGTTGCCGCTCCGGCTCACGCTCGACCTGGCCTTTCCAGCGGTAGAAGGACAGCATCGCCGGAAGCAGATTGACGCAGGCGGCCAGGCGCTCCCGAACGATCTGGCTGGCGATCGCCTCGGCCTGGTCGCTGTCGGCGACCGTGGTGAGGACGACGACGATGTCGGTCATGGGTGAACCGTAGCAGTACGAACTACATCTTGTACATTGTTGTGATCTAATGTACCGTCTCGGATTGTGGCCACGAGAGAACCCTTGACAGCGAGCCCTCCAGTCACGCCCCAGCATCCAGGTCGAGGTCGCCGGCTCGTCCAGTTGTTCCTGGTATTTGTGGCCCTGGCCTTCGTGGCGGACGGCCTGGTGGGCGAACGCGGGCTGCTGGCCATGCTGCGGGCGCGCCAGGAACACGATGAACTGGCGACATCGATTGCGCGCGTGCGGGCCGAGAACGTGCGTCTGCGCGAGGAAGCGCGCCGGCTGCGTGAAGACCCGGCCGCGATCGAGGAAATCGCGCGACGCGAGCTCGGGCTGATCCGGCCTGGCGAGAAAGTGTTCGTCATCAAAGACGTCGCGCCGACCGAGCCGAAGTAAGGACCCGGAAAGAGACAACGATGCCATCCTGAGCGCCGATGCATCCCGCCTCGCTGCGTTGCTCGTCGGTCAAATGCACCCGGCATTCCTCCTCCTCGCGCCTTGCGATCCGGGCGCCTCGACGCCCAGGCTTGGCACCTTGTCTCTGTCCGGGCCCTAACTCGACATCGCGGCCGACGCCGCGACACTATCGGGGGAGGCTGTCGATCTTCGCGGCCAGAATGAAGTCGCTCTCGGTCAGGCCGTTGATCTTGTGCGTCCAGACCTTCAGCCCCACCCGTCCCCACGCCAGGTCGATGTCCGGGTGATGGCCCTGCGCCTCGGCAATCGCACCGACCTTGTTCACGAACTCCAAGGCGGTCTTGAAGTCGGGGAACCCAAACGTCTTCTCGATGTGGTGCGTGCCAACAACCGTCCAGAGCTGGAGCTGGGCGATCAGCGGTTGAATCTCGTCGGCGGTCAACGGGGGTACGCCTCCGCGACAAGGCACACACGTTTTCTCGGCAAGTGTCATCAGGAACGACCTCCGGTTCCGCTCAAGCCTAACAGCTCGTGGTAAAAGTCCGTCTGCATTCGGCGAACGCTGCATCCCGCCTCGCGGCGTTACTCAACGCTCAAATACTCCAGGTATTCTCGCGTTTCGCGCCTTGCGATCGGGCGCCGCGGCCGGAAAATCTGCCAACGAATTTCTGAGACACGGCACTAGTGTCCTGCGTTCGACGATTTAGTACACGGCTTCCGGCGCGCGGCGCCC
>JBDTVS010000016.1:0-15119 GCA_040007095.1 Acidobacteriota bacterium
ACATCGAGCGCGAGAAGAAGGTCGTGCTCGAAGAGATCAAGATGGTCGAGGATACCCCCGACGACCTCGTGCACGAGTTGTTCACGCAGGGCTTTTGGGAGAACCATCCGCTCGGTCGGCCGATTCTGGGCCGCCCCGACACCGTCGAGTCGCTGGACGCCGACGTGCTGCGCCACTACTTCAAGAACGCCTACACCGCACCGAACCTGATTATTTCCGCCGTCGGCAATCTCGATCACGCCCGGGTGCGTGCCCTGGTGGAAGAGCGGTTCGCGACGCTTCCCAGGTCCGGCGAGGCGGTCGTCGAGAATCGGCCGACGGTCGTGCCCAAAATCCTCATCCGCAACAAAGAGCTCGAGCAGAGCCATGTGTGCCTGGGCGCGAGCAGCTATCCGCAGAATCACAACGACCGCGACCGCTACTCCAGCTACGTCCTGAACACGCTGCTCGGCGGATCGATGAGCTCTCGTTTGTTCCAGAATATCCGCGAAAAGCGCGGCCTTGCCTATGCGGTGTTCAGCGGACTGAGCGCCTACCGCGACGCGGGCTCATTCACCGTCTACGCCGGCTGCTCGAACGATGCGGTGGGCGAAGTCGTCGACCTGGTCGTCGAAGAGTTACGGGGCGTTCGAGACACCGTCGTGCCGCCCGCGGAATTGCAGCGCTCGAAAGATCATCTCAAGGGAAGCCTGATGCTCGGTCTTGAGAGCACCGCCAGCCGGATGTCGCACCTGGCCCGTCAGGAGATCTACTTCGACAAGCAGTTCGGACTGGACGAAACGCTGCAGGGCATCGAGCGGGTCACCTCCGAGGACGTGCAGCGGGTGGCTGGTGAGGTCTTCCAAGCGGGGTCGCTGTCGGCCACCGTGCTGGGCAATGTCAACGGGCTGGACATCTCCCGCGAACGACTGTTGTGATTCCGCGCTACACCCACCCCGACATGGGGCGAATCTGGAGCGACGAGCGGCGCTACCGGACATGGCTTGAGGTCGAGGTCGCCGCCGCGGAGGCGATGGCGACGGCGGGCCTGGTGCCCGAAGAGGCCGCGCGCGACATTCGAGATCGCGGAGACTTCGACATCTCCCGCATCGAAGAGATCGAACAGACGACCCAGCACGACGTCATCGCCTTCACCACGGCGGTTGCCGAAAAGGTCGGTGCGTCGGCCCGCTGGCTCCACTTCGGGATGACCTCGTCGGACGTGATCGATACCGCGCAGGCATTGCAGATGCGCGATGCCTGCGACGTCATTCTCGGTGATTTGGACGCGCTGGCGGGCGTCGTCCGGGCGCGCGCGTTCGAGCACCGACGAACGCCGATGATCGGGCGGACGCATGGGGTTCATGCCGAGCCGATGACCTTCGGTCTGAAGCTGGCCTTGTGGTCGGCCGAGATCGAGCGCAACATCGCCCGCGTCCGGGTTGCCCGCACCGCGGTCTCGGTCGGCAAACTATCCGGCGCGGTCGGGACCTTCGCGCATCTCTCACCCAGGATCGAGGCGGCAACCTGCGAGCGTCTGGGCCTGGTCCCCGATGCGGTGTCGTCCCAGGTGATCCAACGCGACCGGCACGCGGAGTTGCTGGCGGCGCTCGCCATTACCGGTGCGTCGCTCGAGAAGTTCGCGCTGGAGATTCGCGGGCTGCAGAAAACAGAGATCGGCGAGGTCGAGGAGCCGTTCGCGACAGGCCAAAAGGGCTCGTCGGCGATGCCGCACAAGCGGAATCCGATCGGCTGCGAGCAAATCGTCGGGCTCGCGCGCGTGCTGAGGGGCAACGCGCATGCGGCATTCGAGAACATCGCGCTCTGGCACGAGCGCGACATCTCCCATTCCTCTGTGGAGCGCGTGATCCTCCCCGATAGCTTCATCGCATTGGATCACATGCTGCGTCGTCTCACGAGGATCGTGAAGGGGCTGGTGGTCCATCCGGCGCGGATGCGCGAGAACTTGAACCGATCGCGGGGCGTGGTGTTTTCGGGTACCGTGCTGCTCGAGCTTGCCCGCAAAGGCGTCTCCCGCGAGCAGGCGTACGAATGGGTCCAGCGGCGCGCGATGCAATCGTTCACCGACGGACAGGATTTCAAGGAACTGCTGCTCGCCGACCCGGATGTGATGGGCATCTTGACCCGCGCGGAGATCGAGCGGGCGTTCGACCTCGACGAGCAGTTCAGGCATGTCGACGAGATCTTTGCGAGAGTGTACGAAGGGGCGGCGTTGCGCGCGGAGGCTCCAGAGACCGCCGCGGTTGGCAGCGGTCAGTGAGAGTCCGCGTGGCCGAACCCGTATCGCTCGAGCCGAAACGGGCGCGCTTCAACGATCAACGACTAGGGATCAACTCATGAGGGCTCGGGTGTTCGTCACGCTGAAACCGTCGGTTTTCGATCCCCAGGGCCGCACCATCGCCGACGCGCTGCATTCGCTCGGCTATGGCGCCGTCGAGGACGTGCGGCAGGGGAAGTACTTCGAGCTGGATCTGAAGACGGCCGACGCCTCGGAAGCGCGGGCGCTTGCCGCTGAAGTGGCCGACAAGCTGCTCGCGAATCCGGTGATCGAGAGCTATCGTGTCGAGGTCGACGCATGAAGTTTGCCGTGGTGGTGTTCCCCGGCAGTAACTGCGACGAGGACGCTTTCCATGCGGCCACAGACGTGCTTGGCGAGCGCGCCGAGTATGTCTGGCACAAGGAGAGCAGCCTCAAGGACGCCGACGTGGTGATCCTCCCCGGCGGTTTCGCGCACGGCGACTACCTTCGCACCGGCGCGATGGCGCGTTTCTCGCCGATCATGCGCGCCGTCGAGGCGTTCGCCGCCGACGGCGGGCCGGTGCTCGGCATCTGCAATGGCTTCCAGATCCTGCTCGAGGCCGGGCTGCTGCCGGGCGCGATGCTGCGCAACCGCGACCTCAAGTTTCACTGCGAACACGTGCACGTCAGGGTCGAGCACACCGACACGCCGTTCACGCGTGCGTGCCGCGCTGGCGCCGTCCTGCGGATCCCGATCGCGCACGGCGACGGCAATTACTTCGCGGATCCGGAAACGATTGCCCGGCTCGAGGCGAACCGGCAGGTCATTTTTCGTTACACCGATGCCGCCGGCCTAGTGACCGACGCGGCCAATCCCAATGGTTCCGCTTCGGGGATCGCGGGACTCTGCAGCGAGCGCCGCAATGTCGTCGGCTTGATGCCGCATCCAGAGCGAGCCTGTGAATCGGCCCTTGGCAGCGTGGACGGCCTGCAGATTTTCAGGTCGGCCGTCGACGCCATCAACCTCCACTGCGTGCTGCAGACGGCATGATCGACGCAACCGTTCTCGCGCGCCACGGCGTCACCCCCGACGAGTACGATCGCATCGTACAGTTTCTCGGTCGCGAGCCGAACTTGACCGAGCTCGGCATCTTCTCCGTGATGTGGTCCGAACACTGCAGCTACAAGAGCTCGCGCGTGCACTTGAAGACGCTGCCGACCGAGGGTCCGCAAGTGTTGCAGGGTCCGGGCGAGAACGCCGGCGCGGTCGATATCGGTGAAGGCCTCGCCGCGGTGTTCAAGATCGAATCGCACAATCACCCGTCCTTTATCGAGCCCTATCAGGGCGCCGCGACGGGCGTCGGCGGCATCATCCGCGATATCTTCACGATGGGCGCCCGTCCGATTGCCCTCCTCAATTCGCTCCGGTTCGGGGCGCTCGACCAGCCCGGCACGCCGCGGCTCATGGAGGGCGTCGTCGCCGGCATCGCCGGATACGGCAACGCCATCGGCATCCCGACGGTGGGCGGCGAAATCTGCTTCGAGCCTTCGTACGCGGGCAATCCGCTCGTGAACGTGTTCTGTCTCGGTGTGGCCAAAGCGTCCGACATCATCAAGGGCGTGGCCTCGGGCGTCGGCAACAGCGTGTACTACGTCGGCGCCAAGACGGGCCGCGACGGCATTCATGGCGCGACCATGGCTTCGGCGGAATTCGACGAGCATTCCGCCGAAAAGCGGCCGGCGGTCCAGGTCGGCGATCCCTTCATGGAGAAGCTGCTGCTCGAGGCGTGTCTCGAGGTCATGCAGACCGACACCCTCGTTGGTATTCAGGACATGGGGGCGGCGGGCCTGACCTGCTCCACCACCGAAATGGGATCGCGCGGCGGCGTTGGGATCGAGATCGACGTGGCGCTCGTGCCGCAACGCGAGATCGGCATGACTCCCTACGAGATCATGCTCTCCGAGTCGCAAGAGCGGATGCTCCTGGTCGTGAAGCGCGGCCGGGAAGCCGAGGTCGAGCGGATCTTTAATAAATGGGATCTGCATGCGGTTCACATCGGCGAAGTAACGGGCGACGGTCTCCTGCGCGTGAAAAACCAGGGCACGGTGGTCGCCGAGATTCCCAATCGCGCGTTGACCGACGAGGCGCCGGTCTACCATCGCCCGATGGCCGAACCAGAATATCTGGCGGAGGTGCGGTCTCTCGACCTGCGCGCGCTTCCTCCGGCGCCGCCGCCGAACGATGCGTTGCTGATGCTCCTCGGGTCGCCTACCATTGGCAGCAAGCGCTGGGTCTATCGCCAGTACGACCATATGGTGCGGACGAATACCGTGAACATGCCCGGCATGGGCGCCGGCGTCGTCCGGATCAAGGGCACCGATCGCGCGCTGGCATTGTCCGTCGATGGCAACGGCCGGTATTGCTATCTCGACCCCTACCGCGGCGCGATTCTCGCCGTCGCCGAAGCGGCGCGCAACGTGGCGTGCGCCGGCGGCCGGCCCCTTGGCGCCACCAACTGTCTGAATTTCGGCAACCCCGAGCGTGCGTCGACAATGTGGCAGTTCGCGCAGGCGGTGGCTGGCATCGGCGAGGCCTGCCGGGCCCTGAGTGTGCCCATCACCGGCGGCAACGTCAGCCTGTACAACGAGACCGACGGCAAGGCGATCTATCCGACGCCGGTGATCGGCGTCGTTGGCCTGCTCGAACACGCCGACCGCGTCGTGGGGCGGCGCTTCCAGGCGCCTGGCGATGTCATTGTGGCGCTTGGGATCAACCGTGGGGAATTGGGCGGCAGTGAGTACCTGAAGGTGGTCCACGGGCTGGTGCGGGGAGCGCCGCCGGCGATCGAACTGACGGCGGAGCGATCGCTCCAGGCCCTGCTGGTGCAGCTCGCCGATGAGCGGCTGGTCCGATCGGCGCACGACTGCTCCGATGGCGGCTTGGCGGTGGCACTGGCGGAAAGCTGTTTCGATACCGAAGGACTCGGCGCCGAGGTGGCAATCGAAGCCGACGCGTCTTCGCCCCTCGATCCGATCGTCTGCGCCGCGGCGTTGTTCGGCGAATCGGCAACGCGGGTCGTTCTTTCGGTCACTGAAGAGGATTTGCCGGCGGTGCTCGAACGCGCCGCCGCGGCCGGCGTCCCGGCGAGGACGATCGGCCGGACCGGCGGCCAGCGCCTGCGCATCGCCGTCGACGGTCGGACGGCGATTGACGTCGAAATCGAGGAGGCCGAGCGCGTCTGGTCGACGACTGTCGGGCGGCACTTCGTGAAACGCGTGGCATGAACGGTTGACGTATCGTCAGATGACGCGTGGCCGACCGTCAGCCGATGGCGTTGGTCGCCCGGGCAACGGTCGAGCCGCAGCGTTCAAGGGAAACATGATCGACAAGTTCAAAGACGAGTGCGGCGTCTTCGGCATCTTCGGTCATCCCGAGGCGGCGAACATGACCTACCTCGGGCTCTACGCGCTTCAGCATCGCGGCCAGGAGAGCGGAGGCATCGCCGTTTCCGATGGCACCGTCGTGCGCCTCTCGAGGGCGATGGGTTATGTCGCCGACGCCTTCGACACCGAGACGCTGGCCAGCCTGCCGGGCGCTCGAGCGATCGGCCATGTGCGCTATTCGACTGCCGGCTCCAGCCAGTTGTCGAATGCACAGCCGTTCCTGATTGATTGCGCACACGGACAGATTGCGATCGGCCACAACGGCAATCTGATCAACGCGCAGGAACTGCGCGACGAGCTCGTGAGACGGGGGTCGATTTTCCAATCGACGTCCGACACCGAAGTCGTCCTACATCTATACGCCCGTTCCAGAGCCAGGACGATTGAAGAGGCCGTGGTGGAAGCCGTGACGCAGGGACGGGGCGCGTTCTCCTTTGTCCTGCTGACCAAAGACCGTTTGATCGCGGTTCGCGACCCGCATGGGTTCAGACCGCTCGCCCTCGGGCGCCTGGGCGACGCGCTGGTCGTCTGCTCGGAAACGTGCGCGATGGATTTGATCGGCGCCACCTACGTGCGCGACATCGAGCCGGGCGAGGTGCTGGTCATCAGTGCGGAGGGGATGAAGTCGCTCAAGCCGTTTGCGCCGGCGAAGCTCGCGCACTGCGTGTTCGAGCACGTCTATTTCGCGCGGCCCGACAGCTACGTGTTTGGCACCAGCGTGAACGAAGTACGCACGAATCTCGGGCGTATTCTGGCTCGTGAACATTTGGTGGACGCCGACGTGGTGGTGCCCGTCCCCGACTCGGGGGTGTGCGCGGCGATGGGCTTCGCCGAGGAATCCGGCATTCCACTTCGTATGGGCCTCATCCGCAACCACTATGTCGGCCGGACGTTTATCGAGCCCCAGTCCGCGATCCGCCATTTCGGCGTGAGGGTAAAGTTGAATCCGGTGCGGAGCATTCTCAATGGCCGCCGCGTGATTCTCATCGACGACTCGATTGTGCGAGGAACGACGAGCCGCAAGATCGTGAAGATGGTTCGAGCGGCGGGCGCCAAAGAGGTTCACGTCAGGATCAGTTGTCCGCCGACCATTTCCCCGTGCTTCTACGGCATCGACACCCCGCGTCGCTCCGAGCTTATTGCCGCCACGCACACGCTCGAGGAAATCACGACCTATCTCGACGCCGACAGCGTCGCGTATCTCAGCCTGGAAGGACTGCTGAACGCGGTCGGTTCGGCGAGCGATTCATACTGCTCGTCCTGCTACACGGGCCGCTACCCGGTCGAGTTTCCCAGGGACGAAACCAGTTACCTGCAGCTCGCGTTGAAGCTGGACAAGACCGAGGCGGTCGTCAAATAAGGCAAAACTAGAGCAGAAGCAGGGTAGGAAAAGCGGAAGGTGCAATCACGTGTCAGGCACGACTGAAGTGGCGCGAAGACGGCTCACACGAGCGGCCCTGCTGGGGGTCGTGATCTTTCTGAGCGTGGCCTGCGCCGTGGCTGCGCAGGAGCCCGCCGCGCCGCAAGCCGTTTCCGCTGCCCAACTTCAGGCTGCGATCGACAAGCTCGGCAACCTCGACTATGCGACCCGCACGACCGCCGCGCGCACGATTCGGCGCACGCCCGGCTCCCAGGCGGTTCCCGCGCTCCTGCAAGCGGTCGGCGAGCATGCCGACGGGTACGTGCGATACCGGGCGCTGGTGCTGCTCACCGGCTTCAACGATCCGCGCACCAAAGACGCCATGCGCGAGTCGGTGAACAGTCCCAACGATCGGCTGCGCACGGTCGCATACAGCTTCTTCGAGCACAGCCCCGACCCAGCCCTCGTCGCATCGCTGCTCGCGGCATTCGACAAAGAGCAGGCAGAGTTCGTGCGCCCCGCTCTGATTCGCGCGCTGGCGGTCGCCGTGAGAGACCTGACCGCCTCGGCGCCGCGTGCCGACATCACGCGTGCTCAGCAGGCCCTCGTGGTTGACGTCTCCCGAGGGGAGGATTTTTTCCGCAGCGTGGTCATCGAGGCGCTCGGCGACTACAAGGCGTCATATGCCTTCGACGCGATCACCGCCGTCGCCAAGCTGAACGGTCCCTTGCAGGACGATGCGGCGCTGGCGCTCGGGAAGATCGGCGACAAGCGCGCGCTGGCGACGCTCGCCGGCCTGCAGCGGACCGCCCCCCGAGCGTCGCAGTCGTCCATCGCCGCCGCGATCTGCTTGCTCGACGTCAACTGCGGCACGCACGAGGGCTTCATCGCCGAGACGCTCGCCTTTGCCGACAAGAATCCCGGGTTCCAGGAGCTGCTTCGCGGCGCCGCGGCCGGTCTCGGCGCCCTTGCCGTTGCCGGTCATGCCGAGTCGCTCAACACGCTCTTCCGGATTGGCATCCCGGCCACCGACGACGCGACCAGGGCGCCGGTGGCGCTGGCGGTTGCTGCGGTCGCGCTGCGGAACACGGCGCTCATTCTGCCGTGGCTCGAAAAAGCTCCAAACCAGGCGGCGGCGATTGCGCTGCTCGCGGAAGGCATCGAGATGCTCGAGGAAGATCTCGACAAGGAACGGTTCTTCGCATTGACCCGGCGCCTCTACTGGGATGCGCCGGAGAAATCGCCAACCCGCGCGCTCGCGCAAACCCTGATTGGGAAACTGGATTTTTGAAGACCGACAAGTCCTCGCCTCCAACCGGCTATCGAGATGCCGGTGTCGACATCGACGCCGGCAACGAAACCGTGCGACGAATCAAGTCGATCGCCCGCAGCACTTTTACGCCCGGCGTGCTCTCGGAGCTCGGCTCCTTCGGCGGACTCTTCAGGCTGAACACCGATCGTTACCGCGAGCCGGTGCTGGTGTCGAGCGCAGACGGTGTCGGCACGAAGCTCAAAGTGGCGTTCATGACCGGCCGGCACGATACCGTGGGCGCCGATCTCGTGAACCACTGCGTCAACGACATTCTCGTGCAAGGTGCCGAGCCGCTGTTTTTTCTCGACTACCTGGCGACCGGCCGCCTGTCGCCGGACGTGGCCGAGCAAGTCATCGCAGGCATCGCCCGCGGGTGCCGCGAAAACGGCTGCGCGCTGATCGGCGGTGAGACCGCCGAAATGCCGGGGTTCTACGCCGAGGGCGAATACGACATCGCCGGCTTCATTGTCGGTGTCGTCGAGCAGTCGGGCATCATCGACGGGCGCGGTATCGTCCCGGACGACGCGCTGATCGGCCTGCCGTCCGCAGGCTTGCACACGAACGGCTACTCGCTCGCACGCCACGTGTTCTTCGACCGGTGCGGGCTGACCTCGGACACGCTGGTGCCGGAGCTTGGTGTGACCGTTGGCGACGCGCTTCTCGCGCCGCACCGGTCGTACCTCGGCGCCATCCGTCCGTTGATTCACGCGGGGCTGATCAAGGGGATGGCGCATATCACCGGCGGCGGCATCACCGAGAATCTGCCCCGCGTCCTTCCCGCCGGATGTGCGGCGAGCGTCGATCGGTCCGCCTGGGTGGTGCCGTCGCTCTTCACGACCATTCAGCAGCGGGGTCAGATCGAGGGCGACGAAATGTACCGCGCGTTCAATATGGGGATTGGCCTGGTGCTGGTGTGCGCGGCGTCGGACCAACCGCGTGTCCTCGCCCTCCTGACAGAGCATCAGGCTGTCGCGATCGGCCGCGTCGAGGCTGGCGATCGGCTCGTGACCTACGTCAACGGCTAGACCAGTTTCGACAACGCTGTAGCCGTCGCTTCCGGCGCACCGCCTGGGCTGCGTTCCACGAGAACGGTGAACGCATCGAGGGACTGACGGCGCCGTCACGTGCGACGATCGAGAATGCCGGGCGCTCCTCCATGACATCCACTCGCAGACTGCCGGCGCTGGACACGCTTCGTGCGCTGGCGATTCTGTCGGTCGTCGCGTTTCATTTCCGAGGTGTCTACCTCGCCGAGTCGGGCTATCCGTGGCTCCAGACCTTCCTGCAATTCGGCGCTTCGGGAGTCGACCTGTTTTTCGTCCTGAGCGGCTATCTCATCGCGGGTTTGATCCTCTCTGAATGGCGTCGGACCGGAGGGCTCGATGCCGGGCGCTTCTGGCGGCGCCGCTGGATGCGGACCCTTCCGGCGTACTACGTCGTCCTCACGGCGCTGGCGCTGGCGGATTTCGTGGTGCCTCCGGATCACGCCTGGCAGAGCTTTCTGTCGTACTGGGTGTTCCTGCCGAACTACCTGACCGACCTGGTCAATTGGCGATTTTCGTGGTGCTGGTCGCTGTGCGTCGAGGAATGGTTCTACCTGCTGCTTCCCGTGATCGTGCTTCGGTTGCAGGCGTTTCGCCGGCATTTCTCGCCGGAGCGAGTGCTCCGTACGATTGCGGTGCTGGCGGTGCTGCTATCGGTGACCGCTCGATTTCACATGTTCCTGCTGCAACGCCGCGGCGCGCTGGATCTGCACACGGCCTGGTGGACCGTCTATTGGGTGACGCACTATCGGCTGGACGGTCTCGCCACCGGGTTGTTCGTGGCAACGCTGCCGACACTGCGATCGCGCGGATGGACGTTCGGGTTGGCCGCGGCTGCACTGAGTGTTCTACTGATCCAGGTCGTCGTGGACGACGCCGGGAGTCCGGCGTACGACTTCCAGAAATTTCTGATCTCCGCCGTCGCCTTCGGCGCGCTGGTCTACATCTCGGTCGGCGACAACCGCTGGGCCGGCTCCAGGTTTGTCGGTGCGCGATTCATTGCCGACCACAGCTACAGCCTTTATCTGGTGCACCCGATCCTGCTGAAGGTTGTCGACCGGATGGCGGCAAGCCACCCCCATGCAGGACAATTGGCGTTGATACCGCTGACTTTGATGTCGGCGATGTTTTTGCGGCACGGCATCGAGGTCCCTTTCATCAGGCTCCGCGATCGACTCGATGCGACCCGTTAGCGGACTGCAAGAGAAACGGCCGATGGTACGCCGCTCCCCCTTGCAGGGCCACGACATGAACATCGCCTTTGATATCGAAGATCGGCCGGCCGCGCTGTCGGACCCGCCGCGATCTGAGGTCGCCATCGTGACCCCGGCTACTTCGCTGCAATGGGAACTCATCCGTGAAGGATCGTGGCTTCGGCGAGCGAGACGACCCCGTGGCATCGCCGGTGTTGGTGCTCAATCAGGCGTTCGCGCGCAAGTACTTTCCTGGGCAAGACGTCATCGGCAAGCGCATTCGGCCGGGCGAGGTGTTCCGGCCGTGGTCGGCGCATGTTGCGTCCCGGCGATTGCGGGGTCTCTGGCGGCATTCGTGCCGGCCGCTCACGCGGGCATCCGTCGATCCGATAGAGGCCTTGCGAAGTGAATGAAGAATAGCGAACCGTCACCATGTCCAATGCCGAATCGCCGCTCGAGCTGTTCCACGGCCGCGGCTGATAGACTGCTCGGCGGCGCACCATGAGCAGTCGGCTGGGCATCCTGATTTCTGGACGGGGCAGCAACCTCCAATCGATTGCGACGGCCGCGCAAGACGGCCGCCTCGACGCGACGATCGGCGTCGTGATTTCCAATCGGCGCGAGGCGGCCGGACTGCGGTGGGCCCGCGCCGCAGGCATTGAGGTGCAATGGATTGATCCCCGCGAGTATGTCGACCGTGCCGCGTACGACTTCGCGATCGCAGGTGCGCTGCAGGCACGCCAGATCGACCTGGTGTGTCTGGCCGGTTTCATGAGGCTGGTCGGCAGCCCCCTCCTCGAGTCATTTCCCGATCGGGTCCTCAATATCCATCCGTCTTTGCTGCCGTCATTTCCCGGGCTCGATGCGCAACGGCAGGCGTTGTTGCACGGCGTGCGGGTCTCCGGCGCGACCGTGCATCTGGTCACACCGGAGCTCGACAACGGACCAATCGTTCTTCAGGCAGCCGTCCCCGTCCTCGACGCCGACACCGTGGAGACGCTCTCGGCGAGGATTCTGATTGAGGAGCACCGGATTTATCCCGATGCGATTCGACTGGTGCTGAACGGCGGCTGGGCGATCGACGGCCGGCGGTTTCTTCGACCGGTGACCTCCGCGGCCGCCGAGAAGGCCCACTGAGTCGCCGAACCGAGCAGCGAGTCGCCGGCTGGTGCTCTTCGTGGTTCGGACCCAACCCGCTCGCGCGTTGTCGACACTGCTCTAGGCGGAGTGCGGGTCCGGCATCAGTGTGAGGATGGCGATTTCCGGCGGGCAGTTGATTCTGATCGGCACGTACACCGTGCCCACTCCGCGGCTGACGAACAGCGTCGTTTGGCCGCGCCTGGCGGGACCGGCCAGGACTGGAAACTTCTGTTTCGCGATGGCGCCGAGACCCGGCAGCACAATCTGGCCTCCGTGCGTGTGCCCGGACAGCATCAAGGAAATCTTCAAGGCCGCCGCCTCGGCGAGGCGGCGCGGATCGTGAGCGAGCAGCACCGGGAAGCCGGTCGCGCCGCGAACGATTGAGGCAATGTCGGATCCGCGCTTGGTCCAATAGCGAATCCCGATGAAGTCGACCGCTTCGCCCTTGACGTTTACGGTCGTACGGGCGTCCTTCAGCATCTGCACGCCCTTGGCAGCGAGCGCCGCGGGCATGTCGCGATCGTCGTCGTGATTGCCGAGAATACCGAACACCCCGAAAGGCGCGTGAAGCGGGCCCAGCGCTTCCGCGGCCGCGCGGACGTAGTCGCGGTCGCCCCACGTGACGTAGTCCCCCCCGAGGACGATAACGTCCGGTGCTTCCCGCATGATCATCGCGACCGCTCGACGCACATCGTCGTCTGTCACCCAGAGGCTGCGGTGCACGTCGGTGATGAGACCGATGCGAAGCCCGCTCAGCGCCGGGGGAAGTTTCATCACCGGCAGCGTGGCCCGGGTGATCTCCAGCTGATGGCGGGAATAGAAGAAGCCGTACGCGCCGGTGCCGCCGAGCATCGTCGCGCCCGCGCCAAGCAGACCGTTGAGGATCGCGCGGCGAGTGACGGCCATCGACTGTTATAGTAAACGGATTGTCACGACCTCGGCGGAATTGGCCCAGATGACGACGCTATACGACGAATTGAGCTGGCGCGGCCTCGTGTACGATGCGACGGAAGGTGTTCAAGAGGCGTTTGCCAAGGAACACGTGACGGCGTACATCGGTTTTGATCCCACCGCGTCCAGCTTGCACGTTGGCAATCTGCTCGTCCTGATGGCGCTCGCACGTCTTCAACGATTCGGCCACTCGCCGATCGCGATCGCAGGCGGCGGCACCGGCCTCATCGGCGATCCGAGCGGGAAATCACAGGAGCGCTCGCTGCTCTCGAACGAACAACTCGAGCAGAATCTCGCCGGCATCCAGGCACAGCTGGCGCGGTTCCTCGACTTTGAGGTGACCACGAATCCGGCCCGCCTCGTCAACAATGCCGATTGGCTCGGCGCGTGCGACCTGCTTGGATTTCTGCGCGACACCGGCAAATACTTCACCGTCAACTATCTCCTGCAGAAGGAGTCGGTGAACCGCCGTCTCGAGAGCGAAGACGGGATTTCGTACACCGAGTTCAGCTATCTGCTCCTGCAGGCGCGCGATTTTCTCGAGCTGTTCGATCGCTTCGGGTGCACGCTTCAGATGGGCGGCAGCGACCAGTGGGGCAACATCACGGCGGGCATCGATCTGATTCGCAAGCTCCGCGCGAAAAAAGCGCACGGCCTGGTGCTGCCGCTCGTGACGACCGCGTCTGGCGTGAAGTTCGGAAAGACAGAAGCGGGAGCGGTGTGGCTCGATGCAGGGCGAACACCGCCGTTTGCGTTCTATCAATTCTGGTTGAACACCGACGATCGGGATGTTCTCCCCTATCTGCGGTATTTCACATTTCTCGAGCGCGAGGCGATCGTCGCGCTCGAGCATGCGCACGCCGAGACGCCGGAGAAGCGTGAAGCGGCGCGGGTACTCGCGCGCGAGGTGACGACGCTCGTGCATGGGGCGGAAGAGGCCGTCAAGGCAGAGCACGGTGCGGCGACGTTGTTCTCGGGAGATTTGGGGTCGATGGCTGCGGCCGAACTGCTGCGCGTGCTTGGCGACGTGCCGTCCACGACGGTGTCGGCGGGCGAGCTTGCACAGCACGCCCTGCCTAAGTGGTTGGCGACCGTCGGCCTCGCGAACTCGAGCAGTGAAGCGACGCGTCTGATTCGCGGCGGCGGCATCTACGTGAACAACCAGCGCGCCACCGACGAGAAAAAGCGCCTCAGCCGCGACGATGCGATTGGTGGAGAGATCATCGTGCTCGGCAAGGGACAGCGACAGAAACACGTGCTTCGTGTGAACCCCGAGTAAAGACGGCTTGACGTACTCGGTTCTGTACGAGATACTCTCTGAACGTTTGGTGGGGCGGGCGAGGCGGAGAGGGTTTCTGGAAAGAAATTCCGCAGCACGTTCGACCAGGTGGATCCGGCGAAGGCAGTCGGCCGACGCCGGAACGGTGAGCACTTGGATTGGTTAGTTGGAAATCGGGAAGTTGGAAGCTACTGCCAGGTAACGGAGATACTGCCAGGTAATTCGAGAGCAGCGTTCCTTTAGCTCGGACGTCCTTACCCACTCAACCGTCGCGGCCAACGAAACTTAGAGCCTCTAGAGCAACAACGCGCAAAGCAGTCGCGCGTCGAAAAAGCAGCGCCGAAGAAAAAATGCAGGCGCAGCGATTTAGTGCTTGACAGGGTCCAAATGTTCACGTAACCTCGGAAGGTTCCCCTAAACGCGCTGCGGCCGGCAAGCGGCGGGCCTTCCTGGCGGAGTCCAGGGCGGTGGGACAGGCAAGTGGTCGGCGGGGCGTCAGGCGCTCCGGCGTTCCTGGAATCGTATCCCGGGCCGCGTCGGTTCTTTGAAAACTAGATAGTGCGTGCAAGCACACACAGCCCGTCAAGTTTCCGGGATGAGCAAGGGCGCGTGGAAACACGAATGCCGGCAAGTCACGGCAATACGACAATGAGTGTCAGCGAGTGGCGTCGCGCAAGCGGACAGTAGCACCAGTCAATTCGTCACCGGCGCAAGCCGGCGGGAGCTACTGTCTGGCGGCGAACCACTAGACACAAAGACGGATTGAACAACGCAGAGCCAATAAATCGGCCTCGCGTTAATCGAGTTGTGCCTCCAATTGAATCCGACGATGCTGGGCGAGAGTCCGGCGGATCGAGTTCGAGAGGAAGCCGGCAAATTTAACATGAGAGTTTGATCCTGGCTCAGAATCAACGCTGGCGGCGTGCCTAACACATGCAAGTCGAACGCGAAAGTCCCGCAAGGGATTAGTAGAGTGGCAAACGGGTGAGTAACACGTGGGTGACCTGCCTTCGAGTGGGGGATAACGTCCCGAAAGGGACGCTAATACCGCATAACATCCTGCTTTTTAAGAGGTGGAGATCAAAGCCGGGGATCGCAAGACCTGGCGCTTGAAGAGGGGCCCGCGTCCGATTAGCTAGTTGGTGGGGTAATGGCTCAC
>JBDTVS010000017.1:0-20302 GCA_040007095.1 Acidobacteriota bacterium
GCGGGCGCCGCGCGCCGGAAGCCGTGTACTAAATCGTCGAACGCAGGACACTAGCGTCTGCACCCGTCCCGCAGATTCACGCCCCGCACGATCGGCGCACCTTTCCGACGCAGTCCGCGTTCCAAAGGCAAGTCAAGCCGCTGCCGGTTCGGCGAGGGAACGGTATCTGAGCTCAGTCAATTTTCATGCGGGGCGATCGCATCCGCATGATCTCCGTCAGGCGACGACCCGATGAAGCATGGAGCGGCGGTGTGCCCAATTGAACAGACAGCGACCGGCGCGGTCACCCATCCTTTGGCGATGCTTCAATGCCGTAACCGCACGTACCGCATGACCATCGAACTCGCCAAAGAAGGCGGTGGCCTGGCCGGCTTTTCGGGACTTCCGATTGACATCAACCGCAGCGATCTCCTGCTGGCTGAGCAGAAGCCTGCGCCCGTACGCGAACGCCCAAGAGTTCTCGGTTCCGCACAACCCCTGAGCCGCTAGCGTGGCCGGGCGACAGGCGTCGGGCTGGGAGAGGATTCGCGTCCCGCCGTTTCAGACGATCCCTGGCAGGTGCCGCACGGTTCGGTGCGAGCTTCGTAGCTGATCACACCGCCACGTCGGTCGAGCGCGATCCGGCAGCAGTCTTCGAGCGCGACGCGGAGGTGCGATCGCGCGCGCTGGACCCGGCTCTTCATGCCAGACACGGAGAGCCCGAGGCGCGCGGCGGCTTCGACCTGTGTCAGCCCGTCGAACTCCACCATCTGCAAGGCTTGTTGATCGGCGGCTCCGAGATTCTTGATGAGCGGCGTGAGGCACGCACTGAGTTCGCGCGCCGCCGAGTCTTCGGCCTATTCAGCGACCACTGCCGCGAGTGCATCGGCGAAGTCGTCGGCGGATCCGGTCGCCACCTCCAGATGGTGAGACGGCGACCGGTTGAAGTCCGCGATGGCGCGTCGTGTCATCTGGTAGATCCAAGCGTGCAGCTTGTCGGTGTTTCGAAGCGATGGTAACGCACGATGGACCTGCAAGAACACGCGTTGCACGATGTCATCGGCATACTCCCGGACACGTCGGGCCACGAAGCTCCGAAGGTTGGCGTGCAACTCCGTCCGAACGCCTTCCGTACTCGGCGACACGCCAGCCATTTTATGTCACCGATCTGGCGCTCTAGAGCGTTTTCCACTTGTACTCAGTACGCGGCCATGGTACTCCTGCCACCTGGAGGTGCCGATGGCTGCGCCCTATTCGATGGATTTGCGTGAACGCGTGATCCAAGACGCGGAGGCTGGGCTCTCGACCCTGGAACTCACGACGCGGTATCACGTGAGCCGCGCGTGGGTGGACGCTCTGAAGCAACGCAAACGGGAGACCGGATCGATCGAGCCCCTCACGCAAACAAAATTCCGCGGGCGCGTCCTGGCGGGGCAGGAGGATCGGCTGGCCGCGGCCATTGCGGCGCAGCCGGATGCGACGCTTCGGGAACTCCGCGAGGCGCTCAAGACGTCCGCGGGATTAGCCACAATCTGGCGGGCGGTGCATCAGCTGGACCTCACGGTCAAAAAAAACGGTGCACGCCGACGAACAACGACGGCCTGACGTCGCCGCGCAGCGGCGGCGATGGCACGACGCGTTACCAGTGCACGACGCCCGCCAGTATGTCTTTCTCGACGAATGTGGGGTCACGACCGATCTCTTGCGCCGCTATGGTCGCAGTCCGCGCGGCACTCGGCTCCACGACCACACCCCCTGTAGTCATTGGGAGACGACGACGGTGATCGCCGCGTTATCGGTTGACGGGCTCGGCGCCCCGGCGGTCTTCGATGGCCCCATCGACAATGTGAGCTTTCTCGCCTATGTCGAACAAGTCCTGGTGCCGGCGCTCCGCCCCGGCGATGTCGTTGTGCTCGACAACCTGGTGGTACACAAACAGCCGGAGGTCCGCACCGCGATCGAAGCCGTCGGCGCGCAGATCCGGTTTCTGCCGCCCTACAGTCCCGACTTCAATCCGATCGAACAGGCGTTCGCCAAACTCAAGGCGTTTCTCCGGGCCGCGCGACCCCGATCCTTCGATCGGGTCGTGACGCTCGTGGCCCAGGCGCTCAAGCTCTTCACGACCGGCGAGTGCGCAAATTACGTCCGCCACTGCGGATACCGGCTCGCTGTACAGTTATGAAAAACGCTCTAGCCCGGATCAACGCCGACGCGACAAGCATCTCGGCGCCTGTGGACGATGCCGCAGTCAAGTCGACAGGCGGGACAGGGTGCGGATGCAGTACAACATCGTCCCAGCACACCCCGCCAAAGGCGTCGTGCTGCAGCTAAACCCAGAGCGACCAGCAGTTCAACGGCACTCACGACGACACCTAGCGATCCAGAGAAGCGCTGCACGTCGGCGGTGTAGTGACGGACGGGTCAGTTGCGGACACGTCCAGGGCGGCCCGTCCACCGCAACTAACTGAAACAATGAGACTTGGGTGCCCGAGCGAAATTCGATGCCGTAAGCAGTTGATTTTATTGATCTTACGGGGCTGACTCCTCAAGCTTGATTCGAACCAGCAACCCTCCGACTAACAGACGTGTCTCTGGTCGGGGATTCAGCGCCGCCTGCGCCGGATGACATCGAGCATCCGGTCGTGGATCCAGCCGTTGGAGGCGAGTACCTGGTTGTCGCGCGAGTTGAAGGAGGAACCGTCCATCTGGGTCACGCGACCGCCGGCTTCGGCCACGATCAACGCTCCGGCAGCGACGTCCCAGGGTTTGAGGTCCCGCTCCCAGAAACCGTCCAGGCGGCCGGCGGCGACGTAACAGAGATCGATGGCTGCCGAGCCGAGGCGCCTGACCGCCCGGGCTTCCCCGACAAACGCGCCGAACAGGCCGACGATCTCGTCCACCCGGTCGTGCACGTCATAGGGGAACCCCGTCACGAGCATGGCATCGACCAACGCGGCGGCCGTCGAGACGCGCAGCGGACGCCCGTTGAGAAACGCGCCGCCGCCGCGCTCCGCCGTAAAGAGCTCTTTGCGGTTGGGATCGTAAATCGCGCCGATTGCCGCCTCGCCGTCGATCTCGAGCGCCAGGGATGCGCAGAAGATCGGCAGGCCGTGCGCGTAGTTCGTGGTGCCGTCGATTGGATCGAACACCCAGCACGGACCGGGCAGGATCGCCGCGCCGCTGCCCATTTCCTCGGCGAGAATCTGGTGATCGGGGAACCGCTCGCCGATGAGATCGCGGAACATCCGCTCGACGGCCAGATCGACTTCGGTGACGAGATCGATGGTGCCTTTCTTCTCGACCCGCATGTCGCGGCCGAAGCGCTCCATCTGAAGGTCGCCTGCGCGCAGCACCACCTCGATCGCGGTGACCAGGAACAGCGGGTCGACAGCCACTCAGGACCAGGAAGGAAACAAAGGTGCCAAGCCTGAGCGTCGAGTCGCCCGGATCGCAAGGCGCGGAGAGGGAGAATGCCGGGCGCATTTGATCGACGAGCAACGCGGCGAGGCGGGATGCATCGGCACTCGGGATGGCACCTTTGCTTCCTTCCGGGTCCTGAATCTGCCGGCCGCGAGAACAGCAGCCGGGACGGTCGCAGCCGCCAACGAGCAGGCTTGAATGGCCCCGGCCTTCACGACGTCTGCTCCGCTGGCGCGGGAGGATTCAGGCGCTTGAGCATCCGGATTTCCATGCCGCCTTCGGGCACTCGCTGTAGTTGCACTTCGTCCATGAAATTGCGAATGAGAAACACGCCGCGGCCGCCCGATTTGAGCAGGTTCTCCGGATCGAGCGGATCCGCCAGCGACTCGGGGTCGAATCCCTCGCCCTGATCTCGCACGCAGATCAACAGGCCCGGCGCCCCGTCCCGCAGCGCGCTGTCGAAGTCGACGAACACGTGCTTGGTCGCGTCGTTGCGGTTGCCGTGCCGGATCGCGTTGATGACCGACTCGCGAATCGCCACGCCGACCCAGTGGCTCGCGTCGTCATCGAGCCCGCACGCGTGGCAGACGTGGTCCGCCACGACCTGCACGAGGTCCACCATCTCCACCACGCTGGTGAACTCGAGGCGAATCGCCTGTCGACCGTTGGCCGTAACGTTCCCTGAAAACATTGACACGAGACCGCGGCGCGAGTGAACACCATCTTTTGAACGCTGTCAAGCGACGCGTCGTTGATATCCTACTCCTCCGATGCTCGCCGCCACCATTGCCCCAGCCCGTCTGATCCGGGGCCGCTTGCGCGTCCCAGGCGACAAGTCTATCTCTCATCGCTACGCCCTGGTCGCGGCGCTGGCCCACGGTCGCTCGCGCCTGACGGGATTCTCGACGGGCGCAGACTGTCACTCCACCTTGTCGTGCCTTCGTCGATTGGGCGTCGAGATCGCCGTCGACCCGGAGGGCACGTTGAGCCTCCTCGGACGGGGCCTCGGCGGCTTTCGCGTGCCCGACGAACCGCTCGACGCCGGCAACTCGGGCACCACGATGAGGATGCTGACAGGCGTGCTCTCGGGTCAGGCGTTCACCAGTACGATCGTCGGCGATGCGTCGCTGTCACGACGGCCCATGGGACGGGTGATGGAGCCGCTCGGCCGAATGGGCGCCCGCATTGACGCGACCGATGGCCGCGCGCCGTTGACGATCCACGGCACGCCGCTGCACGCCATTGCCTACCAACCGGAGGTGCCCAGCGCCCAGGTCAAGTCGGCGGTGCTGCTCGCGGGGCTCCATGCGAGCGGCGAAACCTCCGTGTCCGAGCCGGCCGAGACCAGGGACCACACCGAGCGCGCGCTCACGGCGTTCGGCGCCGTCGTGAACCGTCGTGGATTGACGATCTCCGTCGACGGAGGCCAGCGGCTGATCGCGGGGGACTTTGCGATTCCCGGCGACATTTCGTCCGCGGCGTTCTGGATGGTGGCCGCCGCGGCCCTGCCCGGATCGAGGATCGAGATCGAAGGCGTCGGCCTCAATCCCACGAGGACCGCACTCATCGGCGTGCTGCGACGGTTTGGCGCCAAGGTCTTCGTCGAGGTCGTCGGCACCGACGCCGGCGAGCCGCACGGAACGATTGTGGTCGAGGGCGATCGGGCGGGCACGATCACGATCGCGGCCGAAGAGGTGCCGGGGCTGATCGACGAGCTGCCGGCGATTGCGGCGCTGGCGTCTCACAGCGGCGAGGTGACCGTGCGCGGCGCCGCGGAGTTGCGGGTCAAAGAGAGCGATCGCATTGCGGCGCTGGTAGCGGGCCTGCGGAACCTTGGCGTCTCCGCCGACGAGTGGCCGGATGGCTTTACGGTTCACGGCACGGGCGCGCCGAGCGGCGGCGTCGCCGACGCGCACGACGATCACCGCATCGCGATGGCGATGGCGATCGCCGCCCTGGCCGCGCGAGGTCCGTCCACAATCAACGGCGCCGAGTCGGTCGCCATTTCATATCCCGGCTTCTTCGAGACGCTGGGCCGACTGGTCGCGTGAAAGCAGACAAGATCTACGTGGTCGGCTTCATGGCAGCCGGAAAAACCACGCTGGCGCGTGCCCTGGCCAAGAGGCTCGGCTGGCGCGCGGTGGACATCGACGAGTTGGTCGAGCAGCGGGAGCGCATGGCGGTGGCCGATATCTTCACGCGCCACGGCGAGCCCTACTTTCGCGCCGCCGAACGGGCCGTCCTGCTCGAGCAGCTGCCGCCCCGGCACCTGGTCGTCGCCACCGGCGGCGGCACATTCGTCGATGCCTCGAATCGCGCCGCCATCAACGGCGACGGGCTGTCAGTCTGGCTCGACGCCCCGCTCGACCGCGTGATTGCGCGGCTGCCGTCGGACGGCCGCCGGCCTCTCGCGTCGGACCGAGTGACGTTCGAGCGCCTGTATCATCAGCGTCGTACGGCGTACCAATTCGCCCACGTGCGCCTCGACGCGGGCCGTGCGAGCGTCGACGCGCTGGTCGAGCAGGTCATGGACCGGCTGGAATCTTGAGGAATGTGTGCAAAAAGACGAGTGCAAACCGGGCGCTCTCCGCATAGCATTCTGCCTTTGGCTTGTTGAACCGAGCAGCGGGCATTGATATGCGTTACCTCGTTCTGACCGATATTCACGCCAACCTCGAAGCGCTGGAGGCGTGCCTCGCCGACGCCCAGGCGCGACGATACGATCGCACGCTCGTCCTCGGCGATCTGGTTGGGTACGGCGCCGATCCGAATGCGGTCGTCGACTCCATCCAGCGGCTGAATCCCCAGGCCATCGTGCGAGGTAATCACGACAAGGTCGCGTGCGGTCTCGAAGCGGCCGACGGATTCAACACCGTGGCGCGTAGCGCCGCCCGCTGGACGCTCGATACGCTCACGGACGACCATCGGACCTGGCTGGCCGAGCTTCCGCGAGGACCGATCCGGGTCGACGATCTCGTCGAGATCTGCCATGGCTCGCCGTTCGACGAGGATGCCTATATTTTCGACGAACTCGACGCGGCCAGGGCCCTCAAAACATCGGTGCGGCCCCTCTGCCTCTTCGGCCATACCCACTACCCTGCCGTGTTCGAGCTCGCCAACGACGGTCTCGACTCGGTGGGTCCGACCGACGCCGAGGAGAGCGCGGTGACACTGGTGGCGGGGTCGAAATATCTCGTGAATCCCGGGTCGGTAGGCCAACCGCGCGACGGCGATCCTCGAGCGGCGTACGCCATCGTGGACGATTCGACGCGGAGAGTGGAGTTGTTTCGGGTGAAATACGCCGTCAACGACGCCCGCAACAAGATTGTGAAGGCCGGGCTTCCTGAAGTGCTTGCGCAACGACTCACGGTGGGCAGATAAGGCAGACGCCGCCTTCCAGATGCACGTGTTGGCGCTCGGCCGTCATCGCGCCTGACACGGAAGTGCGGCAACCAGACTTCGAATCTTCTTCAGACTTCACACTTCAGACTTCGATACTTCTTGAGCGTGAGCCTTCCGCACCACGCGCTCCTCTCGTCTGCGAAGCTCCGCGGCATACGCGTCCCGTGCGGCGCGCGATCCGAGAATCCATCCGATCACGACGCCCACCATCAGGATCGATGGGATGAAGATGAAGTGCCCCGCTGTCACCGCGTCGAGCTCCCGCGCGACTGACGCTGCTCGAGTGTTCGCATTTCCTTCTCGACCGTGTTCAGACGCCGCGCAATCGACCACGCGTAACCGACCATCAGCACGAGAAAACACGAATACGCACCAACCACGAAGGGACCCGCGGGCAGTTGCTCAGTGGGCGGCAGGTCGTTGGCGGCCACGAAACCGTCGGTGGCGGGAGGCGGTTGAGGCTGGGACGCCCATCCCGCCGGGGCCGACAGCATCAGCGCCATCATCGCAATCGCCGCACATCGAAGTAGCTTCACGCCTCGGCCTCCAGATAGAGCCGGTCCAACTCCGCACGGCGCTCTTCCAGGCCGACACGAAGCGCCAGCAGTACGAGAAACAGTAGAACGAACGCCGTCCCGCAGAACCACACGACGTTCCACATCGGCGGTGCATTCTTGCCGAGTGTCTTCATCACGCTCGTCTGCGGATGAATTGTCCGCCACCAGTCAGCCGACTTGTAGATGAACGGCGCCGTCGCCGCACCAAAGATGCCCATCGCCGCCGACAGCTTCTCCGATCCCGGCCCGCCGTATTTCCGGACGATCAGATACCCGAGAAAGATCATCTCGAGCATGAACGCCATCGTCAGCTTGGCGTCCCATTGCCACCAGACGCCCCAGGCCTTGCGCCCCCACAGCGATCCGCTGATCAGGCCGAAGGTGCAGTAGACCACCGCCAGTTCCGCCGCGGCGAAGGCGACCCGGTCCGCGCCCTCGTGTCCCTTGAAGAGATACATCGCGCTACCCACAGCGCAGACGCTGACTGCAACCGCCAGAGCCATCCAGGTGGCCAGGTGGAAGTAGAAAATCTTCTGCACCAGCAGCATCGTCGATTCATACGGCGCATTCGCGATCGCGATCGGCGCGTAGGCGAACATGGCTGCGGTCAGAACCACGAGCGGCGTGAATAGTTTTCGCACCATATTTCCTTTGTGGTCTTTGTGCTCTTGGTGGTTCCCATTTTCCTATCCACCGGTGGTTCTGTGGTTCTATTCGGTCATCAGCGGTTCGAACATCCAGAGCGCCAGCGTCAGGAAGACGACGTCGAAAAAGGCCAGCATCGAAATCCACAACGTCGCCATCGGTTCGTCCGCCGGCGTCTGCGTCAGCGCGGACGTACCCAGTACGCCCGCAATGATGACTGGAACCGTGACCGGATACAACAGGATCGGCAGCAACACGTCGCGCGTGCGCGACCGCATCAACATCGCCGCAAAGAGCGTGCCGACGGACGCAAACCCGAGCGTACCGAGCACGAGCAGGGCCAGCAAATGCATCGGCCACGAGAACAACGGCGCCTGGAATAGAAAGGCCACCATCGGCACCAGCAGCAGTTCGGTCAACGACATGAGCGCGACAATTCCCAGCAGCTTACCCAGGTAGATCGCCGCTCGTGGAGCCGGCACCAACAGCAGCGCGCGAATCGTTTCACCGTAGCGTTCCCGTTCGAACGTCCGTCCGAGCGCCAGATTGCCCGAAAAAATGACGGCGATCCACAGGATCCCTACGCCGGCGCCCTCGACCGGCACTCCTTCCTTCACGAACGCGAACGAAAACACCAGCACACACGCCACGGCGAAGAACAGCGTGGTGTAGAAAATCTCGCGCGTCTTGACTTCGATCGCGATGTCTTTTCGCAGGACGAGCCATGCCACTTTCAGGAACATGACGCGGTCACGGCCCTAGCAGCCCGTGGTGAATGCCCGCGTTGCACCGAGCCGGGCGAGGCGCCCGGACGGCAAGGCGCGAGGAGCGAGTTTATTGGGCACAAATGAGCGACGAGCAACGCAGCCAACCGGGATGCATCGTCCGGCGAATGCAGCGGGTGTTTCACCACGGGTTGCTAAGCCCCGCCCACGAGCGCGCGATACCGGGCGCGCAGGCCCGCCCGGGCGGGTTCATCGGCGATGAGCCGTCCATTTCGAACCAGAACGACGCGAGTGACCAGTCCGTCGGCCAGATCGAGATCGTGGGTCGCCAGCAGCACAATCGCGCCGGCGGCCGCGATGCCCCGCAGCCGCTGCGTGACGACGGAGACCGCGCGATCGTCGAGCCCGGTAAAAGGCTCGTCGAGCAGAACCAGCCGCGGCTGGTGAATCAACGCCCGCTCGAGCGCAAGCCGCTGTCGCATCCCGCGCGAGAAGCCGGAGACATCGTCCTCGCCGCGATCGGACAAGCCGGCGGCCGCCAGCGCGGTCTCCACCGGGCCGCTGGCGTCCACGCCGTACAACCGTGCGAAGAACGACAGGTTCTGTCGGGCGGTCAGTTCCGGATACAGATGCAGTTCGTGCGCAAGCAGGCCGATCTGATGACGGAGCGCCGGACCCAGGCTGCGCGCGGTCCCTCCGCCGTATCGCACTTCGCCGCTGGTCGGCCGCACCAGGCTGGCCGCCATGCCCATCAGCGTGGACTTGCCGGCGCCGTTCGGGCCAAGCAGACCGACGATTTCACCGCGTCGCGCTGACAGGCTGATCTTCGTGACGGCCCGGCGGCGGCCGAAATGTCGGGAGACGTCGACCAGCGACACGTGGTCGAAATCGGCTGTCACGCGGCGAGGCCGGGGCGGTCGGTGGGCTCCGGCCCCGAATCGTCGCTGTCGAGCGCACCGTAGATGTGTTCGAGCGTGGCCAAAAGCGATTCGCGACGAGACTCGTAACGAGCATCGGCGACTTTACCGACCCGCCGGTCATTCTCCAGGCGCACCAGGTCGGCGAACAGCTTCTCGCGGCGCGCCATGAGACGTTTGCGGTCGGCCGCGCGCGCCTCCGCATCGTTGGATCGCCGGGCCAGCCAGACGCCCGCGAGGATGATCGCGCCCGCCAGACCCAACGCGGTCCATCGCGGGGCGGCGTTGCGATGGGGCAGGTTGTCAATCGTCAAGGTGATCGGCTGTCCCGCGGAGACTGACCCGCCGGTGCCGGCAATGAAGGCTTCGCCTGAGGCCGTCATGTCCTGCTGCCGGGAAATCTGCGGCGACGAGAGCTTCGTGTCGCCGAGTTTCTTGACGATCACCGCCAACTGTTCGACATTGGCAGGAAATCGCTGAGAGAGCGCCAGCGACGCACTGCCGGACGGCAGGACAAATGCGGCCTGGATCAGGGTCCGTCCCGGGGGAAACGGTCCGGGGACGCGTACATTTGTGCCCGTCACTGTCGCCTTGGCGGACGAGCCTTCCAGAATGGTCGCCCCGGACGCGCCAGACGGCAGATCGAACGCGAACTCAGCCGGAGGATTCACAGCGCTCTGCGCGTTGTTCACCACGTCGAGCAGGTAGTAGACGGACACCGTCTCGTCGCCCGGCTCGATGATGATCCGTGTCTGGCCGCCGATCGACACCGATCCCGCGACAGCCGGCGCGGCGGGGCTGGCGGCGGCGCCCTTGGAGGTGTCGGTGGCCACCAGCATCAGTCGAATGCCGCCTTGCGCGGGGGCCGGAAACGATTCTGATTCGAGACGCTCGCCGTCCACGACCGCCACGGCCTTGATGGTGGCGCCGCTCGGCAGATTCCCGAACTCGGCGCGACCCGCGTCGTCGGTCTTGACCGTCCGCACGTCCGAGCCCACATGGAGCTCGACGGGAAAATCCTTGATGTTGTTCGAGAGCTGTCCACGAATCAAACGGACCGAGACGGTGCCGTTCGGCAGGTCGGTGACCGGGCGCGGAATGCCGGCCATCTGCTTGGGATCCGGCATCTGGAACTGTGCCGCGGCCACGGCAGAAAGGCCCAAGGAGATCAAGAAGGCACTGAGAATCAGGAGAGTGCGGGACACACGACCGTCGGCGTGAAACCCGCCGACGGAAAGCAACGGAGCGATGGAGTGTCTGGTTGTCACAGTTTCTGCCCGCACGCTTTACAGAACTTCGCATCGGTGTCGTTGTCGGTGTCGCACGATCCGCACGTTCGTGTCGCCCGCGGGGTCGCTGCCCCGTCCTCCCCCTGCGCTGCCCTGTCTTCCCTATCCGACGGCGCCGGATCTTCGGCCCGCCGGACCGTTCCGGGCGCAGGGGCGGCGCTGGCGCCAAGGCGCTTGGCGAGGTCCCGTTCGATCTGTTGGCGATATCCGGCTCCAGCATCGAGCTGCCGCATCAAGCGCGTCGCCCGCGTCCGAAGGCGGCCCGACATCTCCTGCCAGTCGCTGTCGGATACCTTGCCCATCGCACGATCGAACTCGAGCTCCTTGATCGAGCGAAGCGCCAGCATCTTCTCCCGCTCCAGCGCGACACGCGTCCGGTGACCGTACATCGCCGTGCGGTCCTCTTCGGCCGTGACGAGCGGGCGCAGCGTGCGCAGGGCGGCGATGCCGACCAGCGCCGTGGCGCCCATCAACAGTGTCAGCAGAACGATGGCGGTGACGCCCTGCCCGCGCGTGGCGAACAGCGCGGCGGTCGCGCATCCGAGCGCGGCAAGCACGAAGAACTGCCACGGCTCGAGCGTGGACGCTTCCGGCTTGGGCGGCGCGGCGGCGGGGTTCGCCTTCAGCCGGACCGTGTCAGTCGAGATTTCGGAGCTCATCGTCGAGGCGTTCCTCGATCTCCGGATCCTTGGGCTCGTCGGAGGCCGAATCTTTGTCGGGATGCCGCGACCACCGTCTGGCAGTCATCCCGACGACGACGAGGCCGACGGCGCCGACCCCGTACGGCACGAGCCAGGCGAGGCGATTGAAACCCTTGTCGATAGGCGACCGCAGGAACTGCTGCCCGCCGAACTGTGCGATGAAGTGGGAGATGATTTCTTCGTGGGTCTTCCCCAGGTCCACCTGCGCCCGGAGCTCTCCGCGCATCTGATCGGCCTGCCCGCACACGCACTTCGACAATGCCTCGTGCTCGCACCCGCCGCACGTGCAGCCGATCTCGTCGCGCATCTGCCCTTCGAGCGCGTTCTTGGCTGGCTGCATCAGGCCGGTGCCAGCCTCGTGCTGCGCCAGGAGCGACGCCGAAGACAGCCACAGCATCAGCAGCAGCGCCGCACCGGTCGCCGTTGCAGAGGCCGTGCCGGCCGCCGCCTCGGGCAGCTTGGCGAGCGCGAACGCGTACGTCCGCTCGGGCAGCAGTGCGATGCCGGTCCCAATCGCCATCACCGCGAACCCGAACCAGATCCAATCCACCAGCGGATTCACGTTGATCTGCAGGCTGGCCGACTGAGCGGCCAGATCACTTGGCTGGAAGGCCAGGACGATGTAGAGATCTTCGGCAAACGAGCGACGAATGGCGACGGCGGTGGTCGGCTCCGACTCGTGTTTCCGGAAGAAGTATTTTCCCGGGTACATCGTGTCGATTTGCTTGCCGCCCTTGAACACGCTGATGTAGGCCGTCACCATCTGCTTCTGGCCGTCGTCGCTGACCTTCACGGCGTCGTTGCGCAGCGTGTAATCGCCGAGCGTCGTCTGCTGACCGAGCTTCAACTGCAGCTGCGTCTCTTTCTTGAAACCGGTGCCCGCGAAGCCGAGAAACATGAGCATGATGCCCAGGTGCACGATGTAGCCGCCGTAGCGCCGCTTGTTGCGGCCGACGAGCCCGACGAGCGCGGTGAAGATATCGGTGCCGGTCACGCCGCGCCGCACGTTGGCGCCCCGCCAGAATTCCTGCAGGATCGTCCCGGTCACGAAGGCCGAAAGCGCAAAGCAGATCCCCGACGACCAGATGCGGACCCCGAACGCCACGACCGCGCCACCGGTGACCAATGCCGCGAGCGTCGGCCACAGGAACTGATCGCGAAGATTGCTCAGCGTGGCTTTCCGCCAGGCGAGCAGTGGGCCGAAGCCGGTCAAGAACAACATGAACAGGCCGATTGGCAACATCCACTTGTTGAAGAACGGCGGACCAACGGTGAGGCGGTTGCCCGTCACCGCCTCGCTCAGTGTCGGGAACATCGTGGCGAACAGGACGAAGATCGCCGAGAACAACAGGACCCAGTTGTTCACCAGGAACGCGGCCTCTCGCGAGACCCACGAGTCGAGCTCGTTACGGGCGCGCAGCAGCGGCAGCCGGTAAATCACCAGGCCGAAGCTGAACGTCAGGATGACGACCATGAACCCGGTGAACAGCTTCGCCAGAATCGGATCCGATCCAAACGCGTGCACCGACTGCACGACGCCCGATCGCGTCATGAACGTCCCGAAGATGGTGAGGAAGAACGTGAGAATGACCAGCGTCACGTTCCAGATGCGCAGCATGCTGCGGCGCTCCTGAACGATGACCGAGTGCAGGAACGCCGTCGCCGTGAACCACGGCAGCAACCCGGCGTTCTCGACCGGATCCCAGCCCCAGAAGCCGCCCCAGCCGAGCACCTCGTACGCCCAGATCATGCCGAGCGTCAGGCCGAACGACAGGAAGATCCAGCTGAACATCGTCCAGCGCCTCACGGCGCGCAGCCACGAATCGTCGAGGTGCCCGGTAATGAGCGCCGCCATCCCGAACGCGTACGGGATCGTCATGCCAACGAAGCCGGTATACAGCGAGGGCGGGTGAATCACCATCCAGTAGTTCTGAAGCAGAGGATTCAGCCCGCGGCCGTCAGCCGGCACCTCGGTCAGAAACGTCGTGAACGGATTCCTGTGCACCACCATCAAGTACAGGAAAAACATCTGCACCGTGGAGATGACCGCGACGACATACGGGATCAGCTCGCGATGGCGCTCGCGGTTCACGAACACCGCGATTGAACCGAACACCGACAGCAGGAACACCCAGAACATGATCGAGCCGTCGAGACCGCCCCAATACGACGTGATCCGGTAGAACAGCGGCTGCACGCTGTCGGAGTAGTCGTGGACGTACTTGATGGAATAGTCGCCGACGAGGAACGCGTTGACGATGACGCCGGACGCCACGGTCATCAGCGCCGCCACCAGATAGAACGCGCCGATGCCGCTCTCGATCAGCCGCCGCGCACCCCGTCGCGCGCCGACCACGGAGATCACGCCGGCGTAGCTGCAGACGACAAACGCGGAGAGCAGCAGGAATGTGCCCAGTGAAGCCATGGCGATCTCCGTCGGGCGTGGTTAACTTTTGGAAGCCGAAGCCGCCGCTTCGTACTTCGACGGACACTTGGCCACGACGCCGTCCTTGACGACATGAAACCCGTCGGGCCCGAGTTGTCCCTTCAACACGACCTCGGCCTCGTCCTTGAACGTGTCGGGCACGATGCCCGTATACGACACATCCACGACGCCGCCGGACTCGCTCGCGCGCGCCGGGTTGTTCTGCACCTTGAATTTCCACTCGAGCGTGTCGGGCTTGCGGAGCCGGGAGCCGGGCACGACGTAGCCCTTCAGCTGCAGCGGCTTTCCTTCCCAGGCCTGCCGCTGGGGCAGGACCTCGTCGACATACTTGAAGTATTCAGTCCCGTCTCGCAGCGTCGACCACAAGAGGCCGGTGAACGCCAGCACGAGAACGGCACTCGTGAGCCCAACCTTGATATATCGATGTGTCATAAGGACTTCTGGGAAAGATGGAACAGTGTTCAGAATAGCCCGACTACTCTGCTGATGCAAGGCGCTCCAGCCAGCCCGTGACCGCGCAGACCGGCAAGCCGACCACGTTTGCGTAGGAACCCTCGATTCGTGAGATAAATCGCGACGCCAGGCCCTGGATGGCATACCCGCCGGCCTTGTCCAGCCCTTCACCGCTCTCGCGATACCACTCGACGTCCCCCTCGTTCAATGAGACGAAATCCACCGCTGTCGTTTCGACGCCGCCAAGCTCGCGATGGTTTCGCCGCAGACTCACACCGGTCAGCACCACGTGCCGGCGACCCGACAAGCGCCGCAGCATCCGCGCGGCGTCCAACGGGTCGCGGGGTTTCAGCAGAATGTCGTCGCCGACCACCACGGTCGTGTCGGCGCCAAGCACGACCAGCTCTTCAGGTAAACCTGGCCTGCCCTGCGAGCGCCCTATCGGTACCGACGCTCCCTGCTGCCCCGCCGGCCCGGCAGGCTCCAGGAGAATCGCCTGCGCCCGCGCCGATTTCTCCAGCGCCAGTCTTCGGACGTAGGTCGCCGGGTGCTCTCCAGGGCGGACCGACTCGTCGATCTCGACGGCCAGCGTGTCGAAGCTGAAGCCGGCTGCACTCAGAAGCTCCGCGCGCCGGGGGGACGCCGATGCAAGCACCAGTCTCACGGCCGTGATCATAGTCGTATGCGCAATTCCGCTTCAGAACGTGGTTCGAGCCGGACTGAACCGCGAGGCCGACTCCTGAGAGGCAACGTCGGCGCGCCGGGCGAGGGCCGTGGCGGAATGGTAGGATTGCCGAAATGATGCGACCGCTCACGCATGGGCTCCCGGGTGCGCTCGCCACGTTGCTGCACGGCGTTCCGATCTCTCACGGCATGGTGGACTTCGCGTGGACGGTCGCGGTCGGCGCAGCGGTCCACCGCGTGACGTCGGTCCGGCTCGAGCAGCGCGTGCTGATCGTTGAAGTGCCCGACCAGAATTGGGACCGCGAGATCACCCGCTCGAAGCCTGTCATCCTTGCCCGCTTGCAGACACTGCTCGGGCGCGACGCGGTTGCCGAGATTCAGATTCGCAAACATCCGCGGTGAACCAGCCAAGGTGGCGTCTCTTGACCGGTAGGTGCCTCGGGTCGGTCACGCCGCCAGTGGGTGCTCGCGAAACATGCATGAAGCGGTGATCGTCGGCGCGGTCCGGACTCCCACGGGAAAATTTCGCGGGGCCTTGAAGGACTTTCCTGCGACCGAACTCGGCGCGCTGGTCGTCGCCGAAGCGGTTCGTCGCGCGGGGATCGACCCTGGGCTGGTCGACGAGTGCATCATGGGCAATGTGATCGGCGCCGGTCTGGGACAGAACCCCGCGAGACAGGCCGCGCTTCGAGGCGGCCTGGGCGACCACGTTGCGGCGGTGACCATCAACAAAGTGTGTGGCTCCGGACTGAAGGCGGTGATGCTCGCCTCCCAGGGTATCGCCGTGGGCGACGTCGAGGTCGTCGTCGCCGGAGGCATGGAATCGATGAGCCGCGCGCCGTACCTGCTGCCGCACGTGCGGGAAGGCTGGCGGATGGGACCTGGAGAGGTCGTCGACGCGATGATCCGCGACGGTCTGTGGTGCGCCTTCGAGCAGTGCCACATGGGCAACGCCGGCGAGGTGGTGGCCGAGACGTACTCGGTCGATCGAGAGGCGCAGGACGTCTATGCCGCCCGGAGCCACCAGAAGGCTGCGGCCGCTGAAGACGCTGGCGCGTTCGACGATGAAATCCTGCCGGTGATGGTTGCGCAGAAAAAAGGGCCCCCGAAGATTGTGAGCCGCGACGAATCCATTCGGCGCGACACGAGCGTCGAATCGCTCATGGCGCTGAAGCCCGCATTCAAGACGGGCGGTACGGTCACAGCCGGCAATGCGCCCGGCGTGAGCGACGGCGCGTCGGCGCTCGTCGTGATCGCGGCCGAGCGCGCGAAGGCTCTCGGCCTTGCGCCCATGGCGCGCATCGTCGGTCAAGCCACCAGTGGGCTCGCGCCACGTCTGGTGTTGATGACCCCCGTCGAGGCCGTGCGCAAGTTGGCGGCAAAGACCGGCTGGGATCTCGCCGATGTCGACCTCTTCGAACTGAACGAAGCATTTTCCGCGCAGGCCGTCGCCGTCATACGAGCGCTCGGAATCGATCCCGATCGGGTGAACGTCAACGGCGGCGCTGTGGCGCTCGGACATGCCATCGGATCCAGCGGCGCTCGGGTACTGACAACCCTGTTGTACGCGCTGGCGCGCCGCGGGCTGAAGCGCGGAATCGCGACCCTGTGCCTGGGCGGCGGCAACGGCGTCGCCCTGGCGATTGAAAGAGTCTAGTGGACGGTCTCCTCGGAATGACTACCGGCCGCTCCGTTGTCGCGGCCGGAAAATCGCGGTCAACACCGGGGTCAAATGGCACTGCTTCAGCGGGGACAGGCCACTGGTCGCTTCGCTGGACAGGCCATCGTTTCGGACGGGCCTCTTTTCGCCGTTGTCGTTGAGCCGGCTGTTATGGAGATACGAACCGTCGGCGTCGTCGGCGCGGGGACAATGGGCCATGGCATTGCGCAGGTCTTCGCGCAGGCGGGACTTGCCGTACGTCTCGTCGATGTCGAGGCGTCGATGCTCGAACGAGCCCGCGTGGCGATGTCGAGGAGCCTCGGTAAGTTTGTCGAGAAGGGGACGCTGAGTGCGGTCGAGCGCGACCAGACCCTGGCCCGCGTGTCGATGTCCACGTCGATCGAGGACCTGGCGGAGGCCGACTATCTGGTCGAGGCCATCATCGAGGAGGTCGAGGCGAAGCGCGCGCTGTTCCGGACCCTCGATCGCATCGCGAAAACGGAGGCGATCGTCGCGTCGAACACCTCGTCGATTTCGATCACGACGCTGGCGTCGGCCACGGCGCGCGCCGACCGGGTGCTCGGTATGCATTTCATGAATCCCGTGCCGCTGATGCCGCTCGTGGAATTGGTGCGCGGTGAATGGACCTCGCCGGCCTCGCTGATGATCGCCCACCAATTGTGCGATCGACTGGGCAAGACGGCCGTCGACGCCGCGGATTTTCCCGGCTTCATCTCGAATCGGATTCTGATGCCGATGATCAACGAGGCGATCTACGCGGTGATGGAGGGGGTCGGCACGCCGGAAGCGATCGACACGGTGCTGACGCTCGGGATGAATCACCCGATGGGCCCGCTGACGCTCGCCGACTTCATCGGACTCGATGTGTGCCTGGCCATCATGCAGGTGCTGCACGAGGGCTTCGGCGACTCAAAGTACCGGCCGTGTCCCCTGCTGCGCCGGATGGTCGCCGCGGGTCGGCTGGGTCGAAAGTCCGGCCAGGGCTTTTACTCGTATCAGCCACAGCGCAGCCAGTAGCGGTATTAACAGCGCGGTCTCCCACGCCATCGCGAGAACATTTGTCTGCACGCTGGCGACCGAAAGAAACTGTCGGCGTTCGGTCTGCGAGAACAGGTCGACGCCTGAAATAAACCAGGTTCGACTGAACGGCCAGAGCATCTGCAGGCCGGCCGGAGCGGTCCTGTCGATGCCGAGCCAGTCAAACAATAAATGCGAGGCATACGCGGCGCCGCACATCAACGCCACGCGAGTCGGGGTCAGGCCGGACCGCCGCGTGACCCACCCTGTCACGACCGCCGCGACAATAGTCACGATAGCGACGGCCGTGACGCTATGAGTCGCCGTCCGGTGCGCTGAAAGGAACAGGTCAGCGTCCGGCGCAACGGCAAGGCCGGCGCAGGTCAAGGTCAGCGCGCCGCCGGCGCGCCGGTAGAACGATTCGCCTTGGCCGGCTGTGCGCGATGTGGGGGCGCCCGGGAGAAGATCGACGGCCCAGCACGCGGCGATGCCGCCAAGGGCGTGACCTAAAGGGCTGGGCATGTGCTTCATTTCTACCATCACTTCGGCAAAGACTGGTGGGAAAAACTGCCACATCCGCCTGTAGAGGCGAAAGTCTATGTATTTGTAACTGTTTGATTGATAAGTTGTTACAGACGTCAATTCACATTTTGGCGCTTGACTTTCGCCCGGCACGAATCTAGAATACGCGAGCCTTGAAATCACCCCCAAGCGATCGAACTGAACGACGGAATGAAGAAGCTGGAATCAAGAAATCGAATCACGAAATCGAATCACGAAGTCAGAGTGAACATCTGCGCGAAGGGAGCGAGTTATGCCTGCCGTTGACCGATCTGTGGAGAAATTTACCGACAAGGACGACCGCCACGACCGCGAACGGATGAAGGCGGTGGAGCTGGCCGTCGGCCAGATTGAAAAGCAGTTCGGCAAGGGCTCGATCATGCGGCTTGGCCAGAAAGGGGCCATTCAGCCGATCGATTTCATTTCGACCGGGTCCATCAGCATCGACTACGCGCTTGGCGTTGGCGGCGTGCCGCGCGGCCGGGTGGTGGAAATCTTCGGGCCGGAGTCCTCAGGCAAGACGACTCTGGCGCTGCAGATTATCGCCGAGGCTCAGAAACTTGGCGGGATGGCCGCGTTCGTCGATGCCGAGCACGCGCTCGACGCGGCGTACGCGCAGAAACTTGGAGTCGAGCTCGACAACCTGCTGGTCTCTCAGCCGGACAATGGCGAGCAGGCGCTGGAAATCGTCGAAGTCTTGATTCGCTCCGGCGGCGTCGACGTCGTCGTCGTGGATTCGGTGGCCGCGCTCGTGCCGAAGGCGGAAATCGAAGGAGAGATGGGCGATGCGCAGATGGGCCTGCAGGCTCGGCTGATGTCCCAGGCTCTCCGCAAGCTGACCGGCGTGGTCTCGAAGTCGAAGACCAGCCTGATTTTCATTAACCAGCTCCGCGAGAAGATCGGCGTCATGTTCGGCAATCCGGAAACCACGACCGGTGGCCGCGCGCTCAAGTTCTACGCCTCTGTGCGGATGGACATCCGTCGCATTGCGAGCATCAAGGACGGCGATGCCGTCGTCGGTGGGCGCACGCGGGTGAAGGTGGTGAAGAACAAGGTGGCGCCGCCCTTCCGCGAGGCGGAGTTCGACGTCATGTACGGCGAGGGGATTTCCAAGACCGGCGATCTGCTGGATCTCGCGGTCGAGAAGCGGATCGTCGAGAAGAGCGGCGCCTGGTTCGCCTACGGCGGCGAGCGGCTCGGTCAGGGCCGGGAGAACGTGAAGCAGTTCCTCAAGGACAATCCGGAAATCTATCGAGCGATTGACGAGCGCGTCCGACGGGAGCTCGGCCTGATGCGGGAGGCGCCGGAAGCCGTCAGCGCTTGAAATCGCCTGAAACCGGACCGTGCTTCCTCCTGATTTCTAGAAACAAAATGCAACCACGAAACCGCGAAGTCACGAAACGTATTCGCCTGGTTTGGTGATTCCGTGTTTTGGCGACTACGTGGTTGCAGTTTGGAAATACGCCCCACTACAAGCCCGCGTGCAGGCAGACGTCCGTCAGACAGGTGTTCACCAGAAGCGCGGACGAGAACGGCTGTCGTGCCGCCGCTGGTCTGGTGTCGCCCGCGGTCACGTCGAACCGCGTTCCTGTGGGCCGCGGCTACTCGCAGTTCACAGGAACGCCCCCTCGGGAAGGCGACCGTTACGACGCCGCTCCTGGAAACGCGACCCATGGGACCGCGGCCCAGCGAAGCGGATTGTCCAAGGCGCTCGCGTTTCGCCGGACCGTGTTATGATTTTCGGTCGGTCCTGAGCAGAGATTCCCCCCTCGTGGCGAGGTAGCTCAGTTGGTAGAGCATACGACTGAAAATCGTAGTGTCGACG
>JBDTVS010000018.1:0-71861 GCA_040007095.1 Acidobacteriota bacterium
TCGCGCCTTGCCATGCGGGCGCCGCGCGCCGAAAGCCGTGTACTAAATCGTCGAAGGCAGGACACTAGAAACGGCTCGCGTACTCGCTGATTCCCGGAATGAGCAGGCGCTTGCCGTTGACGCCGAGGACGATCGCGGCGACGTGAATCGCCAGGATCGCGATCCAGAGGAACACGACGAACATCGAGAACACACAGCCGAGCCCGAAGGTGGCAAGGCTGATGATGTTGGCGACCACACCGAACACCGCGAGCACCACGATTTCGGCCACCACCAGCACGAGCCCGTGTTTCGCGTGCCACTGGACGTCGAGGTCGTTCTTTTCGACGAGCAGCGGCACGATCGCCAGCGGCCACAGATAGGCCAGGACGATCATCAGGATCCGGTTTGGCGAAGGCGTGGTCATTTGCAGACGCGTTGCGGCGAAGTGTATACCCAATCCTTGTTATTCACGCGCCAAAGCCGATATTCTTGCTCCATGGCCATATCGGAAGCGTCGGTCCTCGACGCATTGAAGATCGTCAACGATCCTGACCTTCACCGCGACATCGTGACGCTTGGATTCATCAAAGAGCTCAAGGTCGAGCGCGCGCAGGTCTCGTTCACCATCGAGCTGACGACGCCGGCGTGCCCCGTCAAGGATCAGATGCGAGACCAGGCGCGGGCTGCGGTCCTGCAGGTACCCGGCGTCGACAGCGTGGACATCAAGATGAGCGCCCGGGTCCGGGAGGCCGTTGGCAGTGATTCCACGCGCTCGTCGATCCCAGGCGTGAAGAACGTGATCGCGGTCGGGGCGGGGAAAGGTGGGGTCGGCAAGACGACCGTCGCCGTGAACCTCGCGCTCGCGCTGGTCAAATGCGGCGGCCGGGTCGGCGTGATCGACGCCGACATCTACGGGCCGAACGTCCCGATCATGCTCGGCATGAAAACCCAGCTCACAACCGACGGCAAGAAGATCGTGCCGGCCGAGAAGTTCGGGCTCCAGGTCATCTCGATGGGATTCCTGACCGGCGACGATGCCCCGATCATCTGGCGCGGGCCGATGCTGCACGGCGCGCTGCAGCAGTTCTTCCGCGAAGTGGCCTGGAGCGAACTCGACTACCTCGTCGTCGATATGCCTCCGGGTACGGGCGACGTTGCGTTGAGCCTCAGTCAGACCGTGCCGGTCGCCGGCGCGATCGTCGTGACGACGCCGCAGCAGGTGTCGCTCGCCGACAGCCGGCGCGCGGTCGCGATGTACAAGAAGCTCAACATTCCGCCGCTCGGCATCCTCGAGAACATGAGCCATTTCGTCTGCCCGGAGTGCGCCCACGAATCCGACATCTTCGGCCACGGCGGCGGCGAGCTGATGGCGGCGGAACTGGGCGTACCGTTCATCGGCCGGATCCCCATCTACCAGCCGATTCGAGAAGGTGGCGACTCCGGGGTGCCGCTCGTCATCAGCGAGCCGGATTCGCCGGCGGCCAAGGCGTTCATGGCCGCGGCCGAGCGTCTGGCCGCGCAGATTTCTCTCGCGAGTTACAATCGAGCCACGACGATTCCGCTCACCGTCGTGAGGTAGGGTGAGGTAGGGATGTGAAGAACGCAGACGTAAGGCACGAGTGTGCAGTCTCAAGTCTGCCTCGTCAGACTTCGAGCTCGAGACTCGGAACGTTCGTCGTGGTGATCGCGGTGGCGGCGGCCGCCTGCAATCGTCCGCCGGCGAAGGCGCCGGTTTCAGCCGCCGGGGAGCTGAGCCGGGACGTCATCGAGCCGTACCTGAACGCCGACGCGGCGCTGGCGTCCGATCGCATCGAGGGCGTCCTGGCGAACGCGGTCGACATCAGCGCTGCGGCGCGGGTGCTCGGTCGGTCCGCCCGCGCGATTGACGCGGCCGCCGTGCAACTGGCCTCGGCGAAGGACGTCGGCGAGGCCCGGCAGCATTTCGGCACGCTCAGCGAAGCGATCGACTCGTATATGGCCAACCAACACCTCGTCCCGCCCGCCGGTGTCCGCGTCGCGTTCTGTCCCATGGCGATGAGGCCGTGGCTGCAGCGCGACGGCGCGATCAGGAATCCGTACTACGGCAGCCAGATGCTGACCTGCGGCAGCTTCAGAAATTGAACCTCCCTTTTTCGAAGCACACGCTCGACAATGGACTCGACGTCCTCCTCCACGAAGATCGCACGTGCCCGATCGTCGCCGTGAACCTCTGGTATCACGTGGGATCGAAGAACGAACGGCCCGGAAAGACCGGCTTCGCGCACCTGTTCGAGCATCTGATGTTCGAGGGATCCGAGCACCACGACCGCGGCTATTTTCATCCGTTGCAGGCCGCCGGCGCATCGCTCAACGGATCGACGAACGCGGACCGCACCAACTACTGGGAAGTCGTGCCCGCCAATGCGCTGGAGCTGGCGCTCTGGATGGAATCGGATCGCATGGGCTATCTGCTGCCGGCGCTGACCGAGGCGAAATTCTCGAATCAGCGCGACGTCGTGCTGAACGAACGGCGGCAGAATTACGAGAACCGTCCGTATGGGCTGGCCTCGATGGCCATCCTCGCCGGCTTGTTTCCGCCGGAGCATCCGTATCACTGGACGACCATCGGCGAGATTGCCGACCTGCACGCGGTGCAGCTCGAAGAGGTTCAGGCGTTCTTCCGGCGCTACTACCATCCGGCGAACGCCTCGCTGGCCATCGCCGGCGATATCGATCCGGAGGCCGCGCTGTCGCTCGCCCGCGCCTATTTCGGAGACATTGCGCCGGGGCCCCGCGCGGAGCCGGTCGCCGCCGCCGCGACCCTCGGAGGCGACAGCCGGCTGCTGCTCGAGGATCGGGTCGAGCTGCCGCGGCTCTACATGTCGTGGCTCTCGCCGGCGATGTTCGCGGCCGAAGACGCGGATCTCGATCTCGCGGCCGATTTGCTGGCCAACGGCAAGACCTCGCGCTTGTATCGCCGCCTGGTCTTCGAGGAGCGGATCGCGACCGATGTGTCGTCGGGACAGAACTCGCGCGAGATCGCCGGCTTCTTCCAGGTCACCGCGACCGCCGCTCCCGGCCATACGCTCGGGGAGATCGAGGCGGTCGTGCTCGACGAAATTTCGCGGCTGGTCGATCTCGGTCCGACCGAGGACGAGATGGAGCGCGGCCGCGTCCAGGCGGAAGCGCAGTTCGTCTATCGCCTGCAGACGGTCGGCGGTTTCGGCGGCAAGTCCGACCAGCTCAACGCCTACAACGTTTTCGTCGGGGATCCGGGGTACTTCGAGCGCGATCTGATGCGCTACGAGACGGTGACGCCGGCGTCGATGCAAGCCGCGGTCGATCGCTACGTGCGGCGCGCGCCGCGGATGACGCTCAGCATCGTGCCACGCGGCCGAATCAACCTTGCGATCGCGGATTCCTCGGCGGCTGTAGTGTCGTGACGACCACCAGCGTCGACCGGTCCCGGCTGCCCGATCCGGGCGCGGCGCGTCCCTTCACCTTTCCGTCGATCGACAAATCGGTTCTGTCGAACGGCCTCAAGGTGTGGAGCGTGCGTCATGCGGCGGTCCCGATTGTGTCGTTCATGCTGCTCGTTCGCTCCGGATCATCGAGCGATCCGGAGGGCAAGGAAGGACTCGCGGCCATCGCCGCGGACATGCTCGACGAAGGCAGCGGCGAGCGCTCGGCAATCGGCATGCACGAGGCGCTCGCGCGCATCGGCGCACAGTTCGACACCGACATCGGGGCGGATGCCGCGCTGCTCTCGATCACGACGCTGGCGAAATGCGCGGACCGCGGCCTCCAGTTGCTCGCCGACATGGTCGCCCGTCCGTCGCTGACGGAAGCCGATTTCACCCGCGTTCGCCAACTCCGTCTGCATCGGCTGACCCAACTTCGCGACGTGCCCGGCGCGGTCGCCGATCGGACCTTCATGCGGCTGCTCTACGGCTCGCATCCATACGGCCACACGCCGATGGGCACCGAGGAATCGGTGGCGACCCTGACGGTCGACGACGTCAGGCTGTTTCACCGCAACGTCATCCGGCCCGACACCGGGACGCTGATCGCCGTCGGCGACTGCGCTCATGCGGAAATCGCCCGGCTGGCCGCGGATGCGTTCGAAGGCTGGCACGGACCGGACGACCTCAGCACCGCTCGCGAGCCGGCCGGCCGTGGTCTCGGCACGCCGGCAGCCGCCAGCCGGCTCGTCGTGGTATCGCGACCGGGTGCGCCGCAGTCGGAGCTTCGGATCGGGCACATCGCCGTGGCACGGAGCACGCCCGACTACCATGCGCTCGTCGCCGCCAACATGGTGCTCGGCGGCCAGTTCGTGAGCCGCATCAACCTGAACTTGCGAGAAGACAAGGGATTGACCTACGGCGCCCGAACGTCATTCGATTTCCGGAAGCTGCCGGGGCCCTTCGCGCTGCAGGTCAGTGTGCAGACGGTGGCGACGGCGCGCGCGATTGAGGAATCGATCGGCGAGATCGCCGCAATTCGAGGACCGCGACCGGTCACCGACGACGAGCTTTCGCTCGGCATCGCCGCGCTCACCCGAGGCTACGCCCGCAACTTCGAGACGGCCGAACAGGTCGCCCGGGCCGCGACGCAGATCGCGTTGTACGATCTGCCGGACGATTACTTCGTGCAATTCGTCCCGCGCGTCGAGCGCATCACCACGGCGGACGTCACCCGCGCCGCCGCGGCACACCTGAATCCAGAGCGGCTGCTCACGCTCGTGGTCGGCGATCTCGATGTGATCGCGAAGGACCTCGAGCAGCTTGGGCTCGGTCAGCCTGTCGTCCTATCCGCAGAGTCTCTCTGATAACATCAGGCCGTCCGGGCGCGGGCAGGTACTACGGTTCAACAGATAGGCTGGTGAGCGACACCCGTGCATCGCCTCGCCTCTCAGCGCGCCCTGCCGAACTAATGGCCTGTACCGCTGAAGCAGTACCACTTGACCCCGTTGTTGACCGCGATTTTCCGGCGGCGACAACGGAGCGGCCGGTAGTAATTCGGAGGAGACAGTCCACGAGACCCTCCTGCCGCCCGATCACATGACCACATGAAGCTGTGGAGCGCGAGCTTGTTTGGCGCAGTTGCTGCAATCAGCATCACCCTGGCGATGGCGACGGTGTGGCTGATTCTCACCGATCCGGTCTCGGTGGCCACGTCAGTCAGCCAGGGCGAAATCACCCCGCTCGTTCAGGAGCTGGCCCAGGTGATTCTCGACGCGCTGCGCGGGCTGTTGAGATACTTGTAGGTCTCACGTGTGAAGTCTCAAGTCTGCCTTTGTTCAGACTTCACACGTTCGGACTTCAGACATTCAGAGCCCTTTTCAAGAAACGCGTCAGCAGCCAGCCGTCGAGATACTTGAATGGCGTTTTGCCGGTGCTGTAGTGCCCGCATCGCAGCACCGCCACCTCGTGGGGAATGTCGAGCCGACGGAATTCGCGGACCAGATCCTCGGACAGATCCACGGGAAACGACAGATCGTAGCGGGCGTATACGAGCAACGTCTGTCGATCGCGCACCCGCTCGAGATACCACCGCGGGCTGATCGGCTTCCACAGCGCGCGAAGCAGATCGAGTGCGACGTGGCCATCCAATCCTTCACGAACGTGCTCAGTCGACAGCCCGCGCCAGACGACGTCGGCGAAGTACGGCGAGATGTGATTCAACGCTTCGGCACGCACCAGCGGTTCGTGGGCGGTCGTCAGCAGCGAGAGACACGAGCCCAGGCTCGTGCCGAGAATGCCGATGCGATCATAGCCCTGCGCCGCGAGCCAGTGAATCGCGCGGCGTGCATCGAGCACCGCCTGCCGGCAGATTTGCACGGTCCGCGCGACATTGGCGCTGACGATGTAGTCGGCGCGGTGGAGTTCGGGCGGCATGCGCTGATCGTGGTACGGCAAGACGAGACGCAGCGCGCTCATGCCCTGCCAGGCGAGCAGCCGGCAGAGACCCACGTGACCGCCCGGCCCGGCGTTCCATTGCGGCAGGACGAGCACCGCCGCACGGGATCTGCCCTTGTTTTGCGACGCACGGAAATAGCGGCAGTAGACGGTGTTGTTTTCCGGATGAGGCGTGGTGAACGCGCTCGGAAATGTCAGGAGGCTCGTGCCGTCTTCCGCGCCCGTCGAGTGATAGGCGGAGGTCGGCGGCGGAGTGAAGAACGCATCGGTGTCGGCCATGACGTCCGAGACCCAATCGCCCACTTTCGCCACCGCATCTCGGGCAGGTACGCCAACGCCGTCGCTGCCAGGATCGGCCATGGGGTTCGACTGGCCTGGAATCCAGTCGAGTCCCCAGTCGAACGGTCTGACGACACGATCGGTCGTGACCGAGGCAAGCCGCCGTTCCCATGCATGAAATAGTGATGTGAGCATTCGATTGATGACCTGAGACCCATGCTATACTCTCTTGCTCATGTCCTCCATCTTCGACGCGCGAAAGTGCAACGGGCGAAAAAAGCGGTCCTTCCGCGTCGGAGGAGTTGCGCTCGACTAGTTATCAAAGCTCATCGAGCCAGAGCGTCCGCCGACACGGTCTTTCCGCGTCGGCTTTTTTTTTGGATCAATGTGTATGCCTACGATTCCCGTCGGAATTCTCGGCGCGACCGGCATGGTCGGCCAGCAGTTCATCGCGCTTCTCGCCGACCATCCGTGGTTTCGGGTGGAGTGGCTTGGCGCCAGTCACCGCTCGGAAGGTAAGGCGTTTCGGGACGCTGCCGCCTGGCGTCTTGCGAGTCCCCTGCCAGAGGACGTCGCGAGTCGTCAGGTCGACGCGGCGACGCCGGGCCGGGCGCCCAGGCTGGTCTTTTCCGGCCTGGATTCCTCCGTCGCGGGCGAAATCGAAACCGCGTTCGCGGAAGCCGGACACGTCATCGTCAGCAATTCCCGCAACCACCGCATGGACCCCACCGTACCGCTGCTGATTCCCGAGGTCAACGCCGACCATCTGGCGCTGCTCGAGGCACAGGGCGCCGCCTACGGCTGGAAGGGCCGCATCGTTACCAATCCCAACTGCGCCGTGGTCGTGCTGGCGATGGCGCTCGCCCCCCTTCGTCAGTTCGGCCTGAAGACGACATTGGTGACCACGTTGCAGGCGATCTCCGGTGCTGGATATCCGGGCGTTGCGTCGTGGGACATTCTTGCGAACGTGATCCCATACATCGGCGGCGGCGAGGAAGAGAAGGTCGAAACCGAGGCGAAGAAGATCCTCGGGACGCTGACCGACGGGACGGTGAGCTTTCATCCGCTGACTGTCAGCGCGACGACCACTCGGGTGCCCGTGCACAACGGCCATACCGCGTCGGTTTCCGTCGGCCTGGAGCACAAGCCCACGTCCGACGCCGTGATCGACGCGTGGCGGACATTTTCCGGACGCCCGCAGGCGCTGCAACTGCCGTCCGCACCGCCTCATCCGCTTGTATACCTGACTGAATTGAACCGGCCGCAACCGACGCTCGATGTCAATCGGGACGGGGGCATGACCGTCAGCGTCGGCCGGCTTCGCTCCTGTCCGGTCCTCGACTACAAATTCGTGGCGCTCGGACACAACACGATTCGCGGCGCAGCGGGCGCGGCGATTCTCAACGCCGAACTGATGCACACGGAAGGGCTGCTGTGAACGCCGGAGGCCTCACGACGAAGATGGAACCGGTCGGGCAGGTGGGACGGGTCTGGCTGGTGGGAAAGACGCCTGCCGACGAGGCGCGCCAATGAGTGTCGTGATGAAGTTCGGCGGCACGTCGGTCGCCGACGAATCGGCCATTCGCCGGGTCACCCAGATTGTTCGTCAGCAGATCGAGCGGCAGCCGGCCGGCGATCGACTGCCGATCGTCGTGGTCTCTGCCTTGTCGAAGGTGACCGACGGTCTGCTGCATGTGGCTCGATCGATCGAGGTCGGTGAAGGCGATCAGGCGACGGCCCGGTTGAGTGAGATCGCCGAGCGACATGTTGCCATCGCGTCCGCTCTCACGAGCGGGGCGCGGCTTGAGGTCGTGAGCCGCGACCTCAGAGCTGAATTTGCCGCCATCAGCGACATGGCCCGCGCGCTGTCATCGCTGCACGAAGTGTCGCCCCAGTTCTTCGACGCGATTGCGGCGACCGGCGAGCTGGCGAGCAGCCGGTTGGTCGCAGCCGCCCTCGAGGAGTCTGGAGTCGCGGCCGCCTGGGTGGACGCCCGGCAGGTAATGCGCACCGATGCGGAGTACACCCGCGCCGCGCCGGATATGGACGTCACATGCTCGCGAGTCCGCGAACGGGTGTCGCCTGTGCTGGCGCGTGGCGAGGTCGCCGTCCTCGGGGGCTTCATCGGTTCCACCAGCGACGGCGTCACCACGACCCTCGGGCGCGGCGGCTCGGACTATTCGGCCGCGATCTTCGGCGCGTGTATCGACGTTTCGGAAATTCAGATCTGGACCGACGTCGACGGCATGCTGACCGCGGACCCTCGCATCGTTCCTCACCCTCGGCTCGTCCCGCAGTTGTCGTTTGCCGAGGCTTCCGAGCTGGCGTATTTCGGCGCGAAGGTCCTGCACCCGAGCACGATTCTCCCCGCCGTGTCGAAGAACATTCCCGTCCGCATCCTGAACTCGCGCCGGCCCGAAGCACCAGGCACGCTCATCACCGCCGACCCGGAAGTGGCGAAAGGCCAGCTGACGGCGATCGCGTGCAAGCGGGATGTGACCGTGATCGACATCACCTCGACGCGCATGTTCATGGCGCACGGCTTTCTCAGCCGGCTGTTCGAGGTCTTCGAGCGGTTCAAGACTGCGGTCGACGTGGTGACGACCTCTGAGGTCAGTGTTTCGGTGACGGTCGACGATGCCCGGCGCGTCGAACCGATCGTCGAGCAGCTGCGAGAATTCGCGGAGGTTTCTCTCGAAGGGGAGATGGCGATCATCTGCGCGGTCGGCGAGGACATTCACGAGGATCCGAAGGCGTTCGGGCGGGCGGTTTCGGCGCTCGAGGCGATTCCGCTGCGGATGGTGTCCCAGGCCGCGTCCCGGCGGAACATCACGTTCGTGCTGCGGGACGCCGATGTTCCGGACGCGATGACTCGGCTTCACGACGCCTTCTTCGGGTCGGAGCCCAACACAGGCACCACGGGTGCGTAGACATCTTCTAAAGCCGCTGTCTGTGCGATGAAGCAAGTTCTCGGCTTTAGAATCTGTCTTAGTAAACTTGCTGCGGAGCGGTCATGATTCCACCTCACGGCGGCATGGCGTCGATTGGGTTACCTCAACTGCTGATGATCTTTTTCCTGGCCATTTTCATCTTTGGCCTGAGTCGGCTGCATCGGTAACCAGGACCCGGTCGCGTGCCTTGCACACGCCTGGCTGATCGTCTGTGTACTGCCCGGCCAGGCCTCGGCGCTGGTGGGTAGAGAGTCTGAGTGATGCGAATTCTGCTGGTCGGTCACGGTCGCATGGGTCGGATGGTCGGCGATCTGGCGCCGGAATATGAGTGCGAGATCGTGGGCATCATCGACCCGCAATCCACGCTGCATGCCGGCGGGATCGATCAGGACCGGTGGCGCGACGACGTCGACGTGGCGATCGATTTCACGTTTCCAGACGCCGTGAAGGCCAACCTCGAAAGCCTCGCGCGGCTCGGCATCAACACAGTCATCGGCACGACCGGATGGGCCAAGGATGAGCCATCGCTTCGCCGCACGGCAGCCGACGCGGGCATCGGCGTGGTCGCGGCGCCGAATTTCTCCGCTGGGGTCGTCCTGTTCGAGGCGATTGTGGCTCGGGCCGCGGGGCTGTTCGCCGCCCAGCACGAGTTCAGCGCCTACCTGCACGAAGCGCATCACGCGGCGAAAAAGGATGCGCCGTCCGGCACGGCGTTGTTCCTCAAGCAGGCGATGGAGGCGGCCGGCTTCACGAGGCCCGTCGACGTGTCTTCGACCCGCGCCGGCTTCATTCCAGGCACGCATACGGTCGGCTTCGACGGCCCGGCCGAAACAATCGTCCTGACGCATTCGGCCCGGGACCGCTCGGCGTTCGCGCGCGGCGCACTCACGGCTGCGCGATGGGTGAACGGGCGGCACGGCTGGTTCACCATGAAGGACGTGCTGGGCGTTTAGGACAGAGAAATTCAGAATAGTCTAGGGCGGGTATTGGTGGCAGCGTTTTGAGGAGAGCACCGGAAAATGAGAACGCCATTCACAGGATGCGGCACCGCGCTGGTCACGCCGTTTACTCGCAGCGGCAGCGTTGATGAAGGGGCTGTGCGCCGCCTCGGCCGGCGGCAAATCGACGCCGGCACTCATTTCCTGGTGCCCGTCGGCACGACCGGCGAGAGCCCGACGCTTTCGCTCGCCGAACGGACCCGAATCGTGGAAATACTGGCCCACGAGGCGAACGGCAGCGTGCCGATTCTTGCCGGAGCCGGCGGGTACGACACTCGCGAGGTTATGCACGCCGTTGCCGAGATGAAGAAAGCAGGCGCCGACGGCATCCTCTCGGTCACGCCTTACTACAACCGGCCGACGCAGGAAGGGCTGTTCCAGCACTACCGCGCGATCGCCGAGAGCACGACCCTGCCGATCGTGGTCTACAATGTCCCGGGCCGCACCGGCTGCAACATCGAGCCCGCCACGGTCGTGCGGCTCGCCTCCCTGCCGAACATCGTGGGTATCAAAGAAGCTTCGGGCAACATGACGCAGATGTGCGAGGTCTGTCGCCTCGTGCCCGAGTCGTTCCTGGTGCTTTCGGGAGACGATGCGGTGACCCTGCCGCTGATGGCGGTCGGGGGGCGCGGCGTGATTTCGGTGGTGTCCAATCAGATCCCGGCGGAAATGGCGCAGTTGGTCGAGGCGGCCGAGCGTGGCGACTTCAAGGCCGCACGCGCCATTCACACACGTATCATGCCGCTCATGCAGATCAATTTCGTCGAATCAAGTCCGGGTCCCGTCAAGGCCGCGATGGCGCTGATGGGGCTGATCGAGGAGACCTACCGACTGCCAATCGTGTCGCCCCGCGCCGAGTCGAAGGCAAAGATCGGCACGGTGCTGAAAGAGCTCGGCCTCCTGACGGGAGCGTTGGTGTAAGAGATGGGGATGGGGTGATAGGGCAATGGGGCAATGGGGTGATGGCGTCCAATGGCTGACTGGTAAATGATGACTCTGGCTGAAGAAATCACCGAGCTGTTTGCTGCGGGCACGTCTGTCGACCGCGAGATCGCCCGCACGACGTTCGCCCGATTCCGCGAGGCGCTCTCGTCCGGGACCGTCCGCGCGGCCGAACCGGATGCCGGAAGTCCGAGCGGATGGCGCGTCAATGCGTGGGTGAAGCAGGGGATTTTGCTCGGCTTCAGGGTCGGCGACACCGTCGACGTGTCGATGGATCACGGGCGCTGGCCGTTCTTCGACAAAGACACGCTGCCCATGAAGCGATTCGCGATCGGCGCGGGCATCCGGATCGTGCCGGGCGGGTCGTCGGTGCGCGATGGCGCCTACCTCGCCTCGGGGGTGATTTGCATCCCGCCGATGTACGTGAACATCGGCGCGTGGATCGGCGAAGGCACGCTCATCGACTCGCACGCGCTCGTCGGCTCGTGCGCCCAGGTCGGCGCCAGGGTCCACATCAGCGCCGGCGCTCAAATCGGCGGCGTCATCGAGCCGGTTGGCGCGCTGCCCGTCATCATCGAGGACGAGGCGCTGGTCGGCGGAAACACCGGGATCTATGAGGGCGCCATCATCCGGGCGCGCGCCGTGGTCGGCGCCGGCACCGTGCTGACCGGCTCCACACCGGTCTACGATCTGGTCCGCGGGACGATCATCAAGCCGACCGAGGACCGGCCACTCATCATCCCCGAAGGCGCGGTCGTCGTGCCGGGTGCGCGGGCCGTCACCGCCGGCAAGGGGCCCGAATGGGGACTCTCGCTCTCGACGCCCGTGATCGTGAAGTATCGGGATTCGCGCACCGACACGCGCACGGAGCTCGAAGCGTGGATCCGATAGCCCTGACGCGTGCGCTGGTCGACATCGACTCGACCACGGGACAGGAGGACGCCGTCGGAAGGTTTCTCGTCGAATACCTGCGCGAGCTCGGCTACTCGGTCACCACGCAACCTGTGGACGATACCCGGTTCAACGTGCTGGCGACTGCCGGCCCGCCGTCGGTCGTCTTCTCGACGCATTTCGACTGCGTGCCGCCATTTTTCCCCAGCCGCATCGAGGGCGACCGCCTGTTCGGGCGGGGATCGTGCGATGCCAAGGGCATTCTGGCCGCACAGGTCGCCGCCGCCGAGCAGCTGCGGCGTGAAGGGGAGACGCGCGTCGGTCTCTTGTTTGTCGTCGGCGAAGAACGCGGGAGCGACGGCGCCAAGGTCGCGAACGCGGCCGCGAACGGGTGTCGGTTCCTGGTGGATGGCGAGCCGACCGACAGCCGACTCGGACTGGCGACGCGCGGGATGCTGCGGCTCAAGCTGCTCGCGTCCGGCCGGGCGGCGCATTCCTCGTTCCCGGAGCTTGGCGAGTCGGCGATCGACAAGCTGCTCGACGCACTGGTCGCATTACGCTCGATCGAGATGCCAAGCGATGCGGTGCTTGGCCGCACCCACTACACCATCGGCCTGATCTCCGGCGGCGTGGCGCCCAACGTCGTCTCGCCGTCGGCCGAAGCCGAAGTGATGTTCCGGACCGTCAGCGAGGGCAGCGTGCTGCGGACGGCAGTGCGGCCGCTCGAATCTCGCGTCACCATCGAACACGTCCTCGAAGCCTCACCGGTTCGCATGAAGATCGTCCCCGGCTACGAGGCGGTGGTGTTTCCCTACACCACCGATATTCCGTTCCTCAGCGCGTGGGGCGAACCGCTGCTCTTCGGTCCGGGCTCGATTCATGTGGCCCACACGGCCGACGAGTTCATCTCGATTGCAGAACTGCTCTCGGCGGTCGGGCACTATGCGACGATCGCCCGGCAGCTGCTCGCTCTCCCCACGTGAACCCGTTCGGTACCTGCCGCGTGTTCGACAAGCATGTAGTTGTGCTTTTCTCAAATAGGCTGCAAGTATTTTGAACCACAAAGAACACAAAGCACACAAAGGCTGTGGCTCTGGCGTCGTCCCAACCGCGCTGAACCCGGCGCAGCAACACCACCGACGCGGCGCGGTGTGCTGACCGACCCCGGCGCGGAGTACGGGGCTCGCATCCGTCGGTGGACCGCTGAGGCGGCCCACGCGGATCGACTGCACGCCGCCCTGTCGTACGCCCGGCTCGCCCTGGCCGGGCTGACGGTCGTCCTCGCCTGGCAGGCGTTCATGAGTCATCGCCTGTCCGCCGTCTGGCCGGCGTTCCCGGCGGTGGGGTTCGTCGTCTGCGCTCTCGTCCACGTGCGGGTGATTGAACGACTCGAGCGTGCGGGTCGGGCGCGTCAACTCTACGAACGCGGGGTGACGCGGCTCGACGGCAGCTGGGTGGGTGCGGGGCCGGACGGCGCGCGCTTTCTCGACGAGCATTCTTTCGGCCGCGATCTCGATCTTTTCGGCCACGGCTCGCTCTTTCAATTGCTCGATACCGCGCGCACGCAAGTCGGTGAAGAGACGCTGGCGGCGTGGCTTCGCTCCGGCGCCGGTATCGAGGAGGTTCGCGCCCGCCAGGCGGCAGTGGCCGAATTGGCGCCAAAGGTGGATTTCCGTGAGGACCTGGCGGTGCTGGCCGCCGAATCCTACGTCGGCCGGACCAACAAACTGGAGGCCTGGGCGATGTCGCCGCCCTCCGGCTTATCACGCCTGCATGCGATCGTCTTCGGTGCCTGCGCCGGCGTCAGCGTCGCATTGGTGGTCTTCGTGGTGATGGAAGCCGTACCGCCAACCGCGCTTCTCCTCTGGATCCTGGTGCAATCGGGACTCGTGGGAATCTGGCGCGCGCGGATTCTGGCGGCGTTGGCGCACATCGATACCGCCGCGCACGATCTCGCGCTGATGTCGGCGCTGCTGGCGCGCATCGAGCGGGAGTCGTTCACGTCGAGCCGCCTCGAGGCGGTACGGGCCGCACTCTTCGACGGCGGCACGTCACCGTCGCGCAGCATTGCGAAGCTCGAACGACTGGTCTCGCTGCTCGATCAGGCGACGCTCAATCCGATGATGCGGCCGATTGGCGCGCTCGTCGTCGTCCGCTCGCAGGTAGCGGTGGCGATCGATCGGTGGCACGCGACGCACGGCCCCGGAGTCGCGTCCTGGCTGCGGGCGGTCGGCGACATCGAAGCGTTGTCGGCGCTGGCCACCTACGCGTACGAGCACCCGGCCGATCCGTTTCCGACGATGGTGGAGGATGGCGCGGAGTTCGACGCGTCGGCGCTAGGCCATCCGCTGATCAGCGAACGCGTGGGGGTGAGAAACGACGTGCGGCTTGGCGGCGCGTCTCCGCACGCGCTGATCGTCAGCGGTTCGAACATGTCGGGCAAGAGCACGCTGCTTCGGGCGGTCGGCGTCAACGTCGTGCTGGCGCTCGCCGGAGCGCCCGTGCGCGCCGCCAGCGTACGAATGTCGCGGCTGGCGCTCGGCGCGACCCTGAGAGTCGACGACTCACTGCAGGCGGGGCACTCGCGGTTCTATGCGGAAATTCTCCGGATCCGCGCGATTGTCGACCTTCTTCGCGAGCCGCAGCCGTTGCTGTTCCTCCTCGACGAAATTTTCGGCGGGACCAACTCGCGCGATCGGCAGATCGGGGCTGAAGCCATCGTGCGGGTTCTCGTCGAAGGCGGGGCGATTGGACTCGTCACGACGCACGACCTCGCCCTGACCGAAATCGCCAACGGCTTGAGCGGCCAGGCCGCCAATGTGCACTTCGAGGATCGGCTCGAGAACGGCGCGATGGTTTTCGACTATCGCATGCGGCCCGGTGTGGTGGAGCGGAGCAATGCCCTCGAGCTGATGCGAGCCATCGGCCTGAAGGTTTAGCAGCTAGTTCCCTTGAAACTGGAGCGTCAGGCATCGCATTTGCAGCTGGGGACTGCATGCTGGAACAACCTCAACGGCCAGACTTTCCGCGACCGCCGGACCCCATCGACGCTCCGCCTCCCGACATCCAGCCGGTGCCGCCGCCGGATATTCCGCCCCCCGCCGGACCACCGGATATCTTGGTGCCGGAGCCCCGGAATCCATTGCCAATCTAGTAGCCTGTCTTGGCGTTTTCCTGGAGGCACACTGCCACCACGAAAACGCGAAGACAGGAAATACACGATCGGCCTCGAAGACACCTCACGACTGTAGTCACCGCGATGACCAATGTGTGGCACGGATTGCTACCGATTCGTCACTGGACGTGCGCTCCGCCCGGTTTTGGCGGAGCGTGACAGTCCGCCTGAAGGCCAATCACCCTCACTCGCCGATTGTCTGTCGCTCTCCAAAGCGTTTTCAGAGCAACTTAGCCTGAAACTAAACCGCACCGCGGCTTCCAGCTATTCTGGCGCTATCCTACCGGGCCAGGGCTTGGTGAATTCGAATTGAACGAACCGCCGAACGCGCTCAAAGTCACGCTGGTTGTCGGTGACGAGAACGCACCCCGCCTCACGGCATGACAGTGCAAGGAGGATGTCGTTCGCGAACGATTTCTGGACTCGCGCAATTTCCAGACCGTCCGCACGAGCGATTTCGGCGAGGAGATCCCCCGACCTGTGCCAAGCATCCGCTGACGGCGTAATCGTCCGACTGGCTCGCTCAAAAACGTTGAGGACATGCCGTTCCAGCGCTCTCCGGTCTTTCGGACTTCGGGTACCTGAGCGCAATTCTTGCGCGACGATCACACTGAGGTATTCGAACGGAGCGAATATTCGGTGGAACTGCCGGAGTTCTTCGTTGGCGGCATGATCGCGAAAGCCTTGAATGAAGACCTGCGTATCGAGAACGTACTTACGCGCCGGAGGAGTCACTGTTCAGGATCAGGCAACGTGATGAGAATACCCTGCATCGATCGCGTTCCGTCGATGAGCTCACGTTGAAAGACGACCAAATCGAGCGCCCGCTCGATTGTTTCAGTGGCAGTCGCCGCTCCGAGGGCCCGCTTCGCGGCGCTTAACTTGGATAGCGGCAATCGGTACGTTCGGGAGACCCGCTCCTCTTGAGAGGTCGACCGCCTTCGACGGGCAATGCTGGGCATACCGCAGTGTATTTACGGTCAGAGCGATATGTCAATACATGACCTGAGTGCACGCCTCTTGAGCGCTGAACGCGATTTCCGCCAAGCCTTCTTTGTTCGTCGGGTCAAGCCACGAAACCAATATTCGCTCTCGGGAGAAGCGATTCACGGCCAAGCGTTGGATCAGATTCGCAGGTCTGACTATACTCGGCGTCCGTCCCGCTGCCATCTGATGAACGCCGATGATTGTCGAGCAAGCAACGAATCCTGAGTAGTCTCACCGCGTTACTTCGACAGCGGCCACACGAACGAAGAGGCGGTGATTTGCAAGGTTCTGGACATGGCCAGTCGGTCGCGCCGTCTTCTGCCGATCGTCTACGAAGCGGTCGAGCGTCCGGCATGGCTCTTCAGCATCGTGGGGATCGTCTTCACCCAACAGAACCCACTCGTCAAGCCGATGGACAAACTTCGTTCGTCGCTGTCGGCGGAGCGATGACACCGGCTGTCGAACAGCTTCAATCGAAGTGCTCCGTCAACGTCGATGCTCACGTGCGCGACGGGTAGCCGTCAAAGGGATGATTCGACACCGCGCCCGTTCGGTGATGTGCACTCATCCCAGTGGGGAGGTGCTGAGAGCGAGAGCATGCAAGCGACACTACGCACAAACGAACAAATGCTGTAAAACGCTGCCAACGGAGGGACGCGCTACATCATCGCGCGTTCGCAGGCGAGCGCGACTTGAAGTAGCGCCTCGGTCTGGTGTCTCCGGCCAGCGAGCTGAATCCCGCACGGGAGGCTGAGCGACGTGGTCCCGCACGGGATCGAGATCGCGGGGTGGCCGGTCAGGTTGAAGAGTTGAGTTTCCCTGATCATCAGATTTCGTACAGATTCCGTGCGCCCTCCTATCGTGAGCGATGGGGCGCCTAGCAACGGCGCCGGAATCGGAAGGGTCGGCAGCACGAGGGCGTCGTAGCCCGAGAGCGTCCGATCCACCGCCTCACGTAGGACTTCGCGTCCCCGCAGCGCACGCGAATAGTCCTCGGCCAGCAGATACCGCCCTGCTTCCAGCCGCAAACGTACCGGCATGGAGTAGCGTTCCGGCATCTCGTCCAACGTCGGCGCATGGAAGGCCGCGGCGTCGGCCGCGCCGATCGTCATATAGACAGCTGCGATCAGCTCCGTGCCGGACAGGTCAATCTCGACAATCGTCGCGCCGGCGACGCGGAGGCGCTCGAGCGATTCCTCGAAGCGCGCGCGCACCTCGTCGTCGAGCAGGTCACAGAAGTAGCGGCGCAGGACCGCCAACCGCACGTGCGCCACCGGCAGCACAAGATTGGCGGCCTCGTGCTCGCCGCGCAACGCGCGGTAGACGTTCCAGGCGTCGACGACGCTGCGCGCGAGCGGGCCAACGTGATCGAGGACTCGCGACAGCGGCACAACACCGTCGGTCGAGACGTCGCCGATGGTGGGCTTGAGGCCGACAATCCCGCACGCGGCGGCCGGAATGCGGATCGATCCCCCGGTGTCCGTGCCGATGCTGGCGAGCGCCATGCCGGCGGCGACGCTGATCGCGGATCCGCCGCTCGAACCGCCCGGCGAACGCGTCACATCGTGGGGATTGCGCGCAGGTCCAAAAGACGAATCCTCGTTGGTGATGCCAAACGCGAACTCGTGCAGGTTGGTTTTGCCGACCAGCACGGCGCCGGCGCGCCGCAAATGTGCGATGACCGTCGCGTCCCGCGCTGCGACGTGGCCCTCGCGCACGCGCGACGCCGCGGTCGTCGGAATGCCCCGCACATCGATCAGGTCTTTGATGGAAATCGGTACGCCGTGGAGCGGGCCGCGGTCGAGCCCGGCGGCAAGCTCGCGATCCGCTTCCTCGGCGCGGGCGCGTGCCCCGTCCGCCATGACGAGTGTGAACGCGTTCAGGCGGCCGTTGTCCTCGGCGATGCGCTGAAGACAATGCCCAGTGACCTGCGCCGACGAATGCTCGCCGGTGCGAAGCGAACGCCCGAACGCCTCAATCGTCAGCGTGTCGAGGTTCTTGGCCATCTGGACGATCGTTGAAATCGGCGCTGCGGAGCGCGCGCAGGGCATTCGCGAACGTGTCGAGCAGCGGTTTCAGATCCGGCAGCTCTCGTCGTTCGGCATCGGCGATCGCCAATCGTAGCCAGTCATCGATTGTCATATCACTCCCGACTTTTTCAACCACTGAGGGTCGCCGTCGCCTCCGGCGCTTCAACGTCTCTTCGTCGAAACGGCGACACCGTCGCGCAACGGGACAATCACGGTCATCAACGCCGGGTGACGACTGAGCCGCTCGTTGTATTCTGTGATCGCCCGCGTCGACGCCGCGTCGTGCTTCGGCGTTACGTTGAAGCCGGGCGCGACGTCGCCGCTCCACAGCACGTTGTCCGTCACGAGCAGCCCTCCCGGCCGCAAGAGCTCCACCAATCGTTCGAGCATCGGACCGTACTGTTGTTTGTCGCCATCCTGGAAGATCAGGTCGAACGGTCCCGAGACTTTCGCCAGCATGCGCTGTGCGTCGCCGACGATGACGTTGACGCGATCCGCGACCCCGCCGCGCGCAAAATTGTCGCGGGCGATGCGTGCCCGTTCGGGATCGATTTCCATCGTCAATAGCATGCCGGCCGGCGGCAGCGCGCCGGCCAGCCAGAGCCCCGAATAGCCGACCGCCGTACCGATCTCCAGAATGCGCGCGGCTCCGATGGCAGAGGCAAGCACACGCAACAGCGCGCCCACTTCGGCGTCAATCAGCGGCAGCGACTGTTCCCTGCCTTCGCGCCGGATGTCGTGCATTACCGGATCGCCGAGGTGATTCAGTCCCTCGAGATACTGTTCGACGGCGTCCGGAACGATCTGGCCCATAATTGAAACCATTGTAGGCCAACGACCAATTGGTCTATCGCCTGCGCGAGGTCGCCTGCTTGTGTTCTTTGCGGTTCAGTCGTTGTCGTCCTGCGACTGTGCGGATTTGAAGGTTAACAGCCCGTGGTAAAAGTCTTGCTGCATTCGACAGGCGATGCATCCCCGCCGGCTGCGTTGCTCCTCGCTCAGATACTCTCGGCCTTCTCGGTCGTCGCGCTTTGCCGGCGGGGCGCCTCGCCCGTCTCGGTGCAACGCCAGACTTTCACCACGGGCTGTTGATGCGTCACACGAAGATCGTCTCGACCCTCGGCCCCGCCAGCGACACCGACGCGGTGCTCGACGCCCTGATTGCGGCCGGCACCGATATCTTTCGCCTGAACTTCTCGCACGGCACGCACGACTCGCATCGCGCGACACTGCTTCGTGTTCGCGCCGCGGCTGGACGGGCGCGTCGCGACGTCGCCGTGCTCCAGGATCTGGGTGGACCGAAGATTCGCACCGGCCTGCTCGAGGGACACACCCCGCTGACGCTGACCGTGGGCGATCGACTGTGTATCGCAACCGGCGACTTCGCCGGCGGACCGGGCCGGGTCTCGACCACCTTCGCCGGTCTCGCGCAAAGCGTGCGGCCAGGTAGCTGTTTGCTCCTGGCGGATGGGCTTCTGGAATTGCGCGTCGACGCCACCGACGGGTCCGAGATTCAGACGACGGTGGTCGAGGGGGGACTGCTCGGCGAGCGCAAAGGCATCAACGCACCGGGTGTGCCGATGCCGGCGACGGCGATCACGCCGAAGGATGTCGAGGATCTGGCGTTCGGCCTCTCGATCGGCGTCGACATCGTCGCGCTGAGCTTCGTGCAGACAGCCAGCGACCTGCGGCAGGCTCGCCAGCTGATGATCGAGCACGGCGGCGCCGACGTGCCCCTGGTCGCGAAGCTCGAGCGCCCGCGCGCGCTGGAACATCTTGACGAGATCATGGCCTCGTGCCAGGCGGTGATGGTCGCGCGCGGAGACCTGGGGCTGGAGATGCCACTCGAACAAGTCCCGCGCGCCCAGCGCGAGATCATCGTAGGCGCACGGCGACGGGGCATTCCCGTGATCCTCGCCACGCAAGTCCTCGAGTCGATGACCCACGAAGCCAGACCCACGCGCGCCGAAGTCAGCGATGCCGCCAACGCCGTGTACGGGGGCGTGGACGCCATCATGCTGTCAGGAGAAACCGCGGCCGGCGCGTTTCCGGCGCGCACGGTACAAACGCTCGACGCAATCATCCGCGACGCGGAGGCGAGCGCGTCCGGGGACACGCCGATCGCGTTGCGGCGGGTCGTGGAGGAACATGGTCACGACCACGCTCGCGCATTGTGTGCGGCCGCCGTCACGCTGGCCGACCGCGGCGACGCGCAAGCCATCGTGGCCGTCACGCGTGGCGGCAGCACCGCCAGACGCTTGTCGGCGCTGCGCCCGCACGCGCCGATTCTGGCGGCCACCAACGACGCGTTGACCGCCCGGCGACTCGCGCTGCATTGGGGCGTAGTGCCGGTGTGCATGGACATCGGCGACCCGGTGGACCTGTCGGGCACGTTGATCGGGCGCCAGTTGGTGGCGCACGGGTTCGTCGGAGCGGGCGCCGCCGTCGTCTTCATCAACATCAATCCGGATCTGACACGGCCCGACGCCAATTATCTGAGGATTCAGCGCTTGTAATGTCCGTCGTCCACTACACGACCATTGTCGTCGTCGCGCTGGCCTTCCTCGTGGCAGCGCTGGCCGTTCGCGTCGCCCGCGCGCTGGTGCTTCGCCTGCTCGGCACGCTGGACATGGTCAGCGCGGAGAACCGCGCCGCCGTGGACGCCCGCGCGCAGCAGCTGATCCGAGCCGCGACCCTTCTGACCTACGCCGTAGCGGCGGCGGGCAGCATCTCGTGGGCGCTCTCGCGTCTTGGTGTGGACGAGCCGCGGTGGAATCCGCGGGCACTCTCGCGCTGGTCGCTCAGCCACGGCGTCAACATCGTCATCATTCTTGTCGGCGGCTGGGTGGCCATCCGGGCGGCGAGCCTGATCGCCGAGCATCTGCAGTACAAGCTGAGCGGCCGTCACACGCAGATCGATCCCGAAGCGCTGCGGCGCGCGACCACCCGGAGCGGCGTGCTGACGAGCGTCGTCACGGTGTCGGTCGCATTTGTGGCCGTCCTGATGGTGCTGCGGGAACTGTCGATCGACGTCATGCCGATTCTCACCGGCGCCGGCATCGCCGGGCTGGCGATCGGCTTCGGTGCGCAAAATCTGGTGCGCGACATCATCTCCGGTTTTTTCCTCATCATCGAGGATCAAGTCAGGGTCGGCGACATCGCCCGAATCAATGGCGTGGGCGGAAAAGTCGAACAGATCAACCTCCGGACAATCGTGCTCCGCGACGGGGAAGGAGCGGTACAGGTCTTCCCCAACGGCACCGTGACAGCGCTGGCCAACTTGAGCAAGCTGTTCGCATACGCAATTGTCGATGTGCGCGTCGCGTACAGCGAGAACCTCGACCGGGTGAACGGCACGATTCGGGAAGTCGGCGCCGCGATGGCGCTCGATCCGGCATGGCAGGTGCTCGTTCTCGAGCCGATCGAATTCCACGGCGTCGAATCGCTGGCCGACGGTTTGGTCACCATTCGCGTACGATTCAAGACCGCCCCCCTTCACCAGGGCCTGGTCGCCAACGAACTGAGGCGGCGCCTGCTCGGCACACTGGCCGGCCGCGGTATCCGGCCTTACGCAAGCTGAGGGGGTCCTCAGGGCTTGCAGTAGAGAAGGGCGCCGTCCTTGTTTACACTGTTGAGGGCGATCCGAAGAAGTCCTATCCAAGCGAGGATTGATGATGAAAACGCTGCGTAGCCGGCATGCTCTGTTCGCGGTCATCGTGTCGGCCCTGGCCATCGCACCCGCGCCACAGGCGCAGCAGGGCACGGGCGCCACGGCACCCGATATCCCGCGCCTGACCTTCGAGAAATACACACTGCCCAACGGCCTCGACGTCATTCTCAGCGAGGACAAGCGGCTGCCGATGGTCGCCGTCAACCTGTGGTACCACGTCGGCCCGGCCAATGAGGAACGGGGCCGGACCGGCTTCGCCCATCTCTTCGAGCACATGATGTTCCAGAGCTCGAAGCACGTCCCGCCGGACACCTATTTCAAGTTCCTCGAGGCTGCCGGCGCGAGCGGCATCAACGGCACCACCGACTACGACCGCACGAATTACTTCGAAACGCTCCCCTCGAATCAGCTGGAGCTGGCGCTCTGGCTCGAGTCCGACCGCATGGGCTATCTGCTCGACAAGCTCGACGCGCCTCAGCTCGCAAACCAACAGGACGTCGTGAGAAATGAGCGGCGGCAGAGCGTCGAGAACCGGCCGTATGGCATGACCGACGAGGCCTCCATCCAGCTGGTGTTTCCCGCCGGCCATCCGTACTACGCCAACGTGATCGGGTCGCACGCCGACATCCAGGCCGCCAAGCTCGACGACGTCAAGCGCTTCTTCAAGCAGTATTACGCCCCGAACAACGCCAGCCTGGCCATCGTGGGCGACTTCGACAAGGCGCAAACCAAGGCGCTCGTCACCAAGTACTTCGGGCCGCTGAAGCGCGGGCCGCAGGTGCCCGCCATCACGGCGACGACGCCGCCGATTACGCAGGAGCGGCGCAAGGTGGTCACCGACAAGGTCGAGCTGCCGCGGCTCTATGTGTCCTGGATCACGTCGCCCTTCTACAAGCCGGGCGACGCCGACGCCGACATCGCGGCCACCATTCTCGGCGGCGGGAAGTCGAGCCGCCTGTACAAGAAGCTGGTCTACGAGAAACAGATCGCGCAGAACGTCAGCGCGCAGCAGCAGTCGCTCATGCTCGGCTCGGTGTTTCAGATCGAAGTGACGGCCCGCCCCGGCCACACGGTCGAGGAGCTCGAGAAGGCGGTGGATGAAGAGCTGAACGTGTTCAGGACGACGGCGCCGGCCGTAGCCGAGATCGAACGGGCCCGCAATACGATCGAGACGCGGATCATCGAGGGTCTCGAAACGCTTGGCGGCTTCGGCGGCGTCGCCGATCGCCTCAACATGTACAACCACTACCTGGGCACGCCCGACTATCTGGAGAAAGACATCCAGCGTTATCGAGCGGTCACACCCGCCACGGTACGGGCTTTTGCCAATGATCAGTTGAAGCCGACGGCACGGGCGATCGTTCACGCCGTGCCGGGAGAAAAGGATCTCGGCCCGCAGGTCGCCACACCGACGCCGCCCGAGGCGAAGCCTGGTGAAGGCGCCGAAGCCGTCAATGCTGACGAACCGTGGCGCGAGCAGCCCCCGAAAGCTGGTCCTTCGCGTGCCCTGGTGCTGCCGGTACCTGAGTCGACCAAGCTCGCCAATGGCCTCACGCTGATTCTCAGCCCGCGGAAGGGCCTGCCGGTGGTCGCGGCCAATCTCGTCATTCGTACCGGCAGCGACGCGAACCCGCTCGACAAGCCGGGGCTGGCGAACTTCACCGCGGCCATGCTCGCCGAGGGCACGGCCACCCGGAGCGCGCCGCAAATCGCCGACCAGCTCGCGCAGGTCGGCGCCAGCCTCGGGGCCAGAAGCACGATGGACGCGACGTTCGTGGAAGGGGCGTCGCTGAAAAAGAATTTCGGGGCGACCCTGGATCTCATGGCCGACGTGGTGCTTCATCCCTCGTTTCCGGCCGACGAAGTGGAGCGGCAGCGCGCCAGCCGTCTCGCGCAACTCGTGCAGCAGCGGCAAAGCGCCGGGCAGATCGCCGCAAAGGTCATGGCGTCGGTGCTGTATGGCGATCGCCACCCGTATGGATTCACCGAGCTCGGTACGGAAGAGGCCGTCAAGGCGCTCACGCGCGACGACATGATGGCGTTCTGGAAGCAGAACTTCGTGCCGAACAACGCCGCACTCGTCGTGTCGGGCGACATCGTGATGAGCGAGCTGAAGCCGCTGACTGAAAAGGCGTTCGACGCCTGGATGCCCGGCACGCCGGCGCGGCCGGTGATCGGCGCTCCCCAGACCAGCCGCGCGCGGCTGGTGATCGTCGACCAGCCCGGCGCCCCCCAGACGGAGCTGCGCGTCGTCGGCATCGGGGCGGCGCGCTCGTCGCCCGACTTCCAGGCAATGCGTGTGATGAACACGTCGCTCGGGGAACTGTTCTCCAGCCGGATCAACATGAACCTGCGGGAGGAGCACGGATACACCTACGGGGCGAACTCCCAGTTCGTGTTCCGGCGGGAGGCCGGACCGTTTGTCGCGGGGACCGGCGTGCGCACTGACGTGACGGCGCCGGCCGTGAGCGAGATCCTGAAGGAGGTCCGCGGAATGTCCGAGCGCCCGATCGATTCTGAAGAGCTGCGCCTGGCGAAGGATTCGTTGACGCGGTCGCTGCCGGGAGCGTTCGAGACGGGCGCCAATGTGGCCGCGAGCTTCTCGAACGTCTACATCTACGATCTCGGGCTTCAGTATTTCAGCAACTATGCGGCGCGTGTCGACGCCGTTTCGACGGCGCAGGCGAAAGCGGTCGCGGAGAAGTATCTCGTGCCAGGCAAGCTGGTGGTCGTCGCGGTCGGCGATCGCGCGAAGATCGAACCGGAGCTCCGCAAGCTCAATCTTGGTCCGGTGGAAATTCGGAATCGGGACGGGAAAGTCGTCACGCCGTAGTACGAGGCGCGTGGGGCAGGAGCCCCACCCGCCCTAACGTTCAAGCAGCGCTTTGAGCGAGTGGAGCGCGCGTTCCCAGCCGAAGCCGATCACTTCGTAGTACCGCCGCCACCGTTGGCTGTCGTCGCATCCGGTCTGCCGCACCCGCAGCCGCGTCGCGGCACTGCGATTCTCGCCGACCGGCGTGCACGTCACTTCCATCGCCATCGGTCCGATCGGATCGCCATCCGGCGGCAGCCAGAAACCATCCGCCACGAAGAATCCCTCTCCCGGCTGGAACAGCATCACCGTGCCGCGAAACACCCCGCCGAGGCGGCCGAGAATTTCGTCGCGGAAATCAGTGGGCCGCCATTCGATCGCATACGGCCCGAGCGCGCGCGGCGTGGTCACCGAACGGACGACCTGCCACCAGGCGCCCAGTGCGGCCGGATCGAAGAAGGCCTTGAGCACGACATCAGCCGGCGCGGCGATCAGAACCGTGATGTTCAGTTCCGGTTCGGCGGGCGCGTCCCGTTTCGCCATGGTCGGGCCGAATGATAACCGGTGATGGTAAAGTGGCAAAACATGACCCAGCCGGTCGCCTATCTCTACGAAGAATTCCTCGAGAGCGCGGAGGGGCGGCCGATCCGGATCCTGGCGGAATATCTCGAACCGTTGCGGCGCTTCCAGGCGCAGAAGATTCAGGACACCGTGGTGTTCTTTGGATCGGCCCGCGTGGATAGCCGCGAACGCGCCGAGCGCGCGCTGGCCACCCTCAAGGCGCGCGGCATCCGAGATGCCGATCAACATTATGAGACCGAGCTGGCGAAAACCCGGAAGGCGATCGAATGGGCGCGGTACTACGAGGACGCGCGCGAACTCGCCCGCCTGCTCACGACCTGGAGCGCGAGCCTCCCGTCAGAGAACCATCGGTTCGTGGTGACCTCTGGCGGCGGGCCCGGCATCATGGAGGCCGCGAACCGCGGCGCGCGGGAGGCCGGCGGGAAGACGATTGGTCTGAACATCCGTCTGCCCTTCGAACAGGGGGCCAACCCCTACATCACCGACGGCCTGCACTTCGAGTTTCATTACTTCTTCATGCGCAAGTTCTGGTTTGCGTACCTGGCCAAGGCGCTGGTGGTGTTTCCCGGCGGCTTCGGCACCTGCGACGAGCTGTTCGAGATTCTCACCCTCGTGCAGACCGACAAGCTGTCGAAGAAGATGGACGTCGTCCTCTACGGCAGCGAGTACTGGGAGCAGGTCCTCAGATTCGAGCCGATGGCGGAATGGGGAGCGATCGCCGACAAGGATCTCAGCCTGCTCCATACGGCCGACACACCCGCCCAGGCGTTCGAGCACCTGCGCACGAACTTGATTGCCAATCATCTCGAGCCGGCCACGGCGCAGGAATCGGAAGCGCCGGGCATCGCCAAGACTCGCGGGTGAGATCGCCTCCCGAACGAGGATCAAAATGGATGCTGCCAAGCGCAGGGCGCTGATCGATCGTTACAGAGACGGCTATCGCGTGGTCGTCGAATCCCTCGCCGGTGCCACCGACGAGGAGCTCGACGCGAAGCCGGCGCCGGGCAAATGGTCCGCGCGCGAGATCGTGCACCATCTGGCGGACAGCGAGATGACGTCGGCGATCCGCCTGCGGCTGTTGATCGCCGCGCCCAGTCCGGCCATCGCCGGCTACGACCAGGACGAGTTCGCGCGCCGGCTGCACTACGATCGGCCGATCGATGGATCGCTCGAGGCGCTCAAGGCCGCGCGCAACACCACCGCCGAGATCCTGGATCGGCTCACCGACCAGGAGTGGGCGCGGGAAGGCACGCATACCGAGCTCGGCCGCTATACCGTCGACAATTGGCTCGAGATCTACTCGGAGCATCCGCACCAGCATGCCCGGCAGATCGCCGCGGCCAGAGCGTCCGCGAAAACCCGCGGTTGAGAACGGCCGGCGGAATCGTCAGTAGATCAGGAATCGTTCACGAACGCGGTTGAAGTCCTGAATCGCATCTTCCCACGAGTGAGCGATGGCTCTGGCCGGCGTTCCTCGCTCGATCTGATCGCGCAGATCCGACGAGCCGGCGAGGATATCGATCGGCAGCTTTTCCGGCTCGTACTCGTACGGGGGATCGCGCCAGCGAAAGCGCTCGGGATCCGCGGCGCGAAAGGCCGCGATCAGCGCGACGCCGGTCTCGACTGCCGGAAACGCGGCGCGGTCGATCACGTGAATCTGGCAGCCACCACAGCTGATGCCGGCATGTTTGTGAAAGGTGGGCTCGAAGACAACCGGCCGGAACCGGACGCCTGGCAGATCCAGACGGTTCATCGCATCTGTGAACGACTCGGACACGACCCAGGGTGCGCCGACGAGCTCGAATGGCTTCGTCGTCCCACGCCCTTCAGAGACATTCGTGCCTTCGAACAACACACTTCCCGGATAGACGGCGGCGGTATCGACGGTGGGGATGTTCGGCGACGGCAGCACCCACGGCAGCCCGGTCTCGTCCGAATACGCCTCGCGGCGCCACCCGGTCATCGGCACGACCTGGAGGCTGGCGCCGATGCCGAATTGATCGTTGAACAGGCGCGCGATCTCGCCAATCGTCATCCCGTGCCGCATCGGGATCGGATATTGGCCGACGAAAGATTCGAACCCGGAAATCAGCATCGGACCTTCGACACCAATCCCACCGATCGGATTCGGACGGTCGCAGACGATCACTTTGACGCCGTGCATCCGCCCCGCGATCAGACAGTGGGCCATCGTGTAGATGTAGGTATAGATGCGGGTGCCGACGTCCTGCAGATCGATGACGAGGACGTCGAGATCGCGCAGCATCTCCGCGGTCGGTTGGCGGGTCTCGCTGTAGAGCGAGTAGATCGGCACGCGCCGGTCCTCGTCGCGCGAGTGGCCAGTCTCGATCATGTTCTCCTGCACGTCGGATCGGAACCCGTGCTGGGGCCCGAACACGGCCGCCAGGCGTGCCCGCGGGTGCTGTGCCAGGCGATCGACGATGTGCCGGAGCTCGCCGTCGACCGAGGCAGGGTTGCACACGACACCGACACGCCGTCCGTCGAGGTCGCCAGATTCGAGCAGGCGATCGGATCCGAGATGGACAGTCACTGCGCGATTATAGAATGGGGGGGTCGGCGTTTGGCTTGCATGTAGACCGCTGCATTGGTAGACTACGCGCTCTTGGTGGCCAGCTCTGCCTGCTTCGCCCGCGTCAAGAGCCGATCGAGCCTCCGTCCTGACTCGCTCTCTCATCAACGTGACTGCTGAGCCGACGCGCGACCACCCCGCCGGGACGGTGACCCCGGGTGTACAGGACAGCATCGGCTGCCGGAAGCGGTTGGATGCACCCGGGGCCGGCGCCCCGGTGTAAGTGTTCCGGGGCAGGCCCCCGGGAGGAGCGGCGAGGAAGTATGGGGCGAAGGCTATACGTCGGCAATCTTCCCTATTCTGCGGGAGAAGCGGAACTGCAAGAGCTGTTCAGCAAGGCTGGAACAGTCGAGTCGGTGCGCGTCATGCGCGACGCGGCGACCGGGCGGGCGCGCGGCTTCGCCTTCGTCGAGATGTCGACCGACGAAGAAGCCCAGAAGGCGGCCTCCGAGTTCAACCAGTTCCAGATGGGTGGGCGGGCGTTGACCGTGAACGAAGCGCGTCCGAAACCGGAGTTCTCCGGCGGCGGCGGCGGCGGCGGCGCGGGCTACGGCGGGAACCGTGGCGGCGGTGGCGGCGGTGGGCGCCGCGAACCGCGCTGGTAGTCGCTGGGAATCAGAGGCTGGACACTGGGGACCGGGGATGAGCCTCGAGTCTCCAGCCTCCAGAGGTGCAGGAGAACCATGAAATCGTGGACCAAAGGTGACCGCGTCGTACAGCCGACCTACGGGTTGGGCACGCTGGTTGAAGTCAACGACCAACATACGGTGATCGACTTCGACGAGCACGGTCGCCGGGTCTTTGCGACTCGTCTCGTCACGCTGCAAGCGACCAGCGAGCCGGCGCCAGCCCGGGCCGCCCGCAAACGTGCGAGCAAGAAGACCAAAGAAGCCGCGGATGGCAAAGAAAGCAAGCCTGCCAAGGAAGGCAAGACCGCCAAAGAAGGCAAGACCGCCAAAGAAGCCAAAGCGTAGGCGTGGCTTTCGCGACTCCTCGTCCGACCCCGCCAGCCACGCGCCACTCGGATCGGTGATTCACGCGTTTTTTCGATCGGGGACAGCAGTCTGAGCGATTCCGAGGGCGCGATCGGTCTCGTGGTCTGTTGCGCTGGTTAGTGTCGTGTCTCAGAAGTTCGTTGGAAAATGACAACCAACTTCTGAGACACGACACTAGCTTCTGGTGAGAAAGAATTGGATCGCCGGCGTGATGATCAGCGACAGCAGCATCGAGATCAACAATCCCCCGATGACCGCGATCGCCAGCGGCTGAAGCATCTGCGAACCCGCGCCCAGGGCGAGCGCCAACGGCAGCATGCCTGCCACGGCCGCCAGCGCGGTCATCACGATCGGCCGCAGCCGGCGACGGCCGGCCTGAATGATGGCGTCTTCGGCCGAAAATCCCGCGGCCCGGAATTTCTCGTTGGCGTCCAGCAACAGGATGCCGTTCTTGGCGACAATGCCGATGACCATGATCAATCCCATGAACGAGGACACATTGAACGTGGTCCGGGTCGCCAGCAGCGCCAGGAATACACCGGACGTTGAAAGGATCGCCGACGACAGGATGGCCACCGGCGCGGTGAACGAACGGAATTCGAACAGCAGCACGAGAAACACCAGGACCACCGCCAGCACGAGAACCCGAGCGAGATCGTTGAACGATTTCTGCTGCTCCTGGTAGGTTCCGCCGTACTCCACGCGAACCGAAGAAGGCACCTTCAGATCGGCGACGGCCTTCTGCACCGCGGCGATACCAGTCCCGAGATCCACGCCTTCGAGGCGGGCCGTCACTTCGACTTCGCGCTGCAGATTCTCGCGGCGTACTTCGGTCTGGCCGGCAAGCTCCTCGACCGTCGCCAAACTATCGAGCGTGGCCGTTCCCCCGGACGAGTTGACGAGCATCGCGTGCTTCATCGCCTCGAGCGAGGACCGATCGGCGGCCGGAAAACGGACCCGCAGCGTGTGCGGGCGCTCGTTGACGATCACCGGCGCCGTCGCGGGCTCACCCTCGATGATCGCCGTAGCGACGATGCCGAGATCCTCGGCGGTAAATCCGGCCCGCGCCGCACTCTGAAGATTGACGGTGAATTGCACGGCCGGTCCGCTCGTAGTCTTCTCGATACCGTCCTCGACGTCGACGACCGGCTTCTTGCCGGCGATCGACACCTTCTCAAGCGCCTCCGCCACTTGCGGCGCCCAACTGCTCAACAACTCAGGATCCGGTGAAAACAACTTCACCACGACGGGCTCGGGCGCGCCGGTCAAATCCCCGATCATGTCCTGGAGCACTTGAATGAACTCGACGTCGAGCACCGGTTGCGCCGCCTTGACCTTCGCCCGGACGTCACTGATGACGTCGTCGACGCCCCGGCGACGCGGTTGTTTCAGCTTGACGGCGATATCGCCGGTATTGGGTTCGGTGACCGCTGCCAGACCCAGTTCCAAGCCGGTGCGCCGGGAGGTGCTCTCGACTTCTGGAACGGCTCGCAGGATGTTCTCGACCTCGCCAAGGACGCGGTTCGTCTCGTCGAGAGAACTGCCCGGCGGCATCACGTAGTCGAGGACAAACCCGCCTTCGTCGAACGCCGGCAGCAGGTCGCTGCCGAGCGCTCGATAAGAGAAATAGGAGGCGACAATCAACCCGGCGCAGAGCAGCACCAGCCCCGCGGGATGCTGCAACGATCGGCGCATCGAACGTTCGTAGACGGTGAGCAACCGGCCGAACCATCCTCCGGCGAGCGACGCTTCTTCGGCCGCCATCATGCGCCGCACTCGGGCTGTCGGCGAATCGTCGGCCGCTCCCGCTGCTACCTCCGGCGCGCCGGCGCGTGCGTGCTCCGACGCGCCCTTGCCTCGCCGGATCAGGCGCGTGCTCAAGTTGCTGGTCCAGACGAGCGCGAGCACCAGCGAGGTCAGGAGCGCGACGCTCATGGCGATCGCCAGCGCCCGGAAAAACGTCCCCGTCACGCCGGTGATGGTGATGAGCGGCAGGAACACCACGATCGGCGTCAGGGTGGATCCAATCAGCGGGACGGTCAGTTCCTGGAGCGCGCTCGCCGTCGCCTGCAGTGGCCCTTCGCCGGCGTCCCGGTGCAACACGATGTTCTCGACCACCACGATCTTGTCGTCGATGACCAGTCCGACTGCAGCGGCGAGGCCGCCGAGCGTCATCAGGTTGAAGCTCTGGCCGAGGATCTTCATCGCGATGAACGTCACCACCATCGTCACGGGCACCACCAGCCCGGTCATGACGGCCGTGCCCCAATCGCGCAGAAACAGCCAGATGATCAGCCCGGCCAGGAACAGCCCGATGACGATCGCGTCGCGAACGCTGGCGATCGACTCGGTCACGATGTTGGATTGGTCGTAGAAGGGACGCATCTCGACGCCCGACGGCAGCGTCGGCCGGATGTCCGCCATCTCGCGATGGACTTCGTCCGCGACCTGAACGGTGTTGCTGTCCGGCTGCCGGTTCACGCTCAGCAGCACGGCCGGCTTGCCGTTCGCGCTGACCGACGTATAGATCGGCGCCACGGCCGCTGCGACGTCGCCGATGTCCTGCACGCGAACCGGCAGGTTGTTGACGCTCTTGACGACGATGTTGCCGATGTCGTCGAGGCCGTGAACCTGGGCCGTGACCAGGCCGAGAAACAGTTGATGGTTGCGATTCAGCAGTCCCGGCGAGTCGATGATGTTGGTGTGGTTGATGGCCGCCAGGACGTCCGACACCGACACCCGCGCGCGCAGCATGCGCGACGGATCGACCGTGACATGGAACTCCGGCTCCTGCCCGCCCTGGATGAGGACGCCGGCGACACCGCTCAAGCGATTCAGCCGTGGCTTGATGTCGTAGGTCGCCAGTTCCCACAGCTGCGTTTGCGGCACGGTGGCGGAGGTCAGGCTGTAACCGATGATCGGAAAACTCGCGAAGTCGAGACGATGGGTCTGGATTTTGGCGGTGGCGGGAAGACTGCTCTGGATGCGCGAGATCGCGGCGTCGACCAGTTGCAGCGTCTCCAGCATGTCGACGTTCCAATTGAAGAAGAGGTTGACCTCCGCGGATCCGCGGCTCGTGACCGACCGCACGTCGTCGAGGCCGGGGACCGTCCGGATCGCCTCCTCGATCCGTCGCGTGATGGTCACCTCCATCTGCTCGATCGGCATCACGCCGTTGTCGACCCCGACGATGATGCGGGGAAAATTCGTCGTCGGAAAGACCGCCACCGGCAGGCTCAGGGCTTGATAGATTCCGACAATGGTCAGCACGCCGATGAGCGCGATGATCGACTGTGAGTGGCGCGCGAACCAATAGTGCTCGGGTCGTTCGTCGGAGATGCTGGACATAAGGCGGGGGTTGGGCGCCGACCTACTTCTCTTCGTCCTCTTTCGGAGGCTGGATGCGCACGCTGGTCTTCTCCAGCACAGCGTCGTCCAACTTGCCCAGTTCGAACGCGCCGATGGTCACCACGCGTTGACCGTTCTGAAGCCCGTTGGTTACCTGGACCTTGCCACTGTCGTGGATGCCGAGCGTGACCTCTTCCTTGTGCGGCTTGTTGTCTGAATCAATCACGATGACAGTCGTGGATCCCGACGAGCCCGTGAGGACCGCGGCCTCGGGAATGACCATCGCGCTCGGCACCGTTCGGGCGACGATCTCCACGCGGTGGTTCGACCCCGGCTTCAAGCGGCCGTCTTTGTTGGCCACCTGGATCCAGACTTCGACGGTCGTGCCTGTCGCGTCGAGCGCGGGACTGACTTGTGTCACCTTGCCGGGAATGGGGGCGCCGTCCGGCCCAATCAGATTCGCGTCCCCTCCCAGTTTCAGCTCGGATGCCTCGCCTGGCGCCAGATGGGCGCGCGCCACGATCTGCGACAGATCCATGACGGTCACGATAGGACTGCCGCTCGCCACCGACTCGCCCGTGTACTGCGGGCGATCGGTGACGACGCCGTCGATCGGGCTGGTAATTCGGGCATAGCTTAGCTGGGCCTGCGTCGCCTCGTAACGCCCCTTGGCCGCATCGCGCTGCGCGGTGGCTGCTTTGAGTGCCTGCTCCCTGCCGAATCCCTGAAGATCCTGGAGACGCTTTTGTGCCAGCTCATATTGATTGCGGGCCTGACTCAGGTTGACCTGCGCATCGTTGACGTCTCTCTGGGCGATCGCCCCCTCCTTGAACAGCCGTTGGCGGTTATCGAAGACCGCCTGTGTCGCATCCAAGGTGTCCTTCGCCACCCGCACGTCGAGCTCCGCTTTCTGTCCCTCCTGCGGCAGCGTCGCCCTGGCGGTCGTCTGGTATGTCGCCTCGGCCAGTTCGAATGCGGCATGACTCTCCTTTGCCGCACCCGTCAGATCCTGGCTCTCGAGCTCGGCGAGCAGCTGGCCCGCTTGTACATGAGCGCCGCGCTCCACGTAGAAGCGTCTGATTGGCGCTGAAATCTTCGGCGCGATGGCCGCCTGCTGGATGGGGTACAGCACGGCATCGGCCCGGACGATTCGCTGAATCTCGGCGCTCAACACCGGCGCGACGTCGACCGTGACGACCGGTACGACGTCCGCCTCTTTCTTTACGGCGCAGTCGAGCGACATCAGCCCGGCAATCATGCCGGCGACCAACGAACTCGCCCGCCAGAAATTACTCGTCATGGCTTATCCGCACTATCGCTGCTTGTGTCCCCCTGGGCTCTGCACCTTCGTCGATCCCATCCAATGAGCGCATCGCGCTTTGCGTCGGTGAAATCCACCGATGTGCTCGCGGTGAAGTCGGAAGACTCGATGACAGAACCTCAATGGTTGGCGCTCAGAAATTCCCGGTGACTGTTTGCAGCGACGCCAGCGCCACTCGGTACCGGCTCTCCGCATCGTCATACGCGTTGCGGGCCTGCACCAGTGTGTTCTGCGCGTCGACCACTTCGAGAGCGGTGGACTCACCGGCCTCATAGCGCAGGTTCGTCAGGCGCAGGCTTTCGGCCGCGAGATCGGCGACGTGCCGGACGGTGTCGACCGCGGCACGGGCCGCCACGGCTTCGTTGTACAAGGAGTAGAGGTTCGCGAGCAGCTGGCGCTGCGCCTGGCTCACACCCGCCTGCGCCTGTCGCTCTCTCACTTGTGTCTGGCGCAATTTGCTGCGCAAGCCGCCCCAATCCCAAACCGGCACGCTGAAGTTCGCCGTCACGAAGTAACCCAGGTTCGGCAGCTCGCCAGCTTGGGGCGCCGCGTCCACGACGCTGTGCAAGGCGAACCGGTTCGCCTCGATGCCGTAGTCTGCGTCAACGGCGATCGACGGCAGGAACGCGTGCCGCGCGCCGCGAACGTCCTGGCGGGCCACGTCGAGCTCCGCCGCGGCCGCGCGCAGATCTGGATTCTCCCGTGTCGCCATGGCCCGGGCCTCCGGAAACGGCGGAAGCGCCGGCGCGGAATTGAGATCGTCGACGACTGAGAAGTGCTCGTTCAGCGTGGGGAACAGCAGAACGGCGAGGCGCAGGCGGGCATTCTCCATGGCCAGCATCGCGTCCTGGTAGCTTTGCTGTTGCTGCTGGTACTGGATCTCGGCCTTGACGACGTCGCTGCGGGCGACCTCGCCGAGACGCTGCCGCTGCTGGCTGGTATCGAAAAAGCGTCTGGCCTGAGCGGCCGCTTCCTGGGCCGTCGCATACCGACGCTCGGCGATCACCAGCGCATAGTAGATTCTGGTCACGGTCACCGCGAGGCCGCGCTGCGCGACCTCGAGACGGGCGTTCGCCAGCACTTCGGCCGCCTCCGCCCGCCGGTACGGCGCCTTCAACAACGTCTTCGCCGAGATCTCCTGATGCACGACCGCCCAGGATCGAAAGACGTGCACGCCATCGTTGCCGACGAATCGACCACTCGGCAAGACGTCGTTGCTCTGTGTGCCGAGGTACTGAGTGGTATGGCTGACCGCCGGCAGCAACGAGGCCTTCGCCTGCACGCGATCCTCGCGGGCCGATTCGACGTCGGCGGCGGCCGAGCGAAACTGGGCGTCGTTCTCCCGGGCGCGCTCGACCGCATCGCGCAGCGTCACGACGAGCGGCGGAGCAGATGGTCCGTCGGGACGCACGAGTTGAAGTGGTAGGGAGGCCGCCGCACCCTGCGCAGCGGCCGGCGACGCCGCGATGAGCAGGAACGCGCCGAGGACCAGACTCAATCGAAGTGCCGCGCTCATTTTCCGACGACCAGGACCTTGAAGGTATCGGGCAGGAATGTCGGGCGCGCGTTGCCTTGCGCGGGCGCTGTCTTGGCCGTCGGCAAATACAGCTTGTGGGTCTTCTCGTCGAGGGCGATCGTGCGCGCACCGCGCTCGGTGGCGACGTTCTCCAGCACATCCCATTTGCCGGCCGTTTGTCCGACAATCGTGAGCGTGCCGTCGCCGTTCGAGCTGAACGCGTAGCCGGGTCCCGGATCGAACGCCGCACCGTCGGAGCCGGCGCCGATCGCCGGCATCGCGACAACTTTTCCGGAATCGGGATCCGAGATAGCCATCAGCCGGTTGCTGCAGACGGAGAACAGCTTGCGGTTCTTCGCGTCGATGGCGAGGCCCGATGGGCCGTCGCACGGCGCCAGCGAGTATTTTCTGCTGACCGAGGCTTTGGCCGCGTCGATCTCGACTATCTCGTTGGTGTCCTCGATGTTCACATACACTTTGCCTTTGCCGTCGGCCACGGGGAACTCGGGCTTACCCGGGAGCGCGATCGTCGCAACCACCATACCCGTCTTCGCATCGATGGCGGTCGCATTCTTCGAGCGCCCGTTGAAGGTGAATACACGGCCCGAGACCGGTTCGTAGCGGATACCATCCGGATTTTCGCCGGTGGGCGCCTGACTGATGGACTTCAAGGTCTTCAGATCGAAGATCGTGACGTTATTCGACCGGCCGTTGCTGACGAAGCCTCGATTCAGCTCTGGAGCGATCGCGATGCCGTGTACGCCAGGTGTGTCGGGTATGTCTCCAACGACCCTGCTCGTATCCAGGTCGACAACCGCGACGTGGGTTGCGTGCGACACGTAGAGCCGCCGAGCGACGCCGTCCACCGTCGCGTAGTCCCAGCCTCCCTCGCCGCCAAGTTTGACGTCTCCCGTGATGTGATATCCGGTCGTCGCCGCCATGAGCAGCGCCGGCGACAGGAGCGCGAAACACAGCACTCTTCGCATATGACCTCCACAGAGTTGGTTGAGGCTCCGCTCAACCGGATCCGACAGTGTAGCAATCTCATCATGAATCGTTGATGAACACTGGGCGGCAGGTTCGGGGGGGTAGCAATCGTGGCCGACTGCCTGCACGGCCCGCCGGTGTTCTGATTGCCACGGTGACCGTCAGTGGATACGGCCCAGAGTGCGGGCCAAGCCGGGCTAAGCCAAGGGCTAAGCCAGGCGCTAGGCCGTTCGCGAACGTTTCTGCCCCGCGGCCGCCCGTGTCGACCCCGCGTCCCGATCGGGCTTCTTCTTGGACGCGCTGATCGAATCGAGGCTCTTGCGCAGCGCATCCATCAGGTTCACCACTTTTTGCGGCGCCTCCTCTTCCTGTGCGACGATCTCGCGACCCTCGATCTTGGCGTCGATGATCTCGCGCAGTCCCACCTGGTAGTCGTCGCGATATTCGGCCAGATCCACGTCGCCTGCGAAGGTGCCGATCACCTGCTGCGCGAGTTTGATCTCGGCCGGCTTGAGCGTCGCCGGCATCTCGCCCAGTTCCTCGATCGCGGCCATGCTGCGGATCTCGTTGGCATGACGCAGCGTGTACATGATCAGGCCCTGCTCGCGCGGCTGAACTTTCACCAGGTACTCGCGGCCGTACAAGGCGACCTTGCCGATTCCCGCCTTGCCCTTCATCCCTTCGCGAATCACCGCAAAGGCTTCCTTCGCCACCGGCCCATCCGGCGCAAGATAGTACGGGCGCTCCAGATAAATCGGATCAATCGCCACGTCGTCGGTGAACTTCTCGAGATTGATCACCCGGGTCGACTCGACCCTGACTTTGTCGATGTCCTCATCGCCGACAACCACGTATCGTCCCTTTTCGAACTCGAAGCCCTTGACGATGTCGGTGTTGGGCACTTCGCGCTGACAGTGGGGGCACCAGCGCTTCTGCTGAATCCGCGTCTGACACTCGGCGTGCAGCTGATTGAAGCTGATGGTGGCTCCGGAGTCAGTGGCTGGGAACACCTTGATCGGGATGTTGACCAGGCTGATCTTGAGATAACCCTTCCAGGTCGGTCGTGCAGCCATATCGATTCACATTCCCAGAAAAGCAGCGCCGATCGCGGTTTCAACCGGAGCAGGCTCTGACACACTGAAGACGCCGATAATCGGTGTAAATTGTAGCGTGGAAATTGATAGACTCGCGTCCTCGAAGTGGTGGGTCAGTGTCGAGCCGGCACGTCTTGGAGGGAATATGAAGCGGTTGGGATCGCCCCGATTTGTCCTCGCGGCGGCGTGCCTGGTGGCTGCGGTCACGGGCGCCCTCGTCGCGGCAGAGCGGTCGTCGAGCGCCATGGCCGACGCGGCCACTGGGTTCGTCGCCAGCCTCACGCCCGATCAACGGCAGAAGGCGGTGTTCCTGTTCGACTCCGCGGAACGGCTCCACTGGAACTTCATTCCGACTGAGGCCTTCCCGCGCAACGGCTTGACGGTCATGGAAATGAGCGATGCGCAGCGCAAGCACGCCCACGAGCTGCTCAAGGCCGGGCTGAGCCAGCGCGGCTACCTCACGGCGACGGCGATCATGGATCTCGAAACGACGCTCGGCGCCCTCGAACAACGCGCCGAGGCCGCCGGCGGGCGCGGCGAGGGCATGCGCCGCGACCCGGTCCGCTATTTTTTCTCGGTCTTTGGAACGCCCTCCACCAAGTCCACGTGGGGCTGGCGCGTCGAAGGGCATCACGTCTCGCTGCACTTCACCGTGGTCAACGGCACGCTCGTCGCCAGCTCGCCCTCGTTTTTTGGATCGAATCCGGCGGAGGTCCGAGAAGGACCGAAGAAGGGACTGCGAATCCTCGCCGACCAGGAAGACACGGCGCGAGCCTTGTTCACCGCGCTCGACGAGAAGCAGCGCGCGAAGGCGCTCATCCAGGGAATCGCGCTCAACGAGATCGTGACGACCAACAAGGTGGACATCAGTCCGCTGTCGCCGGTCGGGCTGGCGGCGGATGCGATGACGCCGCCTCAGCGCGAGATGTTGATGAAAGTCATCGACACCTACACGTCGAAGATGGCCGACGACATCGCGGCGGATCGGCTCGCGAAGCTTCGCAAGGCCGGACTGGAAAAAATTGCCTTTGCCTGGGCCGGCGACGTCGAGCGCGGCAAGAAGCACTACTACCGCATTCAGGGACCGAGCTTCCTCATCGAACACGACAACTCGCAGAACGACGGCAACCACATCCATTCGATCTGGCGCGATTTCAGCGGGGATTTCGGACGGGATTTGTTGCGAGAGCACATCGCGAGAGCCCACTGATATCTCTTGCCCTACGCGAAGGCCGGCGCCGGCGACCGAGTCGGCGCGATGCCTTCAACGCTGAGCCTGAAGACCGCCGGAGCAAGCACCGAGGCTGCTCGGTTCGCGTTTCGCTCGTGATGATCCAGACGTGCCGCCCTACTCAAACGACGACGTCACCGCTGACCATGTGACGCGCGCAGGGACGACCGGTGTCTCCAGCGTCGCCACATCCCTGACCTCGCGCTTCGCCCCCGACCGCTATCGCCTGATCGCCCTTCTTGGCCGGGGCGGAATGGGCGAGGTCTACCGCGCCGATGACCTCACGCTCGATCTGCCCGTCGCGCTGAAGTTTCTGCCCGATCGCATTGCCGCCGGCGACCCGCGACTGCCTCAGTTCCACAACGAACTGCGGATCGCGCGCCAGGTCTCGCACAAGAACGTGTGCCGCGTCTGCGACCTTGGCGAGTCGGACGGCCGTCGATTTCTGACGATGGAATACGTCGATGGCGAAGACCTGTCGTCGGATCCCGACCGCTGCCCGGCGTCGGCGCTCACGGTGGCGGCGGCGTTGCCCGGAGCCGACCCGCTGGCCGCGGGAGAAACGCCGTCGCCCGACATGTTGGCCGCCGCAGGCAAGACCGAAACGCTGAGCGTCAAATGGGGATTGCTGGCCGTCGCCGCCGTCGTCGCCGGCTTGCTGACGTTTGCCGGGATGTCGTCGCGGACTTCGTTGATCGGACGCGTGCCGCTAGTCTAGCCCAGAGCTCTGATATGCCCGTCCCCCCTGATGACCTCTCACACGATCCCCGAACCAGCGCGGTTACGGTGGATGTCGGCGGTGCGGCAACGCCCGCGAGCTTCGGATCGACTCGCTTCGTGCCCGGTTCGGTGGTGGCCGGACGATACCGCCTCGTCGCACTGCTCGGACGCGGCGGAATGGGAGAGGTTTACCGCGCCGACGACCTGACCCTCAATCAGACGGTGGCGCTGAAAGTCCTTCCCCGACTCGATCGGGGCGCGGGCGGCGCCGACGATACGGCGCGTCTGGCTCGACTCCATAACGAACTGCGCATCGCACGCCAGGTATCGCACAAGAACGTCTGCCGTCTGTACGACATCGGCGACGCCGACGGCCGCCGATTCCTGACGATGGAGTACGTCGACGGCGAGGATCTGGCCTCGCTGCTGCGGCGGATCGGCCGCATTCCGCAGGACAAGGCGATTCAGATCGCGCGTCAGTTGTGCGCGGGCGTGGCGGCCGCGCACGAGCGGGGGGTGCTCCACCGCGACCTGAAGCCCAGCAACGTGATGATTGACGGCGACGGTAACGTGCGCATCACTGATTTCGGCATTGCCACGGCCACCGGCGATGCCGGCACCGACATCGCCGGAACGCCGCAATACATGGCGCCGGAGCAGTTCACGGGGCATCCGGCGTCGATCAAGACCGACATCTACGCACTGGGGTTGATTCTCTTCGAGCTTTTCACCGGGCGACGCGTGAACGACGCCAAGACGATCGGCGACGTGAGACAGCTGCACGAAACAGGCAGTGTCACACTCCCTTCGTCGATCGTTCGGGACCTCGATCCCGCGGTCGAGCGCGTCATCCTCCGCTGCCTGGAGCGCGATCCGGATCGCCGGCCCGCGTCCGCGCTCGCGGTCGCGGCGGCGCTTCCCGGAGGCGACCCGCTGGCCGCGGCATTGGCCGCGGGAGAGACGCCGTCGCCCGATCTGCTGGTCGCTGCCGGTGAGTCCGAAGCGTTTGCGATAGTACCGGCATTGTCCATGGCCGTGTCGTTCGTCGTCGTCCTGCTGGTGTTTGCGGCTTTTGCAAGCCGCGCGTCGCTTGCCGGGCTGGTACCGATGGACAAACCGCGCGACGTGCTCGTGGATCGCACCGTGCAGGTCATCAGGAGCCTGGGCTATCAGTCGGTCATCGCCGATCGAGTATCCGGTTTCGCGCCCCTGCCGGGCTATCTGGCATGGGCACAGCGCAGCGGTCCTGCCGACTGGTGGAAATCACTTGGCTCGGGCACGCCGCCAGCACTCTTGTTCTGGTCCCGCACGAGTCCGCGCGACTTCATCCCGGTGAGGCCGGCCGGCGCGGTGACGCCGATCGATCCGCCGATGAACGTGTCTGGAATGCACCAGATCTTTCTCGACACGCGTGGCCGCCTGGTCGAGTTTCACAGCGTCCCGCCACAAGTGGAAACCGAGAAGGGGCTTGGCGATCCGCCGCCATGGCGGAAGCTGTTCGACGAAGCGGAGCTGAACTTCGACGCGTTCACACCGGCCGCCCCGCAGTGGACGCCACGTGACTACGGGGACACCCGCGCCGCGTGGGAGGGGCCGCTATCGGAGCGCCAGGACGTCCGCGTCCGCGTCGAAGCCGCGTCGTTTCGGGGCCTGCCGGTGTCGTTTCAGATCGTCGGGCCCTGGACACAGGCAACGCGCATGCAACCGCTGCAGCGGACCGTGTCGCAAAGGGTGGGGATCGGTCTATTCGTGGGCGTCTGGAGTGTCCTCCTCCTGGGCGCGATATTTCTGGCGCGCCGCAACCTGCGCGAGAATCGGGCCGACCGCACGGGCGCGGCGCGACTGGGCATTGGACTCACCGCCGTCTCGCTGACATCGTCACTCCTGAGCGCCCAGCATGCACTTGCGCCCGAGCTGGAGCTGAACACGATCCTGAGTGCGCTCGCGTTCGCGGCCCGCGTTGGCGGCGTCGTGTGGGTGCTGTATCTCGCCGCCGAACCATACGCGCGCCGGTTCTGGCCGGACGGCCTCCTGGGATGGACGCGGCTGCTGTCCGGCCGTTTTCGCGACTCCAGGGTGGGTCACGACATCCTCGTCGGTCTGGCTTTCGCCGGGGCGGAGCTCGTCCTGCATCTTGCCAGGCTGTTGCCGTCTGCTCTTGGGCGACGTGCACCGTTGCCGCCCTTCGGGGGCTCGCTCTCGCCGTTGATGGAGACGTCGCTGCTGCTGGCTCGCATCCTCGAGTGGCTCTCGACCGCCACGCAAAGCGGGTTGGCCGCCGCCGTGGTGTTCGTCGTGTTCCTGCTGCTGTTCAAGCGATCGTGGCTGGCGCTGATCCCCGGGATCGTCGTCCTCCTGTTCCTCAAGGACAACGGCAGCGCAGTTTCCGGCAGCTGGATGGATATCGCGTTCTCGACCGTCCTGATCTCGATGCTGACGTTTGCGCTCTACCGCTACGGCTTGCTGGTGCTGGTGGTCTCGCTGTTTGTCGGCGCGGTCGTGCAGAACGTGCCGCTCACGCTGAACCCCTCGCTCTGGTGGGCGACACCGTCGAATCTCACGCTGACGCTGTTCATTGCCCTGGCGGGCTTCGCCTATTACGCCGCGCGGGCCGGCCAACCGCTGTTGTGGCCGGCGCTGAAGGATGCCCGGTGAGCGCGTGAGTGGGGTCGAGCTTCAGAGATGGCTCATTGTAGAAGAACCCTTCTGGGGCCCGGTGTGCTCGGCGAGCTCGGTGGTTTTTCACCCGTGTGTAATGTCCGGCCTTATAGCCGGACCGCGAGAGTCCGCCTGAAGGCGGACACTACGTCCAAACTAGACCGGCGAAGCCGACGCACCGAGATGGAGGAGTCGTTCCGCGTTGCCGAAGTAGATCCGGTCCTTGTCCGCCTGGCTCAGATCGAGGCTCTCGATCACCTTGATCGTTTCGCGCATGTAGAGTCCCGGCGTGGGATCGAACGGCATGTCGCTCGCAAACAGCACACGGTCCGCGCCGAAAAACTCCAGGCCGCAGCGCGTGGCCGCCCGTGCGCCGAACATCGCCGTGTCGGCATGAAACTGACGGAAGTAGTCGACCGGCCGCTTCTTCAGCGTGCGCAGCAGGGAGGCATAGTCCACCTCGGACGTACGGACACCCAACTGGTCCCAGCCATAACCTACCCGCCCTTCGAGGTACGGCACGATGCCGCCCAGATGGTGAGTGATGATCGTCAACCCGGGATGCCGGTCGAACAGGCCGGAGAAGACCAGCCGTGCCATCGCGGCGCTCGTCTCGTACGGCCAACCAAGCGCCCACCAGATTTCAAACGCGGACGTCTCTTCGGCCTTGTAGTCGCGCATCGAGGCGCCGCGCGCCGGATGCAGCCACACCGGCACGTCACGGCGTGCCGCTTCGTCGAAGAGTGGCAGGAACTCGGGCGCGTCGAGCGGCTTCCCCGCGACGTTCGTGTAGATCATCACGCCCTTCGCGCCGAGCTGGTCGATGGCGCGTGCCATCTCCGCCAACGACGCGTCGACGTTGTTCATCGGCATTGACGCCGCAAACGCAATGAATCGATCCGGATGCCTGGCCACCAGCGCCGCCAGGCCGTCGTTGGCCTCGCGCGCGACGGCCGCAGACTCGTCCGGCCCGGCGAGAACCTCGATCGGCGGTTGGCCCAGCGTGATGACCTGGCGCACGTCCTCGAATTCATCGAGAATCCGGAAGCGATGGTCGAGGTCGAACGCCAACGTCGCGTTCGCCATGCGTTTCCCGATCTCCTTGCCGGCCGCGCCGCTGATGATGTATCGATCGAAAAAAGCTTTGGGGAAGACATGATTGAAGATATCGATCTTCATTTCGACTCGTCTCTCCTCAGTAGGGACACGCTCGCGGCCGCTGCCGTGGCGATAAGGGCGGGCACCGCCGCGGCCCAGAACACCTGGCGGATCGCCGTGCCCTGAACCAGCAGCTGCCCGCCGAGAATGGGACCGACAATCGACCCGATACGGCCGATCCCCAGCGCCCAGCCGACGCCGGTCGAACGGATTCGCGTGGGATAGAACTCGGCCGTCAACGCGTGCGACGCGTTCTGCCCGCCGATGATCCCCAGCCCGGCGCAGGCGATCGTCAGGGCGAGCGCCGGAACCGACGCGCCCACCTTACCGATCAGCAGCACGGACATGGCGGCCCACAGATAGCACGCCGCCAGTACCCAGAACGAAAGATGTCGATCGAGCACTCTGCCCAGGACGAGCGCGCCGCCGATGCCGCCGACCTGAAACAACGTGGTCAACAGAATGGCCGTGCTCACAGGTATGCCGGCGTCGCTGATGATCGTCGGCAGCCAGCTGGTCAAAAAATAGAGGTTGAGGAGATTCATGAAGTAGACGACCCAGATCAGCACGGTACCGACCGCCCGTCCTTCCGTGAACAGCTGCTTCACGACGAAGACACCGCTGTCTGACTGAAGCTCGTCAATGCCCGGCGACAACTCCCGTGGGATGACGACGTGCGGCGCCATGCGCGTGAGGTATTGCCGCGCGCGTCCGTCGTGGGCCCCTTTGACCAGGAGGAACCGGATGGATTCCGGCAGCAGGAAGAACGCCGCCGCCGCAATCAGGATCGGCACCACACCACCCACCACGAAGACCGACTCCCAGCCAAATCGCGGGATCAGGGCGGCGGCCACGAACCCGCCAAGCGCGGCGCCCAGAGAGAAGCCGCAGATCATGGCGATCACCGCTGTCGGCCGGCGCCGGCGGGGCATGTACTCTGACGTCAAGGCGATCGCGTTCGGCATCGCGCCGCCCATGCCGAGCCCGGTCAACACTCGGAAGGCGATCAACGCTTCCACCGACGTGGCCGTTGCGGTGAGCAGGGAACCCACGCCAAAGATCAGCGCACAGACGACGAGAACCGGCTTCCGGCCGACCTGGTCGGCAACCGGACCGCTCAGCAAGGCACCGATCATCATCCCGAAGAGCCCGGTGGAGATCACCGAGCCGAGGACGCTTCGCGGTATGTGCAATGCCGCGGTCAGCGCTGGAGCGACATATCCCATCGCCTGGGCATCGAACCCGTCGACCGACACGATGAGTCCGCACATGACCGCCACCAGCAGCTGGTAGCGTCCAACCGGGCGGTCGTCGATGAATGCGCGGATGTCGAGAACAGTGGCTGACGTCACGATGCGCCGTGGAAGACTATACTCCGCGCCGCGCGAGCAGCCATTTCTTTGCTGTCGCTCGGCGACGGCGAGGCAGGTCCCCCGCCGCCGCAATCGTTGGGGGAGCTAGCAGCCCGTGGTGAAAGTCCGTCGTCGCACCGAGGCGGGCGATGCGCCCGGATCGCCAGGCGTGAAACGCGAGAATACCGGGAGTATTTGAGCGTTGAGCAACGCCGCGAGGCGGGATGCAGCGTTCGCCGAATGCAGACGGACTTTTACCACGGGCTGCTAGCGGGCGGCCCGGAGTGTGACCTTCTGCACGCGCCAATTGATCATCTCGCCGACGAGCAGCTCGTTGTCGTTGCGGCACTCGATCGAATTGGCGAGACCGAACTGCTTCGGCAGCCGGCCGGCGGAGCCGAACTTGCCGACGACGCGTCCGTCGAGCTGGACTTTGTAGATGGCGGCGTCTTCCATGCCGTCGGGATCACCAGAGTGTGAGATGTACAAGTACTGCGTCGGTCCGGTGCTCAGGCACATCGTCAGGGGCGTGCCAACGTTGCCGAACTGGGATTTGAACGTCCCATCCGCGTCGAACACCTGAATGCGCTTGTTGCCGACGTCTGCCACGTAGACGTTCCCCTGTGCGTCCACGGCCAGGCTCTTCACGCCGGCGAACTGTCCGTTCTCGGAGCCGGTTGAACCCCATTGCCTGATGAACTTGCCGTCCTTGTCGAACTTCGCGACGCGGTTGGTATTGCCGATGCCGTCGGCGATGTAGATATTGCCGGCCCGATCCCAGGCGACGTCCGTTGGCCGGTTGAAGGTGGAGCCCGGTATGCCCGCGCCGGGAAGTCCGCCGCCCCTTCCGCCTGCACCGCCTGGCGCCGCGCCGCGGCCGCCGCCCCCAGCCCCTTCCGGTGCCGCACCACGCCCGCCTTCTGCCCCACCTCGTGGCGCCGCCGGACGCACGTTGATGGCCTCGGGTTTACGACCGAGCACAAGAGCGATGCGTCCCTCCGTGTCGAACTTGACCACCTGACTGGCCGCATCGTCGATCGTCCACACGTTGTCCTGGGGATCGACTCGCAGACCGATCGCGGCATTGAAGCCGTACACGTCCTGCCCAAGCTCTCGCTCGAACTTTCCGTTGCGGTCAAACTGCAGCAGCCGCGAGCCGTTGCGGGCAAAGGTCCGGTTGTCGCCGAGGGTGGCGTACGGATGGCCGGTGCGCGTGTATACGAAGATCTGGCCCTTCGAATTCTGCCCCACGCCGCCGACTTCGCCGACGAACAGATCGAGCGGCGTCTTCAGCAGATCCGCGTTGGCGTCGAAGGGAATTTCCGGCACCGCCGTTTGCGCCGGAAGCGACGCGCCAAGCGCCACGATCCCGGCAGCCACGAAAGCCTTGAATGTTCGTCTCATGGCCGCCTCCTAGTGCGCGCTCGACTTGACGGCCTGCGGCTTGAGCAGGATTTTCTGGGACCGCCAGTTGTTGATCTCGGCGGTGAAAATGACGTTCGGATCGCGGCAGTCCATCTGATGAAGCGTGGCAAACTCGCCGGCGGCCTTGCCGCCCCGCCCGAACTTGCCGATGATCGTACCGTCGAGCTCCATCTTGTAGACTTCGCCGGTGAACTCGGCGCCTGCAGCCGGCGCGCTGTCGGGCCAGGAGTTGGAAGAATACAGGTACTGTTTTCCTGGATTCTTCGGGCCGGGGCCGCCCGAGACACACACCGCCCACGGGTTCCCCACGTTCGTGTAGTTCGCCTTCCAGTTCAGGTCGTTGTCGAGCACCTGCACGCGTGCGTTGCCGCGATCGCCGACATAGACGTTGCCCTGGAAATCGGTGGCGATGGAATGCGGCGTGTTGAATTGCAGGTTGCCACTGCCTCGCGTGCCGACCGCCTTGACGAACCGGCCGGTCTTGTCGAATTTCACCACGCGCGCATCGTCGTAGCCGTCGGACACGAAGATGTTGCCCTGCTGATCCCACGCGACATCCGTCTGGCGGCCGAACCGGTACTTCTCGTTACGGCCGTGAAACGCACCGCCGCCCGGCATGTTCGCGAGCGACGCCACGGGATCCGCGCGCCGGCCGACCGTCATGATCACCCGGCCCTCAGGGCTGAACTTGACGAGCATGTCGGTGCCCTCGTCAACCGCCCAGATGTTGTCTTGCGCGTCCACCCGCACGGAGTGCGCAAAGGCGAAGCCGTAGTTGTTGCGTCCGATCTCGCGCATGAAGCTTCCCTGCGGCGAGTACTCGAACAGACGTGTCTCGTTGGCGCGATGATAGATGTAGATGTTGCCCTTCGAGTTGGTGGCGATGCCCATGTTCTCGCCGGTATAGATCCCGGGGGAGCTCTTGAAGAAGTTGGGGACCGCTTCGTGCGGGATCACCGGGACATTGGTGGCCGTGGCCTTGCTCTGGGCCGACAGCGGCCGTTCGAACTGGAAGCACACGAGCGAGAACGCTCCGGCCATGGCGACCAGCGTGAGAGAAGACGTCATACAGCGCTTCATTGCAGCAGCCCTCCGCGGACAAGCATCAGTCATTCGAGATTCTGCGCAAATCTACCCGACTGGAGCGGCTAGTTCAAGGCCGGAACGGTCGGGAGAGACACTCATGCATCCGCCGGACAAGCATATAATCCAATCTTCCTCGTAACGCAGCCTTTCGAGCCGCCGGGCGCAAGCCTGGCTGGCAGCGGTTTATCACCGGCTCTGTGGTCGATAAAGAGGAGGACCGTGACCTGGCGCACGGTTGATTGTGGTCACGCTGGTGGCGGTGAATCGACGGCTACTCCGTGATTGCGATCACGAAGTGGCTCGAGTCGGCGTTCAATCACATTCCCCTCTCGCTTCTCGAAGCGTGGGGGCGGTTCGGCTATCTGGTCGCTGAAGGACCTGTCGGTCTTCGTCTGCATCTGTTGTTCGGCTGGACATGCGCATGCCGATCCTCGATGGCTACCAGGCGACGCGGCGAATTCGCGAGTTGGAATGTGAGCTTGCCCTGCCGCGCACAACGATTCTTGGCATTGCGGCAAGCGTCTTCGATCACGATCGCGAGCCCGTGCTTGCCGCCGGCTGCGACGACGCCCTCCGCAAGCCGTTCAAGTCGCACGAGCTGTTCGAGATGCTGGCCCGGCACAAAGGGGTGCTGTTCGAGGAGAGCGAACCCCTGCCGGTGGTCGCCGAGAGCACTCGCACGGAAAATTTCGAGGCACTGCCGGGCGACTGGTGCAACGACTTCGCGGAGTGCCTGATGACAGGGAATGTCGACCAGGCTCCGCGGCTCGTGGACCGTTTGCCCGACGCAGAGACCGGCTCGGCGCGTATCTTCGACTGTGCTTGAAGGAGTTCAGAATGGACGAATCGGATCGACTGTTTTCCGCCCATCGACCTTTATGATCGAACACGATTCGTCGAAAGTGATCCTGCTGGTCGACGACAACGCGATGAACCTGGAGCTGCTGTCGAGCATCCTGGAGGAAAAGGGCTACCAGGTCCGCGTCGCGACCAACGGCCGGCGAGGGCTGGAAGCGGCGCGCCGCGCCAAGCCGGATTTGATCATGCTGGATGTCTCGATGCCGGACATGGACGGCTACGAGGTATGTCGTACGATCAAAGCCGACCCGCAGTTGCGCCCGGTGCCCGTCATCTTCATCAGCGCGCACGATGCAGGGGCGGAGAAGGCCAAGGCCTTCGAGGTCGGCGGGGCGGACTACGTCCAGAAGCCGTTTCAGATCCAGGAGGTGCTGGTGCGAGTGCGGCACCAGCTCCGATTGGCGTCACTGCAGGCCGCGCTGCAGGAGCAGAACACGGACCTCGAGCAGGCCAACGCGCGGCTGCAGGAGATGGTCGCGCGCGAAGAACAGTCGCACGAACGGCTCGAAGCGCTCGTCGTCGAGCGCACCGCGGAGCTCGAGGAGCGCATGGCTGCCCTCGAAATGAGCGAGGAGCGATACCGCGTCCTCGTCGAGACGGCACCGGAGGCGATCATCGTCTTCGATGCCGACACGCAGCTGCTCGTCGATGCGAATCCGAACGCCGAGCGCCTGTTCGGCTGCGGCCGCGAACAGCTGATCGGAACCGACATCACCCGGTTTTATCCGGATCCGCAGCCTGACGAACGACCGCTGAGCCTCGTGCCCCAGGATCATCTCGCGGCCGATTCCCAGCCGATTCAGTTCGAGCGAGTCATTCGTGCCGACGACGGCACGATTCGGCGATGCGAGGTCCACGTCTCGCGCCTGCCTGCCAGGGACCGCCGGCTCGTGCGCGGGACCTTGATCGACATCACCGAGCGGCGGATCGCCGAAGAGAAACTGCGGGCGAGCGAGTCGCGGCTGCGCGCCATCCTGGATTCGACGCTCGACGCCGTCATCGTCATGGATGCCGATGGACGGGTGGTGGAGCTCAATCCTGCCGCCGAGCGCCACTTCGGATATGCAAGTGCAGCGGCCGTCGGGAAGCCGATCGCGGAGCTGGTCAACCTGCCGGGCGAGGCGGGGAGCAGCGCCGCGGCGTTGACGCCCTACCTGATGGACTCGAGCGCGTCGCGCCTGGGTCAACGCGTGGAGACCACGGCGCTGCGCCGCAATGGTCACGCGTTCCCCGTCGAGCTGTGCGTGCAACGAATCGGCTCCGAAGCGCCGCCCCTGTTTACGGCGATCGTCCGGGATCTCACCGAGCGCAAGCGTCTGGAAGCCCAGTTTCTCCAGGCCCAGAGGATGGAGACGGTCGGCCAGTTGGCGGGCGGCATTGCGCACGACTTCAACAATCTACTGACCGTGATCAACAACAGCGCCGAGCTCGCCGCCATGGAGTTGCGCGCGGGCGATCCGATGCTCGAGGATCTGACGGCAATCGTCGACGCCGGCAAGAGAGCGGCGGTGCTTACCGGGCATCTGCTCGCGTTCAGCCGGAAGCAAGTGCTGCAGCCCGCCGTACTGAACCTCAACACCCTCGTCAAAAAGCTTGAAGGCATGCTCCGGCGGGTGATCCCCGAGAACATCGAGCTGGCCATCAACATCGCGGGGAACCTCGACAACGTCAACGTCGACCGGGGGCAGATGGAGCAGGTGATTCTCAATCTCGCCGTCAACAGCAGAGACGCGATGCCGGACGGCGGCACCCTGACGATCGAGACGCGACAGGTCGTATTGGACTCGTCCTCCGCGCAGACACACCCGGGCATGCAGCCGGGACCGCACGTCGTGCTCACGGTCCGGGACACCGGATGCGGAATGGATCAGGCCACGATGCAGCGCATGTTCGAACCGTTCTTCACGACCAAAGGCGTGGGCCGGGGCACCGGCCTCGGTCTCGCCACGGTGCACGGCATCATCAAACAGAGCGGCGGCGACGTGCAGGTCTTCAGCGAGCTCGGACACGGGTCGACGGTCGAGATGTTCCTGCCGGCAGTGACCAACATGGCATCGGGCGAGCAGCACACGTCGGCAGTCAAGGTCGCGCGGGGCACGGAGACGATCCTGGTCGTGGACGACGACGCGGGAATCTGCCGGGTGGTGAAACAGATGCTCGAAAGTGCGGGCTACCGGGTGCTCACGGCCTCGAGCACGAGAGACGCGCTGCTGTTGCTGGATCGCCAGGCTCGTCCGCCTGACCTGCTGTTGACGGACATGGTGATGCCGGAAATGACCGGGCCCGAACTGGCGGAGCGCGTGATCGCCGCGTGTCCCGAGATCAAGGTGCTCTATGCCTCAGGGTATACCGACGACGCGATCATGGACCATGGTGCGATTGCGAAAGGAGTGCACTTTATCGGCAAGCCGTACACCACGACAGGGCTCACGCACAAAGTGCGCGAAGTGCTCGACACTCCCACGCAAGCCTTCAAGACGGCAGGCGCGTAGCCTCGAAACCTCTCGACCGCGGGTGCCGGCTATGGCCCCTCCCGGCGAGGCGCCCTGCTCAACGCGGGAACAGTCGCTCGAAGTTTCCGCCCAGAATTTGCCCTTTGATGATTGCGCTGACGCCGAGCGCGTCGAGCGTTGACGACTGCTCGACGTAGACACTCTTCACCCAGCCGCGTGGAAAAAACGACGAATCGCTGCCGAACAGCAGACGGTCCGGGCCAAGCACGCTCAGCGCCTGCCTGAACACCGCGTCGAGCGTCAGCCCCGGCGTGTACTTGATCCAGCCGTTCGAGCTCGACGTATCGAAAAACACGTTGGCACACAGGTCGGCAAGCATCAGCGCTTCGCGAAGAAGGCCCGCGCCGAAGTGGGGGACGATGATCGGCATCGATGGATGCGCGAGTGCAATCGCGTGCAGATCGAGAGGGTTGCCGTAGCGGATATCGAATGGGCTCGGCAGACCGAGCTTCTTCCGCACTCCTACCGACAGCACCCCGCAGTGGACAAAAACCGCCGTCGGCGATCGCGCCGCGACGACGTCAAAGACGGCTGTCGCGCGCTCGTCGTGAAGCCAATAGCGGTGCATGGCCGGAAACAGGCAAATCGCGCGGAAGCGGCCGGTGTCGATTGCCGCAGCGGCGGCCGCCGCCGCCTCTGGCTGAGTCGGATCGACCATCAAGAACCCCACGAATCGGGTCGGATGGCGTGCAACCGCGGCGGCGACCGACGCCTCATCACCAGGGACGCTGGCCATGATCGCGGCCCGGGAGACCCCATGAGCATCGAGCTCGGCGACCCATCGATCGGCGAGTTGTTCAGGTGTTCCGGGGTCCTCCCATCCGAGGATCGCGAGGGGACGAGATCCGGGCGCCGCGGGATCCGAGTCCTTCAAGCCCCGGCCGAGCGCGGCGAAGAAGTTGGTCGAAAAGAAGTGGCAGTGAGCGTCGTTGAGGGGCATTGATTGTCGATCGTCGCTGCCGGGCAGAATCCGCGGCGTGTGGGTACTGCGGTGGTGGTTCTGGCGGAGGCCGGTGCCTACGTCGCAATGAATGTCGGCCACCAAGAAAAAGGGCGGGCCCGAAGACCCGCCCTACACTGATTCATCGTCTGGCATGCTCAGCCGGCATGCACCCGAAACTCGCTTAGTACGCGAAGCTGCCGATGTACGACGAGCGCCTGTTCGGCGCGCTCCACTTCGTCCCCAGGCTGCTGCCCGTGAACGAGTGCTCTTCGGTCTGGCTCATCGTGGCTTCGGTGACCTGGGCCAGCGGGGCGAACCACTGCATCGAGCCGCAAGTGGGATCGTGGTCGAGGTGTTTGCTGATATCGAGCTTCGCCTGGCTGGTCGCGACGTTCACGCCGTGCTCGGTCTCAGAGAACTGAATCGGCGCGGACGTGACGTTGACGACCGTCCCGACGCTGGCCTTCGCGAGCTCAGTGACCATCGCGACAAGGGCGATGCGCTGCGCCGCGTTGGCGCGCTCGTCGACGACGACTGCCGACTTGACCTTGGCGCGAACGCCGCCGATCTCATGGATGCCGAGGTTCGCGTCGCCGGACAGGGCGGCGACGACCGACAGGCCATCGAGTGACACGCCGTTGAAGCTGCCGCGGTCCACTTTCCAGGCGAGCACCGCCTGCCTACCGACCGTGTCCGCCTCGCTGCTCATGATGCAGCCGCCGGTGAACACCTCGGCGGTACGGGCTTCGACGTACTTGCCGCTGATTGAGCTTCCCGCGAGGAGGGACGAGCCGGACAAGCCGACCAGCGCCGTCAGAACGATCATTCGTGTTTTCATGTCAGCCTCTCGAGCATTCGAAAACCGAGTGTTCAGTATAACTCAGTGTCGGCAGCAGTTCCGATTCCCCTGGCAGAGTTGCGGGTTGGCCGGCAGTCCATCCGGCCCGATGCCGGTCTGGGTCTCTGCGCACCAGTAGGCCGTCGATTCGAACGAGGTATCGTAGAACTTCGACTCGTCCGGGTCGGGCGCCGCCATCACGTACATCCCTTTGTGGCGAAGGATCAGGCAGTGCACGCCGAGCGTCAGTTTGGGTGAAACCAAGTGCTCCATAGTGGCTCCCGAATTTGGTCGTTGATCAGCTGATTATCTGGTCCTTGACGACGCTCGGATTACGCGCGCACTGACCAGACGACCCTCCTGGCCAAAACGACCGGATTCACACAGTCGCTAGACCGGCGGCGCGCATCACGGCGCGCTTCACCGCCGCCTTGGTGATTTGAATCTTGTAGGCGTTTCCGCTGAGTGGCTTCGCCGCGCGAACCGCCGCGTCGGCGGCGGCGGCCGCGGTCTCGGCATTCAGCGGCTTGCCGACCAGCGCGCGCTCGGCATCCTCGGAGCGCCAGGGCACCGGCGCCACGGCGCCCAGCACGACGCGCGCCGAGCGGATGGTGTTGCCGTTCATCGCCAGGACGACCGTCGTGAACGCCAGCGGCCAGTCGCGCGACTGCTTGTAGCGCACTTCGTAGTGTCCGGTCTTCACATTGCCCGGGGCCGGCAGGATCACGTGGGTCAGCAGTTCGTCGTCCGCCAGGACGTTCTCCTTGAGGACGTTCTGCAGCGTCGGCATCGTGAAGTACTCCGCCGCCGACACTTCGCGCTCACCGGCCGGGCCGACAACTCGGAACTTCGCGCCGTAGGCGACGCACGGCACCGCCAGACTCGACGGATGGACGATGTGGCTCGGTCCGTCGTTGCCGAAGATCGCGTGATACTGGTTCTCGCCGTTGACGGCGAAGCAGCGCGAGCCGCCCTTCTTGTAGCACACGAATTCTTCGTTGCGGAAGTACCAGCAGCGCGGACGCTGGTTGAGATTCCCGCCGACCGTGCCCTGATTGCGAATCTGTGGGGTGCCAACCAGCCCGGCGGCATCGAGGATGGCCGGATAGAGCCGCCGCACCTGGGCGTTTCCCGCCAGATCGACGATCCTCACGGCGGCGCCAATCTTCAAGCCACCGTCCGGCATGGCCGTCACGGTCGCATCCAGCGCGTTCTTGATGTTGACGAGGGTGTCGGGCTGCGTGACGTAGTCTTTCATCCGCGCCAGCAGATCCTGACCGCCACCGAGCGCCATCACGACGCCGTCGCCTTTGAGCGCGGCAACCGCGTCTTTCTCGGAGGTCGGATTGATATACGCAAACGCCTTCACAGCGTCCCTCCTGCTTTCTCCTGCTCGATCGCCTGCAGGATCTTGTGCGGGTGAAGCGGCACACTGCGGATGGTGGCGCCGGTCGCGTTCCTGACGGCGTTCGCGATCGCCGCCGATGTCGAGACCGTCGGCGGCTCGCCGATGCCGATCACGCCGCGCGCCCGCTGCTCGGGCCCATCCATCAGGATGATGTCGATTTTCGGGATGTCCGACATCCCGGCCATCAGGTACCACTCCATGTTCGGGTTGACCATCTGCGCGGTGTTGCGATCGAGAATGCGGTCCTCGAACATGGCGAAGTTGAGCGACCCGACAATCCCGCCGTAGACCTGGCTCTCGGCGAGCAGCTTGTCGACGATCAACCCGCAGTCCTGCACGGTGAGAATGCGCCGCAGCCTCACGATGCCGGTCTCGATATCGACATCGCACTCCGTGAACTGCACGCCGCTCGTGCCGTTGCCGGAGAGACCGTCGACCCATTCGCCGTCGACCGAGATCGGCTCGGTGCCGAGCAGCTTGCAGGCATCCTTCCAGGCCAGGCCCTTCGAGGGGTTGCCGATGACATGGACGCGGCCGTTCGACGCGGTCAGCGTTTGCGGATCGACGCCGAGCGCGGGACCCACCTTCAAGGCCAGCGCATCGAGCGCCTTACCGGCAGTCATCCGGATCGCGGGCATCACGCCTGCGGCCGTCGTGCTGCCGCCGGACGCGCCGCTGAAGGGATAGATCGTGTCGCCGATTTCCGCCTTGACGGCGCTCATCGGAAGGCCGAGCGTCTCGGCCGTGCCCATCGTCACAATCGTGCGCGTGCCGGTGCCGAGATCCTGGGTGCCGCATTTCATCACGACGCTGCCGTCGGCCATGATGTCGCAGTGCGCGCGCGATCCACGGCCGCCACCACCCCAGCGGTGCGCGGCGCAGCCCATGCCGGTCTTGATCGGACCCGACTGCGCGTCGCCCGTGGCGTGCCGCTTGTCCCAACCGAACGCTTTCGCGCCGATGGTGAAGTACTCCTCCCACATGGCGTTCGCGGCTTTTTCCGGAAGGTTCTTGATCCGGAACGCGAGGGGATCCATGCGGAGGCGATCCGCGAGCTCGTCCATCAGGATTTCGGTGAGGAAGCAGCCCTGTGGATGGCCCGGCGCCCGCATCGCCCGCTGCAGGCCCGCGTTGATGTAGACGTCCTTGTGCGTGCGCCTGCGATTCGGGAAGTTGTAGATATACGGCAGCGGGAAATTTGAGGTGGCGCCCGCGCCGCCCGTACCCCAGCTTTGACCGTCGAACGCCACCAGACGTCCGTCCGCCGCAACACCCGCGCGAATGTGCGCGACCGCGGATGGCCGGTTGCCGACCGCCAGCTGCTCTTCCTTGCGGTCCAGCATCAACTTGACCGGCGCCTTCGCCTGCTGCGCCAGACGAGCGCAGATGAGGCCTTCGGCGCCGACGTTGGTCTTGCTGCCGAAGCCGCCGCCCATGTACTGCGTGATGACGCGCACGTTCGCCTGGGGAATCTTCAAGCCATCGGCATACTGCTGCGCCGACGCATGGACGCCCTGTGTGGACACCCACGCCGTCAGCTTGTCGCCGTCCCATTCGCAGACGGTGCCGTGCGTCTCCAGGCAACAGTGGGTGATGACGTGGGTCGAGTACGTCTGCTCGACGACATGCGCCGCCAGCTTGAAGCCGGCGTCGAGATCACCCGCCTCTTCCCTGTTGCCCTCTCGCGTGTTGCCCATCGCGAACACTTTGGGTGCATCGGGGGCCATCGCCTGCTCGACGTTGGCGAAGTGCGGCAACTGCTCGTAGCGCACGCGCACCAGGCGCGCGATGTCGTAGGAGCGCTCCTCCGTATCCGCCGCGATCCCGACCACTTCGTCGCCCTGGAACAACACTTCGGTGCCGGGCGTCTTGTGGATGATCACACCCTTGAACCCGGGAGCCTTTTCGGCCTCGCTGGTGTCGATCGACACGATCCGGGCGTGGGCGAGCGGCGAGCGGATGATCTTGCCGTAGAGCATTCCTGGACGATTGATGTCGTAGGTGTATTTCGCCCGGCCCGACACTTTATCGGGCGCGTCGAGCCGTTTCACGGACGTCGTGATCAGCGTCGGCCTGGCGGGCCACTTGTACTTGTCGGCGACGCGTGCAGCCGGCGGCGGAGCCGGCGGCCCACCGCCTCGGCCCTGTCCAGCGGGCGCGCCGCCGGGCGCGGCCGCGGGCGACGGCGCGGCGGGCGACGGCGCGGCGGGCGGCGGATTCTGTGGATTAAGCACGAGCCACCCCCTTGGCCTTCAGCGCGGCCTCCATGATTCTCACGAAGGTGCCGCACCGGCAGATGTTGCCGTCGAGCCCCCTCTTCGCCTGAGCCAGCGTGGGATTCGGGGTGCGCTCGAGTAGCGCCACCGTCGCCATCACAAAGCCTGGGGTGCAGAACCCGCACATCAGACCGTCGGTGTCGACGAACGCCTGCTGCACGGGGTGCAACGTGGCGCCGTTGGCCAGCCCGTCCACGGTGCGAACCTGCTTGCCCTGCACCTCGATGGCGAGCGTCGAACAGGAATAGACCGTTCGGCCGTCGACAATCATCGTGCAGGCGCCGCACGCCCCGCGATCGCAGACGCGCTTGTTGCCCGTCAGATCGGCGCGATTGCGCAGCGCATTCAACAGGGTGACCCGCGGTTCGATCCGAAGATCGAGCCGCTTGCCGTTGACTGTCAAGGTGACCGGCACGTCGCCCGGGCCAATCGTGGCCGGGCCGCTCTGGGCGGCAACCTCGGCCACGCCGACCGTCGTGACCGCCGTCGCCAGACTGCCAACGCCGGCGGTCTTCAGAAAGTTACGACGACTGACATTCACGCGGTCGTCTTGAGTCTTGTCGGGAGAATCGTCTTTCGGAGCCATCAGCAAGCCCCCTCAACGGCAAATGGGAAGGAACGCAAGCGCACAAGATATCACGTCTTTTCGAGGATCTCGACCAGTTCCTTCAGCGCCTCCATCTCCTCATGGGCGGCATAAAGGATCGCCCGCCGCTCTTGCAGGGTCGGCGCGGCGAGCGGCTGGTCGTCGATCTGGACCTTGCCGTCCTCGGTCACGTCGACCACAAAGGCGTCCATGGGTTCGACAAAGAGCTTCATGTTATGGAGTGATGGGATGACGGCGTAATGGGGTAATGGCGTAATTTGGAAATGGGTCCATCATCCCTTACCCCATTGCCACCTCACCCCATCACCCCATTCCTGAACTTTCACACCCCTGCCGCGGCCGACGCTCGAACGGCATCGTCCACGCCGATGACGATGGACGCGGTCGGGCTCGCTTCGGGCCCGCCGCCGTAGGCGTACTCGACGTTGACGCCGGCGTCGCCGATCAGACGCAAGACCGGCGCGAGCGCCCCGGGCGCATTGGACACATGCACCAGAATGACGTCCCGTTCGGTCACCTGATGGTGATGGTCTTGTAGCACGGCGGCCCCGTGGACGTGGTTGTCCACGACCAGGCGGAGCTGCCCCCCGGCTTCGAGCGTCATCGCCACAATGTTGACGCGCTCTTCCGACAACAGGGCGCACACACCGCCCAGCGCCGACGGGCTGTTTGGAAGTCGCAGGTTCAATTCAGTCCGGATCGCCATAAGCTCGCAAGCCTATCATTAGGCGTGATGAGAGCGCGCGATCCCACGATAAGATTGACCGTGGCAATAACGCGCCCTTCTTCTGCTCCTGTCCCGGTCGCCGGCCGCATCCAGCGCTTCTCCTACGCCATCCGCAACATCGTCGCCGAGGCCAAGCGTGTCGAAGCGCAGGGGACACGGGTCCGCTATCTCAATATCGGCGACCCGGTGGCGTTCGGGTTCAAGACGCCGCCCCACCTCATCGCCGCAGTCGAGCGGGCGATGCGCGACGGGCACAACGGCTACGGGCCGTCGGCCGGAATCACCCCGGCGCGCGAAGCGGTGGCCGAGGAATTCACGTCGCGCGGCTTTCCGGTCCCGGCGGACCGCGTGTTCATCACCGCTGGCACATCGGAAGCGATCGACCTCGTGCTGGCGGCGCTCGTCGACGAGCACAGCGAAGTGCTCGTGCCAATGCCAACGTATCCGTTGTATACGGCGGTCCTGGCAAAGCTCGGCACACGAGCCCGGTTCTACCGCTGCGACCCCGCCCGAGGCTGGGCCCCCGACGTCGAGGAACTGCGCGGGCTGATCACTCCGGCGACCCGCGCGATCGTGGTCATCGATCCGAACAATCCGACCGGCGCGTCGTATTCGAGCGCGACCAGGCGGGCGCTGCTGGAGATCGCCGAAGAGCACGGCATCGTCGTGTTGGCCGACGAGGTCTACGGCGATCTCGGCTACAACGGCCCGGTTCCCTCGATCGGCAGCCTCGATCCCGACGCGGCCATCATCTCCTTTTCGAGCATGTCGAAGGCGTATCTTGCGCCGGGCTGGCGCACCGGCTGGATGGGAATCGGCCGCTCGCCGCGGCTGAACGACGCCGTCGCCGCGATTGCGAAGATGGCGGACGGACGTCTGTGCAGCACCTTGCCGATGCAGTACGCGGTCGCCGAGGCGCTCGGCGGAGATCGCTCGCATCAAATCGCGTTCCGCGCGGCGCTTCAGGAGCGTGCGACGATCACCGCCGAGCGGCTCAACGCGATTCCCGGCATCTCGTGCGTCCCCCCGGTGGCGGGCTTCTATGCGATGCCGAAGGTGGCGCTGCCGCCCGGGCGCACCGACGAAGAGTTCGTCCTGGCGCTGCTGCGCGCGACCGGCGTGCTGTGCGTCTACGGCTCGGGCTTCGGCATGCCGGCCGGCGAGGGCTTCATGCGCATCGTGTTCCTCGCATCGCCCGACGATCTGCGCGACATCTACCAACTCCTCGCCGAGTTCACCCGCGACTACCTGCAGCCTGAATGAGAGGCGGTGACTCGTTCACGCATCGGATGGTGCAGACCGTCCTCACGGTCGCCGCCGTCGCCATCCTGTTGGCCTCATTGTGGGTGGTCCGCTCCTCGCTGATGATTATCTACGTCAGCGCGATCGTCGCCATGGGTTTCTCGCCGCTGGTCGGGGTCATCGAACGAAAGAGCAGCGGCCGGCGACGGATCCCGCGCACGCTCGCCATCCTCACCGTCTACCTGGCCATTGTCGGGACGGTGGTGGCTGTGGGCATGATGGTGATCCCCCCGCTCATCGAGCAAGGGGGCGAACTGTGGTCGCGAGCGCCCGGATGGTTCAACGATCTGCAACGATCGCTGATCCGCTACCGCTTGATGTCGGCGTCGAATAGAAGCACCCTCGCCGAGGCGGTGCAGAGCTCGCCGGCCACCGGCGGCGCAAGCGGGGCGATCAGCACGGTCTTCGGCGCCCTGTCGAGCGTGGTCGGCGGCGTCTTCGGCGTCGTCACGATTCTGATTCTCAGCTTCTACCTCCTGATCGAGGGACGGGCGCAATTCGAGTACGTGATGCGCTTCGTGCCGGACGAATCGCGCGGGCGATTCGTGGCGGCGGCGCAGCACAGCGTACAGAAAGTCAGCGCATGGCTGGGCGCGCAGGTCATTCTCGCGGCGGTGATGGGCCTGTTTGCGGCCGGCGGCCTCGCGCTCATGGACGTGCCCTATTTCTACGTCGTCGCGCTGATTGCCGCACTGGGCGAGACGATCCCCATCGTCGGACCGATCGTGGCCGGCCTGTCGGCCGTGATCGTGGCGCTCAGCGTGTCGGGGCGGCTCGCGTTGATGGTCGGCGTCTACTTCCTGATCTTGCATCAGCTCGAGGCGAACATCCTCGTGCCCAAGATCATGGAGAAACGTGTCGGCGTCAGCCCGGTGACCGTCATCATCGCGCTGCTCGTCGGCGGTGAGCTGTGGGGATTGCTCGGCGCCGTGCTCGCGATCCCCACGGCGGCGATTCTCGCCGTCATCATCGACGAATTGACGCACCATGCGCCGCCTTAGGGCGTCTTTCCCGAGCCTTAGCGGCACACTGATCGCGTTCGCCTCGTACGCGCTGCTGACAATCATCCTGACCTGGCCGCTCGGACGCGGGCTGGCGCGCGACCTCCCCGCCGACTTCGGGGATCCCCTGCTCAACACCTGGATTCTGGCGTGGGACGCGGATCATCTGCTGCGCGCGCTCAGCGGTCAGTTTCAGGCGCTCGGCCAGTACTGGCAGGCGAACATCTACTACCCGCATCCCCTGGCCCTCGCGTACTCGGAACATCTCACCGCGCAGGCGGTGATGATTCTGCCCGTCCACGCGATGGCCAGGAACCCGATCCTCTCGTACAACGTCGCCTTCCTGTCGACGTTCGTCTTGTCGGCGATCGGGATGTTCCTGTTCGTGCGCGCACTGACCGGATCGGGCCGGGCCGCGTTCCTGGCGGGGCTGGCCTTCGGATTTGCGCCGTACCGCTTCGGGACGCTGCCGCACCTCCAGGTCCTGTCGTCGATGTGGATGCCGTTCGTGCTGCTCGGCTTCCACCGCTTCTTCGAGACCCGACGGGTGGCGCCGCTTGCGGGCGCGGCGGCGGCGTGGCTCGCGCAGAACCTGTCGTGCGGCTACTACCTGCTGTTTTTCAGTCCGGCGTTGGCGCTCTACGTCGCCCTCGAGATCACACGGCGCGGCCTGTGGTCGGACGGCCGCATGTTATCGCGCGTCGCATTGGCGGTCGCGGCGGTCGGGATCGCCACCGCGCCGTTCCTCGTCCCCTACTGGCAGATCCGGCATCTGGGATTCAGCCCGAGGTCGCTGGCTGAGACCACGCGCTACTCGGCGGACGTGCTCGGGTACGGGACCGCCGACCTCGGAATGTGGCTGTGGGGGAACATCGTCCGCGCGTGGCCGAAGCCGGAGGGCTCGCTCTTTCCCGGCTTCACGATCGGGCTGCTGTCCGCGGTGGCCCTCGCCCATCAGGGCCTGCAGGCGCGCAACGCGGCGCCCAGAGTACCGGCGACGTGGATCGCCCGGGCGCTGACGCCGCTGCTCGTCGTCACGGTCGGCGTGACCGTGGCCATCCTGCTCGGCTGGTCGCTGCGTGTTCGTCTCGGCGGCCTCGAACTGCGCCTGACGAGCCTCGACCGTGGACTCTTCGCTATCGCCGCCCTCGGAGCTGCGTTGCTCGTCACGTCGCCGCGCGCGCGACGGGCGGCGTACCACTTTGTGGCGTCGCCGGTCGGCACGCTCACGCTCGTCACCGGCTTTTCGTTCGCCATGTCGCTCGGTCCTCATATCTACGCGCACGGCAGGTTGATCGAGGAGAGAAACGTCTACTCGTTCTTCTACGACTTCGTCCCCGGGTTCGACGGCCTCCGGGTGCCGGCGCGCTTCGCCATGGTCGTGGTACTCGGGCTGGCCGCGCTCGCCGGGTGCGGGGCGGCGGCCATCGCCCGCCGACGCGGCGGAAGCGCGGTCATTGCACTGGCGGCAGCCCTCATCATCGCGGAATCGTGGGCCGCGCCGATCGAACTGAACGTCAATTCGACCGAATACAAGCAGGCCGGTCTGGCGCCCCTGCCCGACAGGCTGCCGGCCCCCACCGACATACCCGCCGTCTACCATTTCGTGCAACAGCTGCCGGCGTCGAGCGCGCTCATCGAGCTCCCCTTCGGTGAAGTGGCGTTCGAGACCCGCTACATGTTCTATTCAACGTTTCACTGGCGTCGGCTGGTCAACGGCTACAGCGGAGGCGGTCCCGATGCATACGGGCTCCAGGCCGAACGGCTCAAAGAAATCCTGGCGGATCCGGAAGCGGCGTGGCAGGCGGTCCTCGGAAGCCGGGCGACCCATATTCTCGTGCACGAAGCCAGCTACGCCGGCGGCGGCGGCCGGCTGATCAGTGCGTGGGCTCTAGCCCATGGGGCGCGAGAGATCGGCATGTTCGATACCGATCGCCTCCTCGCAATTGGCCCTTAGATTAGTAACCCTGGTCTGCCGTCCCGAACTGCGTCGAATTCTCGGACTAACGTTAAACCCCAACCAGACTAATTCGGAGTCCGAGAGTGCCGCGCCCGGAACCCCGCCAAATCCATTTGCGTTCGGGTCGTGCCTTCGGGCACTCTTTTTGATATACGGATGGGTCAAGCAGCTCGGACCGCGCACGTTTCAAGATAGGCGGCTCTTCATGATGCGCTGGCACACTCGCTCCAAGACGGAGCCTTCCCTTTTCGGGGATCTGGCGGTCCTGGTCTTTCTGGTCGTCCAGTGCCTCGACGGAGCGTTCACGTACCTTGGCGTGTGCCGCTGGGGGCCCGGGATCGAAGCCAACCCGCTGGTCAGCTCGGTCGTCGCCGCCGCCGGGTTGGGCGCCGGGCTGGCCGGGGCGAAGCTGCTGGCCATGGGGTTCGGCATCCTTCTTCACCTGCGCCAGGTGCACGGTATCGTGGCGATGCTGACGGCCCTCTATATCGCGGCTGCCATCGTCCCCTGGGCCGCGTTATTCCTGACGCACTAGCCCACCGGTTCTCCCGTCGTAAGTCTTCAGGCGTCCGGCCCGGGTCGGTCATATACTGCCGGGTACCGTGCGCGCCAATTTCCGTCGACGCGGCTTTCCAAACCAGCTCGACGTTTGCAACGAGACGCGCGCCAGCCGGCCGCTTCAAATCCTGTCCCGCGAGGCGCACGCGTACGTGGGGCTGCGCCGGGCGTGGGGAACGCTCAGGCTGTGAGGCCGACCCGCGGTCGACTGCTGGACTTTGTCGAGACCTACACGCGGGGTCTGACGGCCGACGACCTCGGCCGCCTGTTCACGCGCGACACACGCGATGCCTACTGGTTCTTCACGCGAGGCGCGGACCGGGCCGCGTTCGCGCATTTACCGTGGTACTCCCGCGCACTCGCCCACGTGCGGCTCCTGTTCATCGCATTCACGATGAAGCTGTCGCCAGCCCGCCGGGTGGTGTACGCGGCGGCGCTCTTGTTTACAGCCCTCGGTCTATTCAGCTTGTTTCGCCGGGGCGCGCGGATCGCCGGCGGATCGATCGCGGCCATCGGACCGGGATTCCCCGACGGCACCGCGGCGCTGGTCGTGGGCTTCGTGCTGCTCAATCTGCTGGTGTTGCTCGAGGTTGCCGATCGCCTCTCGCTCAAGAACGATCTCGAGATCGCCCGCGAGATCCAGCAGGCGATGCTTCCAAAGGGAGCGTTCACCACGCCCACCGTCGAGATGATCGGCATGAGCCGCCCGGCGAACACCGTCGGCGGTGATTTCTACGACATCATCCCGCTCGATCAGGGGCGCATCGTGGTCGCCGTCGGCGACGTGGCCGGCAAGGGCAGTCCGGCGGCATTGCTGATGGCGCTGCTGCTCGCGATGCTCCGCACGCTCGTGGACGAGCGGCTCGAACCCGCCGCGCTGGTCACCCGGTTGAACACGCAGGTCAGCCGGCATGCGCCGGGCACGCGGTTCATCACCTTGTTGTACGGGGTCTACGACTCGGTGACCGGCGTCCTGACGTACGTGAACGCCGGTCACATGCCGCCGCTGCTGCTGCGACGCGACGGTTCATGCGAGCGGCTGTCGGAGGGAGGCGTAGCGCTGGGGATGTTCGACGGCTCGGTCTATACGCCGGGGCACGCGACAATTTGCTCAGGCGATCTGCTGGCGATTTACAGCGACGGGATTACCGAAGCAGAGAATCCTCGCGGGGTGCCGTTTGAAGAGGCCGGCCTGGAAGCCCTGCTCCGCTTGCGCCGCCACGATGGATTGGCCTCGCTCGGTGCGGGGATCGTGCGCGGCGTCGAACAGTACTCGGCCGACGCGCGCCTCGCGGACGACCTCACCATCTTCCTGTTGCGGCGGACCGGGGCCGCCGGGCCGGCGCCTGAGGCCTGACAGCCCGTGGTAAAAGTCCGTCTGCATTCGGCGAACGCTGCATCCCGCCTCGCGGCGTTGCTCAGCGCTCAAATACTCCCGGTATTCTCGCGTTTCGCGCCTGGCGATCCAGGCGCAGCGTCCGCCTCGGTGCGACGACGGACTTTCACCACGGGCTGTTGAGAACACCATGAGAGCTTCCAGACTTGTCGCGGCGATGCTGTGCTTGTTGGCGCTGTCTGGCGGCGGCGTTCCGCTCACGGCCCAGACGCCGTCGACCGACGGCGTGGAGGTGCTGCTGCGTCGGCTCGAGCAGATCGTGCGGTCGGGAAACGCGGCGGAGTACCTCGCCGTCCTCACCGACAGTGCTGACCGTCGGGACGCCGAGAATTTCGCCCAATCGGAAGTCGTGCCGGGTGCGACCCGGGTCGCCGTCAAGGAGCGCGACCGTGAACCGCTGCGCGGCACGCTGCCGGGAAACGGCTACCGTCTGTCGGTGGACGTGTTCGTGGAATTCGGTCAGCGCGCGCGCAACACGACGTGGCAGCTCGAGGTCAAACGCGTCGGCGACGAGTGGGAGATCGCCGGCCAGGATCGGATGGCACAGGTCGAGAACCTGAACCGGCTGTCGTTGAACGCTGGCAAGCAGTTCGACGCGCGGGCGTTGAAGATCTCGGTGGAGGATCTGGATCTGACGCTCCCTGCCGGATCCGCCTTCGTGATCGAAACCGACCAGGGCGCCACCGGCTTCGTCCTGCTCGGCAGGGGCGAAGCGCGGTTCCACCCGTCGCCCGACGTCGAGAAGGGGCAGCTGAAGATCTTTTGCGGCGCCGACGTGCTGCTGACCCGCTTCGACGCCGTCTACGTGCGGATGAACCCGCGCGATGTCGAGGCGCTGGTGGATGCGAACCGCCTGACCCCGCGCGCGGTCGACGCTCGCGAGCTCCGCCGCGCCGACGAGGTGTTCCGCGAGGAGGTGCCGAAGTCGTATGCAGTGGACATGGCCGACATGAGCCGGGAGCTGTGGTCGATCCTGCCGGCCGCCGGCGATTTTCTCGCGGAGATTCACACGCCGCGCTACGACACCCTGACCTACACGCGATCGCGCGCCGAGCCGGAAGACATCTCGTTTTTCGATCGCAAGCGGCACCGCAACATCTCGGTCTACTCGTCCGCCGAGTCGCGGGAGCGGTTCGGCCTGTCGTACAACGAGGACGATTTCGTCAACTACGACGTGCTGGGCTACGACATCGACCTGGCCGTGTCGCCGGACCGTGCATGGCTGGAGGGCCATGCACGGCTGCAGCTCCGGGTGCTGGCCTCGGCGATCAGTTCGGTCTCGCTGCGGCTCGCCGAAAGCCTCGTCGTGCAGTCGATTGTCAGCGATCAATTCGGGCGCCTGCTGGGCGTCCGCGTCCGCAATCAAAACACCATCATCGTCAACCTCCCCGCGGTGCTGCTGCGCGACGATGACCTGGTGCTGACGATCGCCTACGCCGGCCGGCTCGAGCCGCAACGCGAGGACACCGAAGCGCTCGCCCCCCAGGGCGCGGGCCGCCCGCAAAGCCCGGTCGACGACCAGATCGTCTTTCAGCCCGAGCGCAGCTTCCTGTACAGCAACCGCAGCTACTGGTATCCACAAGCGACGGTCACCGACTACGCGACCGCCAGTCTGCGGCTCACCGTGCCGCAGAACATCGACTGCGTCGCCAGCGGCACGCTCGACGCCGGCTTTCCCACCGCGGTCGCCGGCAAGGATTCCGCGTCGCCATTGAAGGTCTACCTGTTCACGACGGCGCAGCCGCTGCGCTATCTGGCGTTCCTGCTGAGCCGCTTCACCAGCGGCGAGTCGTCCAACCTGGTGATCGCGCCCGACGTCAACATCAACATGTCCGTTCAGACGAATCCGCGGCAGGTTCGCCGCGGACGCGAGCTCGGCGATCGCGCCAACGAGATCGTTCGTTTCTACGGATCGCTCCTGGGCGATGCCCCCTACCCGAGCTTCACGCTCGCGCTCATCGAAAGCGAGCTGCCGGGCGGACACAGTCCTGGATTCTTCGCCGCGCTGAACCAGCCGCTGCCGACTACGCCGTACGTGTGGCGCAACGATCCCGCGTCGTTCGAAGACTTTCCCGAGTTCTTCATCGCCCACGAAATGGCGCACCAGTATTGGGGGCAGGCGGTCGGCTGGCGCAACTATCACGAGCAGTGGCTGAGCGAGGGGTTCGCCCAGTACTTCGCGGCGCTCTACGCGCAGCGGCGCCGGGGAGACGAAACGTTCACCAGCGTGCTGCGGCAGTTCCGGCGTTGGGGCATGCAGCAGTCCGATCAGGGGCCGATCTCGCTGGGCTACCGGCTGGGACACATCCGCGGCGACAGCCGGGTGTTTCGCGCGCTGGTCTACAACAAGTCCGCCGCGGTCCTGCACATGCTGCGGCGGCTGGTCGGCGACGAGGCGTTCTTCCAAGGCGTCCGCCGGTTCTACACCGAGCTTCGGTTCAGGAAGGCAGGCACGGCCGACTTCCGCGAGGCCATGGAAATGGAAACGGGACGGTCGCTCGAACGCTTCTTCGAGAAGTGGATCTACGGATCGACGCTGCCCCGGCTCAAGGTCGGCTACCGCGTCGAGCCGGGCGCCAACGGGCAGCAGGCAATCATCCACGTCGAGCAACTCGGCGAGGTGTTCGACGTGCCGCTGACCGTGACACTCGAGTACACCGACAAGAAGACGCTCGAGGTGGTGGTGCCCGTCACCGAACGCGTGGTCGATTTCCCCGTCCCGCTGACCGGCACGCTGCGAGGCGTCGAGTACGGCCGTGACGAGGGCACACTCGCCGAGATCGTCAAAGGCTAGTCGACGAGCTTCACTGCCGAGCGACACCCCCCCACCGAGGTCACCGAGCACCCCGAGGTCGACAGGGCGGCACTCCTTGTGACTCAGTGCTCGGCAGTGAAACCAGACCGCCGCGAGGAGCGTCGCGGCAATGGTGTTTTAGCCCTTCCGGTCTCGGTGTGCTCGGTGTGCTCGGCGGTTGAATTTTCAGCGACAGCCGCCTGGCGTGTCTCCCGGTCCCGCAAAGCCATGGGTTATGATCGCTGTCTATGGACACCGTCACGCTGACGATCGACGGCCGGCCGGTTACGGTCGCAAAGGGCAAGACCGTCCTTCAAGCGGCGATCGAGAGCGGCATCTCCGTCCCGTACTACTGCTATCACCCGGGCATCAGCATCGACGGCTCCTGCCGCGTCTGTATCGTCAAGATCGAGAAGATGCCGAAGTTGCAGACGTCGTGCTCGACGGTCTGCACTGAGGGGATGGTCGTGCACACGCGGACCGAGGAGGTCGTCGGCGCGCGCGCCGGCGTCTTCGAGTTCCTGTTGATCAACCACCCGCTCGACTGTCCGGTGTGCGACAAGGGCGGGGAATGCCCGCTGCAGGATTTTTCGTACACGTTCGGCCGCGACCAGAGCCGGATGGACCTGCCGCGGCGCACCTTCGACGGCGACGGCGTGAAAGCCGACGTGGATTTCGGACCGACCTTGATGCTCAACCGCAACCGGTGCATTCTCTGCACCCGCTGCGTGCGCTTCATGCGCGACATCGAAGACGATGCGCAAATCAACATCATCGACCGCGGCTATGGCAGCGAGATCGCCACGTTCCAGGACGAGGGCGTGCACTCGTTGATCTCTGGCAACCTGATGGATGTGTGCCCGGTCGGCGCCATCACGACCAAGGATTACCGCTTCAAGTCGCGGCCGTGGGACAACCCGAACGCCGTGGACACGATCTGCACGCTCTGCTCGAAAGGCTGCAACACCACCGCCTGGCTGAAAGCCAAGCCCGAGTGGGCCAAAGGGTCGCGGTTGATTCGCTTCACGCCCCGGATGAATCCGGACGTCAACGGCTATTGGATGTGCGACATCGGCCGGTTCGACTATCACTGGATCGAAGGGGACGACCGCCTCCGCCAACCGCTGATCCGCGACGAGGGTGGCCAGCAGCGGACCGCGTCGTGGCACGAGCTGCTGTCGTCATTGCGAGAACGGTTGGTCGCCGCCGGGACCAAGAACCCGGACGGCGTCCGGTTTCTCGTGTCGGCCCACGCCTCGCACGAAGAGTACTTCTTGTTCCGGCGGCTGGCAGAGGATCTGCTCGGCCACGCCGACGCGGTCGCGGTGAGCTGGCGGTATCGGCCCAAGCAGCAGCCCGAGGGCGTGAAATTCAAGGTCCCGCCGGTCGATGCGCCCAATGTGAGCGGGGCAAGGCTGTTCGGGTTGATCGCCGGAGAGCCGGCCGACGCCGTCGGCGACGCCGACCTCTCGGCACTGAAGGAAGCCGTCGCCGCGGGACGCGTTTCGGCGCTGTACGTTTTCGACCCGGGCCCGGAGGGCTCGATCGGCGACGTCTCCTGGATCGTCGAGGCGCGAGGCCTCGGCGCGCTGCCGCTCCTCATCGTCCAGGGTGTGCTGCTCTCGGAACTGGCACGGGCCGCCGATTTCGTGCTGCCGGGCGCATCGTTCGTCGAGAAGGAAGCGTCCTATACAAACGACCAGGGCCGGCTTCAGGGGGCGGCGCGCGTCATCGCAGCCCCTGGCGAGGCGATGGAAGACTGGCGAATTCTCGTGACGCTCGCGTCCGAGCTCGGCGTCTCGTTCGATTATTCGAGCGCTGCGCAGGTACGCGCCGACATCGCCGCCCGATTCGCGGCGCGGCCCGAATTGGCGGGCCTCCCGGCGCTGACCTTCACCGGGGCCGTCCCGGCGAGTCACTGGCTCCAGGCGTCGAATCCCTCCGAGCGATGGAAGTGGGACGTCATGTTTCAGGATCTCCCGCCGATCAAGGGATCGGTCGAGCCCAGCGCGCTGCCTCCACCGCCCGGCGTCATCCCGTTGCGGGAAGTCAAAAGCTAACAGGAGAATCTCATGGCAACCGCCGGGACCGCCGCGTGAGACGCCTCGAGATGCTCGGCGTGCGCCGGCGGGCAGAGCGGTGGAACGTCGTCATGACTCAGATCGCCTCGCGTTTTCTCGCGATAGCCGCGGCGATGGGCGTGGCGGCCGTGTCCGCACCGGTCGGTCATGCGCAGGTCCGGCCGAAGGCAGACACGGCCGCGATCGTCGAGCACGACACGGTTCGAGCGGGAGGCTCGGTGCGCGTCGCGCTCCAGGTCAGCCTGCCCGAGACGTTTCACATCCAGTCGAACAAGCCGCGCGATCCGAGCTTGATTGCGACCGAGCTCGCGATTGACGCCCCGGCCGGCGTGACGGTCGACGAGGTGGTGTTTCCCCCGGCGACCGACCTGAAGCAGGAGGGCGCCGACCAGCCGCTCGCCGTCTTTCCGCACGCCTTCGACCTCGGCGTCCGGCTCTCGATCGCCGGCACGGTGGTTCCCGGAGATCTCGACGTCCCTCTTCACCTCAGATACCAGGCCTGCGACGATCACCTGTGTTATCCGCCGGCGACAGCCAACACGCGGTGGACGCTTCACATCGTGGCGGCGGACGCGCCGGTGGGAGCGCCGGCGTACCGCTCGGTCTTCGACAAGATAGCCTTCGGCCACGGTGAGGCTCCCGCTACCGCGGCCATCGACGCCGGCACCAAGACTCCGCTCGTACCAAGCGGGATCATCGGCACGGACCCGGGCTCGTTGGAACGATTCACCGTCGCGGGCATCGCCGGCGGCTACATCGGCAGCGGCGACTTCCTTCAGTTCATTCGCAGCGCCGAGTCCGGCGTCACGCAGCGCGGCCTGTTCGAAGGACGCGGACCGCTCGCAATTCTGCTGATCGTGTTTCTCGGCGGCCTCGCGTTGAATTTGACGCCGTGCGTGCTGCCGATGATTCCGATCAACCTCGCGATCATCGGGGCGGGCGCCCAGGCTGGTTCACGAGGCCGCGGGTTCATGCTCGGCAGCGTCTACGGTGCGGCGATGGCGATCGTCTACGGTGTGCTGGGGCTGATCGTGATTCTCACGGCCGGCACCTTCGGCACCATCAACTCGTCGCCGTGGTTCAACCTCGGCATCGCGGCGCTGTTTGTCGTGCTGGGGTTGGCGATGTTCGACGTCATCGAGATCGACTTGTCGCGATATTCGAGAGGGCTGGGGAGCCGCGGCAAGAGCCAGGGGACGCTGCTGCTCGCCTTCAGCATGGGCGCGGTCGCCGCGCTGCTGGCGGGCGCGTGCGTCGCGCCAGTCGTGATTCAGGTGGTGCTCTTTTCGAGCAACCTCTACGCAACCGGCACGCACGTCGCCCTGGCGTTGCCTTTCGTCCTCGGAGTGGGCATGGCCGTGCCCTGGCCTGTGGCCGGCGCGGGCCTGGCGGCGCTCCCCAAGCCCGGCGCCTGGATGGTTCGCGTGAAGCAGGCGCTCGGCGTCGTCATCCTCGTGACCGCGGCGTACTACGGGTATCTTGGCTACGAGCTGCTGTCCAGCCGCTGGGTGGACGCCGGCGCAGTCCAGTCAAGCGTCGACTCACAAATCAAAGAAGGGTGGACGCCGTCCCTTGCCGAAGGGCTCGCCGTTGCGGAGCGGGAACACAAGATGGTGCTGGTCGACATGTGGGCGACCTGGTGCAAGAACTGCCTCACCATGGACAAGACCACGCTGCAGGACGGGGACGTGAAGGCCGCTCTTGCCGGCTACGTCAAAGTGAAGTTCCAGACCGAGGATCTCGACGCCCTGCCCAAGGACCTACTCCAGCGATTCAAGGTCGTCGGCTTGCCCAACTACGTGATCCTTCGGCCAAAGGCGTAGCCGCCAGCGGCGTCAGACACGTCGGGTCGCCGCGGTACTGTGCACACGACCGCGCGCCGGCGCTGGTACGCGGCGCGGGACCGTGATACGCTGGCCGCGTTCACTGCCCCCATGCATTCGCGCCCCTTGCGATTCATGCTCGTGGTCGCCTGCGCCTGCGGCATTGGCGCGGCAGCCGTTTTTATTCGCTCGCTCGATGATACGCGGACGGCTCGACGCGCGGCCCTGCGCTATTTCGATCGACTTGCGTGGGACGCGACCGACGCGGTCGCGGAATTGCGTGCCGCGCAGCAGGCGTACCTGGCGATCGGCCAGGGGCCGGACTTTTGGATGTCAAAGGTCGACGCCACCAGTCAAAGACTCTCGGCGGGCCTTACGAACCTGCAGCCCGTGGCAACCAGTGCCACGGCGCGGTCCGCGCTCGACCAGGCCGTCGCAGCCTCGACCGAGTTCAGCAACGTCGATGGTCGAATCCGCGGGTACCTCAGGACCGGCGCGCAATCGATTGCGGCCCAGATCGTCTTCGCCGAAGGCGGCCGTGTCACCGTAGAGACGAGCCAACACATCGAACAGGCGCGCCTCGAAGAGCATCTGGAGTTCGATCGATTCGAAGCCGACAGCCGGAAACTGGAAATGGCGGCGGCGGGCGGCTCGGTCGGCTTCCTGCTGCTTGTGTCCGCAGTGCTGGCGCTGGTCACGCAGAAGAGCGCGTCGGACACAGAGCCGGCGGCGTTGGCGCTCAATCTGAGTGCCGCCGGCGGCCGGCAAGTCACCGCTGAAGCTCCAGCATCGGCCCACGACCTGCCGCTGCGCGCAGAGGTGCAGCCCGTCGCGGTCCCGCGGACTGAGATCCGACGGCCCGAAAGGCTGCCGCCGCACCCTGCGCCGGTGCCCCTCCAGGCGGTCGCGCAAATCTGCACGGACATGGGCCGCATCGGCGATCCCGAGGAGTTGAAGGGGCTGCTGTCGCGTGCGGCCGAGGCGCTCGACGCCAGCGGGCTGGTGCTGTGGCTCGGCACGTCCTCCGGATCCGAGCTGCGGCCAGCCCTGGCGCACGGCTACACGCCGGAAATGGTGTCCCGGATTCCGGTGGTGCCTCGGGCCGCGAACAACGCGGCCGCCGCTGCATACCGCTCCGGCATCCTGCAGATCGTGCTTTCCAAATCCGGCTCACCCGCGAAGGGCGCCGTCGTAGCGCCGGTTCTGTCGGCCGAGGGGTGTCTCGGGGTGCTGTCCGCCGAGATTCGCGGCGGCGGCGAAGCGTCGGAAACCGTCCAGTCCCTGGCAGCGATCTTCGCGGCGCAACTCGCCGGCGTCGTCGCGTCGACGCCGGTCGTGCCCGAGCGCGCCGCAGCGGTCGGCGGCGCGGGCTCGTAGACCTCCCCTCATTGGCTGGCGCCGCTCCCGGAGCTCCGGACCCGGCGCGCGCGGCGCTCCTACGCCATCCACCCGGCATAAGATCTCGATCATGGCAAAGTCCCACGCGGGCGGTGAAGGCAGCGAAACCAGGGCGCAGATCCTGGCGCGCGTCGAGCGCGAGCGCGTGAAGTTCATGCGGCTGCAGTTCACCGACATCCTCGGCACGATCAAGAACGTCGAGATTCCCGACCGGCAATTCGAAGAGGCGCTCGACGGCAAGATCATGTTCGACGGCTCGTCGATTGAAGGATTCGTTCGGATCGAAGAGTCGGACATGTATCTCCGGCCCGACCTGGCCACGTTTCGCGTCTTCCCGTGGGCCGGTCCCACCGGCGAGAAGGTCGCGCGAATGATCTGCGATGTCTACACGCCCGAAGGCGCCCCGTTTGTCGGCTGCCCACGCACGACGCTCAAGAAGGTCATCGCAAAGGCGGCGGCAATGGGCTATGCGATGAAGGCCGGGCCCGAGGCTGAGTTTTTCCTGTTCCAGACCAAGAACGGCATCCCGACGACCGAAACGCACGACGCCGCCGGCTACTTCGATCTGAGCCCGGTGGATATGGGAGAAGACGTGCGGCGCGAAATCGTGCTCGCGCTCGAAGCAATGGGGTTTCACGTCGAGGCGGCGCACCACGAAGTGGCGCCGGGCCAGCACGAGATCGACTTCCGCTACGACGATG
>JBDTVS010000019.1:0-85864 GCA_040007095.1 Acidobacteriota bacterium
GGGCGGGCGCCTCGACGCCCAGAATGGCACACGTTATTCATCTACGGGTCCTAACACTGGGCACCAAGGTTGCACAGCGAGCAGCGGCGCACGATCTCGAGCGCTGCTAAGCTTCGTCTTCGTCCCAGGAAGCCCATGGACATATCGATCCAGCCCAGCGGCGCGTCACCGCGCGGACCCGTTCTTCCAATGGAGGATGGCCTCAGCGTTCCTGTTCAGCTGCACGTCAATGGAGTCGAGCGTGATCTCTCGCTCAAAATCGAACTGGCCAAGCGGACGATCGTCAGCGAGCTGACGCAGCGCGGGAGTGCCCGATGAAGATCCCGCCGTCTGACATCATGGGGGAGCCTGCGGAGCTCTCGATCGGCGATGCCGGCAAGGCGTTGGCCGAAGCCGACGTCGTGGTCGACCACGTCTATCGAACGCGCGGGTATCACGTGCCGGTCCACCTCGACGTACCGCAGATCGACATCATCTACCACGACATTTCCGACGAACATACGCCGCGTGGTGCACACGGCGTGGGCGAGATCGGCATCACGGGCGCCGCGGCGGCCATTGCGAACGCCGTGTTCAATGCCACTGGCAAACGAGTTCGTCATTTACCGATCAAGATCGAAGACCTGCAGTAGATGGAGACTTCTTCGATGGGCCCGGCGAGTCTTGTGTTTCTCCAAGGTGGAGGCGAGATGGGCGCGCGGATGCGGGCCCTCGACTGGGCAACGACACCGCTCGGCCCGGTGGAGGCGTGGCCGCAAAGCTTGCGCAGCACCGTCAGCATGCTGCTGCCATCGAGAGCGCAGATCATCCTGTTCTGGGGTCGTGAATTCAGCGTCGTCTATAACGACGCCTACCGTCCTGTCTTCGGCGCCAAACACCCGAGCGCTCTGGGTCTGCCTGGACGGGAGGCATGGAGCGAGATTTGGGACCGCGTCCTGCACGAGCTGCTGGCAGGAGTCGTCCGCACCGGGGAGGCGTTTTGGGCGAAGGATCTCCTGTTTGAGATCGGACGCCACGGATTTCTGGAGGAGACCTATTTCGACGTGTCCTACGACCCCGTACGCGTGGAGTCGGGTGAGGTCGGCGGTGTGTATTGCATCGTGACAGAGACAACGGAGCGCGTCGTGGGAGAGCGACGGATGGCCATGTTGAAGGACCTGGCCGGCCGGAATGCCACCGGGCGCACTGCCCACGACGCCTGCGTGCTGGCCACTGAGGCCCTGGCCGCCAAGCCACAGGACATCATGTTTGCCCTCGCGTATTTGGGCGACGAGCTCCAGAGCTCCACCCCTGGAGCGCAGCAACAACTGGCGGAGGCGAGCCGCGAGCTGGTCAAGGAGCTGATCCTCTCTTCACCGAGCCCAGACGCGCGAGTCGGCCGACTGGTGATCGGCCTCAATCCGCGGCGCCCGTACGACGACCAATACCGCGCGTTTCTGGACCTCGTGGCCGACCAGCTTGCCACAGCCCTGGCCAACGCCCGTGCGTACGAGCAGGAGAGAAGGCGCGCCGACGCGCTGGCAAAGCTCGACCGGGCGAAGACGACGTTTTTCAGCAACGTCAGTCACGAGTTTCGCACCCCACTGACCTTGCTCATGGGACCGCTCGAAGATGGTCTGGGTGATGTGGCGACGCCCTTGGCGCCCGTGCATCGGGAACGGCAAAAGCTCGCGTATCGCAATGCCCTGCGACTGCTGCGGCTCGTGAACACGCTGCTCGATTTCTCTCGCATTGAAGCGGGGCGGATCGACGCCAGATATGAGCTCACCGACCTTGCGAAGCTCACGGCGGAGCTCGCCGGCGTGTTCCGATCGGCGGTTGAAAAGGCGGGCCTGGTGCTCGTCGTCGCGTGTGATCCCCTGCCGGACGCCGTGTACGTGGATCGAGAGATGTGGGAGAAGATCCTGCTCAATCTGCTGTCGAACGCGCTCAAGTTCACGTTCGAGGGTCAGATCACGGTGGAACTGCGCGGGAACGGCGATCGCGTCCAGTTGCGCGTCGAAGATACTGGCGTCGGCATTCCGCAGTCCGACCTTCCCCACATATTCGAGCGCTTCTATCGCGTCGAGCACAATCGAGGCCGCACCCACGAGGGCACCGGCATCGGATTGGCGCTCGTGCAGGAGTTGGCCCGCTGCCATGGCGGCGACGTGACCGTTGCGAGTCGGGAAGGGCGCGGCACGACCTTCACCGTCACGGTTCGCACGGGGACATCGCACCTTCCACCTGAACGAATCGGAGCGGCCCGTCGGGCCTCGACGGGAGTGGGTGCGATCCCGTACGTCGAGGAAGCGCTTCGCTGGCTGCCCACGGCGGCCGCGTCGACCGCGTCGACCGCGTCGACCGCCTCTCGCCAGACGCCGACGCCGATCACCGACGCGTTTGCGGCCCCGGTCCCTCCACCGGAGGCCACTGCCTCTGTGCTGGTCGCCGACGACAACGCGGATATGCGCGACTATTTGGCCGGCATCCTCGGACCACACTACCGCGTGGAAGTCGTCGGCGACGGCGGCGCAGCCCTCGATCGAATTCGCGATCGCGCTCCCGATCTCGTGCTCGCTGACGTGATGATGCCGACGCTCGATGGATTTGGCTTGTTGACGGCGATTCGCGCCGACGAGCGAAGCCGCGCCATCCCGGTGATTCTGCTCTCCGCACGTGCCGGTGAAGAGGCCCGCATCGGGGGCCTGGACGCGGGCGCAGACGAGTATCTCGTCAAGCCGTTCAGCGCGCGCGAATTGCTGGCCACCGTCGCCTCACAGGTCACGCTGTCGCGTCTACGCCGCGAGACCGAGCGGGTTCTCCGGTATCGCAGCGAGCAGTACCAGACACTCCTGAACCAGGCGCCGCTCGGCGTCTACGTGGTGGACGCGGACTTCCGCATTCGCGACGTGAACCCTGTCGCACTGCCGGTCTTCGGCGATATTCCAGGTGGCGTGATCGGCCGCGATTTCGACGAGACGATGCATCGACTCTGGGAGCGAGACTACGCGGATGAAGTGGTGGGCATTGTCCGCCACACCCTGGCCACCGGCGCGCCGTACGTCACGGCCGGGCGCACCGAGCGCCGTCTGGATCGCGGCGTCATCGAGTGTTATGAAAGGCGACTGGATCGCATCACCTTGCCCGACGGGCGCTTCGGTGTCGTCTGCTACTTTCGCGACATTTCCGAGCAGAAGCAGGCGCTCGATGCGAAGGCCTACCTCGCCGCGATCGTCGATTCCGCTGAAGACGCCATCATTGCGAAGGACCTCGATGGCATCGTTCAGTCGTGCAATGCGTCGGCGCAGCGCATGTTCGGCTATACGTCCGACGAACTGGTTGGCCGGCCCGTGCGCATGCTGATCCCGCCTGAACGTCAATCGGAAGAAGACGACATCCTGGCTCGGCTCCGGAGTGGCAAACGTGTCGACCACTTCGAGACGATCCGGATGACGAAGGACGGACGGCGGCTCGACGTCGCGTTGACGATCTCTCCGGTCCTCGATGCCGCGGGCGTCACGATCGGCGCGTCAAAGATCATTCGCGACATTACCGCGGTCAAGCAGCTCGACGCTGAACGGCTGCGCCTGCTCCAGGAAACGGCTGCCGTCACGGAAACGCTGAACAGCGTCGGCGCCATCGTCGCGTCCGATCTGGATCGAGACAAGGTGGTACAAGCTGTCACCGACGCGGCGACGGAACTGACCACCGCCGAGTTCGGCGCGTTCTTCTATGACCTGGCGAATGAGCGCGGCGAGTCCTACACGCTGTATACGCTTTCTGGAGCGCCGCGCGAAGCCTTGTCCATGTTTCCGATGCCACGGAACACGGAGGTGTTCGCGCCGACATTCAACGGAACCGCCGTGGTCAGGAGTGATGACATCACGACAGATGCGCGTTATGGTCACAATGCGCCATACCTCGGGATGCCCGAGGGACACTTGCCGGTGCGAAGCTATCTCGCCGTGCCGGTCAAGGGCCGCTGGGGCGACGTGATCGGTGGATTGTTCTTCGGGCACTCCGGCATCGGACGCTTCTCCGAGCGTCATGAGCGCCTCGCGGTCGGCGTCGCGTCGTGGGCCTCGGTTGCGCTCGAAAACGCCCGGATGTATGCCAGCGTGCAGGAGGCGAGCCGCATCAAAGACGACTTTCTGGCCGGCCTCTCGCACGAGCTGCGGACGCCGCTGAATGCGATCCTCGGCTACGCGCGCATGCTCCGCTCAGGCGTGGTCGCCCCCGAGAAGAAGGACCGGGCGATCGAAACGATTGAGCGAAACGCCACGTCGCTGACGCAAATCGTTGAAGACGTGCTCGATATTTCCCGGATTGTCTCCGGCAAGATGCGACTGGACGTTCAGCCCGTCAACTTGCCTGAGATCGTCCGGAGTGCCGTCGATGCCATCACGCCGGCGGCCGACGCCAAGGGTGTTCGCGTCGAGACCGTACTCGAATCGGACGCCGCGCCGGTGTCGGGCGATCCCGAGCGCCTGCAGCAGGTGTTTTGGAATCTGCTCTCGAATGCGGTGAAGTTCACGAACCGCGGCGGCAGGGTGCAGGTCCGGCTCGCGCGCTTCAATTCGCACCTGGAAGTCGCGGTCAGCGACACCGGCATCGGGATCTCCCCCGAATTCCTTCCGCACGTGTTCGAGCGCTTCCGCCAGGCGGATGCCGGCATCGCGCGTGAGCGAGGCGGGCTCGGTCTGGGCCTTTCGATCGCCCGCCAGTTGATGGAGATGCACGGAGGCACGATCGACGCCTCGAGCGGTGGACTCGATCGGGGGGCGACGTTCCGGGTCAGGATCCCGCTCATGATCGTTCATCCTATCGGTGAGGACGCAGCGCGCGTCCATCCACGATCGACCGCGGCCGCTCGGGGGATCGCGGGTCGGGATCTTCGCGACGTGTCCGTCCTCGCGGTCGACGACGAGGCGGATGCCCTCGCGATGGTGTGTGAGGTGCTGGAAGCGGCGGGCGCCCGCGTGAGGATAGCGCGGACGGCGGCGGAGGCATTGAGGAGTCTGGAAGCTGAAGTCCCTGATGTCGTGGTCGCCGATCTCGGCATGCCGCACGTCGACGGTTTCCAGTTCATCGATCGTGTGAGGCAGCATCAGAACGCCCGCATCCGAGAGGTGCCGGCAGCGGCGTTGACGGCGTATGCGCGAGCCGAGGACCGCATCAAAGCGCTGAGAGCAGGATTTCAGATCCATCTGGCAAAGCCGATCGATCCCGCCGAATTGGTCACGACCATTGCAGCCTTGGCCAGACGGTTCGTGGGGCGACCGCCGGATGAGACATCCGAGCCGTCAGTCGGTTGAAAGAAGGCTTCTACTTCAAATCCTCGAGCGCCTCGGGGCTGAGGTCATCACACAGTTCGGGAGCCAGACAGACGCTTTCGAGGGTCCGGCCGGCCGGCGGCGCTGGAATGCCGTGTTCGATCATCAACTTCCGAAGGAGCGCACCGGCTTCCGGCTGAATGATCCCCGACTGCGTTCCAATCCGAATCAGGCCGTCGGCGTAGTCGACCGGCAGCCAGGTGTGCTCTTTGAGCCTTCCGCCCGCGTCGTTGCCGTTCATGCCGTAGTCTCTGGCGTCGAGCTTGGCGCCGGCGTCCACCAGCACCTGAATGACGGCCGGGCTCCCTTTGTGTCCCGCGCCGTGCAGTGCCGTTCGTCCGGTCTCGGCCTGCGCGTTCGGGTCGTTGCCCAGGCTCAGCAGCAGTTTCACGGCCTCGACGTTGGCTTGCTTCGACCATTCGTAAGTCACGCCTTCCACCCAGCCGATGCCGGCCGCCACCTGCAGGGGGGTGACGTTGATGGTCGTGGCAATGTTGGGATCGGCGCCGTGATCCAGGAGCAACTTCATCACGACGAGATCGCTGGACTGGGACGCGCGCCAGAAGGCGGTCGCGCCATCCTCAAGGACCCACTGCGACGTGAACACCGTTCTGAACCACGTCGACTCTTTGACTCGGTGGTTGACGTTGGCGCCCCTGTCGATCAGCTTCCTGATGAAGTCCAGGTGATCCATGTCCGGCTTGCGGAGGGGATAGTCCCCACCTTCGATATTGCGGTTGTCGACCGCAATATACAGAGGCGTCCAGGCGCCCTTGTTGGCAAGGTTCGGATCAGCACCACGGTCGAGCAGGAAGGACCCGAGCTGGTAATACCGATTCTGCGTCGCGACCAGCAGCGGGCTCCATCCGTAGTTCGTCAACTGGTTCACGTCGGCGCCGGCCGCGAGCAGAATACGCGCCGATTCCAGATCGTTCCCGCGAACCGCGAACACCAGCGGCGTGAGCCCCCCGCCTCGCTGATCCCGCATGTTCCTGGGGCCGACTTGATTGGCGAAGAGTCCGCGTTTCCTCGACGGTCTCGGGTCAACGGCTTTGGCGTAATTGATGGGCCGGTCCATCCAGGCTGGGTTCGTGGCTGCGCGGACGTCTGCTCCCCGGTCGACGAGCAACTGGACGGCCGCGGGATGCTTTTGTGCCGCGGCCCACATCAAGGCGGTCGTGCCTCCAGCTGTCTCCTTGGCGTTCACGTCGGCGCCGCGATCGAGCAGCAGCTTCATCGTCGCGACGTTGCCGGTGCGGGCCGCCATCATGAGCACGGTGTCGTGGTTGAGCAGGCGCTCGTTCGCGTCCGCTCCTGCGTCGAGCAGGCGCTGCGTGAGGGCCGGGTTGCCGTTCTCCGCGGCCAGAGACAGCGGCGTCGCGCCGTAGTGGTTGGCGACCCTGGGGTTGGCACCGGCTTTGAGGAGCAGATCGAGGGTGGCGGGGTCGTCCCGATAGACGGCCCACTGCACCGCCGTTGCGCCATCGGGCTGAGGGGCGTTCACGTCCGCCTTGCGACTCAACAGCCTGCGGACCGCTGCTGCATCGCCGCGCATGACGGCGTCTGCCACCTCGCTCGTGGCGGCACCCACACCCGTTGTGGTCAGCAGCAGGAGAGCGGCGCAGCTGACAGTGACCCTTCGAACGCCCCTTCGAACGCCCCTTCGAACGCCCCTTCGAACGGCCCGCCGCAGATTCATGGTCATAGCCGCCTCCTAACAGGCTGCCAAAAAACGCAGCCCGAACTGAAAACTCAAAAGTTAGAACTCAAAAGGACTGCGAGATTGCTCGGGATTCGCGATTTTAAGTTCTCAGTTCTCACGTGTAAGTTCAGGTTGCTGGCTTTCCAGCAACCTGCTAAAGGTCTTCCAGCCGTCCGGTGCTGTCGCCGATGCGGTCCTCGTGAATGTCGAAGCGATCGAGAAGGCTCAACAGCAGATTTCCCGTCGGAATCGTCATGGTCGGGTAGGCCAGGTGCCGGTCACCGCGCAGCTTTCCGTTGGCACCTCCGACGAGGACGTGGGGGACATCCTCGTGGCGATGCTGATTGGAGTTCCCCATGTTCGAACCGTAGAGCACCAGCGAATGATCGAGCAGGGTCCCGTCTCCGTCCGGAGTCTTCGCCAGCCTCTCCACGAAATACGCGAGCATGGCGACGTGATAGCGATTCAACCTGGCGTACTCCGCCTTCCGCTTCTCGTCTTCACCGTGATGCGAGCCGGCATGAAACGCGACCGTGACACCGCTTTCCGGGTACGAGCGCACGGTGAGGTCGCGTGCATAGAGCAGCGTGGCGACGCGGGTGATGTCGGCGCGCAGCGCCAGCGCCAGCAGGTCGAACTGCAGCTTGATGTGCTCGTCGAATGATTCCGGAACCCCGACCGGAACGGTGATGTCGGTCGGGGCCGTGGCTGAGGCCTTGGCCGCGATCTGCAGTCGCCGTTCAATCTCGCGGACATCCTCCGAATACTCGTCGAGCCGCAGACGATCGGCCGGATCGAGTCCGCCCTTGAACCGCGACAGGCTGGCCATGAGCGAGTCGAGGATGCTGCGGTCGTCCTGCCGGCGTGCGGCTCGTTCTTCGGGCGTGCCGCCCTCGCCGAACATGCGCTCGAACACGACCTGCGGGTTCAGCTCCATCGGCAGCGGGGTCGTCGGCGTCGACCACGAGATGCTGTTCGTGTAGGCGCAGCTGTAGCCTTCGCCGCAGTTGCTCGAGTTCGCGCCGGGATCTTCGACGGCGAACTGCATGGACGGGAGCAGCGTCTCTTGTCCGATCTTCTGAGCGATCAGCTGGTCGATCGTCGTGCCGTTGTAGATGTCGGCGCCCGCGGTCCGTTTGGGTTTGTTGGCACACAGGTAGGCCGACGCCACCCAATGGTCGGGCGGGCTTTGGCCTTCCGGCGCTTCCGCAGAGCGGGCATGAAGGCCGCTCAGAATCACGGTCTGCTTCCGGTAGGGTGCGAGCGGTTCGAAGATCGGAGGAATCGTGAAGCCGCCTCCCACTTTGTCCGGCACCCAGTATCCAGGCGACATTCCGTGGGGAACGAACGTGGCGACGAATCGGGGCTTCGGCGTGGCGGCTGTCTGCGCCAGAAGCGTCGCCGCCGGCACCATCGCATCCAGCAGCGGCAAGGCGAGGGTGACCCCGGCGCCGCGCAGAAACGTCCGCCGTGGAATGTGCTTCTTCGCGATAAACATGGCTGCTCTCTTTCGATGCTCAGGACCCCTCAGTGAGCGGTCCGCTGCGATATCTCCGAGGCCTTGACGTTGTTCTGGAATGGCGCGCTCTTGACCACGCCCAGCACGAGCGTTGAGAAGCGATAGTTGCCGCCCGCCGCGTCGCGAACGATCGATCGCACCAGGGGCCTGTCCTGGTGTTCCACCCCACGGCCCAGCGCGTAGGTGAGCAGCTTTTCCGCCATGATCCGCACGAACTGCTCCGAATTCTGCGTCAGGACGTCGCGCAGGCTCCCCACGCCGCTGAGCTTGGTCCCGTTGACGAGCGTCCCGGTGGTGTCGATCGACTGGCCCTCGTCCGTGATCCGCCACGCGCCGATCCCATCGAAGTTCTCGAGCGCGAGCCCGATTGGCTCGAACAGGCTGTGACAGCTCGCGCACGCAGCGTTCGAGTGATGCTTCTCCATGGTTTCGCGCATGGTCGGCTCCTTGGCATTCCCTGTATTGTCCTGCACCACGGGCTTGACCTGAGGCACATTCGGCGGCGGAGTCGGAGGACTTACGCCGAGGAAGGTTTCCAGGAACACCTTGCCGCGGGTGACCGGCGAGGTCCGGGTGGCCTGTGACGTCGTGCTCAAAAAGGCGCCCTTCCCGAGCAGCCCACGCCGCACGTCGAGGTCGGCACCAAGCGTCACGCGCCGGAACCGGCTGCCGTAGACGTTCGGGATCCCGTAATGGCGGGCCAGGCGCTCGTCGACGAACGTGTAGTCCGCGGTCAGAAAATCCAGGACGCTGCGGTCTTCATGGACGATGCTGTCGAACAGGAGCTCGACCTCGCGGCGAAACGCGACCCGCAGGTTGTCGTCGAAATCCGGATAGACGCCGGGATTCGGCGAGATGGTGTCCAGTGCTCGCAGGTTCAACCATTGACCCGCGAAGTTGTCAATCAGCGCCGTCGACTTTGGATCGGCCACCATCCGACGCACCTGCTTCTCGAGCATCGCCGGCTCGTGCAGGCGTCCTTGCTCGGCAAGGGCGAGGAGTTCGTCGTCCGGTATGCTGCTCCAGAGGAAGAACGACAGCCTGGACGCCAGTGCCAGATCGCTGATGCGATAGGTCCCGCCGGCCGGCACCGTGGCGGGGGCGACCTCCGGTCGATAGACGAATTCCGGATCGGCGAGCAGGCGACGCAGGGCTTTTTCGATGCCATCATCGAAGGTGCCGGCGCGTCGGCCCGCGGTATAGAACTCCATGAGCATGTTGACGTCGGCGGAAGTCACCGGCCGACGGAGGGCCCGGCGCGCGAGCGTGGAGACAATGCGCCGCGCGCATGCGTCCTCAGTGAGACCTGCGGCCGGGCCGCTGCCGTTGGCCTCCGGCGAGTCTCGACGAAGCGCGGAGGGCGAAGTCGGACGGCAGACGAAGATCTTGCGGCGGCTCGGCGTGTCGGAGGCGCCGCTGGCGTTGAACGGTCCTTCGATTCGCACTTTGCCCACGTGCGGAAAGAACAGATACCCGGGAATGCCGCCGGTTTCGATCGTCGCGCGCAGAAAGACGTCGTTGATGTTGTTGTCGGGCGCGTAGTTGTTCGCCAGGAACGTGACGCCGACGTTGTGCCGGCCCGCCTTCACGGGGATGGCGCGTGTGGGCACGCCCGAGCGCGGCGTCCCCCGCATCTCTTTGTCCCAGTCGAATAACTTCACCTGCTGACCGTCGATCATCACCGCCAGTCGCTCGCCCTGGATCTGGCCAAACGGGTCGTTGGCCTGTCCCATGTTGCCTTCGAAGATCGGCACGATCCTGAAAATGTACTCGGCGTCGGCCGGAAATTCGTACTCGATCAGCGTGCCGCCACGTGTGCCGAACGGCAGCCCCTCGACATGGTAATTCTGGGTGGCGTCGTCGCGGATGTTGAACTCGACCTGGGTGGGCGCGGTATTCGCGCCCATGGCCAGGCGGCTCATCTTGCTCGCCGCCGAGAGATACGCTTCCATCAGCGCCGGCGACGTGGTCAATGCGCCCGCAATGTTGTCGAACCCGTGGGTGGAATTATCCGAAGGCAGGATTTTCGTGGGGTCGATCTTCAGCCCGATGAGATCGCGAATGACGTTCTGATACTCGGTCCGATTGAGACGGTGAATCCCGGGAGCCGCCAGGCTGGTGACGGCATGGCTGTCCAACTCCTTTTCCATCCAGGTGATGAGCGCGTCAAGCGCTGGCCGGTCGGGTCGAGGCATTCCGGACGGCGGCATCATCCCGGCGCGCAGCTTCAGCGCCACCTTCTCGCCAATCTCCGCATGCTCTGCCAACCGCGACAGGTCGAGCTGGTCCAATGCCAGCCCGGCGGTTTTCAGGCGCGCGTTGTGACAGCCGACGCAATATTTGTCGAGCGCCGCGCGCGGCGCGGCTACGTTCGCGGAAGGAGCCGGGCCGGCGACCGTCCGCTGCGGTTGAGCGCCCTGGCCAGAGACGGCCGCAACCGCCAGAATGGCCAGGACGCCGACGACGAGACACCTTTGGGGCATGACCGCCCTTTCTCAACAGGATCGTGGTAGCGACCGATAGATGCCGCAACCGACTGTAGTGCCCCGCCTTGGGGCAGTCAATTCGCGTAAATACGGTACGACAAGCAGGTCGTGGGGCGTTTCGCTGCCTCGTGAGATTCCCGATCAGTCGCTCAGCCGCTCCCACGTGATCGTCAGGTGGGATTCTTCTCCGTCGCTGCTTTTCGTGACCGGCGGCCGCAGAGTCAGTCTCTTCCCCGAAAACTCGAAGAAGCGCTGAAAGTCGCTCCCCACACTCCCAGGGTTGATCGTGCCGGCGAGGTGGTGGACGACATACTGGTCCGATTCGTGAACCGTGTACGGACCGAAATAGCTCGTGTAGGTCCGATACGCGGCCATCGTCTCTTCCGGCGTCGGCGACGTGCCTGCGTTGCGCCGGCGGTAAGGCTGCATCATGTGCACCATCACATGTCCTGACGCGGTGTAGACGATGAAGCCCGTCTGACCGGGACTCGAGGACAATACTTCGCCTTTTGCGTTGCGTCTCTCCATCAGGATCAGTTTCCAGAAGCCGATCAACTTCCGATGCGTCGGCGTCAGATTCGGCAGATCGGGCACACGTTCCCAGGTCAGACTCGACTGATTCCCGTTCGCGGCGACAGGCGGTCGCAGCGTCAGCCGATCGCCCGACATCGTGAAGCCACGGACCTGATTGCTCCCGGACATCGCCGTGCCGAGCGCGCCGAAGGTCTGATGGGTGACCACGCTGGCGGCTTCGTCGACCGCGAATGACCCCCAGTACGACGTGTAGGTGCCCATCGCGGCGCGCGCTTCTTGCGGCGTCGGCTGCCGGCCCGCAAACATCGGCCGGTTGGGTGACATGATCGTGACCCCCATGTAGCCGGCCGGGTCGTACACGATGTACCCGAGACGGCCCGTCGTGGTGGCGTTCGGCCCCGGCGGCACGATCTGGCCGTTCGCATCGCGAGTGTTCTGGTCGATCAGCTTCCAGGTTCCAGCGAATCGCTGGTTCGCCGACCGAACCGCCGCCGGATCCACCACCCGGCCGCCAGCGCCTTGCGCCGAGATGACACTGGTCGCGATGAGCGCGCCGATGCACATGAAGGGCGAGAACGCCAAAGCCCGCATGACCCCTCCCTGTTTGCGTCGAGTTGCCGTCAGGTCTACTTCGCCGACGCCGGCCAGGGCGTACCCTGATACTGCTTCGTCACCGGCCCGAGGCCTTTGTAGGTGAACTTCTGGATGCGCTTTCCCTCATAGGTCTCGGTCGTATAGATGTTGCCCCGAGAATCGGTCGCGATATTGTGCACACCGTGCCACTGACCGGGCTGGTGGCCGCCTTCGCCGAACGCCGTCAGGATCTCGAGCGTATCCCGTCGCAGGATGTGAATGAGCGCGTTCTCGCCGTCAGCGACGTATAGGAATGTCTGCTGCGGATCGCTGGAGAACGCCACGTCCCAGACCGAGCCGGCGTTCATGGTGTTGGGCAGGATGAGCTTTTCCTTGACGAATTTCCCGTCCTTTGTGAACACCTGCAGTCGATCGCCCTGGCGATCGCAGACATACACCAGGTCGTCCTTGGAAATGACCACGCAGTGGACGGGGTTGCGGAACTGCTGCTGTGGAGGCGCCGTCGGATCGTGAGCCGCGCCCCGATCGGCCGGCTGGGCCGCGTTCTCGCGACCGCGGTGCGGGTTCAGCGGGCCTGTCACCGGAGTATCGTCGGGTTTGTTGCCGTACGCGCCCCACACGCGTTTGAATGCGCCGGTATCCGCGTCCATCACGACGACGCGGTGATTGACGTAGCCGTCGGACACGTAGGCCTCGTTGGTCTTCGGATCGACGACCACCTTCGTCGGCTGCCCGAAGCTCTCCATGTCCAGGCTGTTGGCATCGTTGATCCGCCCGCCGCGGCCGCCGCCCCCGCCGGGACGGACGCGTGCGCCCTTCTTCCCGACCTGCATCACGAATTTGCCGTCCATCGTGTACTTCAGGATCTGGGCATCGCCTCCACCGCCTCCACCCAACCACACGTTGTTCTTGTGGTCGACGTGGATGCCGTGCTCCTGGTCCATCCATGGATCGTTCGGTCCGGGTCCCCAGTGCCGGAGCAGGGCCCCCTTCTGGTCGAACTCCAGGACCGCCGGGGCGGTCGCGCAGCACATCTCGCTGAAGGGCGGTTTCATTTCCAGACCTTTGAGGGTGTCCGCGTTGTTCCCCCGATGAATCATCCAGACGTGGTCCTGTGCGTCGACCCAGACGCCCACCGCGGCGCCGAGGTTCCAATGATTCGGCAGCGGCTTTGGCCAGAAAGGGTCGACTTCAAACATCGGGGCCTGCACGGCACCGCGGGTTTGAGCGGCCACCTCCGAGCGGAGCAGCCGCGGACTCCGTCCGGACCCGAGCGCGATGCCGAACACGAGCAACCCCGCACCGATCGTGACGCCGCGTTTCAAGTGTGAAGGTGTCATAACTCTCTCAGAAGTCGAAACTTGCGCTGATCTTCGCGAAGCGGGCCAGGTCGATAGCCGTCGGCACCTGCCAGGTCGCGAAATTGTTGTTGAGCGTCGTGACCGCGTTGCCATTCAGCATATTGGACATATCGACACTCAGGGCCGTTCGGTATCTGCTGAACTTGAAGATTTTCGAGAAGCGCATGTCGAGCAGGTTCGATCGCTCGCCGTACAGCGTGCCGGGCTGCACGAGATTCACCGTGACGTTGGCGGCACCGGCCGAGAGCGGACGGCCAAGCGACGGCTGCACCACCGCGTTGGTGGCGATGTAGTTCGCCAGAATATTCGGCCCCGGGACACTCCGGAACGTGGCGGAAATCTGGACGTCCACTTTCGGCACGGAGTAGGTGCCGAGGAATTTGACCTGCGTGAGAAATGCCGTGTCAACGTGGCAGTACAGGGCGCTGGGATTGTCGATCTTCGCGACGATATCGCAGCTGTCCGTCGACGTTCTCCCTGTGCTCATCCCACCCTGCACCATGGTTCCCTGTCGCAACCGCACGTTCAGCGTGACATCCACACCGTTCCAGTGCTCGATCTGGGTCCCGTAGTTGCCGGCCAGGGTGAAAAGATTGTTGACCTGTCCCACCTTGTTCGGGTTGAGGTTGTACAGGTCATTCACCGCGTAGCCTCCGCCGCCGGGCAGGCGAGCATCGGCCGGCGCGGTGACGCCGTACGGGCTGTAGTCGGACGCGGCCACCAGGAGGTTGTCGGTCGTCGTGAAGTTGCCATACCAGCGGCGGAAGTAGCTGACGTCCACGCCAACCCGCGGCATCAGTTGGTGCTGAATGCCGGTCTCGAACTCCCAGTCGAACGGCCGCTTGCTCCATCCATGGAGCATCTCCGGATCGGACACCGTGCTGGGGATCGGCTGGCCAAACCGCGCGTCGCTGAGGGCCCCGCACTCGCCGTTCGCTGCAGCGTTCAGGAGATCGCACTGCGGGATGTAGTCGTTGTTGACGCCCAGCCCCGAACGGTCGCTCCAGGATCGGGTCACCAGGTTGGCCATCGCGTTGACCGGATTCCCCAGGTCCGTATAGGAGCTGGTCAAACGTTGAGCAATCACGTAGCGGCCCAGGTTGACCTTGAGGGCCGTCTTCCCGGTGCCGAACAGGTCGTAGACGGCCCCGAGTCTTGGGGAAATATCGTTCCAGCCCAGGTAATTGTTTTCCGGAAACGTGACGTTCCGACTGGGTACGAGCACGCCGGGCCCGAGATGCTGCTCAGGGAACCTGATATTCAGATAATCGAAGCGCGCTCCCAGATTGAGCGTGAGGCGGTTCAGTGTCCACTTATCCTGCGCAAACACCCCGAGCTCTGATGCCAGGTTGTTCACGAAACCGTAGGGCGTCGCGAGTTGGGTGATCAGGTTCGGGACGCCATTGTTGAAGCGATAGCGGAGGCTGGAGTCGATGTTTTCATAATCGACATGGCGGGTTCCCCACGTATCGAGAAAGCCGACCTTGAACGCATGGGCTCCCGTCACGTACGAGAGCGACGCCTGGGCGGAGGCAATCCAGCCTTGCACCCGGATGAACGGCCCCAGGCCGGTCTGGCCCGCGCCGCGATAAAGCAGATTCGGGATAATGCCACCCTGCTCGGTCACGGCAATCAGGGACTTGAACACATCAGGGAGTGGCTGCGTAAACTCCAGGCTGCTCCCTCCAGAGGGGAACCGGTCTTTCCAGCCTTGGATGATGTTGGAGGCGCGCACATCGAGCAGCAACCGGCTGGTGATCGGCGACGTATAGGTGCCGGTCATGAATTCGTTCTTGGGAAAGTCGTATTTCGTGGCGGACTCGGGGGCGATGGTGGGCGTCAGCTGCTCCCACACCCGATATTGATGCTCGTAAAAACCGGCGACCTTGTTCCTCGGAGTCAGCTGCCAGGTCACGCGCGTGTTGCCGCTCTGCTGGATAAGAGGAAGCACCGCCGGGTTGCCCAGGTCGGGTTCATAGGTCCACTTCGTCGGGTCGCCCGCATTCTTGTTGTTCCATAATCCGGCGACGTAGGTTTGCGTCGTCTGCCAGCGCGCGGCCGAGTAGAACCACAGCTTGTCCTTCACGATAGGACCGCCGCCGCCGGGGTTCACGTCGTAGACCAGCTTGATGGAATTGGGCGCCCTCAGTCCCCGATCCTGCAGATCCTGGGTGTAGTTGCTGCCCTGGAACGACGAGTTCACGGCGGTGGCGAAGAAGGATCCTTTGAACACGTTTCCGCCTTCCCGCGGAATCAGGTTCATCTGGACGCCGCCGAACGCCTGATCGGCGGAGCCCGCCGCGAAGCTGACCGCGACCTCCTGGGTGCTGGTCTGGTCGGGGATGAAGTTGCTGAGCTCGCCGTTGCCGGAGGTGGCGCTGATCGACATGCCATCCACCGTCACGCGCTGGTCGCCCAGACGGCCGCCATGGACCGTGAGCGTGCTCAGGTTCAGATTGTTCGTGCCGCCGTAGTCCACGGCCCCGGTCATGCCCGGGATCAGCAGGGCGAAATTCGCGTGGTTCCTCCCGGCCGGAATCGAATCGAGGATGTCCTTCCCCAGCACTCGCTGCTGAGTCACGCTTTGGACGTCGACAATCGGCGCATCCCCGGTCACCGTCACCGTTTCCTCCACCGCGCCCACGCGCAAGTCAGCATTCACGGTGGCGGTGAACGAACCCGCCAGCTCGATGCCTTCCCGTTTGAGCGCGTTGAATCCCGGCAGCGTGAACGCCACGCTATACGCGCCGGGACGGAGATCGACGATCTTGTACTGGCCCGTCCCGTCGGTCACCACCGACCGGACCTTTTCGATCAACGCAGGGCTTGCCGCCTCGACCGTCACCCCGGGCAGCACCGCACCTGACGTATCTCTCACGACACCCGCAATGGACGCCTGCGCATACGCCGCCGCCGGGACCACCACGAGGCACGCGATTGCACACAGGATCCTCTTCAAGTCAGCCATACCGTTCGTCTCCTTCCCCGAATTGGTGCAAGAACCGACCTTCCTCGCAGGTTGCTGAAAAGCCGGCAACCTGAACGTGGAAGTGAAAACAAAGAACTTTGCGGTGCGAATTCCCGAACCAGTTCGCAGGTCTTCTGCGTTGCACACTTGTCAATGTTCGGCGTGGGCCGCGCGTTTGCGGCCGCTTGCTAGATCTTCCGGCCAGCGTGCGCGACGTCGTGCAGGGCCGGATCGATCTTCGTGAGCGTCCCGCCATGCACCGCGGCGACCGGCACGAACTTCTGGCGGGCGGTGCGTTTCTCATTCCGTTGATCGATGAGCTCGAAGCTGCCTTGCTGCAGATCGATCACCGTCACGTCGGCGGTCACGCCCGGTTCCAGCGTGCCAACCTTTTCCGGGAATTTGAAAACCTTGGTCGGTGTGAGCGTGACGCGCTCGATGACCTGCTCGACGGTGAGGCCGAGGTGCAGGAATTGCGTCATGACCCAGGGAAGGAGCTGACCGTTCGGCGTCTGCGGCGTCTGGGCGCCGATATCGGTCGAGATCAAATCGGGGGACCAACCCTGACTGAATGCTTTCTCGGAGTTCTCCCAGAGGTGATGAGAACTGCCGGTTTGAGCATCGGTCAAGACCCCTCGATCCTTGAGCGCGAGAATCTGTGGCAGTACGGCACCCGGCGCACCGCCAAACATGTTGGGCATTCTCGGCGACGGCGGGGTGAAGGGATGCGTGAGGATGTCGCCCCGTTTCAACATCGCCAGCAAATCCGGTTCATTCGACCAATGCATCATGATCGGCAGGCCCGTGGCATCGGCGGCTTCCCGGGCTTTCTTCAACACTTCCATGTCATGCGCCAGCTCGTCATGAATGCCGTTGATGCGCACTTTGATTGCGAGGATCCGATCGCGATGCTGGTTGATGACCCGAACGGCCGCGGCGGGATTAATCAGCGACATGTTGAGATACAGCTCGTTGCCGTAATTCCCGATGATCGAGACGTTCAACATCGCGTAGATGCGAAGCGGCGACGTGTCGATGACGTACTTGCGAAAGCCGAGGAAGGTGTTGGCGCCGGCAGATCCCGCGTCGATGGCCGTGGTGACGCCCGCAGGAAATCCGACCGCTTCCGGATCGACCGTGATGGTATTGCCGTACTTGTAAAGGTGCGCGTGCACATTGATCAGCCCGGGGGTCACCAGCTTGCCGCGGGCATCGAAGACGTCGCGCGCCTGGCCGGCTGGAATGTTCGCCGCGACGGCGGCAATTTTTCCGTTCGCGATGGCCACATCCCGCTCGGCAGAGAGATTCTGGGAGGCGTCGATGACGCGGCCGCCCTTGATCAGCAGATCGTAGGACGCCGCCGCCTGGCCGGCCGGCGGCGTTGCCGCGGCCAGATCGGCACCGATGCGAATCGTGAGAGGGCCGAGTTTCGGCAGGGCAACCGCAGCGGCCCCGAGCGTGCCCAGAAAAGCGCGGCGACTCGATCGCGACATGTCAGCCTCCACCCATCCACGCGCACAAAGGTTGTGGCGGTCTTCAAATCAAAGGGAACGAGGGGCGAATTCTATCTGCGGGGGCAGAGAGGTCAATCCCGTAAACAGGTGGTACGCCGGCCGTGAGCGCGCGGATGCGTATTCCCTTGCCCGGGGCCGTGGCGACTCGTAATATTCCGGCGGAGAATGGACCTTCCCTCTCGCCGGCTCGATTCCACCCCGATAGGCGCGTCGAGACGACGCGTTCACGTGTGGTCCGTCGTGGTGTGTCTCTGCACCGGTCTCTTCACGACCGCCGTCGTGACGACGCAAGGGGCGGAGCAGCCGTCTGCGGCCGCGGGGTTCGCGCTCGTCGCGTGGCCAACCGAGCGCTCGCTGCCCGGCGATGTCCTGGCCATCGCGCAGGACCTCGAAGGGTATCTCTGGCTCGGCACGCCGGATGGCGTCGTGCGCTTCGACGGTTCGCGGTTCGAGCCGTGGACCGAGCAGAGCGGGGCCAGCACGCTGCCTGCCAGCCCGGTCGCTGCCTTGACCGGATCCTCGAAGGGCGGCTTGTGGATCGGCTACTCCGGTGGGGCAGGAGTGGCACACCTGTATCAAGGCCTTGCCACGCGCTACCTGGCCGCCGATGGGGCGCCGCCCGGCGTCAACGCCCTTATCGAGGATCGGCGGGGCACGATCTGGGTGGCGTCGAGCCAGGGGCTTTTTCGCTTCGACGGCGTGCTCTGGTCGCGGCTGACGGCCAAGGACGGGTACGACGGTGAGCAGGCGGCCAGCGTCTACGAGGATCACATGGGCCGCATCTGGGTCGGCTCGGCACGTGGCCTCTATCGCCGCGACCAGGGCTCGTTCCATCTCGTCGACCGGGCCGCCGTGCGGGTCGAGAGTCTCGCCGAAGACGAAGCCGGCAATCTCTGGATCACGGACCGCACGGCAGGCGTGCGCAAGCTCGGCTCGCCCGCGCCAAAGATCCATCCCGACATCCGACTGCCGCTGCCAGGTTGGCGTGTGGCGCGCGACCACAGGGGCGGTCTCATGGTCGCGTCGTTCAGTGGCGGGCTGTTTCGCCTTGCCCAGCCCACGTCGCCCATTCTGGAACCGGTGCCCTTCGAGCAACGTTTGCGAGGTTCGCCGCGCGCACTCTTCGAGGACCGCGACGACCACATCTGGGTTGGCATGCGCGGCGGTCTGCTGCGTCTGTCGGAGAATCCGCTCCAGTCCGCCGGTCCTCTCGAAGGGCTCAATCACGAGGGTGTGCGCACCGCTGCCGTCGGGCCCGACGGCAGCATCTGGGTCGCCACCACGCACGCCCTCAACCAGTTCGTCGGAGGGATCAGACGGTCCTATCCCGTGCTGCAGGGCCGAGCGCTGCACAGCGATCGGTCCGGCCCGATGTGGGTCGCCACCGACGATGCGGTCGGCCGTCTTGTGAACGGCCGGTTGATGACGGAGCCTATTCCAGGAGTGGCCGAGGGCGTCGTGCAGGCGCTGGCCAGCACCGCCGAAGGCTTGTGGCTCTGCACCGCATTCCGCGGCGTCATGTCGTGGCGCGCGGGGACGCTCACGTCCCACTCGGCGAAGCCGTGCTCCGCCCTGATCGCCGACCGACAGGGTCGTGTCTGGGTGGGTTTCGCCAGCGGCGGCGTCGCACTGCACGAGGGTGGGACGGTGCGGGCGTTGACGGAGCGCGACGGCCTGGCGCCCGGCGCCGTGCTGCAGATCATCGAGGGTCGAGATGGTTCCCTCTGGTTTGCGACGTCCGGAGGCCTGAGCCGCTATCAGGCGGGACGCTTCGACTCTGTCACGCCGGCCAACCTGCCGGTGAATGGCATGGTGCCTGTCCTCGTCGAAGATGACCAGGGCTACATCTGGGTCGGCGTGCAATCGGGCACCGCGCTGCTCCGGTTCCACTCGCGCGAAATGGACAAGGTCGCCGCGCGTCCGCGCGCCCGGCTCGTGTACGCGTTGTACGACCAGGGTGACGGCCTGCTGCCGGGCACCCGGACGTGGCGCACCGGCGTTGGCGCCGTGCGCGACCCGTCCGGTCGCCTGTGGGTCGTCAACGGCCCGAGCATGACGATCATCGACCCGCGGCGACTGCGCGACCCCCGCCCTCCGTCGCCGCCGCGGCTCGACGCGATCACCGTCAACGGCCAGCGCCGTCACCCGTCCGCGCGGGGGGAACTGCCGAACCGCGCCACGGTGCAATTCGACTTCGCAGCACTGAGCCTGTCGGCCGCCTCCAAGCTTCGGTTCCGCCATCTCCTCGACGGCGTCGACACCGAGTGGGTCTACGACGGCGAGGAACGGCAGGCCCGCTACAGCAATCTTCCTGCGGGCGACTACCGCTTTCGGGTCAACACGACCATCGACGGCCGCTGGACGGAGCCGGCGGTCTGGGGCTTCACGGTCGCGCCTCCGTTCTTTCTGACCTGGTGGTTCCTGTCGATCGCCGGGGCCGCGATCGTCGGCAGCAGTGCGATCAGTATCTGGTTGCGGGTGCGCGCGTTCAAGGCCCGCTTCGCTCTGGTGGCCGCGGAGCGGGCGCGCATGAGCCGCGAGATCCACGACACGCTGCTCCAGAGCCTCGCGGCGCTCGGTCCTGAGCTCGAGGCCCTGGCGGTACGCGCCGGGCCAGCGGACGGATCGGTGGCCGAGGAACTGCGACGCATCCGCCGCGACGTGCGCGGCTCCATGCGTGAGGCCCGCGACTCCATCCTCGAGCTTCGACGGGAGGCCACGAACACCTCGCATCTGGCCGACTCGCTCGGCGATCTTGCCGGTACTGTCGCGGCGCGGCACGGGGTGCGGCCCACGGTCGTGGTGACCGGGAAGCGGCCGGAGCATCGTGCCCCGGAAGTCGAGCGGGAGATGTATCAGATCGCGAGGGAGGCCGTGACCAACGCCATACGCCACGGGCAGCCGACGCGCATCGACATTGCCGTGGCCTACGACGGCTCGCAGGTGTCGATGACGGTCAGCGACAACGGGTGCGGCTTCGAGCCGCACGACGCGGCGGATTCACGCGCCGACGAGCCACACTTCGGACTCGAGACGATGCGCGAGAGGGCCGAGAAGATCGGCGGTCGCCTGCGGATCGAGAGCACGCCGGTCGAAGGGACCACGGTGCATGCCGTGGCGAGGGTGACGAGCAGGTGGATGTAAAGGGACCCATTCGTGTGTTGTGCGTTGACGATCATCGGCTGATGCGCGAAGGCATCGCGCGCATCGTCGCCGTGCATCCCGATATGGAGGTCGTCGCCCAGGCGAGCAACGGCGATCAGGCCGTGGCGCAGTTCCTGCTGCACCGGCCCGACGTCACACTCATGGATCTGCGCCTGCCCGTCATGGACGGGACGGAGGCGATTCGCGTGATCCGGCGCCACGACGAGACCGCGCGCATCGTCGTCCTGACGACCTACCAGGGCGACGAAGATATCCACTGGGCGTTCCAGGCTGGTGCGATGGGCTACCTCCTCAAGGACTCGATCCCAGACGACCTGATTCACGTGATCCGCGAGGTGTACGCCGGCCGCCGCGTGGTGCCGCCCGAGATCCAGCAGGTGTTGGAGCAGCGTGCGAGCCAGCCTGTGCTCACGCTTCGTGAACGTCAGGTGCTGGAACTGCTCGCCCGCGGCATGCGCAACAAGGAGATTGCGTCCACCTTGGGCATCACCCTCGACACGATCGGCGCGCATGTCAAGAGCATTTACACCAAGCTCAATGTGCACGACCGGACGGCTGCGCTTGGAGAGGCGCTTCGCCGCGGGGTGGTACACATCCCGTGATGCGCAGATACTCGATCGTGGTGCTGGTGGTGGCCGCGGGCCTTGTGACAGGCCTTGCTCAGGTTCGAACGACCGTACTTGAAGGTGTCTATACGGCTGCGCAGGCCGCGCGCGGCGAGGCCGCCTACTCGACCTCTTGCATCGGGTGTCATGAAGGACAGGATGCGGATGGACCGCAGTTGACGGGGACGGCCTTTCTCGACCGGTGGCGCGAAGACAAGCTCGAGTCGCTGTTCACATTCATCAAGACCCGCATGCCGGGCAATCTGCCAGGCGGTCTCGACGAACGCGCCTACGCCGACATCACGGCCTACCTGCTCCAGGCCAACGGTCTTCCTGCCGGCGAGAGGGAATTGACGTCCGACATGGTCGGCAGCATCCAGTTGGTTGGCGCAGAGGGGCCCCGGCCCCTGGCCAATCTCACCATCGTTCGTGCGGTGGGCTGTCTCAGCCCCGCGGACAAGAACACGTGGGCCCTGGTCAAGGCCGGCAGTCCGGCGGCGGTGCGATCCCGGATCGTTGACGGGACCACTCCGGAAGAGCTGAAGATCTCCACGGCACAATCGCTCGGCACGCAGACGTTTCGACTTCTGAGCGTCACCGAACAGGGCGCGTCGTACGCGGGACACAAGGTGCAGGTCAAGGGCGTGCTGACGAGGCAGAACCAGGTCGAGCGGATCAACGTGATGTCGCTCGAGTCCTTGGCCCAGACGTGCGGAGGGTGAACGGATCGAGTGTTTCCGATCGACGCTCAGACCAGCAATTCGCCGCCGGTGGCGAGCATCGCGCCAAAGGTCATGGCATGATGATTCTCTTCGTCATACGGTCGTCTCCTCTCGATCCTCTTTGCTCACGCTGAGCACAGTGTGAATGTCGCTAGAACGGCGTGTCGGTCGGCGGCATCGGCTGCGTCGTCCAGCACTGACCGTTGAAGTACAGGAACGTGCCGTCCGCGCGACGCATCGTTTCGCCACGCAGCCCCGACTCGCGGGACACGCACGGGTCCCGCCACGACCGGTAGGTGGCGCGAGCAGCCAAGCCGATACAAGCCGGTTCATCCCCAACCGCTTCATGACCCCAACGACTTCATTCATGCGATACAGAGTCCGAGCATCCCAACGCTGTGGGGAATATGGCGAGCTTGGTGTGTGTGTCAATGAACATTGCGTCAATGCCCATGGCGTCAAGCCGCCCTCACTCCTCGCACTGGCACGAGGCTCGCCGCCCAGGACGCCGAAGCCACACCCACCACCATTTGAACCGTCGCCGAGCGGCCGACCGCGCACCGGCGGTCGGGACAGCGCTCGCGACAAGCCTGCACAGGAGGTGATGAGCTCACCGACGCGTCAATTCGGTCGATGCCGAGGCAGTCTTCGCTCGTTGGGTGTAGCATGGCCCTGCTTGCGCGTACGAAACGCACGACCTGGCGGGCCGGCGCGCGCCCGCTGCATGAGGACTCCATGACCGGCATCGCCCGTCTCCTTTCCCTGCGAACGCTTCTCGCGCTGGCCGCGGTGGGCATGCCGGCGTTGTTGTCGGTGCTCGACGCCCAGGGCTCTGGCGCCCCGAAATACAGGTTCGACGCGGATTGGCCGAAGCCGCTGCCGAACAAGTGGAAGCTGGGCGGCATCACCGGGCTCGCCGTCGACAAGGACGACAACGTCTGGGTCCTGAATCGGCCCGGGGATCTGCGCGATCTCGAGCTGCACGCCGAGCTGAACCCGCCGACCGCGGACTGCTGCGTGCGGCCGCCGTCCATGATTCACATCGACAAGAACGGCAACGTCATCGGCTCCTTCGACGCGTCGATCGGTCACGGGATGGACGTCGACAGCAAGGGGTTCGTCTACATCGGACAGGACACGGTCCGGAAGTACGATCCGAAGACCGGCACGCAGGTGGGGATGGTGGCGCGCGTGCCAGAGCAGGAGCCAGGTTCTGGCGGCGGCACGGCGGGCAATGCGCCCACGGCGGCCCCGGCGCGCGTGCCGGGGCGCGGCGGGCCCGGTCCCCTCGGCACGTTTCCTCAGCAGCCGGCCGCAGGCCGAGGACAGGGCGATCCTGCCGCCCGTGCCGCCGCCGTCGCGGCCTTCCGGGCGAAGTACCCGCCGACCACGCCGATGATCGTCGGCGGCGTCGAGGAGATCCGGCTCGATGAGGCGGCGAACGAAATGTACGTCGCGGACAACTATCTCGGCGGCCGCGTCATGGTCTTCGCCCTCGACAGCCTCGCCTTCAAGCGAGGGTGGGGCGCCTACGGACACAAGCTGTCGGAGATCACGACCAACGACGCCGATCGTGCCTATGTGCCAGGCGGCCCGATGCCGAAGGAGTTCAGGGGCCACCTCACCCTCAATGTCTCCAGCGATGGCCTGGTGTATGCCGCCGATCGCAACGCCAATCGCATTCACGTGACAAAGAGGGACGGCACATTCGTGAAGGAGTTCGTCCTGGCCCCGACCACAGGCGAAGGCGGCTCCACTGGCGGCGTCGGTTTCTCGCCGGACAAGGCGCAGAAATTCCTGTACATTTCCGACCTCACCAACAACCACATCTGGTTCCTCAATCGTGAGGATGGCAAAGTAGTCGGCCAGATGGGCAGCATGGGCGAGAACGGCGGGCAGTGGTTCGGTCTCCACATGATTGCCGTCGACTCGAGAGGGAACATCTATACGGGGGAGGTCTTCAACGGCGAGCGGGTACAGCGTTTCGTGCCGGCCAGATAAATGGCCGCCGCTCCGATTGGGAGTCTGATGACCGACGCACGACCGAAACGCGATGCGCTGATCCCGGACGAACCTGGCACGTATTATCTGAAGGAGCTCTACCTGAGCTTATGCGCGCTGTCTCGCGGCGCGCGGTGGCCCCTCGCGCGTCCGGCCACCAGCAGGACCAGGGCGATGGATTCACAAGAGCATCGCCGATAATGAAGCGACGTTTGAAAAAAGGAGCTCGCCCCATGAGAACGATTCGTTGGTCGATCGGTACTATCCTGCTCGCGCTCACCGCTGCGCTCCCGCTCGAGGCCGAGTCGATCAATCCGCCGACCAGGTCGCAGACCGCCCCGATGACGGGGCAGGAAAAGAAGAATCTCGAGATGGTGATGAACTGGTGGCGAGAGGTGCTGTATGCCGGCCACTTCGAGCTCGCGCCGAAATACCAGGCTGAGAACTACATCCAACACAATCCGAATGTGAACACCGGCCGCGCCGGCTTCATCGAGTTCTTCTCGAAGCGCGGCGTCAAGGCGATGAACCCGATTCCCAAAGTGATGCCGGCGGACCAGGTGCCGGTCGTGTCAGGCGCGAAGGGAGATTTCGTGTGGCTGATCTTCGAACACGAAGACAAGGATCCCCGTAACCCGGCCAATACCTATCACTACAATTCTTTCGACGTGCTCCGCATCGAGAACGGAAAAGTGCAGGAGCACTGGGACAGTGCCCAGAAGAGCGCAGGCTCAGGTGCCGTGAAATCCGGTGTGTCGCCGCAGCCTCCGATGCAATGGAGCCTCGGCAAGCTCTCGAAGGAAGAGGAGAAAACGCTGGCGATGGCCACGGAGGAGTTGAAGGACATGCTCCAGTATGGCCACCTGGAACTGGCCGACAAGACGATGGATCCGGGCTACATCCAGCACAATCCCAACGTTCCCCAGGGCCGCGACGGCTTCAAGCAGTTCATGAGCCGCGTCCCCGGCCGCACGCCCCGCGAGATCAAGGCCGAGTGGGTCAACGCGCCCTCATTGACGCTGATCAACGGCCCGTACTCGTTCATGATGTGGGATCGCACCGCCAAAGATCCCGACGATCCCAGCCGCGAATACACGTGGAACCATTTCGACGTCGTCCGAATCGAGGGCTTGATCAAAGAACACTGGGACGAGGCGCGGATCAATCCGCCGGCCGCGGCGCCGGCACGCTGATCCGCCCGCCACGCGGACGCCCATTCCGCGATCGGACGCGGTGTCCCTCGCGACATGGGATCACCACCGAGGGACACCGAGATCACCGAGAGGAGTGCCTTTCTTGGCTTGGTGCACTCGGCGAACTCGGTGGTCCAAACTGACTGCTCACTCGCCGGCCGGTCTCGATTGACCGTGCCTGCGCCGTCATATAGAGTCCGCCGAAAGGACACTTTCTGATGACACGAGATCCGAAGTGGATGACTCCCGCTATCGTGGCCGCCGCCGTCGCGATGTTCGCCACGCAGCCTCTCCGCGCGGAGCTGCTCGAGAAAACCAAGAAGGTGGGCGGCACGACCGTCCACTACAAGGTCGTGCTCCCGAACGGCTACGACGCGACCAAGGCGTATCCGGGCGTGCTGGCGTTCGGTGGCGGGCCGCAGACCATGAACACGGTAGACAGCGTCCTGAGCCGGAATTTCCGTGCGGAGGCTGAGAAGCGCGGCTACATCGTGATTGCTCCGGCCGCGCCCGATGGTCAGTTGTTCTTCGAGAATGGCGCGCGAGTCCTTCCAGAGTTTCTGAAAATGATGCTGGCGGAGTACAAGATCCAGGACGGCAGGTTTCACATCGCCGGACCGTCAAACGGCGGGATTGCGGCATTTCATGTCGCGGCCGCCACTCCCCAGTACTTTCAGTCCGTGACGGCGTTCCCCGGCTACATGTGGGAGCCCAGCGCAGCCAAGCTCGAGGCGATCTCGAAGATGTGCGTCTTCATGTATGTCGGCGAATTCGACGAGTACATGTGGCACGGCGAAATGAAGAAGGAAGCAGAGTTCCTTCGTGCCCGAGGCACGGTCGCCCGTTATACGGTCGAGAAGGGCCAGCCCCATCGAATGGAGACACTCGCCGGAGTCAACGCGGCACGCCTGTTCGACAACTTTGAAGAGACCCAGAAGGGCTGCAATAAATAGAGGTGATCAGAGCGCGGCCCCACTCTGCGACGTGTCGAATCGGACGTCAGCCAGGTCGCCGATCAGCTCGGCCGCCCACCGATACACGTTGTGCTCCCGAACCACCCGCCGCATGTGCCGCATCCGGCTGTGCCGCTCGTCGGGCGTCAAAGCGGGTACCAGGAACACCCAACGGTCTCGAAGGCACTCGGTGGTCGCATCGCGCAGCAGGTTTGTCGACAACGTTCTCACACGATCTTCTGCGGCGAAAAATCGCCGACGACCATGTAGAAGCTACCTAGATATGGTCGAGCGTGTCGCGGTCCCTGGCAGGGGCTTGCGCGCGGCTTTCCCACGATCGGCGCACGGCGTCCTGCGATCCGAGGCCGACGGCCAGCGCCGCCGCGAGCATGATGCCGCCGAACAACAGGCCAAAAGCGAGAATCAGAATCCGCCCGCCGATGCCGAGGTGGTCGAGCACCATCGCTCCCGTGAGGATCAGCACGAGCCACCTGACGGCCGTTCCCAACAGCCGAGCGGAGCGGATGTGCATGTTGACGGCGTGGATGAGCACCGTCCGTGCAAACAGGCGAGCGCAGAGGTCGCCGAGCACCGCGATCACAACGGCCCCCAGCACGTTCGGCAGATAGTTGAACACCGAGAGCGCGAGCGCCGTGGGTATCGTGGCGTCGAGGGCGCTCAGCCCCATCAACAGGCCGAGCACCAGCACGGTCCATTGCGCGGCGCGCGCGAGCAGCAGCGACGGGCTGATCGCCGGCGTCCACTCGGTGAGCACCGAAAATCCCGAGTGGGTCGCGTGGCGATCGAAGTTCAGTCCCCGCAGCACGCGGAGCAAGGCCGCCCGAACGATGATCGAGCACAAGACCGCCGCCGCCAGCAACACGATCAGGACCAGGACGCCCGGGAGGAAATGGGCGATACGCTCGGCGCTCTGCCTCGCCGCTCGATCCATGATCCCGATGATTTGGTTCCACATGGTAGTTCCTCGTCAGCTTCGAAAGCGCTCCGGCCAACGCCAGCGCGAGATCAAGTATGGTTTTTCGGTCTCGAAACCCTTGGCGACTGCCTCCAGCCGTTCTTCGACCGCGGCAGCGGACGCGTGCTGCGTGTGGAGCACGAACGACGACAGCCAACCCAGGTAGAGAGGCGTCAACGATCCGAGCAGGTGATCGCGCCTGATAGTTTGCAAGTGGTACCCGACCGCGAAGTCGTAGACGATTCGAGCCCACGAACGGTCGTCGAGACGGAAGCGATCGACCGGCGCATGGGCGAGTGTCTGCAGTTCGAGCACCGCCATTGGCGGCAGGATCTCGCTCCAGACCTCCTTGAGGTCCGCGAATCCGAGCTGAAATGACTCGATCAGCCATTGCACGTCGATGTCGGGCTCCGGGCCTTCGGCAACCGCGTATGGTCCCACTTGACAGACCGGGACCGGACTCCTCAATCGCTGCCAATGGGCGGCTCGGCGCTCGACCTCCGCGAACAGCGAGCCCGCGACCGACGCCAGCGCGGTACTGAGATTGACCGCGTCCGCGGCGTGCCGCGCCGGCCCGAACTGCGCTTCGCAGATGCGCAAGCCGGCGATCGCGGCTTCGGTCGTGATCCAGATGTCCACCGATTCGTCGCGGCCGACCTCATCCCAGACTCGCTGCGCGAGCAGATGACGAAGCGCGCCGGGCGAGCAGCCGAAGTCGCGTGCGGCGGGCTGCCGGATCGGGCAGCCGAACACGGTGCGAAACATCGGCGAGAGAATGCTCTTCGTGATGGCGCCTTCCGCTCTGTGACGCGCGTAGTGCGGCGTCACGAAATCCATCTGATTGTCGAGAATCGGTTGGATCAGCCAGCGCACGTGTTCCGGCGTCACGCCGTGGGGAAGGCTCGCGTCGATCACCGCGCAGGCGCTGGCGCCCGAGTCGCGCGCGGCCGAGAGCAGGGCGCGCAGCGCATGCGCCCGGCCCGGCACGCCGTGATAGGGCAGGCGCAGCAGGTCCCGCGAGTCGACGTCGTAGGCGACCGCGGTGACCGGCACGCGCGCGCTCGCGGCCGAGCCTGCGTGCTCGTGCGCGCCGGCGACCGGCTCGCTCTCGGCGACCACCAGCCGCGTTCGCGCGCTGTCGAGATACGTGGCGATGCCGGTTCGGGCCGCTTCGATCCCCGTCTCCAGGGCGCCGGTGCCCTCGATGCCCGAGATCCCGATGACGACATCGGACGGTGGGACGACGTCAGTCTGCGGCACGCTGCAGCTCGAACCAGTAGAAACCGTAAGGCCCGAGCGTCAGGCGATACGGCCCCTCGTCAATCTTGGGGAACGGGGTGTAGCCGAGCATCTCGACCGGCGTGTGTCCGGCCAGGCCTCCCAGATCGAGCTCGACCGGCTGGGCAAATCGAGACAGATTCGCCACGCACAGCACGACATCATCCTGGCGGCGGCGCAGATAGGCCAGGACTCGCGTGTTGGCGGGCGACAGGAACTCGAGGGTCCCACGGCCAAAGACGGTAAACAGCTTGCGCAGGCCGATCATGTTCTTCATCCAGTGGAACAGCGACGAGTGATCGTGCCGCTGCGACTCGACGTTGACCGCCTGATAGCCATAAATCGGATCGCTGATCACCGGACTGTAGAGCGATTCCGGACTCGCCGTCGAGAAGCCGGCGTTGCGATCGCCGTTCCACTGCATCGGCGTCCGCACGCCGTCGCGATCGCCGAGCCGGACATCGTCGCCCATCCCGATTTCGTCGCCGTAGTAGACGATCGGCGTGCCGGGAAAGGAGAACAGGATGCTGGTCAGCAACTCGATCCGGCGGCGATCGTTGCCCATGAGCGGCGCGAGCCGGCGGCGGATGCCGAGGTTGAGTCGGGCCCGCGGATCGCGGCTGTACGCGAGGTACATGTAGTCGCGCTCCGCGTCGGTCACCATCTCCAGCGTCAACTCGTCGTGATTGCGCAGGAACAGCGCCCATTGGCAGTTGTCGGGGAGCTCCGGCGTCTCGTTCATGATGTCGGTGATGGGGCGACGTTCCTCGAGGTGAATCCCGATGAACAGGCGCGTCATCAACGGAAAATGGAACGCCATGTGACACGCGTCGCCGTCGCCGAAATACGCGCGGACGCCCGCCGGCGGCTGATTGGCTTCAGCCAGGAGCATCCGATTTTCGTAGCGGGTGTCGAGATGACGGCGGATCACTCTGAGCACCTCGAACGTCTCGGGCAGGTTTTCGCAGCTCGTGCCTTCGCGTTCGACCAGGTACGGGATCGCGTCGAGGCGGAAGCCGTCGACGCCGATATCCAACCAGAAGTCCATGGTGCGGAGCAGTTCCTCCACCACCGCCGGATTGTCGAAGTTCAAGTCGGGTTGATGGTGGAAGAAACGGTGCCAGTAGTACGCCTGCGCCACCGTGTCCCAGGACCAGTTGGATCGTTCGGAGTCGAGGAAAATGATGCGTGCGTCGGGGTACTTCCGATCGTTGTCGCTCCACACGTAGAAATCGCGGAACGGCGACCCGGCCGGGGCCGTGCGTGCCCGCTGAAACCACGCGTGCTGGTCGGAGGTATGGTTGATGACCAGTTCGGTGACCACCTGCATGCGGCGGGCATGGGCCAGTTTCACGAACTGGGCGAAGTCGTCCAGCGTGCCGTAGCTGGGATGAATGTTCTGATAGTCGGAAACATCGTAGCCGTCGTCGCGAAGCGGTGAAGGAAAGAAGGGCAGCAGCCAGAGACAGGTGACACCGAGGTCCTGCAGGTAGTCGAGCTTCTCGATGAGGCCGCGAAAGTCGCCCACGCCATCCTTGTTGCTGTCAAAGAACGCCTTGACGTGCAGTTCGTACACGACGGCGTCCTTATACCACTGAGGATCCCACGCACTACCGCTGTACCCCATCCCGCCTCCCGGTGTCGCTGCACCGTGCTCTGCCGAGTTGCGGCCACTACACCCGCGACCTACGACGAGCACCGAACACGTGTCCGACCGATCTTCGCAGATCCGAGGCACAGATGCGGCGAACGATGCGACCGCGACGCCCGCAAAGCGAGGTGCGTTCCGCCAGGAGGCATCCATTTGGACGGCGGCGATTGACCAAACGCACTAGACGGTAAGAATGACGAGGGTTTTGGTAAGAATTACTCGCTCCGCGGGAACCGCCCGACCACCAGGACGCCGGGATGGCCTCGCTCCCTACAGTTACGGCTATTCAGCGGAATTCTGCATCTGGCACGCAGTCTGCTGACGTGTCCTGAGGTCTGCCCACATTGCGCCCACAGAATCTCGCGGCGAGCATCTGATGGTCTGTCTCCAAGACCTCCGGGTGTCTGATCGCCGCGGCGCGGCCCTTTTGCTGTCGGAGCCTCTTGATGAAACCGCCGCTGATCGCCATCGCCGACGATGACCTCGCCTTTGCCACGTATTTGAAGACGTTTCTGGAGTTGCGGGGATATCAATCGAGAATCTATGCGCACGGCGAGGCCCTGCTGGCGGCCGCGCATCTCGGCGAGTTGCCGGACGTCGTGCTGCTCGACGTGATGATGCCGGGGATGGACGGGATTGCGACGCTGCGGAGCCTGAAGGCATCGCACCCGGACCTGCAGGTGATCATGCTGTCCGGCCGCGAAAATGCCGCCACCATCGTCGAGGCGCTCAGCCTGGGCGCGGTCAACTACGTGGTCAAGCCGGACGATCCGGATGGACTGGGCGAGATCGCGCTCGAAGTCGCACTGAAGCAGGCGATGGAAAAACGGCAGCTCGTCTCGGAAGTGACGGAGCTGCGCCGGCAAGTGACCGACGACGAGGCGCAGGCGTTTTTCTTCTGGGAGCGCAGCGACACGATGCGGAGCATCGCGGTCATCATCGATCGCGTGGCCGACAACGATGTCACGGTGCTGATCCGGGGGGAGAGCGGGGTCGGCAAGGAGCTGGTGGCGCGGGCGATTCACGACCGGTCGGTGCGGCGGACGCGGCCGTTCGTCAAGGTCAACTGCGCGGCGCTGCCCGACGAGCTGCTGGAGAGCGAGCTGTTCGGCCACGAGAAGGGGGCGTTCACCGGGGCCGCGGCGTTGCGGATCGGCAAGTTCGAGCACGCCGACGGCGGGACGCTGATGCTGGACGAGATCGGGGAAATGAAGGCGGGGCTGCAGGGCAAGCTGCTGCACGTGCTGCAGGACGGCGAATTCAGCCGGCTGGGCGGGAACAAGCGGGTGAGCGCGGATGTGCGGGTGGTGGCGGCGACCAATCGCGATCTCGAGGGTATGTTGACCCGCGCGGAGTTTCGCGAGGATCTCTACTACCGGCTCCGTGTGATTGAGATCGTGGTGCCGCCGCTGCGCCAGCGGCAGGACGAGTTGCCCCACCTGATCGAGTATTTCGTCAGTAAGTATGCGAAGCGCTACAACCGGCCCGAGCCGGCGTTGCCGGCCACGCTGCGTGCGGCCTTGCAGCAGCACAGCTGGCCGGGCAACATTCGCGAGCTGGAAAACGTGCTCAAGCGGTTTGTGATTCTGCAGGACGAGGCATTGGTGCTGCGCGACCTGCAGTCGGGCGACCGGCGTTCGGCGCCGCCACCGCGGGACGAGGTCCGTCCGGAAGCCGCGACGACGGTGTCGGACACCAGCCTCGCGGCCGGCGCGCTATCCGGGGCGGCGCTGTCCCTCCCGCCGCCGGCCGGCAACGGCGCCAGCCGTCCCGACGGCTCTTCGCCCTCGCTTGGGGAAGCCGCTCGCGTCGCGATGCAGCGGGCTGAACGCGATCTCATTGTCCCGACGCTGCGCAAGGTGCACTGGAATCGACGCAAGGCGGCGCCACTGCTCGGCGTCAGCTACAAGACCCTCCTCAATAAAATCAAAGAGCACGGCATCGTGCAGGATTAGGGGCCCAGCAGCCCGTGGTGAGAGTCCGTCGTCGCACCGAGGCGAACGATGCGCCCGGATCGCCAGGCGCGAAACGAGAGAATACCGGGAGCATTTGAGCGTTGAGCAACGCCGCGAGGCGGGATGCAGCGTTCGTCGAATGCAGACGGGCTTTCACTACGGGCTGCCAGGTGCTGGCGGCCTCCTTGCTGGACGCATGGACGACTCCGCTCGGTCGCTTGCCGACGGACCGACAGCCGCGCCATCGAAGGTTCATCCGACCATCGTGATTTCCTCTCTTCTCCCTCGCGAGCCCCACCGGCCGATTCAATAGCCAAAAACCGATGACCGCCCGGGGGCCGCATTCCGGATAACAGTGGCATCGCGTGACACAATGGGACACGCGCTTTCCTCTCAGACGTGCGGCTTCACATCCATTCGCAGGGTGAATTCACGGGCCAAAGCGGGTCGATGTCAACGCTGATCGACGATCTGTTGTGCCTGTTACAGCGTCCTTGGTATTCGCCTTGCAAATCGACAACTCGCCCGATGTTTCCATGACCGGACCGTCACGCCCGCCGCTGAACGCTCCGGCATGGGCGCGCCGCTGGGGCTCTTCGATTCGCGAACGGAACCTGGCGCGACACGTCCGTCGCGCTCCGGGCCCGAACGTTCGGCGATTGGCAGGGGTCCTGTTGTTGTTCCTCACGCAACTGGCACTCATCGCCTGTCAGGAAGAAGGGACCATCACGGTTCGTTCGATAACGTTCCAAGGCGTCCACGCCGTTCCTACGTCGCGTCTCGAGCAGGCACTCGCGACGCGCGCGAGCTCGAAGCTGCCCTGGTCGCGGAAGCGCTACTTCGATCGGTCGAGGTTCGACGCCGACGTGAAGCGTATTCAGGCGTTCTACGCCGATCGCGGCTACCCAGGCGCGCGGGTGACGAGCTTCGACGTGAAGCTGAACGCGCGGCAGGATGCCGTCGATGTGTCGCTGGTGATCTCGGAGGGCGAGCCGATCCGAGTGGAATCTCTCGAGTTTGCCGGCTTCGAGGGCATTCCAGCGGAGCACTTCGACACCCTGCGACAGCGAGCCCCGCTCAAGGTGGGCGAGCCGCGCGATCGCCAGTTGGCGCTCGCCACGCAGGAACTGGCGGTCAACGAGCTGCGCGACCACGGGTTTCCGTATGGCAAGGTGTCCCTTCAAGAGACCAACGCTTCGTCGAATGCCGTCGCGGTCACGCTGACGGCGGAGCCGGGTACGCAAGCGGTGTTCGGACCGGTGACGATCGCCGGGAACACGAGCGTGAGCGACAACGTGATTCGCCGCGAACTGGCGTACACACCGGGCGATCTGTACCGCCTGAGTCTCGTGCAGGACACGCAGCGGCGCTTGTATCGAATGGAGCTGTTTCAGTTTGCGACCGTCACGCCGGCCAATCCCGAGGAGAAGACGGCCGAAATTCCGACGCGGGTGACCGTCGCCGAAGGGAAGCATCAACGCATCAGATTTGGCATCGGCTACGGCACGGAAGAAAAGGCGCGAGTCGACGCCGAGTACCACCACCTCAATTTTCTGGGAGGCGCCCGGTCGGCGGGACTGCACGCGCGTTGGTCGTCGCTCGATCGGGGGCTGCGGGTGGACTTCACGCAGCCGTACGTCTTTCGCCCGCGCTTGTCCCTGAACGCCGAGGCGCAGCAGTGGTACACGGACACGCCGGCGTATCAATCGACCACGACCGGCGGAAAAATCGCCTTGACGCATCGCGCCAATGCCAACATGTCGTGGTCGGTTTCGATGGCCAGCGAGCGCGACGGCAGCACCATTTCGCCGGACGTGCTCAACGATCCGTCGCTGCGCAACAATCTCATTGCGTTGGGCCTCGATCCGACCACCGGCCAGCAGAATGGCACGATCGACGCGGTCGGTCTCGACCTCCAGCGCTCGACGGCATCCAACGCCTTCGACGCCCATCACGGCTATCAGATCACGTTTCACATCGACGAGGCTGGCGGACCGTTCGGCGGAACGTTCTCGTACACCGCGCTGTCCGGGGACATCCGTCACTATCTGGGCCTGGGCGACCGGTGGGTGATCGCCAGCCGTCTGCAGAGCAGCAGCATCGCGCCGCGCGGCGGCGACGTCAACGTACCGTTCTCGAAGAAGTACTTCCTGGGCGGCGCGAGCAGCGTTCGGGGGTGGGGTCGGTACGAAATCAGTCCGCTCAGCGATTCAGGCCTTCCGCTTGGCGGCAACGGCATGCTCGCGGCGAGCGTCGAGCTGCGCGCGAACCTGTTCGAGAAGTTTGGCGGCGTGCTGTTCGTGGATGGCGGCAATGTCTGGGCGAGCGCCGGCGGGATTCGGCTGGACGACCTGCGGTATGCCGTGGGGCCCGGTCTTCGCTACCAGACGCCAGTCGGTCCGCTGCGATTCGACTTCGGCTACCAGCTGAATCCCATTCCCAATCTCATCGTGAATGGCGCTCCCGAGACTCGCCATTGGCGATTCCACATCAGCATTGGACAGGCGTTTTGAGCCATGCGCATTCTTGGCCGGGCACTCCGGATCCTCGTCTTCATCGTCACGCTGATCGTCACCGCCACGACTGCCGCGGTGATCGTGACGCAAACGGCGTGGTTCAAGGGGTGGCTGCGCGGCTATGCGGTACGGCAGGCGAATCACTACCTCGACGCCGAGCTGTCCATCGGCCGCCTGGGCGGCAATCTGTTTTCGGGCATCGCCCTCGAGCAGGTCACGCTGTCCATGCACGGCGAACAGGTGGTCGCGATCGAATCGATGGCGGTGACCTACAACATTCCCGAAATGATCCGGAACGGCGTGTCGATTGCCCGGATCAGCCTGACGCGGCCGGTCGTGTTGCTGGAGCGGAACGAGAACGGCGACTATGCGTTCGCCCGCTTGATCAAGAGACGCGGCGACCAGACAGACCGCTCCGGTCGTGGGCCGAGGATTGCGCTCAAAGCGATTGAGGTTGCCGACGGGACGGTCACGATCCGGGGACCGTGGCCCGAAGGTGGTCTGAAGGCGCCCCGCCGGTTCGAACACCTCGACACGAGGCTGGCCTTCACCTATCAGAAAGGTCACCAGGAGATCGATATCGCCCAGCTCTCGTTTCGCGGCGCCGCCCCGTCATTCGTGGTCAGCGCCTTCTCCGGTTCGATCATCATCGACGAAGCGCGCATCTCGCTGCGAAAGCTGATGCTCCGGTCGGCCGATTCGGACGTCGCGGTTGACGGTGGCATTCAGAGGACGCCCACGACGGTCCTCGAACTCACGATTGCGTCCGAGAAGCTGTCTCTCGCCGAGATTGCGCCGCTGGTGCGCGCGGTGAGAGACATTCCGCTCGAACCGTCGTTCCAAGTCAAACTGAGCGGGCCGACGAGCCATCTCGCCATCGACATGAACGTCCGGTCGATGGCCGGCGTGGTGTCTGGCGCCCTGGTGGCGGATCTCGCTCAGCCAAACCAGTCGGTCACCGGCGATGTGGTGCTCCGCAACCTCGATCTGGCGCCGATCCTCCGCAACCCGGACGGCAAGAGCGATATCACGGGGAAGGCGTCGGTGAAGGTCCACGGCGCGCCACTGTCCGACACCGACACGTTGCGCTGGCAGGTCGGGCTCGATGCCCCGCACGCCGCCGCACTCGGGTACGTTGCGGAAGATGTCGTGGTGCAGGCGCAGGTGGTCGGCCCCCGCATCACGTTCGACGCCCGGGCCCGCGGATATGACGCGGACGCGACGGCGGTTGGATACGTCGTGCTCAAGGGCGACACACGACCGTTGACCTACGACCTGCACGGGGTGGCCCGCCACGTCGATCTGCGCCGCCTCCCGGCGCATCTTCGAGTGCCGCCGGCGCTGTCGGATCTCAACGCGGCGTATCAGGTCAGTGGAAGCGTGCAGCCGGGCACCGGTCCCAATCGTCAAGCGGTCGTCGCCTCCGGGCTCTTCGAGGCGTCGACGATTGCCGGCATGCGCATCGCTCCCGAGGCAACGGGGGGAGTCACGCTCACCGGCTCCGACGTCGCCTACTGGGGCGAGGGCACGATCGACGAGCTCAACCTGCGCCGCTTTGGCGAGGGGTTCGGCATCATGGCTCTCCAGTCCGAGCGGTTCGAGGGCCTGCTGAACGGTCACGTGACGGCCAACGGTCGCGGGATCGGCGTGCGCGAGATGACGCTGACCGCGACGGGCACGCTGAGAGATTCGGCCGTCCTCGGCATGCACGTGTCGTCGCTCGCCTTCGACACGAGCCTGATGAACAACAATCTGCACGTCTCCGCGAAGGGCGATGTGGACGATGTCGATCTCAAAGCGGCATTCGGGCGGGAAGGGCTGGAGGGCCATCTCGACGGCTCTCTGGATGCGCACGCGACGCTGGCCAATATTTCGGACGGTGTGACGGCCGACAGCGTCGAGGCCACCGGCCGCGTCAATCTTCAGCGATCGAACGTCGGCCGCATCGAGATCGATCGGGCGGCCTTCGACGGCGACTACAGCCCCGCGAGCGGTGTGATCAGAACACTCGATGTCGCAGGACCGGTGGTCAGCCTGCAGGCTCACGGGACGGTCGCGCTCGACGAATCGGGCGACTCCAATCTGATCGTGCACGCGGACACCTCGAGTCTCGAGGAGCTTGGCAATCTGATCGACAGGCCGCTCGCCGGCATGGCGGTCGTCGACGCAACGGTGACGGGAAACAAGCGACTGCTGACGATTGCCGGTCACGCCTCGGGCGACGGTCTCAAATACGGTGCGTCCGGGGCGCTCGAACTGTCGACCGACTACACGGCGCGGGTGCCCGAGCTGAGGATGAAGGACGTCGCGGTGTCGGCGACGACCCGCGCGACCTTTGTGACGCTCGGCGGACAAAACATCAACGAGTTGTCGGCTCGCACAGAGTACGCGGACCGTCAGCTGACGTTCGACGCCACGGCGCGGCAGCCGAATCGTTCGCTGAATCTGGCGGGGGAAGTCACGCTCAATCCGGACCGGCAGGAAGTCGCGGTGCAGCGGCTCGCGGCCACGACGCAGGGCCTGTCGTGGCAATTGGCGCCGGGGGCGCAGCCGGTCGTGCGCTATGGCGACGATGAGATCGCGGTGAAGGATTTGCGCATGCGCAGCGGCGATCAGCAGTTGGCGATCGGAGGTGCGTTTGGTCGGGCCAACGACGTCCTCGATGTGTCGCTCGACAACGTCGATCTCGCCGTCGTCGACGCGGTGATGGTTCGTCCGCCGCAGCTCTCGGGCCGGTTACGGGCCTCGGGCAGCGTCACCGGCACCAGGGAGCAGCCGCAGGTCCGCGCGGATTTTCATGTGACCCAGGGCGGCTTCCGCCAGTTCCACTATGCCGACTTGAGCGGCACCATGAATTATGGCGGCAAGGGAATCACGCTGGACGCGAAGCTGCAGCAGGACGCGTCCGCCTGGCTGACGGCGAAGGGCTACGTGCCCGTCGCTCTTTTGAAGGGGCCGGGGAATGCGCCGGAGTCGCACGGAGCGGAGGTCCCCCCCGAAGACCGCATCGACCTGCAGATCGATAGCAGCCCGATTCAACTCGGGCTCATTCAAGGATTCACGACGGCAGTGTCCAACGTCACGGGCACCATGCAGGCGAACGTCCAGGTGACCGGATCGGCGAGCGACCCGCATCCCGGCGGATCGATCGCGGTGAGCGACGCCGGCTTCACCGTGGGCGCGAGCGGCGTCAGCTACGCGGGCGGCTCGGGTCGCATCGAATTCCAGGGCGACCGGGTGCACATCGACGAGTTCCGACTGCTCGACAACCAACGCAAGGCCCTCGTGGTCTCGGGCGACCTCGCCATTCATGAACGGGAACTGGGCGGCGTCGACGTGTCGGTGAAGGCGACCGATTTCAAGGTGATCGACAACAAGATTGGCAGCGTCCGGATCAACAGCAATCTGCACATCACGGGAGAACTGAGTTATCCGCGGGTGGAGGGCGACCTTGGCATCAACACCGGCGTGATCAATCTCGACGAGTTGCTCGCGGCGACGACCGGATCGGCGTACTCCACGACGCCGATCCAGATGCCGGGCACCGACCCGGCGTCCGTCGAGCGCGCAGGTCAGCCGTCGGCGAGCGTGTTCGATGCGCTGCAGATGGAGATCCACGTGACGGTGCCGAACGATCTGGTGGTGAAAGGCTCCGACCTGCGCATCTCCGATGCCCCGGTGGGCCTCGGCGCGCTGAACGTGACGCTCGGAGGCGATCTGTGGGTCAGCAAGACACCCTGGGATCGGCCGCGGCTGACCGGTCCTGTGAACACCGTGCGCGGCACCTACGATTTCCAGGGCCGCCGCTTCGACATCCTGCGCGACGGCACGCTGCGATTCGATGGACTCGACGAGCTCGAGCCGGTTCTCGACATCCGCGCCGAGCGGCTCATTCAAGGTGTTCGCACCAGCGTCAACCTTCGCGGCACGCTGCACCATCCTGATGTCATGTTGAGCAGCTCACCACCGCTCGAGCAGTCGGACATCCTGGCGCTCATCGTCTTCAACCAGCCGACCAGCCAGATCGGCGCGGGTCAACAGATTTCGCTGGCCCAACGCGCCGAATCGATGGCGCTCGGCGCTGTCGTCGGCCAGTTGGCCAGTTCGATCGGCGGCGCGCTCGATCTCAATACATTCGAGCTTCAGATTGCGCCGGACAACGGCGCAGCCGCTCAGGTCACCGTTGGACAGCAGTTGAGTCAGAATCTGTTTGTCAAAGTCGAACAGGGTATCGGGGACCAGACGGCTACCAACGTGGTCATCGAGTATCAATTGGGCAAGTGGCTGTTGCTGGAGACCAACGTGCGGCAGGGCACCACCACGCTCCAACCGTTTCAGCGGGTTCAGGGAAGCGGAATGGACCTGATCTTCTTCTTCAGCTACTGACGGACGAGGAACTCACTGCCGTTGTGGCCCACGAACTCGGGCACGTCTGGATTTTCACCCACCATCCGTATGGCGAGGTCTCGCGTGCCAGAGGATCGGCCGGCATAATGGTGGCATGCCGTCGCTTGAATCGAGTATCGACAGCCTGTACCAGGGGCCGCCCGACCAATTCGTCGCCACGCGGCTGGCACTCGCCAAAACGCTGACGCGCGACGAAGCGCGGCTCGTCAAGCAGTTGCCGAAGCCAACCGTCGCGGCTTGGGCCGCCAACCAGGTCTATTGGCGAACACGGCCTGTGTATGATCGCGCGATCAAGAGCGGCAAGAAGGTGCGATCGGCGCAGATCGCGGCGCTGAACGGCCGAGCCCTCGATCTGCGGGAAGTCGTGGATGAGCACCGCGCGGCCGTTGCGGCGGCGGTAGCGGAAGCGTCCCGGCTGGCCGCAGGCATGGACGCCCACCCGAATACAGACGAGCTCTCGCGCACATTCGAAGCGTTGTCGCTCGAGGCCGCCCGTACCGAACCCGCCGGGAGGCTGAGCAAGGCGCTTCAACCAGCCGGCTTCGAAGCCTTGGCGGGCATAGTGGTCAAGGCTCCGGCCTCTGCCCGCCCCTCCCCGGCCGATTCGTCAGAGAAGCCGGACAAGGGTGGCGGCAGCGCCTTGTCCAGGGCTGCGGCCCTCGCCGAGGTGCGGCGACAAAAGCAGGCCGCCGAGCGCGAGAGGGCGGCAGCGATCGCGACAGCCAACGCCGAGGTTGAGCGGGCGCGGCTCGCGGAGGACGGTGCGCGCGCCGAGCTGGATCGTGCGCGTGCCGAGCTCGACCGTCTCACACGCGAACGTGAGTCGGCCGAGGCGATGCTCGCACGTCTCCAGGGCGGGTAAGACGAAGAAGGACTGACACGAGGAACGCCTTTGCCGATGCTACGAGACACCCTCGCCGCGCGACTGGCCGAGATGGGCGCCGCGCCCGACTACCAACGTCTGGTCACCGAAGTGTTGGGTATCAAAGGCGCCTCTCCAGAGTTGGCGCGCCGCATCGTTGCCCAGGCGCTCGTGGTGGGAGACCGCCACGATGCGTGGCGCCGGGTTGGACAACGTATCTGCGGACAGGCGCCGCGGTTACCAGGCGTGTATGTGTTTCGCGACGCAGAAGGACGGGCGCTCTATGTGGGAAAAGCGCTGAATCTACGTCGGCGTCTGGCTGCGCATTTTGCCGATCGCCAGTGGCTGGCGCTGAAACCCGCACTGGCGCGAATCGACAGCGTCGAGTGGCAGGAGGTGGGTTCTGAGATCGAAGCCCTGTTACGGGAAGCATCGCTGATTCGCGCATTGGATCCGGTAGTCAATGTTCAAACTGGCGTGCCGACCCTGCGCAAGCGGCTCATCCCACGGAGGCTGTTTCGCGACGTCCTGATCGTAGCGCCGTCCGCCGAACCAGACGCCGCGGAACTGCTTGCGGCCAGAACCGACGGCGGCTCGATGATCCGACGCACGTCCAGAAGCGGCCCACTGCCTGGCTCGCTGGGTCGGAGCGTCTGGGCGTTCTTTCAAGGGCCACCAGGCGAGGCGAGCCCACACGACGGATCGTTCGCGCCGCTGATCTTCTCGTGGCTCGCGGGCCGAGGCCGCGAGGCGACTCGGCTGGACCCGCACGACGCGGAATCCAGCGCTGACTTGTGCCTGCGGCTGGAGACCTTACTGAGAGACAGACAGCTCTTCGCTGAACGCCTCGCACTCAAGTGAGCGCGGGCCGACATCTCTCGACCGCCCTAAGACTGGGTCCAGCTCACCGCCGCGCGGATCAGCTCGTGGCCGCTCTTCAGACCGAGCTTGACCTTGATGCGGGCCTGATAGGTTTCGATGGTTTTCATCGACAGGCCCAAGTGTTGAGCGACATCGCGCGTCCCGAGGCCGCGGCCCATCAGGCCCAGGACTTCGCGCTCCCGATCGGTCAGCCGCTCGAATGACGTGATCGCATTCCGCACGGCTCCTCGACCGGTCACTCGCGCCACGATACGCTCGGACATCTGGGGGCTGACGTAGGTCTTCCCGCTCGCCACGCACCGAATCGCGGTGATCAGGTTGTGCATCGCCTCGTGCTTCATGATGTAGCCGCGTGCACCGGCCGCGAGCACGCGCTCGGCATGCAGCGTTTCTTCGTGCATGGACAGCACCAGCACGCGCACGTCGGGCAGCGAGGCGTCCAGCTGTTGCACGAGGCGGAGACCACTGTCGATGCCCAACGACAGGTCCACGATGGCCACGTCGGGTCGCTCGGCGCGAATCCGTTCCAGGCCTGCGGCGACCGTGTCGCTCTCCCCGCACACGCTCATGTCTGGTTCGCCGTTGATGAGCTCTGTCAGGCCCTTGCGCACAATCGGGTGATCGTCAACGATCACGATCCTCAGGGGCCGGGCCGGCGCCTGGCTTCGGCGTCTCTCCGGTGGTCGCGGCCTTGGCATGGCGGCTAGCCCTTTCCGCGGTGTTTGCGGCCAGGTGGGTCCGGCGTTGCCGGGAGCAGTGGCATCCAGCACAGCACGACCGTCCCGCCGCTTTTTCGCGGTTGAACGGAAAGGTCGCCGCCCAACAGGTGCGCGCGTTGGCGCATGCTCTCGAGGCCAATCCCGGGCTGTCCGTCCGGCGACGCCTTCAGGCCGTCCCCGTCATCGCTGACGGCCACTTCCAGACGCTGTTCGACCTGTTCCAGGCTGATCGTGATGTGTGTCGGCTTGCCGTGTCGCACCGCGTTGTTGACGGCTTCCTGCACGATCCGCAACACATGCTTGGCGGCCGCGGGATCGTCGAGATAGACGGGACGCTCGCATCGGAAGTCGCAACGGAGGCCGTACTGGGTCTCCGCTTGGGTGGCAAGTTCCTGCAACGCAGCCATCAGCCCTTCCTGGATCGCTTCGACGGGCATCAGCTCCCTGACGATGGACCGGAGTTGTTTCTGGGCCTCGTCGATGCTGCGCACGAGGTCCTCGGCTTTGGCGGCCAGCGGCGACGACCCTTTGGCCAGATGCGTCTGGAGGGTTTGCGCCAACAACCCGATGCCGGTCATGTGTCCCCCCATCCCGTCGTGCAACTCGCGGGCGACGTGGCGGCGCTCCTCGGCCTGACTCTCGGCCAGGCGCCACTCAAGCCTCCGGCGATCGGTGAGATCGCGAAGAATTCCGGTAAAGCAGTGAAGCTGGTCGATCTGGCTGATGGCGACGTCCAGCGGGAACGTCGTGCCATCTTTGCGCTGTCCGACCAACTCGCGCCCGACGCCAATGATGCGCGCTTCGCCGGTCCGCAGATAGCGAGCGAGGTAGCCGTCGTGCTCGTCGCGATAGGGCCGGGGCATCAGCAGACGGACGTTCTTGCCGACCACTTCGGCCGCCGTATATCCGAACATCTGCTCAGCCGCGAGATTGAACGTTTCGATGCTGCCGAGCCGATTGATCGTGATGATCGCATCGACGGCCGTGTTGACGATCGACCGCAGGTAGTCTTCGCTCCGGCGCAGCGCCCGCTCGGTCCGATCGTGTTCGGTCACGTCGATCAGCATCCATAACTCGTGCGTGTCGTCGAGGCGACAAATGGTGAACTCGACGTGACGCAGGGTGCCATCCTTGCGGCCGATCTCGAGCGGGACGGGTTGCGCTCCGCGTTCCGGCGCTCCGCTCGGGTCATAGAGGTGTCGACATTCCCCGGCCTGGTCGCCGTGCAGAGCGAGACACCACGCGTCCATCGTGGACAGCTCGCGTCGCCGATAGCCGGTAATCGCTTCCGCCGCCCGATTCAGGGTCAGTCGGTCGCCTTCGCGAAGCACCGCACCGGCCGGCAGATCCTCGATCACCTGCTGGAACAGGCTGGCGGCGTGCCTGGCCGCGAGGCCCTCCTTGAGGTCGGTGACATCGCGGTCGGTGGTGACGATGGCGTCGGGTCGTCCCGAGGCGTCGCGCAGGAGCGTCATCGTGAGCCAGATGTCGCGGGTGCGGCCGTCCTTGGTCTTTCGCTGCGTCTCGAGCGATTCCGACACCGAGTCGCCCCGGCCTACTCGTCGGATGAGGTCGTCGGCCGTGCCGCGGTCCGGCTCCGGCACGAGGTCCCCCACGTGCAGCGCCAGCGCCTCGGCTTCCGAGTATCCGTACAAACGCTCGGCGCCACGATTCCAGCCGATGATATGCCCCTCCAGGTCGAGAAGCGCCACGCCGTCGTTCGAGTCCTGCAGAACGGCGCCCAGGCGTCGCACCTCGGCCTCGGCCACGAGCCGCTGTGTGATCTCCACCCAGGTGATGACCACACCGCTGATGCGCCGGTCGGCGGTGCGGTAGGGCAGCACCCGCCGCAGATACGCGCGGGCATCGTCGGCGCGCACGACCAGTTCGAGCGGCGTGAGCCTCTCGAGTACCTGGCGGCAGTCCTCGAGCAGTGTCACATCGGCGACCCGCGGGGCGATGTCGCGAAACGGGCGGCCGATGTCGGTCGGCAGCAGGTTTTGCAGTCTCGCCATTGGCGGCGTGAAGCGCTTGATGCGCAGATCGGTGTCGAGGAACACCGTGGCGATGTCGGTGCTCGCGAGCAGGTTTCCCAGGTCGTTGTTGGCCGCGTCCAACTCGTGCACCTTGTCCTGCAGCTGGCTGTTGACGGTGCTCAGCTCCTCGTTCAGCGACTGCAGCTCCTCCTTCGAGCTCTCCAATTCCTCGTTGGTCGATTGATGCTCCTCGTTCAACGACATCACTTCTTCGTTCGACGCCTTCAGCTCCTCGTTGGAGCTCTCGAGATCGTCGATCGTGCCCTGCAGATCCTCGCGCGTGGTCTTCAGCTCGTATTCGAGCTGCTGGATGAGCGACGGCTCTTCAGTCGACCCGGCCGCGGCGGCAGGGGCACTGGCAGCCACCCGCACGCGGCGCGCCGGCCGATCCTTGAAGGTCACCAGGAGCAGGCCGTCCGCGTCCTTGACATCGGAGACGGGTCGCGCCGTCAACGTGCACGGTACGTAGCTGCCCTGGCGCTTGACCCGCGCGTTTGCATCGACCACCGTGCGGTGGTCACGCAGGGCTTGCTGGCACGCCGCGCGAATCGTCGTGCGAAGCCCGGAGCGGGCCATCGAGAGCAGATCGCGTGTCAACTCGCCCGGTGGAAACTCGAGGTATTCGACCACCGGACCGTGGACGCTCAGAATCTCGTGGTGCTTATTGATCAGCACGGCAGCCGGCGCATAGTCGGCGAGCAGTGCGCGATGCAGACGGTCGCCGACGGCGATCTGCGGGCGTGCCCCCGGGTTGGACCCGGGGAGCCGAGCACGCCGTTCCTCCGAAGGCAGGATCGGAAACTCCACCACGCGGCGGCCCGATCCGATGCGGCGATACACGCGCCACTTCTTCGAAATCGGTTCGAACCGGTCGGTGGCCGGTCCGATCGACTCGGCTGGACCGAGCAGCAGGTAGCCTCCGTCGAGCAGCGCGAAGTGGAACAGGGCGATGATTTTCGCCTGCACGCTGGGCTCGAGATAAATCAGGACGTTCCGGCAGGCGACGAGGTCCAACTTCGAAAACGGCGCATCGCGGATCACGTCCTGCGGGGCAAAAGTGATCAGCTCGCGCAACGCCTTGTTGACCTGATAGCGGCGGTCGGGCGTCCTGACGAAAAATCGCTGGAGCCGCTCGGCCGAGACTTCGCTGGTCATGCTGTCCGGGTAGACGCCGGCCCGCGCCACGTCGAGGGCTTCCTCGTCGGGATCGCTGGCGAAGATCTGGAGACGGACCAGCTTCTTGGCGGCGGCGAACTGCTCGAGACACAGCATCGCGATCGAATACGCTTCCTGCCCGGTCGAGCAGCCGGGCACCCACACGCGCACGGGAGGGGCGGTGTCCCCCTCGCTGCTGCGCCGGATCAACTCCGGGATCACGTCTCGTTCGAGTGCCTGAAATGCCGCCGGCTCCCGAAAGAACGCGGTCACGCCGATCGACAGGTCTCTGCCGAGCGCGCGCACTTCATCCGGATGCGTGCGCAGGAAGTCGACGTAGCCGGCGATTCGATCGATATGGCGGAGGGCCATCCGTCGCGTGACGCGCCGCGCCAGCATGCGTTGTCGATAGCCGCGAAAGTCCCGCTTCACCCCGGCGCGCAGCAGGAGCAGAATCTGGCTGAAGTCTTCCGGCGCCGCCTCCGTGATCGGCGCGGCCTGGCGCGGCCGATATCGCAGCAGCGCCTCAGGCATCTGCTCGGGAGTCAGAATGTGATCGACGAGGCCTGTGGCGATGGCGCTGCGCGGCATCTGATCGTGCTCCGCCGATTCCGGCGTCTGCGCGATCACGAGCCCCCCGCCGGCTTTGATGTCCTCGACACCGAGCGTCCCGTGGCTGCCGGTTCCCGACAGGATGATGCCGACCGCGTTTTCCTGCTGATCGGCCGCCAGCGATCGCAGGAAAAAATCGATGGCCGTCCGCGACCCGCGCCGCGGCGGCGGCGGGACGATCCGCAGGATCCGGTGTCTGATCTCGAGATCCGCGTTCGGCGGGATCACGTATACGTGATTAGAAAGCGCCGGCACGCCATCCTGCGCTTCCTGCACCGGCATGGTGGTGTGTTTCGCCAGCAACTCCGCCATCAGGCTCTGGTGTGTCGGATCCAGATGCGGAATGAGCACGAAGGCCATCCCGCTCTCGGCGGGCATCGCGCCGAGCAGCCGCTTGAGCGCATCGAGGCCGCCGGCCGACGCCCCGACGCCGACGATGGGAAACGCGTGATCGGGGGGCAGTAATGGCGCCGGCGCTTGGCGCTTGGAACGTCGAACCGCCGCCGGGCGCAGGGGGGCAGCGCCTCTCGACCCCGAGGCCCGCGCCGATTTCTTCGTCATGCGTTCCGGCTCATCTTATCAGCCGGCTCACCGCGCTGCCGGCGCGATTGGGTGGCGTCGACGCATCGGGGCGGTGTCTCCCGAGATCGTTCCCGGCTGGCCCATTTCGATCGGGCCAGTATGTCGCGGGTCGTGTAGGGAAATTCCCGACAAGATGGCGCATGGATCACCTGATTGCATCAGCATCCAGCCAAGAGCAGGATGGCTTAGGACTGCCAGCGCTTCCGTAGCAGTGGCGGTACAGGAGGTCACGGTGGTGTCGGCTGAAACAACGATCGCCGATTGCCTGCGCCTCATTGAAGCCCGGTACGTCGCCGTGCCTGGCCTGTCCCTGACGGGGCCGGAGCTGGAGCGACTGTGGCGTCTCGACCCCGTGAGTTGCGCCGCGCTGTGTGAGGCGCTCATCGATATCAGGTACCTCAGGCGCACCCGCGAGGGCGCCTACGAGCGCGAGCGTACGTGATGGAAGCCTGGCCGCCGCTTCTGCGGGGCTGCGCGGGTGTCAGTCAGCAGCTGAGCCGACTCAAATGGCTTGCGGTCTGGCTCATCGCGAAGCAGAGCTTACAACTGTGGTTGTCGGCGTTGGGTTCCGATGCGGCAAAACGCTGAGCCGTCACCCTCACTTGGAAAAGAGCCCAGATGCTCACGGCCGATCGGCCGAGGGCGTGCGTAGTCGCCGCTGGTCGCGTTCACTGGTCGCGGCCGCGTCGAATCGAGCCGCGAGGGGGGCGAACGCCGGCGTCGGGCCCTTCCACATCAAGTCGTCAACCGTATCGAAGAGCGGGATCTCGCTGCGCAGCGTGGCGAGGTCACGAAACAGGAATGCGTGCTCGCGCTCGCGGGCCAGCGTGCCGGCCAGCGCTGCCGGGCTCGCCGCGTTCACACCCCACGTGCGCCAGTCCGCCGGAATCGATTCGAGGTGGCCGAACCTGGCCAGCACCGCGGCGGAGGATTTGGCGCCCCAGCCGGGCAGGCCGGGATACCCGTCGGCGCTGTCTCCGACCAGTGCCAGGTAGTCGGGGATGGAGACCGGCGGCACGCCGAACTTCGCCACGATGCCCGCTTCGTCGCGGATCGTGCGCCGACGTCGATCCAGCTGCACGACCCGCGTCCCTCTCACACACTGCGCCAGGTCCTTGTCCGGGGTGCAGATGAACACCCGCTCCACGCGCGGATCCCGCGCCGCCGCTGCCGCCGCCGCGGCGAGCGCATCGTCGGCTTCGAACTCGATCATCGGCCAGGTTGAAATACCAAGCGCCCGCAGTGCTTCTTCGAGGAGCGGGAACTGCGCCAGAAGGTCGGGATCGATGCCGGCGCCGGTCTTGTACCCCGGCCAGAGCCGGTTGCGGAACGACTCGATGATGTGATCGGTGGCGACGCCGACGTACCTCGCGCCGCCGTTGATCATGCCGAGCACCGACCCGACCACGCCTCGGACGGCGGCGACCTCGCGGCCGTTCGCATCGCGCGCCGGCGGCAGGGCATAGTAGTGGCGGAACAGCTCGTAGGTGCCGTCGATGAGATGAACCTCCAGTGCACACCCCCCAGGATCACAGTATCCTGCCAAGGACGAGCGAGATGTCGACCAATCCGTCCATGAACTTTGCCATCGAGCCGCCGGTCGAACCGATGCTCGCCAAGCTCGCGGATTCGCTGCCGACCGGCGGACCGTTCTTGTACGAGCCGAAGTGGGACGGATTTCGAGCGATCGTGTTCCGCAATACGTCCGGCGTCTTCATCCAGAGCCGCGACCTGCGGCCGCTCGATCGCTACTTCCCGGAGCTCCACGACGCGCTGCTGCAGAGGCTGCCCGACGGTTGCGTCGTCGATGGTGAGATCGTGATCGCGACGCCGCGTGGCCTGGATTTCGACGCGCTTCAGCTGCGGCTTCATCCGGCGGCATCGCGCGCGGCGAAGCTGGCGAAAGAGACGCCGGCTGACTTCGTCGCCTTCGACCTGCTGGCGGTCGACGGGCGCGACGTGCGCGGGGTGGCCCAGGGCGCACGCCGTGCTCTGCTCGAGGCGCTGCTGTCGGCGGTCGAGGCGCCCGTCCATTTGACGCCGATGACGCGCGACGTGGCCGTGGCGGACGAATGGCTCTCCCGGTTCGAGGGCGCGGGTCTCGACGGGGTGATCGCGAAGCCGGAGGACGGCCTGTACGTGCCTGGAAAACGCGCGATGATCAAGGTCAAGCATGCGCGAACCGCCGACTGCGTGGTGGCCGGTTTTCGGTGGCACAAGGCCGGCCCGGGCGAGCTGATTGGGTCGTTGCTGCTCGGGTTGTACGACGAGGAGGGTCGGCTGCATCACGTCGGCGTCACCTCGTCGTTCACCATGGCGAGACGAAGAGCGCTCGCGACCGAACTGCAGCCGCTGCGGGAGCGGGCACTCGACCATCACCCGTGGCGCGAATGGGCCGAAGCGGGCGGTCCCCACACAGCGCGGATGCCGGGAGGCCAGAGCCGCTGGAGCGCCGGCAAGGATCTCTCGTGGGAGCCGCTGCGGACTGAGCGGGTCTGCGAGGTGAAGTACGACCACATGCAGGGGGATCGATTCCGCCATGCGGCGACCTTTCAGCGCTGGCGTGCCGACAAGGTGGCGGCCGATTGCCGCTACGGTCAGCTGGAAGTCACGACTCCTTACGAGCTCGAGAAGGTGTTCGGCGCGGCGCGCGATCGCTGACCCCGCTCCAATCGCCGGAAAAGTCGTCGTCGGGATCGAGCGCTTCCTGCGCGGGCCGCAGCGACTCGGGGACGTGCTGCAGGTTCACGCGGATGCGCGTCCACGTGCGGAACCGTCCGCGCATGGCATCGACGAGCACGTCGGCGGGCGCGAGGTGCTCCGCCGCCCGCGGGTGGCGTCCGCGCCAACGTTCAAGCCCTGCCAGCGCGTCGGCTTTGTCGCGGGCACGGGCGATTTCCAGCAGCGGATGCTTGGGGGTCCGCCGCCGCGACGGCTGTACCCGCGACGGCTCGCCGGCTTGTTTACGAAAATGCGGCGGCCACGGCGCATCGCCGAGCCCTTCGCGCTCCTGGCGTGCGGACAGCTCGAGTACTCGTTCGAGCGAGCACGGATGCCGATCCATCGGGGCGTGCAGGTCGCCGAACTCCGCAAAACGCGACGGCATCGTGCCAAGCGTGAACTCGCGAGGATCGCAGAGATCCACTTCGTCCCACCCGAGCGGGGCTGATACGCGAGCGTCGGGAGTGGGCCGCACCGAATACGCGCTGGCCATCGTGCGGTCTTTCGCGTTCTGGTTGTAATCGAGAAACACACCGTGCCGCTCTTCCTTCCACCATTTGCTCGTCGCCAGGCCTGGCGCGCGCCGCTCGACCTCTCGCGCCACCGCCAGTGCGGCACGGCGCACTTCGGTGAACGTCCACCGCCGTTCGATGCGCACATACACGTGCATGCCGCGGGATCCGGACGTCTTTGGCCAGCCGATCAGGCCGCAGTCGTCGAGTGCGGCACGCACCACGCGTGCGACGTCGCGAATCTGCGCCCACGCGATCCCCGGCACGGGGTCGAGGTCGATCCGCAGCTCGTCGGGATGATCGAGGTCGTCGCCGCGGACGGGATGCGGGTGCAGTTCGAGGCACGCGAGGTTGGCCATCCAGGCCAGTGCGGCGGGGTCACGCGGCACCACTTCCTCGGCGGTCCGTCCGGATGGGAAACTCAAGGCGACGACCTCAATCCACGCCGGCCGCGCGTGCGGTGCCCGCTTCTGGAAGAAGAACTCGCCGTCGATGCCGTTCGGGTAGCGCACCAGCACGTTGGGCCGCCCACCCGCGGCGCGTAGCGCGCCGTCCGCGACGGCAAGGTAGTAGTTGACGAGGTCGAGCTTGGTGTACGCCGGCTCCGGAAACAGGATCTTTCGCGGGTTCGACACCGCGATGTCCCGTCCGCAGACCGACAAATGCTCTGACTCGCTGCTCTGCACAGGATGATTCCAGTGTCGTGTCTCAGAAGTTCGTTGTTGCATCGAGGGCGGCGAGGCGCCCGGCCGACAAGGCGCGAAGAGCAAGCATATCGGGAATATGTGAGCGATGAGCAACGCAGTCCGCCAGGATGCCTCGTCGACCGAATGCCAACGAACTTCTGGGACGCGACACTAATGTGGCGATGGCGGTCGGGTTCGTCCGGTATCATGTCGCCAACCGGAGGGTGCCCATGTCCTGCAGAGTTCTCGCCTGCGCGATGCGATGCGTGACCGGTGTTCCCTGTATCGCCGGCCTGTGCATGGCGGGCTTGCTGATGTGTCCTGCGCTGAGCGCCCAGCAGCCGTCACCCAGCTTCGATCAGCCGGACATTCAAGGCAACGGCTTGCGTCCCGCGGACCTTGCGAAAGAGCAGGCGCGAAGGGTCTTCCTTGAACTGCGTCTTGCCGAGGCCGGACCGGTTCGGGGGCTGACGTTCGAAGCGACTGTGAAGAACACCGGGAAGACCCTGCACCTGCACTACACCACCGTGCTGACCAACGGCGACGTCAGCCGCGCGCGCGTCGTGGAAAGCGCCGGCCGCTACGAAGTGGCGCTCAGGCTGAATGACGACGGCGCCGTCAAGATGGCGTCGGCGACGGCGAGGCACACGGGCAGGCCGATCGCGATCATCCTCGACGGCTCCGTGGTGGCTGACGTCACCGTCCGCGAGGCGCTCCGGGCCGAGATCGTGTTTTCCGCGAACTTCACTCAAGCCGAAGCGACGCGAATCGTCGCCGGGCTGAACAACTGGTAGGAATGACTCGGTCGCCCATCGCAAACGACCGTGTTCACTTGTGAACATGCTGGTTTCCGCGTCGCCTGTCATGCTCTAAGGCATGAAGTCAAGGCCTGTCCGGGAGCGGGTGCGAACCGGCCGGGCGTTCGATGCGCAGGCGTTTCTCGCGTCGGAAGGAGTCGCCAGGACCATCGTCGAATACCGCCGGGGAGAGTCGATCTTCACACAGGGAGACAGCTGCGAGAGTGTGTTCTACATTCGGACGGGCGGCGTCAAGTTATCCGTCCTTTCGAAGATGGGGCGAGAAGCCGTCGTCGCGATGCTCGGTCCCGGAGACTTCTTCGGCGAAGGGTGTCTAGCCGGTCAGTCGTTTCGGATGGGCTCGGCCACCGCGATGACCCCGAGCTCGGTCTTGCTCGTCGGCAAGGGCAAAATGGTGCGGCTGCTCCACAAGCAGCACGCGATGTCCGACCGGTTCATCGCGCATATGCTGTCGCGCAACATTCGGATCGAAGAGGACCTGGTCGATCAGCTCTTCAACTCGAGCGAGAAGCGGTTGGCCCGTGCGCTGTTGCTGCTCGCTCGCTACGGGATGCAGGAAGAGCCGGTGCGGCTGGTGCCGAAGATGTCGCAGGATACGCTGTCGAAAATGATCGGCACCACGCGATCGCGGGTGAATTTCTTCCTCAACAAGTTCAAGAAGCTGGGCTTCATCGAATACGACGGAGAGAGTCCGGTGAAGATCAACAGTTCGCTCCTGAGCGTCGTCCTGCACGATTGAGGAACCGTCGAAGACCTTCACCATCCTCGTGAGGCTGATTCCCGGCGCACCTGCCCGCCACCAGGGGCTGCTAAGTGTTGGCGACAGGCGCGAAGAGCGACAGGCTGCCGCGTCGCAGAGCCAGTTGCCGTGCGGATCGCTGGCCTTGTTCTCGCCTCTCCTCGCAGGCCTGGCACCGTACCGCGAACGGCAGCGCCCGCAGCCGTCGCTCGGAAATCTCCTCGGCGCACTCGAAGCATGACCCGTACTCTCCCGCGTCGAGACGAAGGATCGCCTCGTCGATGCGGGCGAGCGTCTCCGCCCTCATCTGGAGCAAGGCGAACTCGAGGTCTCCCTGAACGTCGGCGTCGGACTGTTCGAGGTCGTCCCCTCTGTCTTTCAGCCCGTTGCGGCCGTCGCGGATGCGGCTCTGGACCTGGTCCTGGATCGCGCACCGCCGCTCGGTCAGGATGTGCTTCAGTTCGGCGTTTCGGAGGGTGGTGGTCATGTTCGCCCCTTTCGCTGCCAGCATGCGCCAAAGGATCCGCGGCGGTGTGTGCAGGAGTGAACACCAGCGCAAATCGCCGTGAAACGCTCGGCGTGAAACGCGGAATCCCAGGCCTCAGCAGGCCTGCTTGAAGGCTGGCGGCAGTCGGCGGGCGGTGCATCCCCGCCGGCACCCATCAAGTCGTTGGTCGCCGTTGTTCCTTGGAGTGACGCTCATCCAGGCCCTCGCGCCGTCCGTGATAACGTGACGTCTCATGGGCGCGTTCCTCACTGCCGAAGGCCTGGTGGCTCTCGCAACGCTGACGTTTCTCGAGGTCGTCCTCGGCGTCGACAATGTCATCTTCATTTCCATTCTGTCGGGCAAGCTGCCGCCGGACCGGCAACATAGCGCCCGCCGCACGGGACTGCTCGCCGCGATGGCGATGCGCATCGGGCTCCTGATGTCGATTGTCTGGATCATCCGTCTGACCGAGCCGATCCTGACGCTCGGCGGCCGCGGAATTTCCGGGCGTGACCTGGTGCTGCTCGCGGGCGGATTGTTCTTGCTCGCGAAGGCCACTGTCGAAATTCACGATGGGTTGGAGGGGGAGGAGGGGCACACGGCCGGACGCGTTGCGCCGTCGTTTGGCGCGGTCATCCTGCAAATCATGGTGCTCGATATCGTCTTCTCGCTCGACTCCGTGATTACCGCAATCGGCATGGCGAGCGACCTCTCGATCATGGTGGCTGCCGTGATCTTCGCTGTGGCGATCATGATGTTCTCAGCCGAGCCGATCAGTCAGTTCGTCAACCGTCACCCGACGGTCAAGGTGCTGGCCCTGTCGTTTCTCCTCATGATTGGCCTGTCGCTCATCGGCGACGGCCTGGGGATGCACATTCCGAAGGGCTACATCTATTTCGCGATGGGCTTCTCGGTCTTCGTCGAGATGATCAACCTGCGCATGCGCGGTGCGAAGAGCCCGGTGAAGCTCCGTCAGTCGTACGTATCGGACAGGGATGTTTAGTGGACTGTCTCCGCGCCTTGTTGGTCGTTGTCAGGACCACTCCGCGCGCCGCCATCACGTCGTCGTGCCGCATCGTCTTGAAGTAAGGACCCGTAGATGAATAACGTGCGCACGCTATTCATCTACGGGTCCTAATCTGACGAACGAGAAAATCGACGACCCGCTCGAACGGATCAAAGCCGAATGCCTCGGCCACCGACGGGCGAAGGTTCGAGTTCGCGTTGATGTCGTAGAACACCCGCCGGCCATCGGGCGTCTCGAGGTACTCGATTCCCCCGACGTCTAGCCCCGCTGCCCGCACGATCCGTCTCGCCACGTCCACCGCTGGCTCGGGGACATCGGGAAACGGAAGAAATTCGACCGCCGCGGCCTCGACATCTGGATCACCCGCCGGATCGACAGCCACGACACACACGCCGGCGCCCTCGTCCGGATTGCAGACGGGCGACGGACAGAGGTTGAAGCGTCCGTGCGTCTTGACCCGCATCGCATACAGGAGCTCGCCGTCGAGAAACTCGAGCCGGACGATACCCTGCTCCGGATCGTGCGGCAGGTATTCCTGCAGCAGGAACAGATTGTCCGGCAACCACACCGTTGGGTCGCGGTTGAAGATGTCCTCGACGGCCTCCAACGACTCGACGACCTGAATGCGTGCACCGCTGCCGCCCTGGTCCGGTTTGAGCAGCGCCGGCCACCGGATCAGGTGTGCGTAGGCACGAAGGGCGCTGGCGTCGTTGAAGGTGATCGAATGCGGGCAATCGATACCGAGCGTGCGCAGCAGCGTCGCCTGGGCGCTCTTGCTCAGCTCGAGCGCGAAGACGTTGGCGCCGTTCAGCACGCGGGCGCCCCGGAGCTCCAGGGATCGCAAGTAGGCCAGCGCGAGGGGAACCGCTCGCGTGTGGCCGCGCAGATACGCACTGGGACTGGCCTGGTTGAAATACAGTGCCGCGCGCAGCGGCTCGACGTTGTCGAAGGCCGCGCGGGTGACGTCGAATGGGGCGAACGGCACCCCGCGACGTTCCAGGGCCGCAAACAATGGCTTCTGCCATTCGGGATGTTCGTGAAGGACGACCAGGTCAGGCGGGGATATTGTCATGGCACCTCGGACTGGCATATCGTGCCACAGCCGGTGCCGGCGAGCATGAGGGCTCACACGGCTGCTGATGGCCTGTTGTGCGGGTTGTAGGCTCAAAAGGCCGCCACGAAAACACGAAAACACGAAAAACATTCCATATGTCCACAGGGACTGCTCCCCGCGCGGATGCCGCAGATCTGGCGTTTCTGGAACACCTGCGCGCCTCGACTGAACTCCTGGAGTCGATGGCTGCCGATTGGCGGCAGCTCGATCGCCTGCCCCCCGACGATCGGCGCCGCCTCCATCGAGCAATCGCGGCGTTGTTCACGCCCGATCCCTCGGCGCGCCGGAAACGATCGAAGGCGGACCAGCGTCACCGCAAAGCGGCAGCCACCGCGCGCGAGGAGGCGGTGCTCGATCGCACCGGAATTCGCACGCTGCGCCGGCGGCCGGTGGTCGCCACACCCAATTTCTTTCCGCCCGGGGAACGGGTCGCCGACGAGGCCGTGGACCGCGATCCGGGCGGCGGCCATTCAGGTGAGCCGGCCCGCGGCGCGTCGGTCGACCTGCGGCGTTGTTACATCTGCAAACAGCCGTACTCGGTCATCCATCACTTCTACGATCAATTGTGTCCAGTCTGCGGCGACGAGAACTTCGCGGCGCGGACGGAGTTGGCCGACTTGCGCGGCCGGGTAGCGCTTCTCACCGGCGGGCGCGTGAAGATCGGCTATCAAGCCGGCCTCAAGCTGCTGAGGTCGGGTGCGCACCTCATCGTCACGACTCGTTTCTCTCGCGACGCCGCGGCCCGCTATGCGCGGGAGCCCGATTTCGGTGAGTGGGCGGATCGTCTCGAAATCGTCGGCCTCGATCTGCGCCAGACGCCGCGCGTCGAAGCGTTCTGCCGCGAACTGGTCTCGAGTCGCGGCCGGTTGGACTTCATCGTCAACAATGCGTGCCAGACCGTGCGCCGCCCGCCGGATTTCTATGCGCACCTGATGGCGGCCGAAACGGCGCCGCTCGAGGCGCTGCCGGCGCCTGTCCGCAAGCTCCTGGGCGAAGGGGCAGGGCCGACGATGAGCGAGCCCCGAACGGCGGATCCGCGCGGCGCGGCTTCACTGTCACAGCTGCCGCTGCTGCCGGAGGAATTCCTGGCGCGGACGGATTTGTTTCCCGCGGGCCAATTCGATCAGGACCGCCAGCAGGTCGACCTGCGCGTTCGGAACTCGTGGCGGTTGCTGCTCGCCGACGTGCCGTCGGTGGAATTGTTGGAAGTGCAGCTCGTCAACGCCATTGCGCCCTTCCTGATCAATGCGCGTCTCAAGCCGCTCATGCTCCGTACGCCCGGCCGGGACAGACACATCGTGAACGTATCGGCAGTCGAGGGTCAATTCTATCGGCGCGGCAAGACCACGCGCCATCCGCACACGAACATGGCAAAGGCCGCGCTCAACATGATGACGCGGACCGCCGCGGCCGACTACCACAATGACGGCATTCACATGAACAGCGTCGATACGGGGTGGGTGACCGACGAGGACCCCGCCGAGATTGCGGCGCGCAAAAGGACGGAACTGCGGTTTCATCCACCGCTCGATATCGTCGACGGGGCGGCGCGGATCGTCGCCCCGATCATCGCGGGCATGAATTCGGGAAGACACACGTGGGGACAGTTCTTGAAGGATTTTCGTCCGACTGACTGGTAACCGAACCGGAACGGTTGGACGCGCTTATTCCTTCAGGGTCCTTAGATCGAGAGGCCGAATGGACACGGGAAGACCCAGCGGGCAACAGGATCTCGCGTTGAAGCTCTCCGGCTACACGATGCCCGGACAGGAGTTGTTTCGTAACGTGCTGTTCGATCAGCTCTATGCGTCGATGCCGAAGGATCCCCAGGTACAAGTGCAGATCTACAACGCGGAAATCGCTCCTGGAGGCTACACCAACTGGCATTGCCACAACGGCGCCACGTTCTTCGTGGCGTTGCAGGGCATATTCGAAGCGGAGTTCCAGGAGGGGATTCTCATCAAGGCGAAAGCCGGCGACGTGTATTCCGAACCGATCGGGAAAATGCATCGCGGCCACAATCCCCACCCCGATCTGCCGTATCTCTGCATCGGTGTCTGCATCACGGCGCCCGACCGCGACCATGTCACCAACGTCGTGACCCCGTGGTGAGGCCGCCGGCCGGTCGTTGAAAAGCCGGGAGCCTTCTACCGCTTCAACTCAAAGACCTGCATCGATCCGACGATGCCCCTGAATCTGCCGACCGGAATGAGGTCGGCCCTTTCTGCGATGGCGGTCATCAGCGTGGTGATGGTCTTCGGCTTGTAGTAGTACTCGTGCACCACGACGTAGCGCACGCCGAGCTCGGTGAGGCGATCGATCGACGACTGGTCCGGGAAGGTGCGCATTTTTTCCGCCGTTTCCATGTAGGAACGGGGGTGGTATCCGCTGTAGCCGTTGACCAGCGGGTTCCAATGGTAGGTCGACCAGTACTCGAAATCAGGGGCCAGCTCCCAATCCTCGAACGGTAGTTCCACGATCACCGACGGATACACGGTGCGCAGGAACTTGTACCCGTCGGGTACGTCGGTCGACAGGCGCTCCAGCCGCAGCGGTGCCGAACCGAACTCGAGTCCAATGGCCACGAGCGTGGCGATGAACAGCACTCTACGGGAGCGAGCGCTCGGGACGAGCCGCTGAAGCGCCTGGAAGCCGAAGCCGCTGAGAACGGCGAGCGCGCAACACGCGAGAATCGAGAAGCGCGCCGGCGCCCGAAAGCCGCTGAGCGCCGGGACGTGCACGTAGAGCCAGGAGTAGAGCCAGCCGTTCAGCCCGAGCGACATCTCGATCGAGAGCGCTGCCAGGGCAGCGTAAATCCACGCCAACCGACCCGGCCGCAGGATCAGCGCCGCGGCCGCCAGTGCGATGACGACTACACCCTGAAACAGGTGCAGTTCATTGCCCTCGAACCTCCATGCCGTCCAACCCCAGAGCCAGTTCTCCGGCGGCGCCGTGATGTAGCTGATGGCTTGAGCGCTGAACTGCGTGATCTCCGACTGACTGCGAGGGCCGAGTCTTTTCGCGTTGGCGATGTACGGCTGCGAGTAAAGGGCCGTGACGACCGCCGGAATGACGCAGCCGAGCAATAACGTGCGCATTCCGCGGAGGGCCCGGTCGGGGCGAGTCATGGCCAGCAGAAGGGCGAGCGCGGAGACGATCACTCCGAGAAACACCCCGTAGTACACGCACGAGAGCACCTGGAGGGCCAGGAACAGGCCCGCAAGCTGACCGAAGCGAAGAGATCCGCGATCGAACGCCCGATGGACCGCCCACATCGACAAGGGCATCCAGACGGTCCACTGCAACTCGAGATGCATGAAATGCTCGACGCGGTAGGGCACGAGCGTGAAGATGGCGGCCGACACCAGCGCGGTGTCGGCGTCGCCGGTCAGGTACTGGACGAGGACAAACATGCCGATGCCGGATGAGACGATGCCGGCCAGCAGCAGCACGTTGTAGACGGCGACCGGGTTGACATGTGCCCAGAGCCAGGGTGCGGCGATCAGACCCTCGAGAAATGTCGCGTCGGAGTAGGCAAAGCTGCCGGGATTCGGATAGAAGATGTTGCCATCGAAGAGACGGCTCATGTCGCCGACCTTCAGCGCGTGCGCCAACCACGACAGCCGCCAGATGCTCAGCCGCGGATCGGGGTACGGCGCGACATACGACCCGAGGTGCAGCGCCTGCGGCCAGGTCAGCATCACGGTGAGGGCAGTCAGCAGCAGCGATGCGCTCACGATCGGACGGCGCAGCCAGTCTGCGACGCCCGAGCCGATCGCGGCCAGATTGAAGGTCGCCTGCCGTGGGGACCCTGCGGATCTCTGCGACGGCATCAACAATCAGGGAAGCGCGGGCGCGGTATAGGCGAGGGTGTAATTGAGAATCCAGACAAGAAACAGCACCACCGGCACATGAACGACGAATTGCAGCATCGAGTACCCGACGATGTCGCGGGCCTTGAGGCCGAGAATCCCCAACAGCGGGAGCATCCAGAATGGATGGATGAGGTTGGCCAGCGCCTCGGTAGCATTGTACGTCTGCACGACCCAGCCGAGGTGGACGTGGAGCGAATTGGCGGCGGTCAGCATGTACGGCGCCTCGACCAGCCACTTCCCACCCGCCGAAGGAATGAAGAGCCCCAGAAATGCCGAATACACGCCGACCAGCAGCGGAAAGGTGTGCGGCGTCGACACGTCGATGAAGAACTCCGCCATCTTCTTGGCCAGCCCCGACTCGGTCATCATCTTCACCATCCCGGCGTAGAGCGGGTATTGAATCAGCACGCCCGCTACGGATGGGACCCCGGCCGAGATCGCCTTCGTGAACGACTTCGGCCGCCAGTGCAGCACGAGCCCTGCGATCAGGAAGGCGAAGACGAAGTGGTTCAAGTCGAGAATGATGGCGGCCCCTTTGGTGGCGACTTCCCGGACGAGATATGCGATGCCGCACGTGCCGAGAAAGATAGTCAGCAGCGGGCTGTACTCGAGCCACTCGCCCGGCTTCTCCGGCTTGCCGATCGACAGCGTCGTCGCCTGGTATTCGACGCCCATGTCGGCCATGCTGCGCGCCTGGTCGGGCTCGGGCGCCGAGTAATAGCAGATGGCATACGAGAGGATCGCGAGGACGAGCGCGATGACGATGCTCTGCCACAGCCCCAGCGTCTGCGAGAGTGGAATCACGCCACTGATTTGTAGAATGGAGGGCGGCAGCGACGCCGGCGCCGCCATGATCAATGCGGCGGACGAAGAAAGCCCGAGCGCCCAGATGCTGCCGATGCCCAGATATGCGGCCGCGCCGACCGCCCGATAATCCGCGCCGCGCACGCGATGCGTCACTTCCTTGGCCAGCAGCGCGCTGAAGATCAGGCTGAAGCTCCACGACAGCAGCGACGACAACATCGAGAACAGCCCGACGAAGGCCGCCGCGCTTCTGCCGTTTTTCGGGATCTCGGCCAGGCGACGGATGATCGCGAAGACCGGCGCCGACGTCGCGACGGCGTAGCCGGTGAGGATGATGAGCGCCATCTGCATCGTGAAGGCGACCAGATCCCAGAACCCCGCGCCGAACCACTGCGCGGCCTGCATCGGCGAGCTGCCGACCAGCAGGGTCGCACCAAAGACCAGGACGACCGCGACGCAGGCCAGCGAAAACGCATCGGGGAACCAATGCTCGAACCATTCCGACAAGCGAAGGCCAAGGTCCGATAGCCACGACCCGGCAGGGGTGCCCGGCGCGTGCGTGTCCTGCGGGATCATCGGCGGATGATATCATCCGCACCCATATGCGATTGGTGGTTTGCTTCGCGGTTGGCACCGCGCTTCTCATCGCCGCGCCGCAGCGGCTCGCCGCGCAGGCCCGCGTTCCGGACGGCGCAGCCCTCTATCAGCAGCACTGCGCGTCGTGTCACGACAACGGTGCCGCTCGCGCTCCCGATCGAGAGGCGCTTCGATCAATGGTGCCGCAGCGGGTGCTCGACGCGCTCGAGACCGGGCAGATGATTTCGATGGCGACCGGCCGCTCGGCCGCCGAACGGCGTGCGATCGCGGAGTTCGTGACCGGACAATCGTTCGCCGATGCGTTGCCGACGACGCCCTCGGCGCAGGCGATGTGCGTTGGGGCGCCCGGCGAGCTCGCGGTGCCTCCGTCGGGGGCCGCGTGGAACGGCTGGGGCGTGAACACGTCGAACACGCGCTTTCAAAGCGCTGCGACCGCAGGGCTCGCCGCCGAGGATGTTCCGCGCCTGAAGCTGAAATGGGCCTTCGGATTCCCGGGTGATCTGCAATCCAACGCACAGGCGACGCTGGCGGGCGGACGTGTGTTTGTCGGCAGCGCCGGCGGGAAAGTGTACTCGCTCAGCGCTGTTACGGGCTGCGTGTACTGGTTCTTCGATACCGGTGCTTCGATGCGCGCGGCGATCAGTCTGGGCCGGATCGACACAGGATCCGGTTCGCGGTACGCGGCGTTTTTTGGTGACGGCGCGGCCACGGCCTACGCGCTCGACGCGGCGACCGGCGCGCTGCTGTGGAAGGCGAAGGTCGACAATTTCCCGGTGGCGCGGATCACGGGGTCGCCAACGTTGCACCGCGGCCGTCTGTATGTGCCGATCGCGTCCGGTGAAGAGGGCTCGGGCGCCTCGCCGAGCTACCAGTGTTGCAAGTTTCGCGGCAGCGTGGTCGCGCTCGACGCGGCCACGGGGAAACAGCTCTGGAAGAGCTACACGATCCCAGAGGAGGCGATTCCAACCCAGAAAAACAAGGTGGGGACGCAGCTTTGGGGACCATCCGGCGCGCCGGTGTGGAGCAGTCCGGCGATTGACGAGAAGCGCAACGTGATGTACATCACGACCGGCAACAACTACAGCGATCCGCCGTCTCGAATGAGCGACTCCTTCGTCGCGATGGACCTCAAGTCCGGAAAAATCCTCTGGTCCAAACAGATGACCGCGTCGGATGCGTATACCTCCGCGTGCCGTCTGCCCGACAAGACCAACTGCGCGGTCTCGAACGGACCGGACTTCGATTTCAGCGCATCGCCGATCCTCGTCACGCTACCGAGCGGCAAACGGGCGCTTGTGGCCGGCCAGAAATCGGGAATTGTCCACGCACTCGATCCGGATCGCCAGGGCGAGGTGCTGTGGGAAACCCGCGTCGGACAGGGCGGGACGATGGGCGGTGTGCAGTGGGGGTCGGCCACGGACGGCACCAACGTCTACGTCGCGAATTCCGACATCGGCCGCGTGATGCTCAACTTCAGCACCTTCACCGACGCCGATCCCAATCGCGGCGGCGGGATGTTTGCCTTACGCGTGGATAGTGGGGCGCGCGTCTGGTACACGCCCCCGATCGGGTGCGACGGACGCAAGCGCTGCAGCCCTGCGCAGTCAGCGGCGGTCAGCGCGATGCCCGGCGTGGCGTTTTCCGGATCGGTCGACGGTCACATGCGCGCCTACTCTGCGACTGACGGACGCGTGGTCTGGGACTTCGATACCATCCGTCCGTACGAAACCGTCAACCGTGTCCCCGCGCGCGGCGGCTCGCTCGATGGCCCTGGCCCGGCGATTGGCGGCGGCATGATCTTCTTCAATTCCGGCTACCACACCGCCGGCGGTGTGCCCGGCAACGTGCTGCTCGCGTTCTCGGTGGACGGGAAGTAGGACAGGGACAGCGCTCTTCGCAGGACGCGCCACGATCGGGCACCCGCCGATGGCATCCGTTCTTCATCCACTCTTCGAAGCCCGTCACGTCTCAAAAGCCTTTCCGGGCGTGCAAGCGCTGGACGACGTGTCGCTGGCCGCGCATGCGGGCGAAGCCCACGTGTTGCTCGGTCAGAACGGCGCGGGCAAGTCCACCCTGATCAAGGCGCTGTACGGTGCCTACCATCCCGACCAGGGCGAGTTCCTGTTCGACGGAGTTCCCGTCCGGCTGACATCGCCAGCCGATGCCAGACGACTCGGCATCGCCGTGATGTTCCAGGAATTCTCGTTGGTGCCGTATTTGAACGTGGCCGACAATATTTTTCTTGGCCGCGAGTTTCCAGGTCGTGTTCCGGGCACGATCGACCGCCGCCGCATGCAGGTCCAAGCGGCGCGGATCCTGACGGCGCTCGGTACCGACCTGGATCCGGGGACGCCCGTCCACCGGCTCGGCGTCGCCCAACAGCAGATGGTGGAGATTGCCAAGGCGCTATCGCAGCACGCGCGGGTCCTGGTCATGGACGAGCCGACCGCGGCGCTGTCCGATCCGGAGATCGAACGGCTGTTCGCGATTATCCGGACGCTGAAGGCGGAGGGCGTCGCGATCATCTACATTTCTCACCGGCTGCACGAGATCTTCGAGATTGGCGATCGAATCACGGTCCTTCGCGACGGCCGGAAGGTGGCGGAGGTGCGGCCCTCCGAGACAACGGTGGCCGATCTCGTGCGGATGATGGTCGGCCGCCAAGTCAGCACCACCTACCGGCATCGTTTCGCCGATCGGCCGGGAGCGCCGGTTCTCGAGGTTCGCGACCTGCGCGCCGCCAACGGCGTGCACGGGGTCAGCCTGGTGGTGCGATCGGGAGAAATCGTGGGGCTGGCCGGCCTGGTCGGTGCCGGGCGCACGGAGCTCGTGCGGGCGATCTTCGGCGCCGACCACGTCGTCGGCGGAGAGGTCCGCCTGCACGGCGACGTCTTCCATGGCGGCCCGCCGGCAGCCGTCCGGGCAGGGGCCGGGCTGGTGCCCGAGGATCGCAAGCGGCAGGGACTCGCGCTGGTGCAATCGGTCCAGGACAACCTGCTGGTGGCCGGGCTGCGCGTGCTGTTTCCGAATCACTGGTACCGACCCGCCCGGGCGGCGCGAGCCGCCAGCGATCTGACCGCGAGATTGAGGGTCAGCACCCCGTCGCCCCGGCGGCTGGTGAAATATCTGAGCGGAGGCAATCAGCAGAAGGTCGTGATCGGCAAGTGGCTGAATGCCGGGTCCCGCCTCTTCATCTTCGACGAGCCGACGCGCGGCATCGACGTCGGCGCGAAGGCGGAGCTCTTTCAACTCATGGAGACCCTGGTTCACGAGGGCGCCGCCGTGCTGATGATCAGTTCGGAGCTCCCCGAAATCGTGGCCGTCTGCGACCGTGCCTACGTCATGCGTGACCGGACGATCGCGGGTGAGCTGTCGCGCGCCGCTCTGAGCGAGGAGAACATCTTGCGGCTGGCGATGCATCACGCTTCGGTGTGAGACGTAGGGTAAGCAGGTAAGGCAGATAGGACGGGTTGGGCACGTGGGCGAGGTGGGGAAGTAGTTCAGGTGGGCGCGGTCTTGCGCGCCTGACCCGCCGAACCCGTCCCACCGGCCGAACCCGTCCACCAGCCGAAGGCGTCCCACCAGCCACCCCTCACCTGGCGCAAACCGCCCCGGCTCGCCTCGCTGGACCGTGTTAGCATGCCACCCGTGCCGAGACCCACCGCGACAGTTCCCACCACGACTGCGCTCGAAATCGGGACCGACTGGAAAGTCTGGGTGCCCTGTTTCGGGATGGCTCTGTGCTCATGGCTCTCGTTTGTCGATCGCCAGGTGCTGGGCGCGCTCGCCCCGACGATCCTCAAGGAGACCGGGCTCGATGCGGGGCAGTTTGCGGTCGTCAACTCGTATTTCTTCGTCGCCTACACCGTCGCGAACCCGCTCTGGGGCACCATTCTGGACTACGTCGGCCTGCGAGTGGGCATGTTGATGGGCGTGGCGATCTGGACCATCGCCAGCGTGTCGCACGGATGGATGACGGGGTTGATGGGATTTGCGCTGTGCCGCGCCCTCCTCGGGTTCGGCGAGGGGGTGACGTTTCCCGGCGGCTTGCGCACCGCGGTCGTGTCGCTGCCCGCCAGCAAGCGGGCCAGGGCGATCGCGCTGTCGTTCAGCGGCGGCACGCTCGGCGGCGTGGCTGCCCCCTTCATCGCGGTGCCGATCGGCCTGCGCTACGGGTGGAGAGCGGCGTTCATGTTCACCGGCGCGCTCGGATTCGGGTGGATGGCGCTGTGGTTTGCGATCGCGCGGCCGCCGTTTCTGCCAAAGCTCGAACAGAAGGCGCGAAGGCTCGCGTGGGCGAACCCGTTCGAACGACGATTCTGGGCGATCGTCTTCAGCTACGCCTTGCCGGCCATCGCCCCCGGCCCGATCCTGACCCTGTTCTCGGTCTATCTCAATCAGGGACTGGGTGTGTCGCAGGGCGACCTCAAGTGGCTGCTGTGGATGCCGCCGCTCGCCTGGGGCGTCGGCTACTTTTTCTGGGGCTGGGCGGCCGATCGCTACGCCGTCGACAATCGGCGGCCGGTCGCCATGTTCCTGCTGTTGACGGCCTGCTCGCTGATTCTCGGTTTCACCACCTGGACGACGTCGGTGATGACGACGGTGGCGATCATTTCGTGGGCGACCTTCATTGGCGGCGGCTTTCAGATGCTGGCGCTCAAAGTCGGCTCGTACTGGTATCCGCGGGAGCAGGCGGCGATGATGACCGGCATTGCCTCCGGATCGTGGGCGCTGGTGAACTACATCCTGCTGCAGTTCCTGGGTCCGCTGTTCAATCAGCATCGATACGCCGAGGCGTGGTGGCTGATCGCGCTGTGCCCGGCCGTCGGCGTGGCGGTGTGGCTGTTCCTGAGCCGCTCGGCGTCCGAGTTGCGCACGTAGGCCGCCGACCCGACCAGACCACGGGCTGCGAATGCTTCTCCGCCGGTGAGTGCTCGAGAGTTGGACGTTGAACCCAGCGCCGTGAACGTAACTTCCCAGTCTTGACTGTTGGCTTCTCACTCGCGAAGGTGCCCGGCGTCGCGTACCTGCTCGTCGTCGAGCTGATCGTGTTTTCGGCGCTCGACAGGAGTTTCGCCTCCGGGCCCAACGTCCTCAATATCGGCCTCCAATCCGCGACGCTCGTGCTGCTCGCGCTGCCGATGACCCTCATCATCATGAGCGAAGGGCTCGATCTCTCGATGGGCGCGGTGCTCGGTCTGGCCGGCGTGGTGCTCGCGAGCGTGTTGGTGCGCGGCGGTGGACTGACGACGGCGTGCGCGGCCGCGCTCGCCGTCGGGGCGATCTTCGGCCTGGCCAACGGCCTGCTCGTCGTCGGCGTCGGCATTCCACCATTCATTGCCACGCTGGGCACGCTCGGGATTGCGCAGGGATTGGCCGTCGCCGCGACCGGCGGCCGAAGCGTGGTCGGCATCGGGGAGACGCTGCCCACGCTCTATGCGAGCCGGTGGTTTGGCGTCCCGTTTTCGGTGGTCATCGCGGCGGCTGCGTATCTGGTCTTTCACGTGGTGTTGTATTACACGCGCTTCGGCACCTACGTGTTCGCGATCGGCGGCCATCGCGAGTCGCTGACGCTCGCGGGCGTGCGGACGAGCCGCTATCACGTGGGGATTTATGCGCTGGGCGGCGTGATGGCAGGCGTCGGCGCGCTGCTGCTCACCGGCCGCATGAACGCCGGTCATCCGATCGCGTCCATTGGCATGGAGTTCGAGGCGATCGCCGCGGTGGTGGTCGGCGGCACGTCGTTCGAGCGAGGCAACGGCTGGCTGCCCGGTACGCTGCTCGGCGTGTTGACCATCGGCGTGTTGAGGAACGGTCTCAACGTGCTGGCCGTGCCCTCGTCGCTGCAGAGCGCGAGCATCGGCCTGCTCGTCATTGCCGCGTTACTGGTCGATTCGATTCGAGGCCGCGGGTGATTGCCATTGGCGCCCGCATCGCCGGCGTCGTGGTGCTCGGTCTGGCGCTCGCGCTGTCCAGCGACGCCTTCCTGACCGCGAATAATCTCCTGAACGTGCTGCGGCAAGCCAGCCTCACGTTTCTGATCGGATCCGGCGTGACGCTGGTGATCCTGGCCGCCGGTCTCGATCTGTCGATCGGCGCGAACGTCGGCTTGAGCGCGTGTGTCGCCGCGGCCGGAATGAAGGCGACCGGCTCGATCGCACTCGGGGTTGCCGCCGGGCTGACCTGCGGGACGGCGATTGGGCTCGTGAACGGCCTGATGGTGACCCTGCTCCGGCTGCCGCCGTTCATCGCGACCTACGGCATGCTCTGGGTGCTGCACGGGATCACGTATTGGTACATGGCGGGACAAACGATCTATGGCTTTCCGCAGGGCTTCCGATTGATCGGCAGCGGCTATCTGCTCGGCGTTCCGGTCCCCGTGTACCTCATGGCCGCATGCCTCGCGGTCGGCAGCGTCTTTGTCCGCTACACGACGTATGGCCATGAGATCTACGCGATCGGCGCCAATGCCGAGGCGGCTCGGTTGTCGGGAGTCCCCGTTCGCGCACGGTTGAACCTGGTCTACACGCTGAGCGGCGCGATGGCCGGGCTCGCGGCGCTGGTCTATCTGGCGCGTCTCAACTCGGCTGAAGCGGACATCGGCGAGCCGCTCATGCTGCCGGCGATTGCCGCGGTGTTGATCGGGGGCACGTCGCTGTTCGGAGGCGTCGGCGGCCTCGCGGGCACGATGGTCGGTGCGATTCTCCTCACGCTCGTGCTGAACGGCATGAACCTCCTGAGCATCCATAGCAACTGGCAGCCGCTTGTCACCGGGGTCATCGTGCTGCTCGCCGCCTGGCTGGACCTCGTCACGCGCAGGCGGATCGAAGCGCACGCCTAGTGTCGTGTCCCAGAAATTCGTTGTCATTTCCGGGCGGGGCATCCCGCCTCGCTTCGTTGCTCGTCGCTTACATAGTCCCGCTATGCGCGCTCCTCGTGCCTTGCGATCCGGGCGCCGCGCTCCGGAAAATTCGCCAACGAATTTCTGGGACACGACACTAGCAGCCAGTGGTTAGAGTCCGTCTGCATTCGGCGAGCGCGGCATCCCGCTTCCCACCCCAACGCGGGTGCCGCGTTGGGGACCCCGGGCCTCGCGGCGTTGCTCAACGCTCAAATAGGTGATCTCGGTGGCTTGAACCTGAAACCGAAACACTGCTCGCGACATGGCTGAATAGGCGCGGCGAGCGGGGGCGTTTACAATAGCCGAGCGCTTTTTCCCGGCGGCAGCACGATGCCCCGCATCGCCTCCGGGGCGGGTGCCGGTCGAGCTCGCCGGAATCGGTCGGCGCGCGTCCTGCGCCGCAGCATCGACCGCGAGGCACGTAGACACGGAGATGCATGTTGCTGTTCGTCACGGCTTGAGGTGGCTCATGAAACGTGTGCTGACTGTGCTGGCTCTGGCGCTCGGATTGGCGGTCTTCTCGTCTTGCGCCCGCAAGACCGAGACCGGGGAACGAATTGCCGTGTTCACGAAGAACCAGACGAACCCGTTCTTCCAGGTGGTGCGGCTCGGCGCCGACAGCGCCGCGAAGCAAATGCACGCGACCGTGGTTCATTACGTGCCGACGCAGCCCGACAGCATTCCCGAGCAGATGAGCCAGATTGAAGATGCCATCACGAAGCGGCCGACCGCAGTGGTGTTCGTGCCGGTCGACTCGAAAGCGATGGTCCCAGGCGTCCAGAAGATGAACGCCGCGGCCATCCCGGTCGTGAACATCGTCGATCACTCGCTCGGCGGCGAGATTCTGAGCTGGGTGGGCGCTGACGAATACGTGATGGCGCTCTCAACCGGCCGCTATCTGCTCCAGAAGCTCGAGGGCAAGGGCAACGTGATCATCATCGAGGGCGTCGGCGGTTCGCTCGGCAGCGCCGAGCGCGTGCGCGGCTTCAAGACAGCGATCGGGGAGTTTCCGGGCATCAAGCTGCTGGCCTCGCAGCCCGGCAATTTCCAGCGGCTTCAGGCGCTGCAGGTCACCGAAAACCTGTTGCAGGCGCACCCGACGATCGATGCCGTGATGGCCGCCAACGACGCGATGGCGCTCGGCGTGATCGAAGCCCTGGATGCCGCGAACCGGAAGGCCTTGGTGGTCGGCCTCAACGGGACGAAAGAGGGCATCGACGCGATCAAGGCGGGCAAGCTCCTCGCGTCGGGCGACTTCAGCGGCTATCTGCAAGGATGCGTCGGTACGATGGCCGCCATCCGCCACGTGCGCGGGCTGCCCGTGCCAAAGTCGCTCAACTTTCCGCCGCACGTGTTCGACGGCACCAACTACAAGGAAATGGACGTGCCAGAATCCCAACGCGAATGTCCCGCGTGGGAGACCGTAGTCAAAGACTGATGGGCAGGTGGGGCGGGTTGGGCTGGTAGGACAGGTTGGACTGGTCAGCTGGGCAGGTCGAGCACGCCGAAAGCCCATCAGCCAGACCAGCCCCACCTGCCCCTAATTGTGAGTGACCGATGAGGAGTGTTCATGTCTGCTGAGCTGATTGGATTTGTCGGTGTGGGTCGCATGGGCGGCCCGATGGCGTCGCGGTTGCTCGATGCCGGTTATGCCCTGTGCGTGTTCGATACGAACGCCGACGCCGTGGCGCCGCTCGCCGCGCGTGGCGCGCGCGTGGCCGCCTCGCCGGCAGAGGTGGGATCGGCCGCGGCGATCGTGCTGATGAGCCTGCCGACGCCGAATATCGTACAGATGGTCGCGCTCGGCGAGCAGGGCATCTGCCGCGGTTCGCAAGTCAAGATCGTCGTCGACCTGTCGACATCGGGGCCGGGGATGGCGAACATCGTGGCCCGCGGATTATCGGAACACGGCATGACCCTGGTTGATTCGCCGGTCAGCGGCGGCGTCGCCGGCGCCACGAAGGGGACGCTGGCCGTGATGGTCTCGTGCCCCAAAGCCGTGTTCGGCGACGTCGAGCCGATTCTCAAGAACTTCGGGAAGATCTTCTTCACCGGTGAGAAACCGGGTCTGGCTCAGACGGCCAAGCTCGCGAACAATCTGCTCGCGGCGGCGGCCATTGCCGTGACGTCTGAAGCGATGGCCATGGGAGTGAAAGCCGGTCTCGACGCGCAGGTGCTGATCGACATCATCAATGCCGGAAGCGGTCGTAACAGCGCCACGCAGGATAAGTTCCCCCGCTCGGTGCTGCCGGGCACCTTCGACTTCGGATTTGCCACCGGGTTGTCGTACAAGGACGTCCGGCTGTGCGTCGACGAGTCCGAGGCCATGGGCGTGCCGATGGTCGTTGGCGCTGCGGTGCGCCAGATGCTGGCCATTACGCAAGCCAAGTTCGGCGCCTCGTCCGACTTCACGTGCATGGCCAAGGTGCTCGAGGAATGGGCTGGCGTGGAAATACGCAGCAAGGGCGGGACTCAAACTTAGCACTCAGAACATTGTCTCGGTGGCCTCGGTGATCTCGGTGGTTCGCAGTAGGCCGTGGAGGTTGGTTGATTGAACGAGACGCTCGACGATCGCACGACGGCTTACATCCTCGAGACCAGGCGTCCGTTCGAAGATCTGCGGCAGGTCGCCTCCCAGCTGGCGGGTCTGCTCGTGCTCGCGGCATCCGGAGCCAGGAGCGCGTCGCCGGACCACCCGATGCTCGACGCTGCACGCGAGATGTTCCAGCGGGCGGCGGCCGAAATTCGGTGTGCGCGGCCGAGCGCGCGCGCCGGCCAGCACCACCGTCACTTGTTGATGGCCGTCGCGGCGATTGACGTGGCGTTGCGGACCGCCTCGGAGCACCTCCGCGGCGATCGGAGCGATCGCGTTGATGCGATGCTCGTGTCCCTCAAAGCCGGTTACGCACAGCTGCAGCAGGCCGCGGACCGGTTGCCGGGGTTCGTGCTGGTCGCCTTCGATCAATGCTGCTGCGTCACAGGACAGATCGGGCAGGTGGGGCAAGTCGGGCAGGTCGGACAGCTGGGGCAGGGCCGGATCTCTGCTCTGCAAGACGATCGAATTTAGACCAGCACTCCCGTCCGTAGCGTCGGGATTCAGGGATCGTGCATCAGTTTCAACGTTTACCACCGAGGTCGTCCAGTTCACCGACAAAATCCTCAATGTTTGCCTCGGTGTCCTGCTCAGAAAATGTTGGTGCAAACGTCCCGGTCCGGCTGAAGCCGGACACGACGCAGTTCGTATGCGCTCACGTGTTCATGCTACGGGGTGCGCCCCGGCCCATGACGACTCGGTGGTTCGTGAGACTGCGACGGTATCTTCGGGCGGACTGCGTTGTCCGGCCGGAACTGGATTGAGCAAACAGCAAACGCAAACGGGGACAGGACTGGTGAGACGATGAGTGCCTATTCGATTTGGGTGATGGAGTACGCGTACGTCGTGAAGCAGCCGACGAGTCTGTTCATTTACGGCGCGCACAACCAGGGACATCGCAAGATGCCCTACGCCTACATCGTGATCAAGGGACACGGCCGCACGATGCTGGTGGATGTCGGCTATGACCACCAGGCCTACGGTGAAGTGCTGGCGCAGTCGTACGGCGTCGAGAACTGGCATCCGCCGTCGGAAGTATTGACCGAGGTTGGTGTCGCCCCCGGCGACGTCTCGACGGTGTTCCAGACGCATGCTCATTTCGATCACATGGGCAACATCAACGCGTTTCCCAACGCGACCTTCTACATCCAGGAGCGCGAGCTGTCGAAGTGGGTGTGGACGATGTCGCTGGAACGCCGCTTTCGCTGGCTGATGCTCGGCATCGATCCGGCCGACATCATGCGCCTGGTCGACCTTGCACGGCAGGGACGGCTGGTCGCCGTCGACGGCGATCGCGAAAACGTGATGCCGGGGATCGATTTGCACGCCGCGTTCGACAGCCATACCTGGGGTTCCCAATACGTCACGGTTCGCAACGATTTGTCTGTGGGCTCCGCCGATTCGTGGGTGTTTTCCGGCGACCTGGTGTACTCGCACGAGAATCTGCGCGGCACCGATCCGGCGGACCCGCAGTACATACCGGTCGGGCTCGCGACGGGGAGTCAGTTCAAGCTGATCATGACGAGCGAAGAGATGGTCAAGCGGGCCGGCGGCGATCCGATGCGGGTGATTCCGGGGCACGAGGAGGCGCTCAAGGATCTGTATCCGTCGCGGATCGCCGCGACGGGCCTGAGGATCACCGAGCTCGCATTGGCGGACGGCGAGTCGAGCCGAGTCCGGTGACAGCCAAGCCACAGAGCACGAAGTCGCCAAAAGCATGAGTGCTCTTTCGTGTCTTCGTGTTTTCGTGTTTGCATTTGGAGTGCGCGAGTCAGTGAGGACTGGCACGTAGTGTCCGACCCCAACCGCAGCCTCACCGGGAAGACCGCGCTCATCACCGGCTCGACGCAGGGCCTGGGGCTTGCTGCCGCCCAACGCTTCGCGCAGGCCGGTTGCGACGTGGTCCTGAACGGGTTCGCCGCGCCCGGTCATGTCGCCGCCGTTCAGCGGGAGATCGAGGAGCGCCACGGCGTTCGGACATGGTACGGCGGGGCCGATCTGCGCCATCCCTCAGAGCTCGAGGAGCTCATCACATCGGCGGTCGAGGTATTCGGGGCGATCGACATCCTCGTCAACAACGCCGTCGTCCGCCACGCCGCGCCTGTCGAGCGGTTCTCACCGGAGCTATGGGACGAGGCGATGGCCGTGAACCTCTCGGCGGCGTTTCATGCCATCCGTCTCATCGTGCCGATGATGCGCCGGAAAAACTGGGGAAGAATCATCAACGTCTCGTCGATCTACGGCCTTCGCGGCGCCGCCAACCGTGTCGGCTACGTGACGACGAAGACCGCGCTGATAGGGCTGACGCGGGCGGTGGCGCTCGAGACGGCGGGACAGAACATCACGTGCAATGCGGTGTGCCCGGGCACGACGCGCACACCGGTGCACGAAGCGGGCATTCAGGACCTGATGGCGACCGGCGCCGTGCCGTTCGCGGAGGCGGAACGGACCCTGCTCGCCGGCAAGCAGCCAACGGGACGATTGGTCGGTCCAGAGCACGTGGCGGCGTTGATGGCGTTTCTGTGCGGTCCAGAAGGCGGGGATATCACGGGCGCGGTGCTTCCGATCGACGGCGGCTGGTCGTCCAGCTGAACAACCGCGCTTCTCTCAAGCAGCCGTTGAATTTTGAGAACGGCTTTGTGGCCTTTGTGCTCTTTGTGGTTCGGCCAACCCGCTGCGGTCGAATCGTTCTAGCCGCTGACGGAGAAGTCGCGCCCTCGGGTTTCGGGTCCCAGCCAGATCAAGACGATGGCCAGCAGCGCTGACACGATCATGCTGGCCGTCGCGGCGTTCACGAGCGCGAAGCCGAGGTCCTGCAGTTCGCCAAGCACGAGCGGCATGGCGGCGCCGATGGCCGCGCCGGCGTGATAACAGAATCCCGGGCCCACACCGCGGACCGAGGTCGGGTAGCGCTCCGTCGTGTATGCGGGCGCCATCCCCCAGACGCCCATGCCAAATGCGCCCATCATCAGTGCCCCGAGGCCGAGCATCAACGGGTCGCTGGCGTGGAGGTACAGCGGCAGCGAGGCCATGCCCAGCAGCAGCGTGATCGTCACCGCACCGCGGCGTCCCAACCGCGTTTCGGACAGCCGGCCCCACCCGGCGGTGCCGATGATCGCGCCGACGTTGAATGCGGCGAGATAGGGTAGGGTCGGACGTCCCGCCTCCCGCAGGAAAGTGGGATACCAATAGTTGACGGAATAGTAGACGCACATGAAGGCGCCCAGCACCCCCGTGGTCTGCAGCGTCGTGCCGATCATGTCGCGCTGAAAGATGCGCAGGAGGGAGACCTTCGGTTCCTGAGGTGCGGTCTTGTCGAGGGCGGCGGCCCGAAGCCGACGCTGACGCTCGAGCCAGATCGGGCTTTCCTTGACCGTGCGCCGGATCCACAGCGTCAGCAGCGCCGGGACGATCGCAATCCAGAACATGACTCGCCAGCCGATGTCCGGCGACGTCTTGAACAAGGGATAGACGAATTGAAAGGCAACGGCGGCCAGCAGGTAGCCCCAGTACCAGCCCCCCAGCAGCAGACCCGAGGCGAGGCCACGCATCCGCGTTGGCCAATGCTCGAGGACCAGAGGCATGCCCGCGGCCCATTCGCCTCCCATCCCGATCCCGAACCCTGCCCGCAGCGCGAACAGCATCCCGTACGACGTCGAGAACCCGCTCAGAAAGGCGAAGACCGAAAACCAGAGGACCGACAGCATGAGCGGGAGCTTGCGCCCGTGCTTGTCGGCGAGCGTTCCCGACGCCATGCCCCCGACCAGCCGCATCATCAGGGTGACGGTGCCGAGTGCCCCCGCCGACGCGCGGCCGACCCCGAAACTGTTCTGAATGTCGATGAGGATAAAAGTGGAAATGGTGAAGTCGAACGCGTCGACGATCCAACCAAGGAAGACCGCCCAGAACGCGCGCCATTGATCGGCGCTTACCTGGGAGTACCAAGGGAGATCCAGCGGCTCGACCAGTCTGGCAGCAGCGTCGCGAGTGGTCACGGTTTCCGTCAGCCTACCACATAGCCTGATGGAATTTTCCGCAACGGACGAGGCGCAGCGCGATGCGTACACCGATAGCCAGACTCCCACAGATGTGCTAATCCGACAGGGTGCCCTGAACATGCCGTGCAAGACGGACGGCACCGAGACCTTCCATTTCCAGCAGGGCGAATTGCTGACGCTGATCGTCGAGGCTCTGCGAGTTTCCGCGCAACGCCGCACGGGCCTGGCTTGGTGTTCGTTGTGGCCTTTGTGGTTCCAAAGACTCTGCGTTGTCGCCATCACCATCTGTCCGCCTTGTGCCCTCAGGCGGTTCACTTCCAGCGAAACAGCTTGAGCGCCAACGCGAAGCAGACGATCAGCCAGCCTCCCAGCGTGGCCAGCTCTCGCCCGATCTGAACGAACCCGGACCCTTGCAGCATGTTCGCGCGCAGCCCGTCGATGAGCGCGGTGAGCGGGAGCGCCTTGATCACCGGCCGCACTGCGGCTGGAAACCGTTGCGCCGAGAAGAACACGCCCGAGAGCACCCACATCGGCACCATGACCAGGTTGGCCAGCCCTGAGACCGCCTCGATGGTCCTGACCCGCGAGGCCACGAGCAATCCGATCGCGCTGAACGCCAGCGAGCCGAGGATTGACACCGTTCCCAGGACGAGCGCCGACCCACGCAGCGGCACTCCAAACGCCACGACGCCGAAGGCGACCGGCACGCCGACCTCGACCCAGAGCATCAGCATCCGGAACAGCAGGAAAGAGAGCAGATAGTCGTGCCGTCGCATCGGCGTCGCCATGATGCGCTTCATCAGCTTCCTGCGCCTGGAATCGACGATGGCAAAGCCAAGCGTCCAGATGGAGTTGCCCATGATGCCCACGCCGACGAGACCGGGAATGAGGAAATCGATATAGCGCGAACCCGACTCGCGCATCAGGCGGTCGGAGGCGCCGACCGGATCGGCCCGTCCCCCAGCGCGTTGGATGGCGGCGTTGGCGAGGAGCCGCGCCGTGCGTCCTTCAGGATTCGTGTCGTCGTAGCGATAGGCCACTGCGCCGTCGGGACCGTCCTCGACAATCAGGGCGATTTGTCCCGTTCGCAGCGCGACGTCGGCCGCGGCGGCAGGCAACGACTGAACGTCGAGGGCCGGCTCGCTCTTCAAGGACTCCGCGAGGCGCGGCGTGACGGCAGCGATCTTGAGCACTTCTGCCGGCCGGTTTCTGAAGGCGATGCCGAGGCCCGCGGCCAGCACGACCGGAAAGAGCAGGGTCCAGAACAACGCCTCCGGTTCTCGGATGAATTCCCGGATGCGGACGAGCGTCAGCTGCACGAGTGCGCGATCCGTCCAGGTCCCGCGCACCGGCGTCCCGGGTGTCGTGGTCAGCATGGAGCGCTGCTCATTCCCGATCGTCCCGGAGATGCCGTCCGGTCATGGCGACGAACACGTCCTCCAGCGTCGCCGAGTGGGTGCGCAACTCGGTGAGCGCGAGGCCCTGGCGGCTGAGCTCTTCGAGCAGCGCCGGAACGGCGCGGTGCAGCTCCGTCACATGCAGCAGGACAGTTGCGGGTTCCCGATGCAAGCGGCTGACGCTGTCGAGTTGCTCCAATCGCGACACGTCCAACGTGGCCGACGCACTGCCGGCGGCGAATTCCACCACGTGATCGACGCCGATCGAGGCGATGAGCTCGCGGGGCGTGCCGAGCGCGATGGCGCGGCCGTGATCCATGATCGCGACGCGATCGCAGAGCCGTTCCGCTTCGTCCATGTAGTGGGTCGTCAACAGAATCGTTCGCCCGGCCAGTTTGAACTGTTCGATCAAATCCCACAGCTGGCGGCGCGCCTGCGGATCGAGTCCGGTCGTCGGCTCATCCAGGAACAGCAGGTCCGGATCGCCCACCAGGGCGCAGGCCACCGCCAGGCGCTGCTTCTGCCCGCCCGAGAGCGCGCCAACGCGTGCGCCCTGCTTTTCTTCCAGTTGTACGAGCGCGATGATGTGCGACACCTCCGGACCTTGATGGAAGAAGCTGCGGAACAGCCGGATCGTCTCGACCACGGTGAGCTTTTCGGACAGCTGGGTCTCCTGTAGTTGAATCCCAAGCCGCTGGCGCAGCCTCGGCGCATCGTGGGTCCACCGGAGTCCGAGCACTTCCACGTCGCCCGAGTCGGGCGAGGTCAACCCCTCGCAGATCTCGACGGTGGTGGTCTTGCCCGCGCCGTTGGGGCCGAGCAGGCCAAAACATTCGCCGACGCGGACCTCGAGGTCGAGGCCCGCCACCGCGACGACGTCGTGATAGCGCTTGTGCAGGTGGCGGACCAGCAGGGCAGGGGGCGAAGAAATCACGCGAGTCCTTCGTCGGTTTGACCAATGTCGTCTAGAATGACGGTTCGCACGGCTGCACAGAATGCCCACAGGCGGGACGCAGTGTCAATGCGTTGGGTGTAGGGCTGCGCACACCGGGCCGACCGATTGGCGCGGGGTGTCCGGCACGCGTGCGGATCCAAGGAGGATTTCTTGCGAAGGATGTTGATCGTCGGCGTGCTGATATTCGCGATGCTGGGGCTGGCCGCGCCCTCCACGTTCGCCCAGAGCGGCAGCGGGATCGCGGGCGTGGTGAAGGACACTTCAGGGGCGGTGCTTCCGGGCGTGACCGTCGAGGCCTCGAGCCCCGCACTGATCGAGAAGGTCAGGACCGCTGTCACCGATGGCTCGGGCCAGTACAAGATCGTGGGCCTGGTGCCCGGTGTCTATGCCGTATCGTTCACCCTGACCGGCTTCACCACCGTGCGGCGGGAACGCGTCGAGCTCACGGCGTCTTTCACGGCCACTGTCAACGCCGACCTGCGGGTCGGCTCCCTACAGGAGACGATTACGGTCACGGGCGAGACGCCGACGGTGGACGTGCAGAACGTCGTCCAGCAGCGGGTCATGACGCGCGACATCATCAGTGCGGTGCCGGCAGGCATGCGGTCGGCGGCCCAGCTCGCGGTACTTATTCCCGGCGTCACCACCAACAACCAGGATGTCGGCGGGACCGCGTTCTCGGCGTCGGCCATCGCGATTCACGGCAGCCGCCTGCAAGAACAGACGCAGCTCTACGATGGCATGAACTACAACAACGGCCAGGGCCGCGGCGGGAACTTCATCGCCATCGTGACCAACGATGCGACAGTCTCCGAGATCAGCCTCGAGACATCGGGCCTGTCGGCGGAAAGCGAGACCAGCGGCGTGCGGACCAATCTAATTCCGCGTGATGGCGGCAACACCTTCAAGGGGCTGTTCATCGGCTCGTTCGCCAACCACGATTTGCAGAGCAACAATCTGAACGACGACCTGAAGGCGACGGGCCTCACGTCGGTCACCACGCTGAACCGGACCTACGACGCCGATCCGGCGTGGGGCGGTCCGATCAAGAAGGACCGGCTGTGGTTCTGGGGGTCGGTTCGCGCTCAGGCGTCGGAGCAGTCCGTCGCGGGAATCTACTACAACCTGACGCCGACAGGTCACGCGTACACGCCGGACACGAACCGGCCGGCCGATAGCATCGAGCGAAATCAGAACGAGAGTCTGCGCTTGACGTTGCAGGCGACGCCGCGCAACAAGATCACGCTGCAGCATCAGAACGCCAGCCAGCAGCGGCCGTACTACGGCTACTCGTTGGGCCAGCTCACCAACGCGCCCGAGGCCATCTACGCGTCGAAATCGGCGCCGATGTATCAGTCACAGGGGGGCTGGAGCTCGCCCGTCACCAGCAAGCTGCTGTTCGAAGCCGGGGTGCTCTACAACAACAAGGACTACCCGACGCTGCCGCAGCCCGACAACGCGCCAAATCAGGTGGCCTGGCGAGACCTGGGATCCGGCTTCAGCTGGGGGAACTACGGCAATACCTACGGGCACAACGCCAGTCACAATTTCAACACGCGGTTCACGGCATCGTACGTCACGGGGTCGCACGCCCTGAAAGCCGGCGTGACCTATATGCACCTCTGGGCCTGGACCTCATCCGACGTCGTCAACGACGGCATGACGCTACAGCTGCGCAACGCATCGCCGACGCAGGTGACGGTGTTTGCCACGCCGCTGAACTTCTACGAGCTCCTCGACGCGAATTGGGGCCTGTTCGTGCAGGACCAGTGGACACTCAAGCGCCTGACCGTCAACGCCGGTGTGCGATTCGACGCGCTGCGCGATCTCGTTCCGGCACAGACCATCGGGCCTGGCCCGCAGGTGCCGACGCGCAATCTCTCGTTCGACGCCGTCGACAACGTGCCGAACTGGAAAGACGCGACGCCGCGTCTCGGCCTCTCATACGATCTGTTCGGGAGCGGTAAGACGGCCGCCAAGTTCAGTTTCGGCAAGTACCTCGAAGGACCAAACCCGCCGACCTACACACGTCCGGCCAATCCGGCCGGTGCGATCGTGCAGAGCGCGACGCGGACGTGGAGCGACCGCAACGGCGATTTCGTGCCGCAGGCCGACGAGCTCGGGGCGCTGAACCCCTCGAACTTCGGTGCGCCCAACATCAGCACGCGCTACGCCGACGATGTGCTGGTGAGCCGTGGGTACAATTGGGAGATCGCCGCGCAGGTGGCGCACGAGCTGATGCCTCGAGTGTCGCTCAACGCGGGCTATTTCCGGCGGTGGTTCGGGAACTTCACCTCGAACGACAATCTGTCGCTGGGACCGGCCGATTTCGACCCTTACTGCGCCACCGCCCCATTGGATGCGCGGCTGCCTGGTGGCGGCGGATACGCGGTGTGCGGCCTCTACGACCAGAAGCGGATCGTGACGCAGAACACCTTGATTTCCAAAACCTCCAATTTCGGGACCCAGACTGAAATTTTCAACGGCGTGGACCTGAGCGTGAACGCTCGACTGCCGCGGGGTGTGGTGGCTTCCGGCGGAGCGAGCGTCGGCCGAGTGGCGACCAATAACTGCTTCGTCGTCGATTCGCCGCAGGCGCTGTTGAACTGCGACGTGACGCCGCCTTTCCAGCCGAACGTCAAGGCGCTGGCGATCTATCCGCTGCCGTGGTGGGGCTTGCAGACCAGCGCGACGTTCCAGAGTCTGCCCGGACCCCAGATCACCGCCTCGCGGTCCTATTCGAGCGCCGACGTGTCTTCATCGCTCGGGCACAATCTGCTGAACGGTACGGCGAACGTGCCGCTGATCAAGCCCGGCACGTTGTACGCGGAGCGCCTCTACCAGGTCGATTTCCGCGCGTCCAAGAGCATCAAAATGCCGCGAGGACGAGTGCAGGTGAATGTCGACCTTTACAACGCGTTCAATGCGAGCTCGATTCTCGCGCAAAACACAACCTACGGCGCGCTCTGGCTGAGGCCCACTCAGATCTTACAGGGGCGGCTACTGAAGTTCGGCGGGCAGATCGACTTCTAGATGTGAAGAGTACGACGTGTCGTCGTTCATGGCCTGAGGAGGCTACATGCGAGACGATTTGAGGGCGACCGGCACTCGGGCTGCGGCGATGATCGCGGCGCTCGTCGGGCTGTTTGTCGTCACCCACGGCGCATTGCACAACCCGAGCGCGCAGGCTCGTCCGGAGCCGCCCAAGAGCGTGCGCATGTACGTGTTCGACTGCGGCGTCCTCAAGATCGCCGATCCGATGCAGCTGTTCGGCCTGAAGAAGGAGGAGGTCGCGGCGACCGACCTCTCCGACGCGGCGTATCTGATCGTGCATCCGCGCGGCACGTTGCTGTGGGAAGCGGGGCTCGTCCCCGACGCCAACATCGGCGGCGACAACGCCCGCCCCGGCGCGCCGACCAAACGGCTCAAGGATCTGATGGCCGAGGTCGGCTATCGGCCGGCCGACGTGACCTATCTCGCGATGTCGCACGGCCACGGCGACCACACGGCCAATGCGAACGACTTCCAGGGATCGACCTGGCTGGTCAACAGGGCCGAGTACGACGCGATGTTCCTGGAGAAGGCGCCGCGGTTCTACACTCCCGCCACCTACTCGGCGCTGAAGACCAGCATGGCCACGTTCATCGACGGCGAGTACGACGTGTTTGGCGACGGCACGGTGATCATCAAGCAAACACCTGGACACACACCCGGGCATCAGGTCGTGTTCGTCAAGTTGAAGAACACCGGCACGATCGCCCTCACCGGCGACCTCTATCACTATCCGGAGGAGGTCGGCCGCAAGGAAGTGGCGCCGGCGCAAGGCGACCAGGAGATCACCCTCAAGTCGAGGGCGGCGGTTGACGCGTTTCTCAAGAAGACCGGCGGGCAGATGTGGATTACCCACGATCTGATTGGATTCTCGAAGTTGAAGAAGTCGCCGGCGTTCTACGACTAGTGGAGTGTCTCCTCTGAACTGCCTCCAAATGCAACCGCGAAGACACGAAAACACGAAAAGGAATCCATGGTTTGGTGTCCGCGTGACTTCGAGCGTTCGTGGTTACGCTTTGGGCATGACGATTACACTCGACTAGCCGGCGCGGTTGGAGGAAGGCGATGACGAAGAGGCGGGCATCGAGGGCCTTGCGATCGGCGTGTTGGGTGGGGGTGGCAGGCATGGCGTTGAGCGTCGTGTCGATTCACGGCGCCGACGCGAAAAAGCCCGGGGAGTGGCCGGTCTACTCCTCAGACAACCATTCGACCAAGTACTCCGCGCTCGATCAAATCAACAAGGACAACGTGTCGAAGCTTCGTGTCGCGTGGCGACGCCCCCAGGCGGACCAACTGCTGATCGAGGCGAATCCGGGCATTCGCCTGTCGAACCGCTACACCGCGACACCGATCATGGTGAATGGCCGCCTCTACATCCCGGACGGCTTTGGTCTGGTCGAGGCGCTCGATCCGGAGACGGGCAAGACGTTGTGGACGCAGAAGCCGCTCGAGCCGGCGCCGGACGGTTTGCAGGGCGGCGGCGCCCACTGGGGCGTGGCCTACTGGAGCCAGGGCGCGGAGTCGCGCATTTTCAGCACGCGAGCACAGTACCTGTTCGCGCTCGACGCGAAGAGCGGCGAGCCGATCGCCGACTTCGGTGACGGCGGCAAGGTCGATCTCAATGTCGGCCTTGGTCCGCTCATGAAGTCCTACCGTTGGAGCGGCGTTCCCCTCATCGCCCGCGACGTCATCGTGATCGGTTCGTCCATGCTCGAGCAGGACTCGGCGCGGACGAAAGAAGGACCGCCCGGGGACGTGCGCGGTTACGACCTCAAGACCGGGAAGCTTCGCTGGACCTTCCACGTGATCCCGCGGGCCGGCGAGCCTGGCGTGGAAACCTGGGACAACGAGTCGTATACCTACACCGGCGCCGGCAACGTCTGGTCGATGATGAGCGCCGACGACGAGCTGGGGTACGTCTATCTGCCGACCTCGAGCGGCACCAACGATATGTACGGCGGGCACCGGTTGGGGAATAACCTCTACACCAGTTCGATCGTGTGTCTGGACGCCAGGACCGGCAAGCGCGTCTGGCATTTTCAAACCGTGCACCACGATCTCTTCGACTACGACAATCCCGCGGCGCCCATCCTGACCGATATCACCGTGGGCGGACGGCGGATCAAGGCGGTATCGCAGGTGACCAAACACGGTTTCGTGTTCGTACTCGACCGTGCGACCGGCAAACCCGTGTGGCCGATCGAAGAGCGGTCCGTGCCGAAATCGAACGTGCCGGGCGAAAAGACGTCGCCGACGCAGCCGTTCCCGACCAAACCGCCGCCGTTCGAGCGGCAGGGTCTTCAGGAGGACGACCTCATCGACTTCACCGCCGAGCTGCGCGCGGAAGCGATCGAGATCATCAAGCAGTACCGCACGGGAGCGCTGTTCACGCCGCCGTCGGTGCGAAGCGATACGCCGGGCGGCGTGAAAGGGACGCTGCAGCTGCCGGGATCGAACGGGGGCACGGCCTGGACCGGCGCGGCCTTCGATCCGGAAACGAGCATGCTGTACATCCCGTCGAAGACGAATCCGTTCTCGGCGGATCTCGTCAAGGGCAACCCGCAGGAGACGAATCTGGACTATCGCGCCGCCACGCGGCCGCTGGTCCCGGGCCCCCGCGGGCTGCCGCTCTCGAAGCCGCCGTACGGCCGCGTCACGGCCATCGACTTGAACACGGGCGAGCGGGCGTGGATGGTGGCCAACGGCGACGGCCCCCGCGACAATCCGGCTATCAAAGCGCTCAATCTGGGCCCGCTCGGCCAGGCGGTGCGGTCGTCGGCGATCGCGACCAAGACGCTGCTGTTCGTAACGGAAGGCGATCAGATCAATCCGCGGACGCCTCCTGGAGGCGGCGGCAGGAAGTTTCGAGCGCTCGACAAGGCCACCGGCCAGACGCTGTGGCAGATGGAATTCGAAGCGGGCGCCAACGGCGCGCCGATGACGTATCTCTTCAACAACAAGCAGTACGTGGTCCTGGCGATCGGCGGACAGCGCTATCCGGCGGAACTGGTCGCCCTGAGTCTGCCGTGAAGGGACCACGGTCTGTCGTGAAGGAACCACGTCGGCGCAGGACAGCCGTTCGCGCCGCGGTCCAGGCGCTGGCCCTTTGTTCGATCGTGGGGCTCGCGGCGCTTCCGGCGTCGGCGATCAACGCGACGAGGTCTGACGACGGCAAGACGCTCGACCTGGAGCAGTTTCCACTTGCACGTAGTGTCCGCCTTCAGGCGGACCGTCGTGGTCCGGCTCAAGCCGGACACCACAGACAAACGGACACCGCGCTGGAGATCGCAGCGGGCGCGGCGGCAGAGCCGAAGAATTCCCTACGATCTCTGCGCGGTCTGCGCCGGGGCGTCATGTTGCAGCAGAACGGCGCCCCGCAGGTCGCCGCCATCCAGACCGGCGGCAATCTGTTCCGCGAGCGTTGCGCCGATTGCCACGGCGCCGAAGCGAAAGGCGACCGCGGTCCGGATCTGACCCGGCTGTGGACATCGGAGGCTGCCGACGGGCGGGCATTCCAAATCATCCGATCCGGCGTGCCGGGAAGCATTATGCCGCCCAGCCAGGCGCCAGACGAAGAGATCCGGGCGGTGGTGGCGTATCTTCGCAGCATCAGCACCACGACCGCCGGTCCCGGCGCGCGAGGCAATACTGCGAACGGCGCCGCGAACGGCGAGCGGACGTTCTGGACGTCGTGCGGCGGCTGCCATCATGTCAACGATCGCGGCGGACGTCTCGGCCCCGACCTGTCGAGGATTGCTTCGAGTCAGTCGCGCGAGGCGCTCGCCAAATCGATTCGCGAAGCGAGCGCGTCGATCGCCAGCGGTTACGAAGCGGTGACGCTCGTTACCCGTGATGGCCAGCGGATTCGAGGCGTGCGCAAGGGTGAAGATCCCTTCTCGATCCAGATCATGGATACTCGCGAACGGCTGCAGGGATATGTGAAAGCGGATCTTCGTGACGTCTCGCGCGACACACAGTCGTTGATGCCCAGCTTCGGCGTCGATCGGTTGGCCGACCGGGATCTCGACGACCTGCTCGACTTCATGGCCACGCTGCGCGCCAACACCGCCCGTTGAGGACCACCGAGCCCGAACACGGCGTACAGATACTTGTCATGAACCACAAAGGTCACAAAGATCACAAAGGCGGAGAGTGTCACCGGGTACTGTCTCAGTTTCAATGTCAACCACCGAGATCACCGACATCACCGAGAGAAATCCCAGTGGTTGCCTCGCTGCACCCGGTGTGCTCGGTCGTAAGCGTCACACTGATACACGATGTGTCCCATCGCAACAGGTTGTGAGAAGGCCCGCCATGAAATCAATGCGTGCGGTTGGTTCGCTAGTCTGCCTGGCCGCGGCGGCGGCGCTGCCGGTCGCGCTGGGCCTGGTGCTGGTCAGCGCACAAGAGGGTGGCGCGCCCAACGTCACGTATCAGGACCTGCTCGATGGTTTGAAGAATCCCACTCGATGGCTCACGTATTCAGGCGACTACAACGGACAGCGCCACAGTCCGCTGAAGCAGATCACGCCGGAGAACGCGTCTCGTCTGACGGCACAGTGGACCTACCAGACTGGAACGACCGCGCGCGGTCGCGGATTCGAAGCCACCGCACTGGTGCTGGACGGAGTCGTCTACGTGACGGGGCCCAACAACTTTGCCTGGGCGCTCGACGCGCGCACGGGCCGCCCGTTCTGGCAGTATCGGCGCGACTTGCCGAACGACCTGACCTACGGCGCCTCGGCCCCGGTGAATCGCGGCTTCGGCGTGTTCGGCGACAAGCTGTTCATGGTCACGCTCGACGCGCACCTGCTGGCCCTCGACATGAAGACGGGAGCCGTGGTGTGGGACGTGGTGCTCGCCGACTACAAGGTCGGCTATTCGGCGACGCTCGCTCCACTGGTGATCAAAGACAAGGTGATTGTCGGCATCTCGGGCAGCGACTATCCGACCCGGGGGTTTCTCGACGCTTACGATCCGAAGACCGGGGCGCGGATCTGGCGGTTCTATACGGTGCCGGGGATGGGCGAGGCTGGCAGCGAAACCTGGCCGACCTCCGTCGAGGTGCTGGCGCGGGGTGGTGGCGGCACCTGGGTCACCGGCAGCTACGATCCGCAGTTGAACACGCTCTACTGGGGCACGGGCAATCCCAACCCCGACTACTACGGCGAGGATCGGAAGGGCGACAACCTGTTCACGGCGTCGCTGATTGCGGTTGACGCCGATACCGGCAGGCTGAAGTGGCATTTCCAGTTCACACCGCACGATACCCACGACTGGGATTCGAACCACGTGCCGGTGCTGGCCGACCTGACCATAGGCGGTCAGCCGCGCAAGGTTGTGATGGTCGCCAACCGTAACGGATTTTTCTACGTGCTCGACCGCGTGACGGGAAAGGTCCTGTTCGGAAAGCCGTTCACCGATACGACGTGGGCGAGGGCGCTCGGTCCGGACGACCATCCGATCGTCCTGAACGATGGCAGCCAGGGATGCATTCCCGATCAGTGGGGCGGCACCAACTTCATGCCACCCTCCTTCGACCCCGCACGCAAACTGTTCTTCGTCACCGCGCGTGAAACGTGCGCGACCTACGTGCCGCAACGGCAAACGATCGTCCCGGGGCAGGCGTCGGTGAGCGGCGTCGTTCGGCGCGACCTCGACAAGGCGTACGGCGCGTTGCGCGCGCTCGACGCGACGACGGGCGAGCGCAAATGGGAATTCCGGTACGCCACACCGACGTTCTCAGGTGTGCTGTCGACGGCAGCGGGCGTCGTGTTCGGCGGCGACAACGAAGGCAATTTCATGGCCTTCGACGCGCGCACCGGGAAAAATCTCTGGCACTACCAGACAGGCTCGCCCATCTGGGGCGGCTCGCCGATGACCTACCTCCTCGACCGCAGGCAGTACGTCCTCATCCCGTCCGGTTCGGCGGTGACGGTCTTCGCCCTGCCCCTGAACTAGGCCCTTTTCAACAGGCAATCTCAAACGCGTCCCAGGCGGAACCCGGCCTATCCGACCGCCGACAGACCTGCCTGACCGGCCCGCCAGCGTTCGTCGCCGCGGACAATGTCGCGGCGCTGCGAAATTTCCCCCTGAGGCTCGCGGCCAATTTTGTCGTTCGCTCAACCGTTCCGCGTCAGGAACCGGCAGGCCGCCGAGTCCCAGCCGGCTCTTTCCGCGGCGACAAACCAGCGTGACAGTCGTCAGCTGACGAGGCGGTGAGGGTGCGTCCAAGCAGCAACGCGCCGGCTGTGCAGTTTGGAACAGATCTTGGATTGGCATCCAAGTAATCATCCTTGGCACGTTGAGAGGAGCGCTCATGGTTCGAGTGGGATCGTTTGTCGTGTCGTCGTGTGTCGTCGCGTTCGGTCTGGGTCTTGCCACGCCAGTCAGGGCGCAGGACGCAAAAGCCGGTGAGAAGCTATTCGCCGATCAGAAATGCTCCGTGTGTCACTCCGTCGCGGGAAAAGGCAACGTCAAGGGGCCGCTCGATGACGTGGGCAGCCGGCTGCCGGCCGCTGACATCCGCGCCTGGCTCACCGACGCGAAAGCGATGACGGCCAAGACCAAGGCGCCACGCAAACCGGAAATGAAGGCCTATGCGCTTGAAAAAAACGAGGTCGATGCGCTTGTCGCGTATCTCCTGACCATGAAGAAGTAGTTGCCGCAGATCGTGTCAGCGCGTCAACGCGGGGTCGTTTACGGTCGTGTTCTGCCGGTTGCCGGTCGCGCCAGCGTGCGGGCAGAGGGTCGAGACTGTCCTGCACGACATTTGCGAACCGTCAGCGCATTGCTGTGTTTGTTCCTTACCGCCCTCGGAGCCTTGCACCATGAATCTTGATCGGAATCAGCTGAGATCGCGCGCGATCATCGGTGTGTTCGCGCTGGCGTGGGTCGCAGCGGTTGGTGTGTCCGCCGCCGGGGCCCCGGCCTCGGCGCGGCGCGCAGTGCCCGCGGGGCCTTCTCCTGCGGGCCTGATGCAGGCGTCATCTGCACCCCAGGCGAGCGGCGTCGTGGGCGATGATACGTGCACGGCCTGCCACGAGTCGGAAGGCAAGTCCCTTCGCGCGACCCTTCACGGGAAGGCGCAAAACGCCCGGACTCCGGCCGCCAAGGCAAACCAATCGTGTGAAACCTGCCACGGTCCTGGCCGGGAGCACGCCGAGTCTGGCGACAAGACCAAGATCAAAGTGTTCACGGCAATGGCCCCGAAGGACATCAACGCCACCTGCCTCGCGTGCCACAGCAAGGGCGCGCACGGCCAGTGGAACGGCGGCATGCACGACGCGCGCAACCTCTCGTGCGCGAGCTGCCACAGCGTCCACA
>JBDTVS010000020.1:0-28239 GCA_040007095.1 Acidobacteriota bacterium
ATGGGGTCGCACCTGGGGTCGCAGACGGGGTCAAGAGCGAAGGGGGAGCGACCCCCCGATTTTTCCCGGGCCTTGACCCAGCGCCTGTCGGCGCTGGCCCCGCCCCGTGGGGTCGCTCCCCCTTCGTGTGTGAAGAAACGTGACCGACGAACGGCAACGTGCAGCGCACGGACCGTCACCCCCGTGATCGCGAAATGTGCGCGACGCAAGACAGGAGGATGAACATGCCGCTGATCAAAGCCCGCACCCATCGTGTCCCCGTGGTCCGCCACATCTGCCGCTTGCAGGAGCCGAATCGCAGCGCGCTCGTGCTGTATGCGCTGTTCATCGGCGACACCGTGGACTATGTGCTGAATCAACTGATCGCGACCAGCCTCGCCAAGGATCGCGAGTTCGTGGAGTGGCGCGCGGCGCAGCCCACTCCCGTGCCGACCACCAAGATGGCCCCGCGTGGGACGGCGCGCTCGAGTGCCACGAGCCTGCCCACGCCCAGGACGGACGCGTAATGCGGACCGTGCTACAGCATCGCGTCGTGCTGAGTCTTGCGCTGGCTGGCGTCGTCGGCGTGATGGGACTCCAGACGTGGCCGTTTCCAGCCCAGCATCTGCTCCTGGCCTTGATCCAGGCGGAGCGCCCTGGACTCTACGCCGGATTCCAGTACACCTACACGACGTTGTGGTTCAGTACGCCGTTCTTCGGGCTGAGCATGGGCTTTTCGTTGCTGTACATCTTCGCGTCCCGATGGGAGCGCGGCGCGCCCTGCCAATCGCTCCCACCCTATCCCACGCCAGCGACACGCCAAGACCTCTGTCTCGTGCTCGGCGAGCAGCATCACCGCACGTCGCCGACGCGCGCCACCACGCCGAACTGGCTCGTCATTCCCGAACGCGGCCTCTACACGGGGATCGCCATCATCGGGGCGATCGGCACGGGCAAGACCTCCGCCTGCCTATACCCGTACGTCGAGCAGTTACTCGCGTACTGCGCGACGGATCCCGCGCGGAAGGTCGGCGGCCTCGTCCTGGAAGTGAAAGGTGACTTCTGCCAGCACGTCCGTCGCCTCCTCGAGCACCACGGTCGTGGCGACGATTACATCGAGATCAGTCTCGACTCCCGCTACCGCTACAACCCGCTCCACAACGACCTCGATGCGTATGCGTTGGCCTACGGCATTGCGACGTTGATGACGAATCTCTTCGGCAAAGGGAAAGAGCCCTTTTGGCAGCAGGCGAGCACGAATCTGGTCAAGTTCGTGATCCTCTTGCATCAGGTCCTCGACGACTACGTCACGCTCTTCCAGGTGTACGAACACGTCATCAACCCAGACAAGCTCCGCGCCGCCATCGCGGAAGGAGAGCGTCGGCTCGCCGCCCGGCATCGACGCCTCGCGATCGACAAGCGGGAACATCTGATGACGGCGCAGCTCACGACCTGGGTGTGGCATCCCGAGGACAACGGACAGGAGACCTGGACCGTCTGGTCCCACGCCGGCGAAGAGACACTCGCGCGGACGGGGATCGCGTACCGCGTGTACGACGCGCCGGCGGCCACGGCTGACGCGCACAGGGTGGCCCAGTTCGAGGCCGTCAAACGGTGGTTCGACGACGATTGGATGCGCATCGAGCCGAAGCTCCGGACCTCCATCGTCGAGGGCGTTAGCGTGTTCCTCTCCTTGTTCGACGACAACCCCAAGGTCAAATACACCTTTTGTCCGCCCAAGGCCACCTACGATCCCGTCCACAATTCGGACGCGCGTCACGGCGTGCCATTGCCGCCGCTCGCCGATCTGATCGAGCAGGGGAAGGTCATCGCCCTCAATTTTCCGGTCGCCATGAATCCCGGACTCGCGCGCGCCCTGGGCACGATGTTGAAGCAGGACTTTCAACGGGCGGTGCTGAACCGGATGTCGAAGATGCAGGCAGAGCCGACGCGCCCATGGCGCGCCGTCGCGTTCGTGTGTGACGAGTACCAATCCTTCGCGACGACCGGCGAGAACGAACCGTCCGGCGACGAGAAGTTCTTTTCCCTGGCCCGGCAGGCGCGCTGTATTCCGATGGTGGCCACGCAGAGCATCAGCTCCCTCAAGTCCACGCTCCCAGGCGAATCGTGGCGCACGCTCTTGCAAGGCCTGCGGACCAAGATCTTCCTCGCGCTGAGCGATGACGTCAGTACCCGCTTCGCGGCCGATCTGTGCGGGACGATTGAACGGTTGAAGCCGGGCTACACCTTGACCGAGGCCGGGCAGGACGCCCGGGTGAGTCTCCTCACCGGCAAGCCGGCGGCCCATCGGACCACCGTCAGTGCCACGAAGACCTACAGCGTCGTCCGCGAAGACGTGTTCCAGCCGAAGGTCTTTGCGGAGCTCCAGAACGCGCAGGCGATCGTGCTGCCGTATGACGGCCTCAATCCCCAGCCGCCGACGTACTGCTATCTGAAGCCGTACTACCTGGACGTGCAGACCAGCTACTTCGACCACGTCGCCGCAGGAGCCCTGTGACATGAGTTTTGACGTCATCCTCCCCTTCCTCCGACCGAGCGCGCACTTGATTCAGGATCCGGACGTGACCGAGATCATGGTCAACGGCGGGCGGCGGGTGTTTATCGAGCGGCACGGGCAGCTCCACGAAGTCGAGGGCGTCCGTGTCGATGAACGCAATCTGAAGGTCGCCGTCAAGAACATCGCGCGTGCGCTGGGCGACGATGTCTCGGAAGAGCAGCCGATCCTCGACTCGCGCCTGCCCGACGGCTCGCGGGTGGCGGCGGTCTTGCCCCCGTGCAGCCTCGGCGGCACGACGCTGACCATTCGGAAGTTTCAGACGCGGTTCTTCACCGCCGACGAGCTCGTGCGCATCGGGACGATCACGTCGGACGTGCTGGCCACGGTGCAAGCCGCGATCGCGCGGAATGGAAACATCCTGATCAGCGGGGGTACGAGTACGGGCAAGACGACCCTCTTGAACGCGCTCACCGCGTGCGTGCCCAGCGACGATCGGGTCGTGCTGATCGAGGACACGGCGGAGCTCCAGATCGATCGCCCCAATCTGGTCCGATTCGAGGCGCGCCGCGCGCAGGCCCACCTACCGGCGGTGACCATCGCGAGCTGCTGCGGGCGACGCTGCGCCATCGGCCCGATCGGATCATTCTCGGCGAAGTGCGTGGCGGCGAGGCCTTCGATTTGTTGCAGGCGCTCAACACGGGCCATGGCGGGTCCCTGTCCACGACTCATGCAAACTCGGCCGAGCAGGCGCTGGCGCGGTTCGCGTCGTGCGTCGTCCAGAGCGGCGTCAAGCTGCCGTACCAGGCCGTGCGGTACCAAATTGCCGAGGCGATCGACCTCGTGCTCCACCTCGGACGTCATCGCGAGGCACGGCACGTCGAAGAGCTGATCCATGTCGAGCGCTACGACGTTGGCCGGGACGGTTACGACCACGGCGTGCTCTTTCACGGCGATGGGCCGGCCGAGGTCGGCGCACCGATCGCGCCCTGAATCCCATCAGGCGGGGGATCTGTTGGGTGCCCCGCAGGCCGCTGAGCGCGTCGCCCACGGCTGGGTCTGTCGCGGCCCCCGTTTGCTTCGCTTGAAGGCGGTTGCGGCCTTGACGAAACACCGCTCGCGTAGGAGGCGCGCTGCGTGAGTGGCTCAACAAGAAGCCGGGACGTCGCGCTGGTACTCGTCAGCGCGTGAGAGGAGTGAGAACCGATGGCGGAATTGTCGGTGACACCGAGCATCGTGGTGACAATTGGCTGTCACAGCCGGCTCTACTACGCGTTCGTCACCTCTGCGCCGAGCCGACTTGATGCGCCGTCCACCGTGACGCTGTATGCGGCGCCGCGCTCAGATGTGGCCAGGTTCGCCGCCGACGACATCGCGCTGGACGCGGACCCGGTACCAACGTGCGCACGACTCGTGCTCGTGGATGCCACTGAGTTCAGCTGGCAGCGGGCGAAGTACCGTGGCGCGCAGCATGTCCTGGCTCCTGCCGACGCCGGACTCGTCGGCGCGAACACACTCCAACACTGGTTGTGGCAACGGCTGCGCAGACCGACGCCCGACGATGTCGACACGTAGGACAGATCGCGATGGCGCAGAGCAGGCACCGGACGGTCGAGACCGTCGATCGGTTTCGGCCAGCGACCACGTCGAGCGGTCTGCTGCGGTTCGTACAGGCAGCGCGAGGCGGTGATGGTGGACGGGGAGGCCGTGCCGATGGCGAGTCGGTGGCCCGCACTGATGGCGGGCATGCCGTAGTACTCGAGCGTGCGGCCGACGGCATAGACGGCGCGCCACGGTCGGCCCTGATCGGGCGAACCGTATCAGTAGGACGACCGGACACGGGCGGCCCGAACGCACGCCGCAGTCGGCAGATGAAGCCACCGTTCGCCGCACAAGCTCCTAACGCCGGATCTCGTGCCGGGACGGTGGCTGGCCCGCAGTTCTCGCCGGTGGCATTTGCGCTGGAACGGCTGTTTCCAAAGCGCGTGAAGGCGCCCTATTCGGCTGCGGAGCGTTTGGTCGTGTTGGTCATTGTTCGCGCCACGAGTGCCGATGGAAGCTCGGGAGACTTCAATTGCTTTCTCAGCTATCCGACGATTGCAAAGTGGGCCGGAGTCAGCCTCGCCTCCGTCAAGCGCGCGTTAAAGAAGCATTGCGACGGTCCGGCGCCGCTCCTGTACCGATCGATGACGGGGGAGACGCGGGGCCATGCCCACGGGTGTTATCGCTTCACGCTCGTGATGCATCCTGAGAGATTCGCCGCGGCTCGCGATGCCGCCCGCACGGCAAAGCATGAACAGGTGGACCGGGCGATGCGCGCTCTCCAACCGGATCGCATCGCGTTGCAGCGCCAGCGAGAAGACTTTGGAGGACCGCTGACGGAGTCGGAATATCGCGAAAAGCTCGCGGCCTTGGAGAGGGCGACACTACGCAAAGTGCCGGCGCGCGCATTCCGAAGGCCCCCGCCGACTGCGGCCAAGCGGTAGGAATTGGAAATAGTCGACTCGCGGATTGGCGGGATGCTCGACATACCCGACCAGCGTGCCGACCGGCGCACTCGGAAGAGAAGTGTTCTCCCGAGTCCTAGGTCTGTTGGGTACAAGACGCAATCATGAAGGAGAAAGTCGTGAGCTCACGCGTGCCGACCGTCGCTAGTCCGTACCTTACGTCGAGGGAAGCGGTGGACTACTTGAAGTTGCCGTCACTGTCGGCGCTCTATACGCTCATTCGGGAGCACAGTCTTCCGGCACATCATCGAGGGCGGCTGCGGTTGTTCGATGTGCGCGAACTGGATGCGTGGGTGCGCGGCGTGGATCCGCTCGAATATGCGCGGCAGCGGCGGCAGGGCGCAGGGATTCCATCTGGAATGCGAAGAGACTAACGAAGCGGCAACACCCGCCCGAATCGGTGGGACAGCGCGTCGCGCTTACGATCCCCCTGTAGAGGCGCCGAGGAATCTCTGCAAAGAACAGCGCAAGCGGCATCCCCCGGGACCTCAAGAAATCTCTCATCCATGTACGTGCGGCAACGCTTCGTGCCCCGCGCGGTGGTGGCGCCAGCACTCGGAGAAGTGTTGTTCGAGGGCCAGCATCGAAGGCTTGCCGCCGCCCAGAGTGCCCACGAAGCGACGGCCGTCAGCGTGTACTTCTTTCGAAGTTCCTCGTGGAATTTCAGGAAGCTCCATAGCTGGGGGATGCAACCCTATCAGCCCGTGGTGGCATTTCTGATTCGCGCACCATCGGCGCCCATTGCGCGCCGGTCCCTCCAATGCTTGACTGGGCGGTTGAAAATCTCCGGGAATGTACCGGGAATGGAAACGGGCTAATTGGGGCTAAACGGAACCAAATGGGGCTAGGGACACAGCGAACGGCCTGAATCGCCACTGGCGATGTCAGGCCGTTTTGTTGCATTTATTAGGGATTTAAGTGGTGGACGGCGCGGGGCTCGAACCCGCGACCTCCGCGTTGCGAACGCGGCGCTCTCCCAGCTGAGCTAGCCGCCCAGGCCGAACGAAGATTGTACCACGCGAGATTTGTGGGCCGCAATGCGCAACCACCGACGAATTCCGATCCTCACCAGCACGTGCGGGCTCCGCTCTTCTGGTTGTCACGACGCAATCTCCCTCGCTCGCCTCCGCCCGTTCGTAGCGCCGGGATGTCGCAGCGAAAAAGAAGACGTGCTCGATTCGCTCCCTTGGTAAGGTAGTCGTCCATGGCTTCAGTAACCCGCCTCGGCATTCTCACCGGGGGTGGCGATGCGCCCGGCCTCAACGCGGTCATCCGCTCCGTCGTCAAGTCCGCGAACAATAGCGGGATAGAGTGCATCGGCCTCGAGGACAGCTTCGACGGCCTGATCGAGCCCGGTCGCTCCCGCGTGCTCGGCCGGCGCGACGTGACGGGCATTCTGCGCTTCGGCGGCACTATTCTGGGCACATCGAATCGCGGTAACCCGTTCGCCTATCCCGACCCGGTCTCGGGAGGGACCAGGGACCTTTCCGAGCGCGTGGTCGCGATGTTCCAGACGCTCGAACTCGACGCGCTCGTCGTGATCGGCGGGGACGGCACACTCGCCATCGCCCATCGGTTCTCCACCCTCGGCGTGCCGATCGTCTGCGTGCCCAAGACGATCGACAACGACATTGTCGGGACGACGAACTGCTTTGGCTTCGATACCGCGGTCGATTTCGCGACCGACGCCATTGATCGCTTGCACACCACCGCGGAAGCGCACCACCGCATCATGGTGGTCGAGGTGATGGGTCGTCATTCTGGTTGGATTGCGATGCATGCCGGCGTCGCGGGAGGCGCCGACGCCATTCTGATTCCCGAAATCCCGTTCGACCTCTCCAGCGTCGCCGAGCGTCTCGGCGAGCGAGAACGATTTGGCGCCCGGTTCAGCATTGTCGTCGTTGCGGAAGGAGCGTTCCCGAAAGGGGGCTCGCTGTCGCTCATCGAGGCGCAGCACGGCGGATACGCAGCGCGGCTGGGCGGTATCGGCGCGAAAGTGTGCGAAGGCCTGCAGAGAGCATGCGGCAAGGAGACGCGCTCCGTCGTTCTCGGCCACCTCCAGCGCGGCGGCACGCCGACGAGCTTCGACCGCGTTCTGGCGACCCGGTTTGGCGGGAGAGCAGTGGAACTCGTGACACGCGGCGAATTCGGAACGATGGTCGCTCTTGCGCCTCCCGATATCGTCGCGCGCCGATTGGAAGACGTGGTCGGGAAAACGAAGCAGGTGCCGCTGGACTGCGATCTCCTGATGACGGCGCGGGCACTGGGTGTGACCTTTGGCGATTGAGGTTCTGAGAACTGGCGAGCCTCGTGAAGATTCGCCGCACCCTGGTCAGTTCTTGCTGGTCGGTTGAGGCGAAGCTTCGCTGACCGCCCGTGGTGAGCACAGGTTTTCAGGAACCTGCCAGAACATCCAGATACTTGAGTGCCCCGCCAGTATTGAAGAGAACCACCACGTCGTCGCGGCGAATCAGCCGATCGCCGATCAAACGCTTGACGGCGGCCAGCGCGGCGCCACCTTCCGGTGCCGCGCTGATTCCTTCGGCGTGGCCGATCTCCTTCATCCCCTCCACCATGGCGTGATCCGGAACGGCGACGGCCGTGCCGCCGCTCTCGCGCAGGGCGCGCAGCATCAGGAAGTCGCCAATCGCGCGGGGAACGCGCAGACCATCGGCAATCGTCGTGGCGCCCTGCCAGGGCTCCGCCCTGTCCTCGCCCGCCTCGAACGCGCGAACGATCGGCGCGCACCCCTCGGCCTGCACCGACACCATGCGCGGCCGCGTGGCGGGCGTGACCCAGCCGATCCGCTCGATCTCCTCGAAGGCCTTCCACATGCCGACCAGACCAGTCCCGCCACCGGTGGGATAGATAATCCACTGCGGCCAGCGCCACTCCATCTGCTCGGCGAGCTCGAACGCCATCGTCTTCTTGCCTTCGATGCGGTACGGCTCTTTCAACGTGGAGACGTCGTACCAACCCAAGGCACTGCCGCGCTCCGCCGCGATTCGGCCGGCGTCGCTAATCAGCCCATCGACCAGGGTGACGTCGGCGCCGTAGAGCTCGCATTCGCGAATGAACGGAAGCTTGACGTCTCTGGGCAGGAAGACTTTGGTCTGCAGGCCCGCTCGCGCCGCATAGGCGGCGGCGGCATTGCCGGCATTGCCCGCCGACGGCAGCGAGATCGTGGACGCGCCCAGCGCCCGCGCGCGTGTAATTGCCGCCGACTGGCCACGCGCCTTGAACGAATTCGTCGGGTTGAGCGATTCGTCCTTGATGTACAGGCGCGATAGACCGATCCGCGCACCAAGCGTTGCCGCGTGGACCAGCGGGGTGAACCCTTCGCCTAGCGTCACCGGCGCTTCATCGTCGAAGATCGGCATCAGCTCTCGATACCGCCACATCGTCGGCGGACGCCCCTTCAGGCTATCGCGCGACCAGCCGCGCGCCGCGTCGAGATCGTAGCGGGCGAGCAGGGGAGCGCCGCAGGTACAGAGATGATGCCGCTCGCGAGGATCGAGGGCCGGCGCCCCGCATGGCACGGAGCATTCCAAGTGACTGAACCAGGACATCGTGTCAGCGCCCGAGCAGATCAGCGTCTTTCTTGCTCTGGAGCTCGTCGATGTGCTTCACGTGCTGGTCCGTGATCTTCTGCACTTCGTCGAGCCCCCTCTTCTCGTCGTCCTCGGAAATCTTGGAATCTTTGAGGAGCTTCTTGAGGCGTTCGTTGGCGTCGCGACGTATCAGCCGAATGCTGTTGCGTCCCTCCTCGGACAGTTTGTGCACGAGGCGGGACAGCTCCTTGCGCCGCTCGTCAGTCAGCGACGGAATCGGGATGCGCACGAGCTTCCCGTCGTTGGCCGGGTTCAAGCCGAGGTCGGAGGCTCGAATCGCCTTCTCGATCGCGCCAAGCAGCGACGGGTCGAAGGGTTGGGCGACGATCAACGAGGGTTCCGGAATCGAGAGACCGGCGAGCTGGTTCAACGGCATCTTCGAGCCGTAGGCGTCGACGTGAACGCTATCGAGGATGGCCACGGACGCGCGGCCGGTCCGCACGCCGCTCAACTCATGCCGCACGTGATCGATCGCGGCGTTCATCCGTTTGTTGACTTCGACGAACAGGCCTTTCAGGTCGTTGACATCCATACGGTGCTCCGCGGTGAAACATTTAGTGATGGGGTGATGAGGTGATGGGATGATGTGGTAATCGGGATGGGGTGGCGACGAACTCCAGAAGATGACAGTCGTTCCGGAACCCTCATTGCACATGCCCACCGCCCGACTTCACTCCATTACCCCATCACCCCATTGCCCATTACCCCATTGCCTAATCCTCATACCGTCACGACCGAGCCCACAGGTTCGCCCGAAATCGCGCGTTTGATGTTGCCTGCCGTCAGCAGGTTGAACACGACAATCGGCAGCCGGTTGTCCATGCACAGCGAGATCGCCGTGGCGTCCATCACTTTGAGTTCGTGTTCGAGGACCTTCAGGTAGGAGATACGCTCGAAGCGTTTCGCGTTCGGGTTCAGCATCGGGTCCGAATCATAGATCCCATCCACCTTGGTGGCTTTCATGATCACTTCGGCTTTGATTTCCATCGCGCGCAACGCGGCCGCGGTGTCCGTGCTGAAGTATGGATTGCCGGTTCCGGCGCCGAAGACGACCACGCGGCCTTTTTCGAGGTGGCGGATTGCACGACGCCGGATGAACGGCTCGGCGACCGCCCGCATTTCAATCGCCGTCACCACCCGGGTGACCACGCCTTGCTGCTCGAGGGCGTCCTGCAACGCCAGGGCGTTGATGACCGTGGCCAACATGCCCATGTAATCGGCCGTGGCGCGGTCCATCCCGCGGGCGCTGGCCGCGACGCCGCGGAAGATGTTGCCGCCGCCGATGACGATGGCGGTCTGGACGCCCATCTCCTGGATCTCGCCGATTTCCCGGGCGATCTGGGTCGCGACCGCGGGGTCGATTCCGTAGTTCTGCGGGCCCATCAGGGCTTCGCCGGAAAGTTTTAACAGAATGCGCGTGTAGGCCGGTGAAGACATCGCCACGAGATTATAGGGTATGAGGCGCAGAGGTGCAGCGTGCCGAGGCGGGCGTCGGCAGTACTGCCTCCGCCCGCTGCACTGTGGGGCGCTACTGTGCGGTCTCGCCGACCCTGAGCCGTGCGAAGCGGGTGACGGTGATCGGCGCTCCGAGTTTCGAAGCGGCCTCCGCCAGGATGTCCTGAACCGTTTTTTTCGGATCGCGAATCGACTCCTGATCGGTCAGCACGACCTGCTTGTAGAAGCTGCCGAGCTTGCCTTCGACAATCTTATCGATGACGTTCGCGGGCTTGCCGGAATTTTCCATCTGCGCCCGGTAGATGCCGCGTTCCTTTTCCAGCAGTTCCACCGGTACGACCGAGCGCGACGTGTAGCTGGGGCTCGCCGCGGCGATCTGCATCGCGACTTCCTTGACGAGCGTGACGAAGTCCTCGCGATCGGTCAGTGCAGGGGCCACACCCGTAAACTCCACTTGCACGCCAATCTTGCCGCCCAGATGGATGTACTGGCCGACGTAGCCGTTGCCGGCGTAGCGGACGAAACGGGGGATGGCCATGTTCTCGCCGAGCTTGGCGATCGTCGCCGCCAGGCGCGTCTTGACGGGGCCGTCGGGGTCGGCGAGCCACGCCGCGTCGGCGGCGTCGCCCTTGGCTTCGATTTCGGCGAGGACGTCCTTGATCAACTGCTGGAAATCGTCCGTGCGCGCCACGAAATCAGACTCGCAATTCACTTCGACCAGCGTGCCGCTGGAGTGATCGGGCGAGACGCTGTAGCCGATCAGTCCCTCTTTTGCGACGCGGCCGGCCTTCTTGGCCGCGCTCGCCAGACCGCGCTTGCGCAGGATCGTGTTCGCTTCGTCGACGTCGCCGTTGGCTTCGCTGAGGGCGTTCTTGCATTCCATCATGCCGGCGCCCGTCTGGTCGCGCAGCTTCTTGACTTGTTCCGCGGTAATTGTGGCCATGGGAGGTGCTCCGTACAGAAAAGCGCCGGCCCGCATCCGAGCCGGCGCCAGGAAAGTCGAGGGCGTGGCGCTGCAGCGACTAGGCGGACGCGGGGGCCGCTTCGCGGGCGCGGCGAATCGGCCGTGCCTGGCGCCGGCCGTCGTCGGTCCCGCCTTCGTCGGAGGGGTCGCGGGCCGCGTCGGCCTCGACAGACTCCTTCATGCCGCGACCGGACAGCACGGCGTCGGCAATGCGCGACGCAAACAGCCGGATCGATCGCAGCGCATCGTCGTTCCCCGGGACCACGAAATCGACTTCGTCGGGGTCGCAATTGGTGTCCACGACGCCAATGACAGGAATCTTCAGTTTGCGCGCTTCGTCAACCGCAATCTGCTCCTTCTTGGTGTCGACGATGAACACCGCGTCGGGAAGGCGGGCCATGCCGCGGATGCCTTCGAGATTCTTCTGGAGCTTCCGGCGCTCTTTTTCGGCCCGCGCGATTTCCTTCTTCGACAAGGTTTCGTAGCGGCCATCGGTCGACATCGCCTCGAGGTCGCGCAGTCGGCCGAGGCTTCGCTGAATCGTGGCGAAGTTGGTGAGGAGGCCGCCCAGCCAGCGCTCGTTCACGTAGTACATGCCGCACCGCACCGCTTCTTCAGCGACGACATCCTTGGCCTGCCGCTTCGTGCCGACGAAGAGAACGGTACGGCCGGTGGTGGCCAGGCCAGTGACGAAGTCTTCGGCTTCCCGGAACAGCTTGACCGTCTTGCCCAGGTCGAGAATGTAGATGCCGTTTCGTTCACCGAAGATATACGGCTTCATCTTCGGGTTCCAGCGCTTCGTCTGGTGGCCGAAGTGAACTCCCGCCTCCAGCAGATCCTTCATCGCAATTGCGGCCAAGCGTCCTCCACGCGTGGGCCCGTCCGAAGAATCGGGCCCTACATCTGTTGTCGTTACCGTTTACTGAACTGGAAGCGTTTGCGTGCTCCCGCCATCCCGTATTTTTTGCGTTCCTTCGCGCGCGCGTCGCGCGTGAGCAGGCCGTCGTTCTTCAGCGCCTTGCGCAGCTCGCCGTTGTATTCGACCAGCGCCCGGGCGATGCCGAGCCGAATCGCCCCCGCCTGCCCCGAGACGCCGCCACCGGCCACCGTCGCCAGAATGTCGAACTTGTCCGCGGTTTCGGTCAGCACGAGCGGCTGTCTGATCTGCGTCCGGAGGGCTTCGGTGGGAAAGAACGCGTCGAAGGTCCGATAGTTGATGTTGATGGCCCCGTTGCCGGGCCTGAGAAACACCCGGGCGGTCGATGTCTTGCGACGTCCGGTTCCGTAGTATTGAACTGCTGCCACGTTACGCGACCTCGAGCTTGGAAGGTTTCTGGGCCGTGTGCGGGTGATCCGGACCGGCGTACACTTTCAACTTGCGGTACATCGCCTGGCCGAGCGTGCCCTTCGGCAGCATGCCGTGCACCGCTTCCTCGACCAGACGTTCCGGATGGCGCTTGCGCACCAACCGTGCACGTTCCTCTCGCAACCCGCCCTCGTAACCGCTATGCTGGCGATAGATCTTCTGATCTTCTTTGCGCCCGGTCAGTTTCACTTTCGCCGCGTTGACCACGACCACGTGGTCTCCGGTATCGAGGAAAGGCGTATATGTGGGCTTGTGCTTGCCTTGAAGGAGCCGCGCCACCACCGTCGCGATCCGGCCAAGCACCAGGCCCTCGGCATCAATAATGTGCCAGCGGCTGTTTTCCGCAGCCAGCTTCGCGCTGGCCATGAACGTAGACATGCTGAAAACCCTGCTCCGTCGAGAAAACCGTTGTAAGGGGAACGCCGGTCCGCTGACTTCAGCCTGACCACTCAGTGGGCCAGACGCGGACAACGGTAAACCCAAATCATACGAGCCTTTCTGGGGGGTGTCAAGGCAGGGATGGCAGCTTGGCCAGAACATTGACCCTATACGCGTCTCAAATAAACGTCTCAATAAACATTTCGTTAAACGTCTCGTAAGCCGTCTCGTTCATCGCCTTTGTAGGCCGTTTCGTTGATCGGCCCTGCGGGACGGCCCTGTGGGACGGCCGGCAATCTGCCGATACATGACGAAAGCACCATGTCATCCCGATCTTCGCGCCAGCTTCGATCCCACGACGATCCTGGCTCGGGTCGTCTCTTCGGCTCCGCGGCCGCTGAACTGCGCGACGCCCTGGTTGGTCTTACTTGGCAGGAACTGCCACGTCGCCCCGCCGTCGAAGCTCGTTTTCTGCCTTGCTGAGGTCAGGAACCCTGTGAAAGCCACGGTCCGGGTCTGGTACTCGCTTTGCGAAGGGGAATGAACCCACGTGCTTGGCTTTACGAAATCTAAACCGCTCGTCGGCCTCGACATTGGTTCGAGCGCGGTCAAGGCGATCGAGCTCAAGGCCGCGGGAAAGGGCTACCGGGTCGCCGCCTTCGGCACCGAGCCGGTCCCGCTCGACAGCATCGTGGACGGCGCCATCGTCGACGCCCCCGCGGTCGCCGGCGCCATCCGCAGACTGCTCGACCGGCAGCCATTCAAAAGCAAGGACATTGCGGCGTCGCTGTCCGGCAACGCCGTCATCGTCAAGAAGATCAGCGTGCCGGCGATGACGGATCTCGAGTTGGGGGAGTCGATTTCCTGGGAAGCCGAGCAGCACATCCCGTTCGATATCCAGGACGTGAACCTCGACTACCAGATCCTGAATGCGGGGGCTGCGCACGGCGGCACGATGGACGTCCTGCTCGTCGCGGCGAAGAAGGACCGGATCGCGGACTATACCGGCGTGATCGTCCAGGCGGGCCGGGTGCCCGTGATCATGGACGTCGACGCGTTTGCGCTTCAGAATGCGTACGAGGCCAACTACGGGCTCGACTCGAACGCCGTCATCGTGCTGCTGAACGCGGGCGCGAACGCCATGAACATCAACATCCTCCAGGGCGATCAGTCGCTGTTCACCCGCGATATCTCGATTGGCGGCAACGCCTACACGGAAGCGGTGCGGAGAGAGCTCAACCTCTCGTTCGAGCGCGCGGAACTGCTCAAGCAGGGCCAGTCGGTCGACGGCGCGGAGTACGAAGATGCGCTGCCAGTTCTGCACGCGATGACCGAAAACGTACTGCGCGAGATTCTGAAGACCTTCGATTTCTTCAAGGCGACGGCGTCCTCCGATCGCATCGACCGCGTGATGCTGAGCGGCGGCTCGTCGCGAGTCGACGGCTTTATCCGGGCGCTGGAGGAACGGTTCGACGCGCCGGTCGAAATGTTCGATCCGTTCCGGCGGATCGCGTTCGAGCCGTTGAAATTCGGCGTGCTCGATCCCGAGAACGTGTTGCCGACGGCGGCAGTCGCCGTCGGTCTGGCGCTGCGAAGGGCGGGCGACCGATGATTCGCGTCAACCTCCTCGCCGTCGAGCGGAGGGTCGCAAAGCGTGCCGGAACGTTCGACGCGGCGCAGAAGATCACCGTCGCCTGCAGCGCCGTCCTGATCGTCGCCGCGTTGTTCGTGGGCTGGCGCTACTGGGCGCTCCAACAGGAATCCAAGCAGCTGGACCAGGGGATCGCCGACGCCCGCCAGGAGACGGCGCGGCTGCGCACAATCCTTCAGCAGGTGGAGGCGTTCGAACAGCAGAAGGCCCAGCTCCAGGAGCGAGTCGCGCTGATTGAGCAGCTGCGCAAGAGTCAGTCGGGGCCCGTGCACATGCTCGATCAAATCAGCCGCGCCCTCCCACCGATGTTATGGCTGACGCAGTTGAAGCAGACCGACGACGCCGTGGTGATCGACGGACGCTGCACGGCGCTGACCGGGCTGTCGGATTTCGTGGCCAACCTCGAAGCCTCCGGCTACTTCAGGAAATCGATCGAGATCGTGAGCAGTCAGACGGAAGCGCTCCCGGCGCCTCCCGGTGAGCTGGTCAAGTTCAGCATCAAGGCACAGTTTCAGCAGCCCGGCGGCGGGCCCAAATCATGAGGCGCCGGGAGCCGCGGCTCGCCGGGCAGAAAAAGCCGTGCAGCGGCCGTAAAGCCGGCGCGGCCTGTTCCCGATATGGCTCGTAACGAAGACCGATGGATTTGAGTCTCACGAAATTGCCGTGGTATGCGCAGATCGGCGCATTTGTCGTCCTCGCGCTGGCGGGCGTCGGCGCCTTCTATTACTACTACGAGGCTCCCATGCGGGAGGACATCGCCGCGCGGCAAACGCAGCTGATGGCCCTGCGCGCCGACATCGCGAAGGGGTATGCGACGGCGAAACGCCTGTCGACATTTCGAAGCGAAGTGGCAGCGCTCGAATCGCGGCTCGACACCCTGAACGCCGTCCTGCCGAGCGAGAAGGATGCCGCCGATCTGCTGCGCCGGCTCCAGACGGTGGCGGTCCAGTCGAACCTGACGATCAAGGGGTTCAAGCCGTCTCCTCCCATCAACAAGCCGTTGCACGCTGAATGGCCGATCGCGCTCGAGCTCGACGGCACGTATCACAACCTCGCCACCTTCTTCGATCGCGTCGGGAAGTTCACGCGGATCATCAACATCAGTGCCCTCGACGTGAAGGCCAAGGACAAACCCGAACCGGGCTCGACGATTACCGCCAGCTGCATTGCGACGACGTTCGTGTTGGCCAACAAGAAGGTGGGGCCGGCCGCGGCGCCGGCCAAAGCCGGGAGCCCGGCGGGTCGGGGCGCATAGTCATGCGTTCGACGGCCTTCTGCCTGCTGGTGATCTCGATCGGGGTGAGCGTGGCGGCCCAGTCGCCGGAGGCCCAGGTCCCTGGAGCCGCGTCCGCGAGTGGCGCGCCGCCGGACAAATACACCTACGACGCTGGAGGCCGGCGCGATCCGTTCGTCAGTCTTCTCGGGACGGGGACCGCGCCTCGTCTGGCGTCGAACCGGGCCGAGGGTGCGGCCGGGCTGACGGTGGGTGAAATCAGCGTGCGCGGCATCATGCAGAGCCAGTCGGGCCTCATCGCGATGGTGCAAGGACCGGACAACAAAACCTATCTCGTGCGTCAGGGCGACAAGTTCGTGGACGGTACGGTGAAATCGATTACGCCCCAGGGCCTGGTGCTGGTGCAGCAGGTCAACGACCCTTTGTCTCTGGTCAAGCAGCGCGAGATTCTCAAGCTGCTGCGGTCTGCCGAGGGCGCCAAACAGTGACAAGCCGCTTGCGATCGATCGCTCGAGGTGACGCGGCTCACGCGTGCTCGTCGCCAGATCCGTGTTGCCACGAACTCGATGCACGCGGCGCGCGGAGGGTCTTGGCTTGTTGCGTTCGTGTGTTCGCCTCGGTATTTCGGTTCCTCCCGCGCGCGGGACACTCGCCGACTCGCCAGCGCGCCGCTCGGGGCCTGGCCCTGGCCGTGGCCCTGGCCGCGATTAGTCTCGCGGGCGCGTTGGTGAGCGGCGCATCGCCGGCACCCGCCCCGGTCGCACCCCGGCCTCGCCTGATGGCGATCAATAGCAGCATCAATCGAACCGGCGTCTCGCTGGTGATCGAAGCCACCCGACCGGCGGCCTATGTCGCAACGCGTCCAGATCCGCTGACCATCTCCCTCGAGTTCCGCAACGTGGGCGCCCTCGGCGTGGTCAACCGGTTCACCCCGGATTCCCGCAGTCCAATCGCGGCGGTCGCAGTCGAACGGTCCGACGCACTCGACGCGCCGGCCTCTCGCGTCCGAATCAGTCTCGCGCAGCCGGTCGCTTATCGGGTCCACTCCGATCGCAACAAGATTTTCGTCGATCTCGACCAGCCGCTCACAGACTCTGCCAAGGCGAGCTACGTGCTGCCGCCTGCGTCGCGCAGTGCCGCCGCCGTTGCCGCTGCCGTTGCCGTTGAAGGCGCGTCACCGCCCGTGGCCGCGGCGGTGGCCACGCCTCCGGCGGAGATCACGCCCACAGCGATGGTGCCGCCCGCGTTGGCCCGAGTCGCGAGCACCGTCGTTGGCCAGCGGGATATGGCGGCGCTGGCAGCCCAGGTCCAGGCGCCGCAGACGCCGCCACCTGCGACTACGCCGCCGCCTGCTTCGCCGCCGCCCGCTCAATCGCTGGGCGTGCCTCCGGCAGAGCGCCGGTTCAACGGCGCCCCCGTGAGCCTCGATTTCCAGGGCGCCGATCTGCGTGCGGTGCTACGAACGTTCGCCGAAGTCAGCGGGCTGAACATGGTCATCGATCCGGCCGTGCAGGGAACCGTTGACGTCGCGCTGCGCGACGTGCCCTGGGATCAGGCGCTCGACATCATCCTGCGGGCCAACAAACTCGGATACGTGGTTGACGGCACTATCGTGCGCATCGCGCCGTTGACCGTGTTGGCCGAAGAGGAGTCCCAGCGCCGCAAGCTGGCCGACGAACAGGCGCTGGCGGGCGAGTTGCGCGTGCTCACGAAGTCGCTGAGCTACGCGAAGGCCGAAGACATGCAGGGCCTGCTGACCAAGAGCGCGCTGTCGGCTCGAGGTACGGTGCAGGTCGATCCCCGGACGAACACGTTGATTATTTCCGACCTGGCCGATCGGCTGCAGATCGCCGCGGACCTGATTGCGACGCTCGACCACGCGCAGCCTCAAGTGGAGATCGAGGCGCGCATCGTGCAGACGAACAAGAATGCCGCCCGTGCGCTGGGCGTGCAGTGGGGATTCACGGGTCGGGTCGACCCGGCGCTCGGCAATACGACCAACCTCGCGTTCCCCAACAACGGCAGTCTGAGCGGCCGCACGAGCGCGACGCAGGGCGTGGCGACCAATGCCGCCGGCACCGTACCCAGCGCGGTGAACCTACCGGCCCAGGGTGCGACCAGCGCCATCGGCCTGGCCCTTGGCTCGATCAACGGCGCGTTCAACCTCGACGTGGCCTTATCGGCGCTCGAATCGAGCGGCAACGGCCGATTGCTCTCGACGCCCCGCGTCTCGACGCAGAACAACGTGGCCGCCGAGATTGCGCAGGGCGTGCAGATTCCGATTCAGACCGTCTCCAACAACACCGTCACGGTGTCGTTTCGGGACGCCGCGCTCATCCTGAGGGTCACCCCGCAGATTACGGCGGCCAACACCGTCATCATGCAGATCGTGCTCGACAACTCGTCGCCCGATTTCGGCCACCAAGTGAACGGTATTCCGCCGATCAACACCCAGCGCGCAAACACGACCGTGCTCGTGAACGACGGCCAGACCACGGTGATCGGTGGCATCTACGCGAGTCAGGAGTCGACGACGAACGACCGCACGCCCGGATTGAGCAGCGTCCCGGTGTTGAAATGGTTGTTCAAGCGCGACACGTCCACTGACCAGAGCTCAGAGCTCCTCATTTTTATCACCCCTCGGATTATCCGATAGCCGGCCACGATGATGAGGCAGCCATCCACGATTCGCCGGTTCGTCGCAGTGCTCGCGCTGCTGACGACGAGCGCCTGCGGCGATGTGGTCCGCGAGGGCCGCTCGCCGGTGTTCCTGGTGATCGACTCGCTCCAGGCGGCCCCGGGCAACAGGCCGACGGCGCTCGGCAACCCGCTGATTTCCGACGTCATCACCAACATCATCACGCCCGCGCCTTGTTCGGCGGCGACGCCGTGTCCGACGGTATTCAATGACCTGGGCTCGGTCGGCTTCCGTCTCGCGCCAAAGGACGTCAGCGTCGCGCCGACGACCAACAACCAGGTCACGATCTCGAGGTATCACGTTGGCTATCGACGAGCCGATGGACGCAACACACCCGGCGTGGACGTGCCCTACGGCTTTGACGGCGCGATCACGGGCACGGTCCCGCCGTCGGGCATCGCCACGTTCGGATTCGAGCTGGTGCGGAGCGTCGCGAAATCAGAGCCGCCGCTGCTGCAGCTGGTATCGAATTTCGTCCTGATCAACGCGATCGCCGATGTCACGTTCTACGGCCGCGATCAGGTGGGCAACGACATCAGCGTCAGCGGATCCATTTCTGTCGAGTTCGGGAATTTCGGCGATCAGTAGGGACATCAGTGGACTGTCTCCCCGGAACTTCGAGCGGCCGCTCCGTTGTCGCGGCCGGGAAAATCGCGGTCAGGCGCTGGGTCAAGTGGTACTCCTTCATGGGATACAGGCCACTGGCTGCGGGCCTCATCGCGCGATCTTCGACGTATGCCGTCATCCTGGGAATGACCGTCGCGTGCACGGTGCACCAGGGCAACCAGGCGCCGCCGCTCGCCGGGCCCTCGACGTTTGCCCAATCGATTGCCGTCACCGCCAACCCCGACCTGATTTCGCAGGATGGCGCATCGCAGTCGGCGATCAACGTGCGGGTCTTCGATGTGAACGGTCAGCCGATGAGCGCCATTCCGCTGCGCATCGACATCGTGGTGAATGGCACGCTGGTCGACTACGGGACGCTGTCCACGAAAACCATCGTCACCGGTCTCGACGGCCGGGCGACGACGGTCTATACGGCGCCGCCGCCTCCTCCGCCCACGGCGCAGACGGCAAGCACCGTGACGATTCGTGTGACGGCGGTGGGCACCGACGCGCCATCCTCCGGGCCATTTTCAGCGACGATCCGGTTGGTGCCGCCGGGTGTGATCCGTCCGCCGGCCGACACACCCACCGCGGCGTTCACCGTGTCTCCGACCACGCCCGTGGCGAACATCCCGGTTCAATTCAACGCCAGCGGGAGTTGCGGCGGACCGCTGGTGGGAACTGCGTGTCAGAGCGCCAGCCAGATCACCAGCTACTCCTGGACCTTTGGTGACGCGGTGTCGGGCAGTGGGCAGACGATCTCGCACACCTACGCGGTCGCCAACAGCTACAACGTCACGCTCACGGTGACCAACGATCGCGGCGTCTCGGCGTCCACGACGCAGGCCCTCGCCGTTGGCTCCGCGTCGCTGCCGACGCCCGTGTTCACCTTCTCTCCGACCAAGCCAGGCAACAACGCCCCGGTGTTTTTCAGTGCGGCGGCGTCAACGGCCGGCGCCGGGCATCAGATCACGTCATATCAGTGGTCGTTTGGCGACGGCACGAGCGGCAGCGGCCAGACCGCGTCCCATGCGTACTCCAACCCGACCGTCGCCCCGGTCACTTATAGGGCAACGCTCACCGTGACCGATGAGGTTGGTCAGACTGTCACAAGTGCTCCGCAGGACATCACGGTTGGTCCCTGATCGCTTCACGGTCTCCTTCGCCGACCAGGCCAACAATCGGCGGTTTGTGGATTCCTAGACCGGGAACGCCCGACCCGCGGACCCTTCGCCGCGTGCGACACGCGAACCTGATCTATCCTCATTGCGTCTGCGGGCGGTTCAAGACACGCGCTTCCGTGAGCGACGACGACCATTGCAGGCTGGCGCCCCCCGTTGTCGCGCGCCGGTGGTGCGCCGACGTGAATCTCAACCGCTGGTTTGGAGCACGGGCGAGAACCGCATCGAATCGCCGAGTCCAAGATCGGGTTTCCCGGTGTGCCGGGTGGGTGATTACGTTGGGGACGTTTCGACGGGCCGAACACCAGGTGTCCAGAGTCAGAGACTTGTTGACCAATTTTCCGGCGCGCGGCGCCCGGCCGGCAAGGTGTGAGGCGCGAGAATATCGGGAATATTTGAGTGCCGAGCAAATACCGCCAGACCCCGGGGGCCCCGCCGCGCGTTTCCCAACGCGGTAGGGTGGCGCAGGGTGCCCCGCCCGGAAAATATCGATGAATCTCTGATTCGGGACACGAGGTATCAATCAATGTCGCATGCGCCAGCCGACGCGCTTAGCCGTCGCCATCAGACCGTCAGGGAGGCAAGCGCCACGCGCTCCCTCGACGCGCTGGTGATCACATCGCTGCCCAATATCCTGTACCTCACCAATTTCACCGGCAGCTCGGCCATTGTCGTCCTGACCGCCGATCGCCTGCGGTTCATCACCGATTTTCGGTACGTGACCGCTGTCACCGACGCCGTCGGTACCGCCGCCGAGTGTCCCGGCCTCGAGTTGATTACGGTCGACGGCTCGTACGACGCCACCCTGGCCACGATGCTGCAGTCGATGCCCTCCTCGCGCGTCGGATTCGAAGCGGGCCACCTCACGGTGGGCCGCTACGATTGGCTGAAAACAACGATGGGCAAAGGGGACAGCGCGCCGGCGCTCGTGTCGACCGAGGGTGTCGTGGAACGGGCTCGCGCCCGGAAAGATGCCTACGAGCTGAGAACGCTCACGATCGCCGCCGGGATGCTCTCCCGCGTGGTCCCGGGCGCGATCGAAGAGGTTCGTCGTGGGCGGACCGAGCGGGAGGTGGCGCACGCCATCGACGAGCGCCTCCGGCGTGAAGGCTTCGACAAGACGGCATTCGATACGATCGTTGCCGCCGGTCCCAACAGCGCACTCCCGCACGCGCACCCCGGCGAGCGAAGAATAATCGAAAACGATCTCGTCGTGCTGGACTTCGGCGGCGTCTACGACTCATACTGCGTGGACCTTACCCGGACCGTGTCGGTGGGCCCCGCCGATTCAAGGGCTCGGGAGGTGTACGCAGCGGTACTTGCGGCGCACGACAAGGCGATCGAAGCAGTTCGGCCCGGGGCGTCCCGCTTTGCGATAGACGCCGCGGCCCGCGACGAGCTGACGCGGCGCGGCCTGGGGGCGGCCTTTGGTCACGGAACCGGACACGGGCTCGGGATCGAAGTGCACGAGGATCCGCGCGTCGGGCGACGACGGGCGGAAGAGGGGGGCGACGACGAGATGGTCGTCGCAGGCATGGTCTTTACGATTGAACCGGGCGCGTATCTCCCCGGATGGGGTGGTGTCCGAATCGAAGACGATGTCGTGGTCACCGAAACCGGCGTCGATCTCTTGACGACGTCCACTACGGAACTTATAGAGATTTGAGGAAGTGGGGAAGTCGGGGCGCGAGGAATGTTCTCATCCCGGTTTCTTCAAGCCCATAGATGGACCTTGAACAGCTGAGACAGATTCTCGATCTCGTCAAGCAGCACAATCTTTCGGAATTCGAAGTCGAGCACGAAGGCCTGCGGTTGAGGATCCGAAAAGACCTCGCCGGGTCGCACGTGCTTGTGCCGTTGGGGGCCGCCCATCCGCCGGTGGCTGCCGCGGCAACCGACCCGGTGCCGGCGCCGCCGGTCGTCGCCTCGTCCGGACCGGAACCGCTCGCGGCCGACGAAGTGGAGCTGGCGATCGTCAAATCACCCATCGTCGGCACGTTCTACCGCTCGCCGGAACCCGACGCCGCGGCGTTTGTCGAGATCGGCGCGATGGTGAAAAAAGGTCAGGTGCTGTGCATCATCGAGGCGATGAAATTGATGAACGAAATCGACTCGGAGTACGACGGCCAGGTCGTGAATGTGTACGTGGAGAGCGGCCAGCCGGTGCAGTACGGCGAGCGGCTGTTCGCGATCCGGACCCTGTAGCGGACTCGAGAAGGCCATAGTGTTCAAGAAGATTCTCATCGCGAATCGCGGCGAGGTGGCGTTGCGCATCATCTACGCCTGCCGCGAACTGGGGATCAAGACGGTGGCCGTCTACTCGGAGGCCGACGAGAATTCCCTGCACGTCCGGTTTGCGGACGAAGACGTTCGCATCGGTCCTGCCCGCAGCGCCGACAGCTACCTGAACGTCCCGCAGGTCATCAGCGCGGCCGAAATCACCGGCGCCGACGCCATTCATCCGGGATACGGATTTCTGTCGGAGAGCGCGTATCTGGCCGAGGTGTGTGAAGCGTGCCACATCAAGTTCATCGGCCCGACTCCGCAGGTGATCCGTCTGATGGGGGACAAGGCGCGCGCCCGTCGCGTGATGAAGAAGGCCGGGGTGCCGATCCTGCCCGGCAGCGACGGTCCGATTGAGAGCGAAGACAAGGCACTCAAGCTGGCGAAGGAGATCGGCTATCCGGTCATTGTCAAGGCCACGGCCGGCGGTGGCGGGCGCGGCATGCGGGTCGTGCGCGCGCCGAACGAACTCTCGCATGCCGTCAAGACCGCCCAGCGCGAAGCTGAAGCCGCGTTCGGCGTGGGCGACGTCTACCTGGAAAAGTACGTGGAGTCGCCACGTCACGTCGAGTTCCAGATTCTCGGCGACCACTACGGCAACGTCGTGCACCTCGGGGAGCGCGAGTGCTCGATTCAGCGGCGGCATCAGAAGCTGATCGAAGAGTCGCCATCGCTGGCGCTGAGCGACAAGATGCGGCGCAAGATGGGCAGCATTGTCATCGACGCCGCCAGGGCCGTGCAGTACACGAACGCCGGCACCTTCGAATTCCTGATGGATCCCCAAGGCCGCTTTTATTTCATGGAGACCAACACCCGGCTGCAGGTCGAGCACCCGGTCACCGAGATGGTCACCGGCGTCGACATCGTCAAGGAACAGATTCGCATTGCGGCGGGCGAACGGCTGTCGTTCAAACAGGGCGACGTGAAGTTCACCGGCCACTCCATCGAATGCCGGATCAACGCCGAGGATCCCGAGACGTTTGTGCCGTCGCCGGGGGTCATCCACGTTTTCAGCGTGCCGGGCGGACCCGGCGTGCGTCTGGAAACCTTCGCCCACTCGGACTGCACCATCTCGCCGTATTACGACTCGATGATCGCCAAGATCATCGTGCACGGCCGCGACCGCCACGAAGCCATCGCCCGCATGAAGCGGACGCTCGAGATGACCGTCATCGAAGGCATCAGGACTTCCATTCCGCTCCACTTGCGCGTGCTCAACGACCCGGACTTCGTGGCCGGACGCATCAGCACGTCGTTCATGGAACGCTTTCTCGCGCGCCCGCGGCCTGGACGGCTCGCCGAAGCGGTCTGAGGCGGCATGCCCCGACGAGCGCCAGCGGCACCCGCACGGAACCGATCGCGTTGACGCGCAGCATCGATGGTGGCCGGTGTCAGCCGTTCAGCAGAACCGGAAACGACAGCGTTCGTGTGCTGTGTGATCTTTGTGGTTCCAAAATTCACGGCTGTTTGAGAGAAGCGCGACGACCCTCTCGCCATTGAACGCGATCGTCGATGTCGAAGCCGCGGAGCGTGCCGGCTGGACCGCGATCGACCTCGCCACCGCATGCGTGAACGGGGGAGTTCGCTTCCTGCAGATTCGCGCCAAGACCCTCCCGAGCGCCGCCTACTTCGACCTGTCGTCGCGGATTTGCGAGATGGCGCATCGCGCTGGCGCGACGGTGATCGTCAACGATCGGGCCGACGTGGCCCGGCTCTCCCGGGCCGACGGCCTGCACGTCGGGCAGGACGATCTGCCGGTTGCCGCCGCCCGGGCGATCATGGGCGCTGACGCGATTGTCGGGACATCCACCCATACTGAAGCCCAGATCGAAGCCGCCATGAAGCAGCCGGTCACTTACGTGGCCGTCGGTCCGGTGTTTGGAACCTCGACGAAGGCAACCGGCTACTCCGCCGTCGGAGTGGCGCGCGTACGATACGCGGCGGAACGGCTGCAGCGGCGGACCGGCCCGCGGGCGGTCGTCGCGATCGGCGGCATCACCCTCGACAACGCGGCAGCCGTCATCGACGCCGGCGCCACGGCGGTCGCGGTCATCACGGACCTTCTTGCGACTGGTGATCCTGAGGCGCGCGTGCGCGCGTACCTGGCCCGGTTGGTCGGGAGAGGCGTCGGGAGAGGCAAGGTATAATCCGCGGCACCGGGCTCGCGACGCACGACCCGGAGACACCCACACACACTGCGGTCGTCACCACGCGGGGCGCGTGTCGGGCTTCGCGACCGAAGACGGGACCATGATGAAAGAACAGCTGTTTGCCACAAAACCGCTGAGCCAGTTGTTGAACGAGATGGCCGGCGAACACCGACTCCGGCGCGTGCTCGGTCCGGTCCAGCTCACCAGTCTCGGTGTTGGTGCGATCATCGGCACCGGCATCTTCATCCTGACCGGTGTCGCCGCGCACGATCGCACCGGACCCGCGCTGATGCTCTCCTTCGTCCTGGCGGGGCTGGCGTGTGTCTTCGCGGCGCTGTGCTACGCCGAGTTCGCGTCCATGGTGCCGGTGGCCGGCTCGGCCTACACCTACGCGTACGCGACGCTTGGCGAGCTCTTCGCCTGGATTATCGGCTGGGACCTGATCCTCGAGTATGCGGTGGGCGCGGCCACGGTGGCGCACGGCTGGTCGGCCCACTTCCAGGAGTTCACACCGCTGTTTGGTTTTCATGTGCCGGATATCGTACGCACCGCGCCCATGAACTACTGCGTGAGCGTCGGCGCCGGCTGTCCGACGACGGGGTTCGTGCCGACCGGGTCGTACTTCGATCTGCCCGCCGTGCTGATCACGTTGATCCTTACGGTCATCCTCGTCAAGGGCATCCAGGAGAGCGCCACGATCAACGCCGTGATGGTCGGTATCAAGCTGATCATCGTGTTCATGGTCATCGGCATCGGCGCCTTCTACGTCAACCCTGCCAATTGGCATCCCTTTGCGCCCTTCGGCTACACGGGCGTCAGCTTTTTCGGCCACACGCTCCTCGGTCAGACCGCAAGCGGCGGTGAGCCGCTCGGGGTGATTGCCGGGGCGGCGATCATCTTTTTTGCTTACATCGGGTTCGATTCGGTCTCCGTTCACTCTGAGGAGGCCCACGAGCCGGCGCGCGACGTACCCATCGGGATCATCGCGTCACTCATCATCTGCACGATCCTCTACATCGCCGTGTCGGCGGTGCTGACCGGGATGGTGCCGTCCAGCGAGATCAACATCGACGCGCCGGTCGTCGACGCGTTCAAGCGGGTCGGCCTCACCTGGATGCAGTACCTGGTCGCCGCCGGGGCAATGACCGGCATTACCTCGGTCTTGCTGGTGATGATGTTGAGCCAGCCGCGGGTCATGCTCGCCCTGGCGCGTGACGGTCTGGTGCCCAAGGGCTTCTTCGGCGACGTCCACCCCACGTTCCGAACACCATGGAAATCGACGATTCTGACCGGTCTGTTCGTCGCGTCGATGGCCGGTTTGATCCCCTTGAGCATCCTGGCGGAAATGACGAGCATCGGCACGCTGTTCGCCTTCGTCATCGTCTGCGGTGCCGTGCTGGTGATGCGGCGGACGAATCCGAACGCGAACCGTCCTTTCCGCGCCCCGTTGGTCCCGTTGGTCCCGATTCTCGGCATCCTGACGTGTCTCCTGTTGATGTTCTCGCTGCCGGTCGAGAACTGGTACCGCCTGATCATCTGGATGCTGCTCGGCTTCGTGCTCTATTTCTCGTACGGCTACAGGCACAGCGAGCTGCGCAAGAGCACCGCCGCCGCCCTTGCCTCAGCCGGCGCGCGCGGTCGTTAGGCGCTTGACGGCGACCTCCGGCGTGCGCTTGTTTCGCGTCCGGGGGCCGGCCGCGGCGGTTGGCATGCTCGTCTCGGTGGTCGTCGGCGGGACCATCGGCTACATGGTGATTGAAGGATGGGACGCATGGGACGCGTTCTACATGACGGTCATCACCGTGACCACGGTCGGCTACCGGGAAGTCCACGACCTCACGCGCGCCGGACAGGCGTTCACCGTGGTGCTGCTCTTTGGCGGCGTGGGCGCCGCGCTTTATACCTTTACGTTGCTCGCGACGGCGGTCGTCGAGGGCGGGCTGCCGACGCGGTTTCAGCGACGACGACAGACGCACATGCTTCAGACGGTCAAAGACCACTTCATCATCTGCGGCTATGGGCGAATCGGCAGCATCGTCGTGAAGCAGTTTCAACGTCAGCAGGTGCCGATGGTCGTGATCGAGCGCGATCCGGTGCGGATGCAGGCGGCGCTCGACGCTGGAGTGCTCGCAGTGGACGGCGACGCCAGCCGCGAAGACGTGCTGAGGCGGGTGGGCATCGACCGCGCTCGGGGCCTCATCGCCGTGGTTGGCACGGACGCCGAAAATGTCTATGCGGTCCTGAGTGCCCGCGTCCTGCGCCCCGACCTGTTCATCGTGAGTCGCGCTGAAACCGACGACGCGACGGTCAAGCTGAAGCGCGCCGGTGCAGACCGGGTGATCTCGCCGTATCAAATCGGGGCTGCGCAGATCGCCCAGACCGCGCTGCGTCCCGCGGTGGTCGATTTCGTGGAGCTGGCGACCGGCACCGACAACCTGGAACTGTCGATGGAGGAAATCTCCATCGCGCCCGGGTCCGCGCTCGCGGGCCGCACCCTCCTCGACGCCAACCTGCGCCAGCGACTTGGCGTGATCGTCGTAGGCATTCAACGAACCGATCGCAGGATGGACTTCAACCCCCCGCCCGAGGGCACTCTCCTGGTTGGCGATAAGCTCGTGGTGCTTGGGCGGGCCGACTCACTGAAAGAGCTGGAATCGGAGGCGTCTCATTGATGGGTGCACGCATATTGGACGGCACGGCCGTCGCGAATCAAATTCGAGCCGAACTGCGGCCCGCCGTAGAAGCCTTTACCTCGCGGGCTGGACGGCCGCCCGGCCTCGGCATCATCCTGGTTGGCGACGATCCAGCGTCCCACGTCTATGTCAGCAGCAAGTTGAAGTCTGCCGGCGAGGCAGGCCTCCGCGCCGACTTGCGGCGCCTGCCTTCGTCCGCGTCGCTCGACGAAGTGCTCGCCGCCGTCGAAGAGTTGAACCGCAGCGAGGTGCACGACGGCATCCTGGTCCAGTCGCCGCTCCCGGACGCGATGGGTGCCGACGCTGAACGACAGGTGTTCGATGTCGTGCGCGCCGACAAGGACGTGGACGGCTTTCATCCGATCAACGTCGGCCGGCTGGTCCAGAATCGCGCCGCCCTGGTGGCCTGCACACCGACGGGGGTGATCGAATTGCTCGAACGCTCGTCGATTGCCATCGCCGGGTCGCGCGCCGTCGTCATCGGCCGCAGCGATATCGTCGGGAAGCCGATGGCGTTGCTGCTGCTCCACCGCCACGCCACCGTAACGATCTGTCATTCGCGAACGCCCAACCTGCCGCGCGTGGCCGCAGAGGCCGACATTCTGGTCGCGGCGATTGGTCGTCCGGGATTCGTGACCAGCGACTTCGTCAAACCGGGCGCTACGGTCATCGATGTCGGCACGACACCGGTCACCGATCGGGCGGTGGTGGAGCGGCTCTTTCCGCCAGGAACGAAGCGTCACGACGCGTTCGAGCGACGCGGGTCCCTCGTGATCGGCGACGTCCATCCTGATGTCGCCAACGTGGCGGGCGCGCTCTCTCCGGTGCCTGGCGGCGCCGGTCCATTGACGATCGCCTTGCTGCTGAAAAACACACTGCGCGCGGCGGAAGATCGCCACGATGCGCGTTAGGGCCCGTAGATGAATAACGTGTGCCATTCTGGGCGTCGAGGCGCCCGCCCGGCAAGG
>JBDTVS010000021.1:0-4616 GCA_040007095.1 Acidobacteriota bacterium
CGTCGGTCAGGTGATCGAGGTAGTCGTTGAACGCTTCGACCGTGTAGAGCGTGTTTTCGGTCAGGGTGTATGCGCCCGCAGCCGTCGCCGCCCACGTGTCCACGAGCGACGCTTGAATCACGTCGTAGCGGTCGGGTGTCCGCCGCACGAAGCTCCGCCCGTCGTCGATGACGATGCGGACGCGAGGGTGGGTGTAGATGCCGCCGGAGTAGTCGCGAAATTGGCCGCGCATGACGTCGTCGGCGATGATCGGATTGATCTCGACGCCGTCGACGTGACTCGCGCCGAACACGAGCGCCGACACCAGGTCCCGTCCGCCGCCCGGCCCGATGACCAGCGCCGAGAACCCCGGGCCTGGCGAGAGCCTCTCTTTCAAGTGATATGCGAACGCGGTGAGCTCGTAGCGCAAGTACTGCACGTTGGCCAACGACGGATCGAGCTTCAAGATGGGGGTGGACGCGGCGGAGTCGATGTCCATGTAGCGCGAGTCGGGGAGCGCGCCTTTATACGTGTAGCTCAGGGACCAGTCGCCATGCGTCCGTTCGTAGACCCCGATGCGCGAGAAGGAATTCCATTTGCTGAACAGGACGTGATCGTTCGTGTGACCCTTGGTGTCGGTGACGTCGAAGACGGCGACGCCCGAGGCCTGGCCGGCAATCAAGACGGCCATCGCGACCACGCCCGCCGCCGCGAATCGTTTGCGGCTGGCCGGCGGCGCGAACAACACGGCTGCAGCCAGCGCGCCGGCCGCAGCGGCCAGCACGACGCCGGGCGCGCCCAGCCGGTCGAGGAGGGGAATCAGCACCAGGCAGCCGGCCGCCGCGCCGGTGAGATCCGCGGCATACACGGAATTGATCCGTGACCTGAAGCGCGAGATGGCCAGCGTGATCACGAGCCCGCCGGTGAAGAACGGCAGCGCGGCCAGCGCGTAGATCGTCAGCATCAGCCGCAGGTTCTCCGGCGTGTAGTTGAGGCCGACCCGCAGCCGAACCAACGCGAACAGCGCGACCACCGTCGCCGCGGCATAGATCACGGCCTGCACCGCGAGCAGGCCCGAGGCCGTGTACCGATCGAGCCAGCGTCGGGCGACATACGCGAACACGCCGCTGGCGCTGAGGCCGAACAGGGCGATCGAGATGGCGAGGAACGCGAAGTGGTAGTACATCACGACGGAGAAGATGCGCGTCAGCGCAAGCTCCGTCATCAGCAGCGTCGCCGACACGAGCGCGACCGCCGTCAGATCTCGTGTCGAGACCGCCGGTTCAGTTGACACCGCGAGAGTGTAGCATTGGGCGATTCGGTGGTTGCGGCTTCTCGTCATGGACCGCGTCGTGGATCGGCTCCCGCGTCACTGGCGGCGGCGAAGGGTCGCCTTCCCAACGTTGATGACCAGATGACCAGGTTCAGACGGGCATTTCAGATCCTCGCCATCCTATGGGCCATCGCCGTGCCGGTGGCGGTATTCGCGGCGAGCCGGCGCGCGTCGTCCGTTTCATCGGCGGGATACGTCTTCGCGCTGGTGGTCTACGGCATTGGCAGGCTGGTTTGCCACCAGCGCCCGGAGCGATCCTTCTATCTTTTCGGCGCCCCGTTGGCCGTGTGCGCGCGCTGTGCAGGCATCTACGCTGGGGCCGCGCTGATGGCGATGGTCGAAGGCTTACGAACAGACCCGGCCGTACCACGGTCGATCAATGTTGGCGGCGCGGCAGGTGGAGTGGCGCGTCGCATTCTGCTCCTGGCCTTTGCGCCGACTGCGGCGACGCTCTTCTATGAATGGACGACCCACCAAATGCCGGGACACTGGACGCGGGCCGCAAGCGGCGCGGTGCTCGGGGCCGCCATCGCCTGGATCGTGTGCCGTGCGTCGCGTGCCGATGCAGTTGTGAAAAATTCACCACCCAGTCCGCCGAGCCAGAAGCCGCTGCTCTCGTGATTTCGCGCACATCCCCACGCCACCAGTCCGAACGCTGACCCGCGATCGGATCGCGCTCGTCAGCGGACCGGAGAGTAATGTAATACACTACGCTGTCGTGCCCGCCCCCGCCGAACAGACACCACCAAGCTCGCTCGTGCTGCTGTGTCTCGCGTCGTGGGCGATTCCCGGGGCTGGTCACCTCTGGCTCGGTCGCAAGGCGAAGGGCCTCATTCTCCTGGTGGCGCTGCCGCTCATGTTCGCGATCGGCCTGGCGGTTGAAGGTCGATTGTTTCCGTTCGAATTGTCCTGGGCCGATCCGCTGGTGTGCCTCGCCGCATTCGCCGACCTGGGCATCGGCGTGGTCTACTTCGCGGCGAGCGCGTTGGGCTATGGAACGGGCGAGGTGCGCGCGGTCACCTACGAGTACGGCAACGCGTTCCTGATTGTCGCCGGTCTGCTCAACCTGCTCGTCGTCATCGATGCGTACGACACCGCCGTCGGCAGGAAATAGGCAGGAAGTAGCCAGGAAATAGCCAGGAAATAGCCGGAAAATAATCAGGAAATAGCAGGAAACCGCCGGAAGCTTCGAGAATCGATGCGCAGCCACTTCGTCCTGCTCGTGACGTTCGCCTTTTTCGTGTCGCTCGTGTTCGCGCTCCTCGGTCGGGATTCCCCGCGCGAACAGGTCCGCTTCGGCGGTTTGCTGATGGCCGGCTTCCTCGCGGCCGGGATCGTGCTCGGCTGGCTCATGTACGGGTTTCCGCTTTAGTGGCCGGATCCGCCGCGGAACGTCGAGCGTTCCGGGTTCGTTCGCTGTCTGACCTGGGCGTCGTCTTCCACGCCGAAATGAGCCGATCCGTATGGCCTACGACAACCTGCTAGTCGATCGCGATGGCGGGGTGGCCCTCATCACCATCAACCGTCCGGCCGTCCTCAATGCGATCGACGCGCCGACCCTCGACGCGCTGCGCCGCGCATTTCTCGATCTTCAACAGGACGACGAGGTCCGCGTGGTGATGCTGACCGGCGCGGGCGAGAAGTCGTTCGTGGCGGGCGCCGACATCAAGGAGCTCGCGATCCAGACGCCGGTCGGCGGCCGCGAGCACGCGCTCAAGGGACAGCGCGTGTTCGACCTCGTGGAGAATCTTGGAAAACCGGTCATCGCCGCAATCAACGGCTACGCACTCGGCGGCGGATGCGAGCTGGCCATGGCATGCACGCTCAGGATTGCTGCGGACACGGCGCGGATCGGCCTGCCCGAGATCACGCTCGGCATCCTGCCCGGCTATGCAGGCACTCAACGTCTCGCTCGCCTGGTCGGAAAGGGCAAGGCGATGGAGCTGATTCTGACCGGCACGCCGGTTACCGCCGACGAAGCCGCGCGGATCGGCCTCGTCAATCGTGTGGTCGCCGCCTCCGCGCTGATGACCGAAGCGCGCGCGCTCGCCGCGCACCTGGCCGCGCAGGCGCCAATCGCCGCGCGCTACATCCTGAGCGCGATCAACCACGGACTCGAGATGCCGTTTGCCGAGGCGTGCGCGTTCGAGGCGACGTTGTTCGGCCTGGTCGCGTCGACCGACGACATGCGCGAAGGCACTCGCGCGTTTCTCGAGAAGCGCAAGCCACGATTCACGGGACGATAGACGCGCCGCCGGGTCGGTGAACGCGCCAGGCAGAGCACACGATGAGCACGAAGTTGAGCGACATTCGCACGATTGAAGGGACCGCGTCGGCGGCAGGGTTGCGTTTTGCGCTGGTGGTCTCGAAGTTCAACGACTTCGTCACCGACCGGCTGCAGGTGGGGGCGCTTGGCGCGCTGGCCAAGGCCGGCGCGGACGAGAAAGACATCACCGTCGTGCGCGTGCCCGGTGCGTTCGAGATTCCCGGCGCGGCCCAGCACGCCGCCGAAAGCGGTGCGTTCGCGGCCATCGTCTGCCTCGGGTGCATTGTCCGGGGCCGGACACCGCATTTCGATTACCTCGCGTCGGCGGTGGCTCACGGCGTGACGGCGGCGGCCGCCGAGACCGGCGTTCCCATGACGTTTGGGGTGCTGACAACCAACTCGATCGAGGAAGCTATCGAGCGAGCGGGCGAGGGACCGTCGAACAAAGGGTGGGAAGCCGCCGTGGCGGCGATCGAAATGGTGGGGGTCGTCGCGCAGCTCGGACACCGCCACCCGCTGTCCAGATGAGCGGCCCAGGACAGTCAGCTCTGAGGTCGCGGCGGCGGTCCAACCGATCGCTGATCGCCACGTTCCGTGTGGGTCAGGGGCGGGGCGATCGTCGGCTTGATACCACGGCATGAAAAAGAGGGACTGGCGACATCGGGCGCGCGAGGCGGCCCTGCAGGTGCTCTATCAATGGGAGGTCGGAAAGGTCGACGTGCCGTTGGCGGCTGACACGTTCTTCGCGCTGCAATGGGCCGATCCTGTGCCCGCGTCCGACGAGCTGCGCCTCTTCGCCGAGACGCTGGCGAGCGGCACCGTGGCGCAGTTGGAGCCGATTGACGACCTGATCGCCGAAACCGCCCAACATTGGCGGCCGGAACGGTTCGCGATCATTGATCGGTTGATCCTGCGAATGGCCGTCTGCGAGTTGCTTCGGGACCCCGAAACCCCGCACGCGGTGGTGATCGACGAGGCCCTCGAGCTGGCGCGGACGTTCAGCACCGAGGACGCCGTGAAATTCATCAACGGGATGCT
>JBDTVS010000022.1:0-25521 GCA_040007095.1 Acidobacteriota bacterium
GCGTAGCCGTTGTTGCACACGCCAGCCAGCGGGTTCAGGTCCATCGACAGCTCGAGCGACGGCAGCTGCGTGTCGCGGCCCATCTGCTTGGCCGCCACCTGGTCGACCGTGGTGCCCAGATGGTAGTCCGAGCTCTCCGTGTGTTTGGCGAAGGCGGCGCTCAGAAACCCCGCGTTCGAGGTGTCGTGCGTGCCCGGATAGGATTGTTCCAGCCTGAGATTGGTGACCACCGTCACCTGCTCTTTCACCACCTCCAGCGAGGCCAGGATGGGCGATAGCTCGCGGAGCGTGTCCTGCCCGGGCGGCGTCCAGCGAGCATGGTCGCATCCCATCGGAATGAATACGAAGCCGAGCCGGCGCACCGGTTTAGCCGGGGTCTTGGCCAGGGCGGTCGCGGCGGGAATCATCGCGTCGAGCAGAGGCAGCGCGAGCGTCGCCTGTACGCCCCTCAGGAACGTGCGCCTCGGCAGCGATTTCTTCGTGATGATCATGACGATCTCCTCATCTGAAACGGCACGCTCTTGACGATTCCCAGAATGAGCGACGAGAAGCGGTAGCCACCGGGCTCGGCATCGCGAAGAATCTGGCGGACCGCAGGCGCGTCGTAGTACTCGACGCCCCGGCCCAGGGCGAACGTCAGCAGCTTTTCCGTCAGCGTTCCCGCGAATAGCTCCGGACGCCGGAGCAACCCCTCTTCGAGGCCAGCCACTCCGTTGAGCTCGCCGACGCCGGGCAATCCCCCCGACACGTCAACGGCTCCGCTGTCGCCCTCCTGATCCCGCCAGCGACCCACCGCATCGAAGTTCTCGAGCGCGAACCCTACGGGGTCGATCGTCCGATGACAGTTCGCGCACACCGGGTTGTTGCGATGGGCGCTCAGCCTCTGCCGCATCGGCAGGTTGGCGGCGACGGAATTTTCTTCGAGCGCCGGCACATTCGGGAGCGGGGGGGGCGGCGGGGCGCCGAAGATGTTGCCGAGGACCCACACGCCACGAATCACCGGTGAAGTCCGCGTGGCATAGGAGGTGACGGCCAGGATGCTGCCGTGCCGCAGCAATCCGCCACGCTTGCTGTCGGGTCCGAGCGTGACGCGCCGAAAGCGGCTGCCATAGACGTTGGGAATCCCGTAATGCTTCGCCAGACGCTCGTTGAGAAAGGTGTAGTCCGCCCTGAGCAGGTCGAGCACACTGCGATCTTCGCGCCGCACGCTGTCGACGAACAGCTCCGTCTCCAGGCGAAACGCCTGACGAAGGTTGTCGTCGAAGTCCGGGTACAGGCGAACGTTGGGTTCGACCGACGCCAGGTTGCGCAGCCGGAGCCACTGTCCGGCGAAATTACTCGCGAGATTGTACGAGCGAGGGTCGGCGAGCATTCTCCTGACCTGTCGGTCGAGCACGTCCGGCCGGCCGAGCTCGCCTCGAACAGCTGCATCGAGCAGTTCGGCATCAGGGAGGCTGCTCCAGAGAAAAAATGACAGACGGGAGGCCAGCTCGAGATCGCTGATGCGGTAGGCGGCGCCGGCCGACACCGTGTCCGGATCGATCTCCACGCGGAACAGGTATTCGGGGTTGACGAGCACGGCGCTCAACGCCTTCGCGATTCCCGCATCGAAGTCTCCCTCGGACCGCCCTTCCCGATAGAAGGCCATCGGCCGTTCCACATCCGGATCGGAAATGGACCGACGGTAGGCGCGGCGCATCAGCGTGGAGAGAATCGTCTTCGCGCACGCTTCTTCGTCGCGGGGCCCGGTTGGCCGGCAGACGAATATCCGGCGGCGGCTCGGCGTGTTGTCGGCGCCGTGCGCCGCGTAAGGTCCGGTAATCGACAGCTGGTTGATCGCCGGAGTGATACGGGGATGACGCCGCTCGTTGAAGTGCGACTGAAGGGGCTGGCGCGCCGACTCGAGCAGCGACGAGGAATTCCTGACAAACGTGACGCCCACGTCATGGGGACCGGCCGTCACGGGCACACGAATCTTGAAGTCTTTGTCGAGCAGCGAATCGTCGCCATCGGCGGGCCTCTCGACCGTCAGCGTCCCGATCGGCGTCCGGTCGAGCAGCAACTGTATCTCGTGCGGTTGCGGGTCCTTCAAGCCGTCGATGTTCCCGTTATAGCCGCGCGCGAGCCAGATCTGGATGTCGTACTCTCCGTCCTGCGCGAACGTATAACGAACCGACACACCTCCGCGCGTGCCGATCGGGAGTCCAGGGACATGCTCCTCCTGCGTGACGTCGGGCGGGACGCGAATGATGTCGCTCTGCACAGACGTCTGCGTGCTGCCGATCGCCAGGCGGCTGATCTTCTGCGCAGCCGAGATGTATCGATCCAGCAGAGCCGGCGACAGGTCGCCCACCGTCACGTTGTCGAAGCCGTGACCGCTTTCATCGGGCGGCAGGAGCGATGCGGCGTCGATGTCGAGGGACAGCAGATCTCTGATGGCGTTTTGATACTCGGTACGGTTGAGACGCCGTAACGTGTCCGTACGGCCAGGATTCGGCCTGGCGACGGCGGCTTTGTCGAGCGATGTTTCCAACCACGAAAGCAGGGCTCGCCGGTCTTCCGTCGAAGGCTGCGGCACGTTGGAAGGCGGCATGGTGCCGGTTCGAAGTTTACGGACGACCTTCTCCCAGACGTCGGCGCCTTTGCCGGGGCTGGCGACGTCGGCTTCGTCCAACCTCAAGCCAGCGGTCTCGAGCCGTCGGTTGTGGCAGGTGACACAGTAGCGATCGAGCACCCGCTGGTGGCTCGACACGAGTGGCACCGCACCGGTTGGGGACGATGATTGGGCGACCTTCTTCTGTGGAGCCGTTTGCTGTGCAGATGCCCGTGTCTGCGCCAGCCGCTGGTGAACGTCTGGCGTCGCATCGAGACGGGCGAGGCGCCTCGCTGGCAAGGCGTGACGACCGAGAATATCCGGAATATTTGAGCGAGGAGCAACGCAGCCAGCCCCGGGGCCCGGGATGCATCGCCCGTCGAATGCAGTCAGACTTTCACCACCGGCTGCCAAGCCAAAGGACACGGTCAACGCCAAACCAGCCAACCCGGTAGTCACCACGCTCACACTCGGGAAGGCCTGAGGCGTCTTGTCGCTCATCGTCAACCTCGTCCTGGCTATCCGGTTGCTTCAGCGCGCCACAATTTGTGGTGCCGGCAAGGCCCGAGCCCGCAGTTTCCAATGGTAGGGACTGAGGTTAAGACCGACGGCGGAAGGTGTCAAGGCCGTTCACGCCCTTAAAATAGTCCAAGCGTCGGGCCAGGAAGACGGCCGTCTTCTCTCGCTTCGAACCTCATGGAGTCCGCGTTTGCGACGCAGTCTTTGCTGCCAGGGCCGACAAATTGCGGCGCGGACTTGTCTCGCGGTATCCGAACGACAAAGGAGACCTACGCCCTCGTCGAGGTGATTTTCTGTGCCTGGCCCGCGTCGATCTGGCATGATCGGTCCGCCTGTGCGCCTAATCCGTGCTGTCGAACAGGTCGAGGTGCCGACGAGCGATCTGAGAAAGGACCTTCGTCCTGATCAGTCTTGAGGAGTCCTTCGATGCGCAGAGTAGTCGGATTGCTCGTTTTAACCGGCGCGTTCGTGGCGGCGACGCTGGAGTCGCTGACCAGCCAGACTGCCCCCGTCCCGGCACGGGCCGGGTCCACGGCCAAGCCCTATACGACCTGGCGGTCCTATTCGGGCGGTGGCCACTCCTCGCAGTATTCCGCGCTCGATCAGATCAACACGCGGAATGTCGGGAAGCTCGAGATGGCGTGGACCTATCCGGTCACCGGCACCAACATCTTCAACCCGGTCGTCATCGACGGGGTGATGTATGTGCCGGCTGGAGGCGGCGTCCTCGCCGCGCTCGACGCCGCCACCGGCAAGGAACTCTGGAGAAAGGACGGTGCGGCGCCGAGCGGCGCGCGCGGTATGAACTACTGGGAGAGCGCAGACCGCTCGGATCGCCGTTTCATCTTCCTGCGCAGCGGCAACGTGACGGCGATCAACGCGGCCAATGGCGACACGATCACCTCCTTCGGCCGCAACGGCATGGTGGATCTGCGCGAGGCGATGGATCGCAAACCACCAGGTCCGCTGGGCACCAGCAATCCGGGGCGGATCTTCCAGGACCTGTTCATCATCTCGCTGCCCGGCGGCGCCAGCTACGGCGGGCCCCCCGCCGATGTGCAGGCCTACAACGTCGTCTCCGGAAAGCTCGCCTGGGTGTTCCACGCCATCCCGCACGAAGGGGAGCTCGGCTACGAGACCTGGCCCGAGGGCGCGTGGACGCGATCGGGCGGCGTTCACAACTGGAGCGAGATGACCGTCGATGAGGCCAACGGAATCGCATTCATCAACTTCGGCAGTCCGCGGTTCGATTTCTACGGCGGCGACCGCAAAGGCGACAACCTGTACGGCAACTCGCTTGTGGCGATTGACGCGCGCACCGGCAAGCGCCTGTGGCATCAGCAGCTCATTCATCACGATCTGTGGGATTACGACCTGCCCCAGGCACCGAAGCTGGTGACGATCCGTCAGAACAATCAGAACATCGACATCGTCGCCCAGGGCACCAAGCACGGGTTCCTGTTCGTGTTCGAGCGGAAGACCGGACGACCGATCTGGCCGATCGAGGAGCGGAAGGTGCCGCAGTCCGACGTGCCGGGTGAATGGTCGTCGCCGACGCAGCCGTTCCCGACCAGGCCCGCGCCGTACGCGCGTCAGTCGTTTACCGAAAAGGACATCAACCCGTATCTGCCGAAAGAGCAGCAGGAGGCGCTGCGCGCGCGGATGAAGACGCTGCGCAACGACGGGCTCTTCACGCCGCCGAGCTTCGAGGGCTCGATCGAGATGCCGGGCCACAACGGCGGCGCCAACTTCGGCACGTCTGCGGTCGATCCGATCCGCGGCGAGTACTACGTCGTGCACAAGTCGCTGCCGACGGTGCTGCACATGGCACTGCCGGGGACCGGACGCGGCGCCGGCGGAGGTCGCGGCGGCAACGCCATTGTGACGCCCGAACAGAAAGCCGCCTTGATGGCGCAGGCGAAGGAGCTGGTCGCGCAGGCCAATGGCACACGGCTCGAGTTCTTATCGCCGGTCGAGTTCATGACGGTCGGGTTCCCCGGTGGATCGATGTCGGCCGTCGGGCCCCCGTGGTCCGAGATGGTGAAGTACGACCTGAATACCGGCGACATCAAGTGGCGCATCGCTACCGGGAACGTCGACGCGCCGCCGGAATTCAACATCCCGAAGGGTACCGGTGCCCAGTATCCACGGGACGCGCCGCTCGCGACCGCTGGCGGCCTGATCTTCCTCGGCACCGGACCGGAGCGGAAGGTGCGCGCCTACGACCGCGACAACGGCAAGGAACTCTGGGTGCATTCGCTGCCGAACGGCTCCGAAGGCATGCCGGCGACGTATGAAGTGAACGGGCGTCAGTTCGTCGTGTTCCCGGTCGCGTCGGCGAACGGGACGTTCCCCGCGCGTTTCGACGCGCTGGCTGCGGCACCATCTGCACCTGCCGCTGCTGTTGGCGGCGCACTCGGTCCAGGAGCTGTGGGTGCACAGCCCGGCGGACCTCCGGGAGGCGGCGGTCGCGGCGGACGTGGCGGTCGCGGCGAAGGTCCGCAGCTGCCGAGCGCGTACATCGCGTTCGCGCTGCCTCAGTGAGTGGCGTAGTACGCAGGATTCATCAAAGTCGTGACGAATTACCTGCAATTCATGACATGAAAAGAGACGATCGCTCTGCGTTTGACGTCGTGACAAGAATTCTGAGCAGGACTTCCATGAGACTCGTGACCGGCATTGTGGTGGCTCTCGCGGCGGGCGCGGCGGGCGCCGTATGGGCGCAGGCGCAGAAGGCGGGCGTCGTGCCGCCAGGCGACTGGCAGACGATCAATCGCGACTTCGCGGCGACGCGCTACTCGCCGCTCACTCAGATCAACGCGTCGAACGTCGCCAATCTGAAGCTGGCCTGGTCCTTCCCGATGCAGGGCGGTGGCACATCCGTCCCGCTTGCCGTGAACGGGATCATGTACATCTCGAACGGCAGCCGCGTGACGGCGATCGATGGCGAGAGCGGCATGGAGGTCTGGTCGTTCTCCCCATCCGGAGCCACGACGACGCCGCTGCCCACCGATGCGCAGGCGCAGTCAGTAGCCGCTCCCGCGACGCCGGCTGCGGCTGGCGCTCCGCAGGGCGCCCCCGCGGGTGCACCCGATGGCGGACGCGGAGGTCGTGCCGCCGCAGGTCCAGGGGGAGGCGGTCAGGCCGGCGGACGTGGTGGTCGTGGCGGCGGTGGCCCGCAGGTATCAGCCCGCGGTCTCGGGTACTGGCCCGGCGACGGCACGCGCGCACCGCGCATTCTCTTCCTGACCGGCAATCGTCTCTGGGCGATCGACGCGCAAACCGGCAAGGCTGCGGAAGGCTTCGGCGAGAACGGTTCGGTGGCCATCGGCGTCAGCGCCGGCGGGGTCCCATCCATTTACAAGAACGTCGCCATCGTCGGCGCCTCGTCGACAGAGAACCCGCAGGAAGGGAATGCCATCGGCAACCCGCGCGCGTTCGATGTCGTGACCGGCAAGAAGCTGTGGGAGTTCCAGACCGTTCCGAAAGCGGGCGAGAAGTACAACGAGACGTGGGGCCCCAACGGCTGGCAGAACCGCCAGGGGACGAACATGTGGGCCTTTGCTGCGCCAATCGATTACGACCGCGGCATCGCGTACCTGCCGATCGCGGGGCCGGCGGCCAACTACTACGGCGGCGATCGGCCGGGAAACAATGTCTATGGCAACTCGATCGTCGCGGTGGATGCGCAGACCGGTCGGTACAAGTGGCACTTCCAGACCGTGCATCACGATCTGTGGGACTCGGACATGCCGAGCGCCGGCGCGCTCGTCGAAGTCACTGCGAACGGCCGTCGGTCGCCCGCCATCGCGCACGTCGGGAAGACGAGCTACTTCTTCGTGCTGAATCGCGAGAACGGCAAACCGCTGATCCCGGTCGAAGAGCGACCGGTGCCGAAAGGTGACGTGCCGACGGAGTGGTACGCGACAACGCAGCCGTTCCCGGTCAAGCCCGGTCCGCTCGCGCCGACCAGCTTCAACAAGGACACCGATCTGGTACGGCCGGAAGACACGACGCCGGAGCACGCCGCTGCGTGTCAGGCGACGTGGGATCGAGAAGGCGGCTTCATCAATCTCGGTCCGTTCACGCCGTTCATGTATCACGCGGACGGTGCTCCGCCGAAGTCCACGATCCAGTTGCCGGGCGGTACCGGGGGCGTGAACTGGGGCGGCGCGGCAGCCGATCCGAACGGGATCGTGTACGTCAACGCGCAGTCAGGCAATCTGGCGGGCTGGGTCGAGAAAGTCGAAATGGTCGAGGACCCTGTGACGAAACGGCAGACGCCGAAGATCGCGAACTGGCCGGACAGCTTCGGATCCAGGCAGCCGTACAACCGCGCCTTCTATGCTCCGCCCAATCCCGCGCAACCGACCGCCGGCAAAGGTCCGTTCCATTCGTTCACGGCGAACGGCATGCCCTGCACGCGTCCTCCGTGGGGTCAGCTGATTGCGGTCAATGCGAACACCGGCGAGATCCTGTGGAAGTCCGTGCTCGGCCTTCGCTTGAACATGCCTGCGGACAAGCAGCTGCTCGGCAACAGCGGGAGCGCCGGCCCGACGGTGACGGCCGGGGGCCTGGTCTTCGTGGGCGCAACCGGTGATGGACGCTTCCGCGCGTTTGATGCGAAGACCGGCAAGCAGCTGTGGGAAAGCCGTACCGACGGTCAGCCGCTCACAACAGCAGGGAACGGCGGCAGTGCGAACGCGAACCCGATGACCTACACGTCCAGGAGCGGCAAGCAGTTTGTCGGGATCGTGGCCGGCGGCAACCTGCGGGTGTTCGCCCTGTCGTAGGCCGGGTGCTCCCGACCCGGCCACCTGTTGACCCGCCCGCCGGTAGTGTCTCAGTCTCAAGGTCAAGGTCAACCACCGAGGTCACCGTGGCCACCGGGAGAATCCCAAGGTTTTTGCTCGGTGCACTCGGTGTGCTCGGTGGTGAACGGCAAACTGAGCAGTAAGGGCCGCGGGCCCTAAGCGTCCGCTCTACAGGTCGCGGAACTGTTGTGAAGCCAGCGAAAGAGCGGTTTACTGCCCCCGACGTCCGGGTGCGGCTCCTCGGCCGCCGCGGCCGCCGCCGCCGCCGCCGAACGAGGGATACGGCTTCGGATTGATCAGCAGTCGATCGAGAAACAGATCGATCGATGCCGCCATCACCTCGACGGCGTCGGGGGCGTTGTTGTCGAACGCATGGTCGGCGCCCTGGATGAGAGTTAGCGTCGACGGGACTCCGAGGCCATGGAGCTTCGTGAAGAAGTCGACGCTCGACTGTACCGGGACCGTTCCGTCCTTGGTGCCGTGAATGAAAATCGTGGGCGCGAACGTGGCGCTGATGTAGGTCGTCGGCGACGCCGCGGCGATGTTCTCGGGAGTCGCCTGGCCCTCGGGAAAGAGACCTCTCGCCGTCTGAGCACTCGCCAGCGGATAGACGCCGATGCTGGCATTGACGTCCGAGCTGACGCCGGGGGTGCCGCCGTCACCCTCGAACTCCTTTTTGCCGTTCGTGCCAGCTGCCATCAGCGAGAGCATGCCGCCGGCCGAGTAGCCGGCGACGGCGATCCTGTTGACGTCGATGCCGAGGCGAGCGGCGTTCGCGCGAGTCCATCGGATCGCGGCTTTGACGTCATGAATCTGCGCGGGCCAGGAACCCTGCGTCTGGAGGCGGTAGTTGGCCGAGATGTTCGTGTAGCCTCTGGCCCCGAGCGCCTTGGCGTCGTTGATGATGTAGCCGGCGTTCTTGTTGCCGACGAAGAAGCCGCCCCCGAAGAGATGAATGATGGCCATGCGCTTCGGCGCCACGCCAGTCGGCGGCTGGTACACGTCGAGCGTGAGATCGGTGCTCCCGCCCTTGCCGAATACGATGTCCTTCTCGACCCGCAGGTTCCCCGTGTCGGGCGCGGGCCCCTGAGCGTGCGCCGCCACGGCTGCCAGCGCTGGTGCCGCGGCCAGTCCACTCGCCGTCTTGACAAATCCCCGCCTGGTGACTCGCGCCATGTCTCGTTCCTCCGCAGCGTCCGTTAGTGACGCCGGAGTGAATCATACTTGAATCTGCGCGCTCCGCTTTTTCCGCGCGCCCGCGACGAGCCTCGCTTCATCCCCATGTATCTGCAGCCTCGTCGAGGCGCTCTATCTCGGCATCGCTGCGCCGATCAGGCTCCCGCGATCGGTTGAACGCGCTACCATGGGCGCCGGCGATGTGCAGGTGTTCAGCGGCGTTCGCGTGGTGATGAGCGAGACCTGAAGGGAAGCTGAAGTGGAAAGAGCAGCCGAGATCTTTGCGGCCCTGACGTATTTCGCGCTCGGACTCTCGCACATCGTGCAGCCCCGCGCCTGGGCAGAGCTGTTCCTGCTGCTGAAAAGTCAGGGCAAAGCCGGCGCGTTTGTCGACGGCGTCGTCAATCTCCTGCTTGGCGCGATCATCGTCTCGTTCCACAACGTGTGGCAAGGCCTGCCGATGGTGGTGACGATTGTCGGCTGGGGCCAGGCCATCAAAGGACTGCGGATCATGGTGCTCCCGCAAATCCACCTGGACCAGATCGAACGGCGGATCTCGCTCGAACGCGCCTGGATATTCCGGCCGGCCGGTGCGGGGCTCGTTGCGCTGAGCGTCCTGTTCGGTTACATCGCGTTCACGCATTGAACGCCTACCGCCTGAAAGGCGGTAGGCGCGATTGCCGCGACGCCGCTACTCGTGGCGCAACGCGTCGATTGGATTGAGGCTCGCGGCTCGCCGAGCGGGGAAAACCCGAACACGACGCCGACGCCAGCGGAAAACAGCAATGCCAACAACACGATCTTCACGTCGACCACCCATGGCAACCCAAGCGCCTTGGCGCCCAGCGACGACACGACCAGCGCGAAGCTGACGCCGATGGCGCCTCCAAACGCCGACAGGACAACGGCTTCGACGAGGAACTGGGTCAGAACGTCGCGTTCGAGCGCACCGATGGCGAGGCGAATACCGATCTCGCGCGTCCGTTCGGTGACCGATACCAGCATGATGTTCATGATCCCGATGCCGCCAACGAGCAGACTCACCGCAGCGATCGCCGCCAGCAGCGCTGTCAGCGTCCGCGTCGTACCGCTGAGCGTCGACGCCAGCTCCTTCTGATCCATGATGCTGAAGTCGTCGTTATCGCCGTCGGACAGGCGCCGGCGCTCACGCATGAACCGCGAGATGTCCTGCTGCGCCTTTTCCGTCGAGACCGACTCAAGCACTGACAATTGAATCTGGTTGATGTCATCGCTGCCGGACAGTCGGCGCTGGAACGTCCGCACCGGCATGATCACCACGTCGTCGCGGTCCATGCCAAATGGATTCTTGCCCTTCGACCGGAGCAGCCCGATCACCTCGCAGGAGACCGCGCGCAGTCGCAAGCGCTCGCCCAGGATCTCGAGTGTTCCGAACAATTCCCTGCGTACGGTTTCCCCGACAACACAGACCGCGGCACCGGATCGCAGCTCGCCTTCGTTGAAGAAGCGTCCGCTCGCGAGTTGCCAGCCGCCGGACACGAAGTACTCATTCGTGGTCCCGGTGACCGAAATCGAACGATTCTTGTTGCCGACGACGACGCTCATGCCCTGGCTCGATAGCGGGGCGACCGCGCCCACCGCAGTGACGTCCCGCCTCAGCAATTCGACGTCGCGCTGTTTGAATGGCTTGGCGCCGCCAGAGGCACCACCCGGCCCGACACGCTGTCCCGGCATGACCGTCAGCAGGTTGCTGCCCAGATTCGCGATGTCCGCCGTCACCGCAGCCGTGGCGCCATTACCGAGCGTCACCATGATAATCACCGCGGAGACGCCGATGATGATCCCGAGCGTCGTCAGCGATGAACGCAGCACGTTTCGTCGAATCTCCCGCTGTGCCAGATTCAGGGCATTCCACAGCATCAGTGTGTGCGCTCGTCGCTTTCGACCTGACCGTCGCGGAACTTGATCGTCCTCGAGGCGTACGACGCCATGTCCGGCTCGTGCGTCACCATCAGAATGGTGATGCCGCGTTCGCGGTTGAATCGTGCCAGCAGGTCCATGATTTCCTGGCTGCGCGCCGTGTCGAGATTGCCGGTCGGCTCGTCGGCAAACAGCACGGAGGGCTCGGCGACAATGGCTCGCGCGATCGCGACACGCTGCGCCTGGCCGCCCGAGAGCTCGTTCGGGGTGTGGTGTTCCCAGCCCAGCAAGCCCACGCTGTCCAGAGCCGCCCGTGCGCGCGCATGGCGTTCGACCCGTGGCGTACCCCGGTACATCAGTGGCAATTCGACGTTTTCGAGCGCTGATGTACGGTTCAACAGGTTGAAGCCCTGGAAGATGAACCCGAGATAGTAGCGCCTCAAGAGCGCGCGCTGACGGCGATCAAGAGCGCCGACATCGACGCCCCGAAAACGGTACGCACCGCTCGTCGGCAGATCCAGACAACCGAGAATATTCATCGCGGTTGACTTGCCGGACCCGCTCGGGCCCATGACGGCGACGAACTCGCCTTCGCGGACCTGCAGGTCGATGCCGGCGAGCGCCTCGACCTCGGCCTGGCCTGTGCCGTAGATCTTTCTGACCTTGTCGAACTCGATAAGTGCCGATCCACTCATGACGCTCAACCGGCTCAGGCGGAGGGCTTCGTGGCGAGGTCGACGACGGCCGGGGTGCCGGCTTGGAGTGAGCCATCGTCAACGGTGACGGCCGTGACCTTTCCGTCGCTCGGTCCCGTGACAACGTCGACCGGCATCGGGTTGTTATCCGCCAGAATCCAGATCCGCGGCTGGCCCTTGGCGGGCGGCGGCGTCCGGCGCGCGCCGGGCGGTGCCGGCAGCAGGAGAAACCAGGCGGTACGGACCGTTCTGTGTCGGCTCGATGATGATGAGGCGGCCGTCGATTTCGGGCGGGGTGCCGAGAGATCCCCGCCGTGCGTGGACGAGAGCTGATCGGCTCTCTCCGGATACGACATCGCGATCACTGGCATCAACGAGATAGTGTGTGGCGCCTGTCCACGTCCGATTCAGACTCTCGAGATACTGGGACAGTTCCGTCACGCCGCCGCGCTGGTAGGTGGCGATCGCTTCCTCGATGTGCCGGGCCTGAAATTGGCGCAGGAGGCGCACCTGCGCCGGTCGGGTCATCGCGAAAAACGTGGCCAGAAAAGCCACGAGCGAGGCGAGCACGGTGCCGACCAGCGCGAGCAGGATGCGCACGTAGAGCGAGCGCACTGGCTAGGTGCCTACCGGAAGCACGTAGCCGACGCCGCGCGCGCTTCGAATGGTCGCGTGCCGACAGGGCTCGAGCTTCTTGCGCAGATGGCTGACATGCACATCGACCGACCGTTCGTAGGGGGTCGCTTCCCGTTGATACAGCAGCGCCGCGAGCTCGTCGCGCGACACCGCTCGCCCGGTTGCCCGCATGAGCGCCTCGAGGATGGCCGATTCGCTCTCGGACAGCGCAATGACCGCGTCGCCACAGCGCACTTCGCGCGCGTCGACGTCCAGCCGCAAGTGACCGGATTCGACGCCGCGGCGCAGCGGGACAAAGGCACCGGTCTGGCCTGCTCGCCGCAATAGCGCGCGGATGCGCGCCAGGAGCTCGGAAGCGGCGAAGGGCTTGACCAGGTAGTCGTCAGCGCCTTCGTCGAGCCCCGTGACGCGATCGCGTGCTTCGGCGCGGGCCGTCAGCATGATCACCGGCACTTTTGTCCGGCGTCGCATCTGTCGGAGCACGTCGAAACCGTCGATGATCGGCAGCATGACATCGAGGATGACCAGCGCCCATTCCGTCTTCAGTATCGCGCCGAGCCCGGACCGTCCATCGTGGACGGTCGAGACTCGAAACCCATGATGGCCGAGGAACTCCACCATCATCTGGCAGAGCTCCACGTCGTCGTCCACCAGGAGAATTGCTGGCTGTTCGCGATCACGATCCATGAGCGCGCCCGTCGCCACGCAATCGAAGCGGCCGCACAAGACGCGAGCGAACGGCAACCGTCCGGCCGGGCCTGGCAGCCCGTGGCGAAGGGCTGGCTGGAGGTCTTGCGCAACGCCGGGGTAATTGCGGCACGGCGGAACTATGGCGCAGCAACGGGGCCCCGAAGGTTAATTTTTGTAAAGTCAACGATTTTGACGTGTCACGGCACAAGCCGTGCCGCAATCGCCCGTCCGGGCGTGGTGCGATGTCACAACTATTTCGTCGCACCGTCGCTGACCTGCAACGTTTGTGTGAGACGGTGCGCTCGACGAGGGCATGCCAGAGTGGCGAGCGTGGCGTGCGCGCGCGGGCACGGAGCAATCGAGTCAGAACCGATAGGTGAAGCCAACGGTGAGTCCCTGCGCGGTCACCGGATTGGCTGCGAACATCCGAGACCAACGATATCGGGCGTCGATGCCCCACGGACCTCGGATCGGAATCGAGAGGCCGGCCGCCCACCGGAACATCAGGGCGTTCCAACCGTCTCCGACGAATACGCCTGTCGACAGAACGTCTGACGTCGCATCTTGCCCAGTGGTCGCGGTACTACCGCTCACGGTGGCGCTGCCGGCGCCGTATGTGAACTGCGCCGACGGCGCTGACCGCACCCAGCCGGCGCCGGCCATGAGGTAGGGGGAGGCATGCCACGAGGTCGGCAGGTCGAGACGCAATCCGCCCCACGCGTACTGCGCCGATTCGCGCGCTTCACCGGTCACGCTGATCTGCCGCCTGGCGATCTGCGCGACGGCGATGTCGACGTACGGCTGATGAGTTGCTGGCTGCAGATTGCGAACCAAACCGTATCCACCGAACATGGACAAATGCTTCGACATCCGAAATCCGGCGTCGAGATCGCCCATCGGCGCCGTCGCGTCCGGGGTCACACTCATCCCGAAGTTGGCCGACACGAACGCGGCGGTCCCGCCGCGTTCGTCCGGCGGGGGCTTTTCTGGAAAGTCGGCAGCTGCGTTCGCGGACTGAGGCTGGGAAGAGGTTCCAGTCTGGGCGCGTGCCTGGATCACCGTCACGACAGCCAACACAATCACGCAAGCGATTCGATGAGTCATGACTGCCATTGAACGTGACAGTTGTTGCACGACGGTGGCGCCGTGGTGAAAAGAGGTTGACCAGTGTATCGAAGCTTCTACTGGCGGATCGCGATCAGTTTCGTGGTGCTCGTTGTGGCCGTTCTCGTCCTCCAGGCCGCCATATTCAGTATGATCATGGCGCGATCGCCGGATACCGCGCCGCCTCTGTATGTGGTCATCGACAACGGCGACATTCTCTCCAGTCGGGCGGCGCCGCTCGACGAGGCGACCCGCGCGGCCCTCGAGGCGGTGATACGTCGCCAGCCGGTAGTGGCGATCCGCACCGCGCCGATCTACGTCGCCGGCCAACAACGCGGAACGATCGTCTTACCACCGGGTCCGCCGAGTCCCGTGCGGCAGCGCTTGCTCCGTCTCGCCGTGCCAAACATCATCGTTCTGGCGCTCGCGACCGCGATCGCCGCGATGGTGATCTTTCGGCCCGCCCGCCGGAGGCTTCAAGCACTCGAACTGGCGGCGGAGCGCCTCGGAAAGGGTGATTTGGCAGCGCGTGCGCCGGTGCGCGGAGGCGACGAAATCGCACACGTGGCCGCGGCATTCAACCTGATGGCGGACGAACTCGCCGCCCGGGAAGAGTCCCTGCGTACAGCCGATCGCGTTCGCCGGCAGATACTCGCGGATGTTTCTCATGAGCTCAAAACACCGCTGACCGCGATGCGCGGGTATGTCGAGGCGCTGCGAATGGCTGGCGACACGTTCGAACCGGGCAAGCGCGAACGCTACTTCGCGACCTTGGAGCGAGAGACGCTTCGTCTCGATCGCATCGTGAAGGACCTGCTGGAACTGGGGCGGCTCGAAGATCAGGCGATGCGACTCGAGCCGCGGGTCTTCGCGATCGGCCGCGTGTTCGAGCGCGTGGTCGCGCGGCACGAAGTCGAGACGTCCGCCCGGCGGATCACATTCACGGTTGATGTCGGCGAGGAGGCAGACCAGATGGTCGGTGATCCGCACCGGATTGAGCAGACGATCGAAAACCTCGCGGCCAATGCGCTGAGACACACGCCAGATGGTGGCTCGATCACGCTTGCGTCCAGCCTCGCGCCGGGCACTATTCGCCTGTCGATCATCGACTCCGGCGAGGGCATTCCCACGCAGCACCTTGCCCAGATCTTCGACCGTTTCTACAAGGCCGACCGTTCACGCTCCGGCTCGCCGGGAAGTGGCCTCGGCCTCTCGATCACAAAAGCGATCGTCGATCGGCACGGCGGCCATATCGCCGTGCACAGTCGGCCTGGCCGTACGGAGTTCATCCTGACCTTTCCGCACGATGATGATCGGCCAGGATTCTGCAGTACGGCGTTGTGATCCGGAGCTGGTCGGAGCCCCTGCTGCTGCGCCTTCGTCACATGCGACGACACCGTACGCTGGTCGTGTGCGACGCTGCGATGACGGCAGTTCGAGACCGCGCCGGCGCGGAGCCGCGGCGAGCGAACCTGTAGCCCACGCCGCGAATAGTCTGCAGCGGCACGCCCACCGGCGACACCGCCGCGACTCTCCGCCGCACCCGCTTGACCAATGCATCGACGCACCGGGGGGTCAGGTGCCTGTCGCTGCCCCACATTGTGTCGAGGATCTCCTGACGGGTGAACACGACGCCGGGACGAGACACCAGCGTGTAGAGGAGCCGGAACTCCCTGTTGGTCATCTTGACTTCGACGCCGCCGATGTCAACCCGCCGTCGCGTCGGATCCAGCGTCAGACTGCCGCGAGTGACCACTTCTGGCTGTCTACCGGGGTCCGCGAGGCGGGTGCGTCGGATCAACGCACGGCCGCGCGCGAGGAGTTCCGGAACGTTGATCGGTTTCGTGACGAAATCGTCTGCGTACCGTTCGAGCGCGGTCAACACTCGCGGGTCGTCCTTGCGACTCGCCAGCAGCAGGAGCCGCGTTCGATCTGACAACATTTTTGCGAGTGGGTGTGGCAGTTCACGGGTTGGCGGACCGTCGGCTCCGAAGTCCATCACGACGAGATCCACCCGCCGTTCGGACAGCCGGCCCACGGCGCGATCGGGACTCGTGACCCCGAGGCATGCATATCCGGTCATTTGGAAGTGGAAGCAGATCGCATCGAGCAATGCTCGTTCGGGCTCGATGACGATGACATGAGACTCTGTCGGCATGAGTCGCGGGTCTGCAAGGACGACGCCGAAGCCCGCCGCGCGGAAGTCGGATGAACGCCGGGGGGATGTCCGAACAACAGGGCACCCGTGCACTCAGTCCGGGTCGGCGAACTTGTAGCCCACGCCCCACGCTGTCAGCAGCAGCTCCGGATCCTGTGGGTCCTGCTCGATCTTCTTTCGAATGCGGCTGATCACCGTGTCGATCGTGCGCTCGGTGACGAACGCATCGCCGTTCCAGAGTCGCGCGAGGAGTGCCTCCCGAGTGAACACGATGCCGGCCCGGCTCGCCAGCAAGTGAAGCACGTCGAACTCCTGTTTCGTCAGCTCGACCACTTCACCACGCACCTTGACCTCCCGGAAATGCGAGTCGATCCTCACGTCGCGCGTCACGACCACGCGCAATCGGTCGCTGACGTCCGTGGCTTTGGTGTGGCTGCGACGCAGGATCGCGACCACGCGCGCCATCAGCTCGCGCGTTCCGAACGGTTTCGTCAGGTAGTCGTCGGCGCCACTCTCGAGGCCAAGCACTTTGTCCGACTCGGTGTCCCGCGCCGTCAACATCAGAATCGGTGTGTCGCGGTTGACGCCCTGCGCACGAATCGTCCGGCACAATGTGATGCCGTCGAGATGCGGCAACATCACGTCGAGGATGATCAGCAGATACTCCTCGGCGCGCGCTCGCTCCAGCGCGTCGCGACCATCGGCGACTTCGTCGATGGCGAAATCAGCGACGCTCAGCTGATCGCTAACGAGTTCTCGGATTGCGGGATCGTCTTCGACGATCAAGACACGGCCACGCCGACGCGCTTCTATGCTCATCGCTCCTCCTATTGTGCGGCAGGAGCGCGCTTCTCTGATCTGACTCGATTCGGTCGTTTCGGCGTGAGCGACTTCGGTAGGGTCGGCTCGAACGACTTTCTTCAACGAATGGTCACACTCCTGCAACATCCTTCGCGTCTGAACTTCAGACGGAGTCCAGCTGACCATGACCATCGCCCGATCGATTGTCGCCACCTCTGCCATCGCCAGGCGCGAGCGCAGCCGTCCGATCGTCACCCTGGCGTTGGCCGATTCGCGGCGCAGCATGCCGCCCGTCACACGCCTGTACGACGTCGACGAACCATAGTCGCCACATATTTTTCTCACTTCGGTCGCCGAAGAACAACATCGCTCGCGTCGAATAAGACAGTTTCCGATGTTTGTCCTGTTCGCGACCCTGGCGGCGGCGGTTTCTTGGCAATCCGCTGCTGTGCCGTTGCCGCCGGCCGACTCACCTCCGCTCTTGAGATACGTTGAAATCGCCTTTCCGACGCAGAACAACGCCTCCGTCGTGGAGCCGGCGACCTACCTCTACTACATCCATTCCCGTCCGAGTCGACCATCGGTCGGCGAGTGGAGCCCGTACGACGAAGCCGCGCTCCGCGACGATTTCCGGCGTTTATGGACGACGGAGTTTTTGGATGACCTCTGGATTGAGGTCAAAGATGTGCCGTTCGAGAACGGCGTTATCGGCAAGCACGTGATCTTCAATCTGTCAGAACGACAGCGCGTCAAGATTGTCGATTACACCGGCTCGAAAGCGATCGAGACGTCGGAAATCGACGAGAAGCTCAAGGAGGAGCGCGCAGAGGTCCGCCTCGACACCTTCGTCGATGCCGGGATGATTCGCAAAGTCGAAGGGATCGTGCGCGATCTCATGCACGAAAAGGGCTTTCAGTATGCGGTGGTGACGCACACGGTCCGAGAGATGCCCGGCGGTCCGAAGTTGATCGGCCTGTCGTTCCATCTCGATGAGGGCCCGAAATTGAAGGTGACACGCGTTGTGTTCACGGGGAATCGGACGGTGCGCTCCCGCGTGCTCTTGAAGCAGCTCAAGTCGACCAAGCCTCGTGCGTGGTGGGTGCCACCCTTCCTGCACGATGCCGACACCTACCAGGATGCGAAATTCGACGACGATGCCGCCCTCATTCAGAAGTACTACAGGGACCACGGCTATGTCACCACATCGGTCGGCGTTCCTGAATTCAGGCGCGTCAGCGACGACGTGCGCCGACGCATTCGCTGGATCGAACTGCGCATACCGGTATCAGAAGGCAAGCAGTATCAGGTCGGAGAGCTCGCCTTTGAGGGCGACACCGTCATGAACACGAATGCGTTGAAGGCCCTGTTTGCCCGAATCAAGCCGCGCGACATCTACCGCGAGGACGACCTGCGCAAGGCGCTCGAAAAAGCACGTGAGGTGTACGGCGCCGGTGGATATTTCGAGTTCACGGCCTATCCAGACTTGAAGCCACGAGATGAGGGCGGACGCACCGGAATCGTCGATGTCACGATGAAATTCCAGGAGGGCAGGCAATTCTTCATCAGCCGCCTGATGTTCAGCGGCAACACTGTCACACATGACGCCGTCATCAGACGCGAGCTGGCTCTGGTCGAAGGCGGCGTATTCAACACCGAGGCGCTCAAATACAGCGTGAGGCGTCTCAATCAGATGGGCTACTTCAAGCCAGTCGAGGACCACAAGAACGTGACCGTCGAGAAGGCGCCCGGATCCGACGATCACGTGAACGTCACGCTCAAGCTCGAGGAGCAGAATCGCAATTCGGTGACGTTTGGCGCTGGCGTGTCGGAGTATGAGGGCCTTTTTGGCAACGTCGGGTTTACGACATCGAACTTTCTCGGCCGTGGCGAAAGCCTGTCGTTGACCGCCCAGAAGGGATCGCGCGCCAGCGTCTTAGACGTCAGCTTCAGCAAGCCATATCTGTTCGATCGCCCCATTTCTGGCGGCATCAATCTCTATTCGCGGAAGTACGACTACAACACGTCGACGTCGACTGTCGGCTACAGCGAGGTGCGAGAAGGCACCACCGTGACCGTCGGACGGGCATTTCAGCACTTCACTCGAGCGTCCATCGGCTACACCTATGAAGTGATCGACGTCGATATCAGCAAGGAATTGCTCAATGCCACTACCGGCGGAACTGCCGCGAACGGCACGCCGCTGTTCAATCCGTATACTGACAATGGCCGGCACATCGACAGTCGAGTGACCCCGAGTCTCATCTACAACACCGTCGACAATCCGATCATGCCGCACAGCGGCAAGCGGCTGACCGCTTCGCTGCAGCTCGCGGGTACCCGTCTCGGCGGTAGTTACGACTACTTCAAATCTGAAACCGAGGCGATCTGGTGGCTGCCGACGTCGCGCCAGACTGGGTTTGGTATTCGCGGACAACTGGGCTGGCTACATGCATACGGCACGACGAGCACCCTGCCGTACTACCTCCGCTATTTTCTGGGCGGCGAGTATCAGATTCGCGGCGTCGATATTCGCACCGTGGGACCGATCGACGCGCAGAATCGCGAGTTGGGAGGCAACAAGAGTGTGTTGTTCAACGCCGAGTACTACTGGGATGTGCTCGGACCGGTGCGGCTGCTCGCGTTCCACGACGCCGGCCAGGCGTTCCTCGAGAAGGACCGGATCGACCTTCGAACCATGCGGACGTCGAGTGGAGGCGAACTGCGCGTGCTCGTTCCCATGCTCAACGTGCCGTTTCGACTGATCTATTTCGTCAACGTCTATCGTGACTCGTTCCAGCCGGATCGCGGATTCAAATTCGCGGTTGGCACGACGTTCTAATGACGCGCTTGGGGAGAACAGCAGCATGATGCGATTAACTTGTGCCATGGTAATCGCGGCGGCGACACTGGGAACGATTGGTTGTCAGTCGCCGACCTCGTCTAGCTCGTCATTCAATGTCGACAACTTCGTCGATGCGACGATAACACCCAATCCGAGCACGGCTGTGGCCAGCACGGACGGCCGGACCTACCGCGTCGTGCGCGGCAACAATCAGCCTGACGACGTTCTGCCGTTTCAATTCATCACCACCTACGATATCGTGTTGACATTCAACGCTAATGCGACCAACAGCTCGAACAACCTCACGTTTCCGGTGACGATCACATCGGCGACCGCCAAGGTCGAACAAGCCAGCAGCGGAATTGTGACGACGCCTTCGAGCGGCGACGTCGAGCACTATGACTCAGCGATTGTGAGTTCGACGACCAACGCCGTGTCGCAGGTTGGTGCAGGTGTCGAAATGGTCTTCAAAGCCTGGTACGCGCTCCCCAATACTGGCAGGGAGGCTTTGATCACGGAGACGATCTCGATGAAGGATAGCAGCGATACGCCGCAGACGTTCGCGAAGACCGTTCAGGTTCGAGTGTCACCGTAAACGAGAGACTGCACACTCGTGGGGCGTCTGCGCGGCGGGGTGCGGGAGAAGCGTACCGCGCCTGTGCAAAGGAAGGGTCTCTGGCCTTCGAAAACCGACATCGGAGGCGGACGTCAGTTATCCGGAGCGTCGGCGTCTCGAGGCACGCGGGTGGGTTCGGGCTGCATGGGATACATCGGAGAACAACCGCAAGGTGTGTCCGGTCGGTTTTGGGGTGACGCAGCCGACGAAAAGGAGGCCAGCGGGGTTCGTTGGAACGACGCAGCGGCGTTCATCTCTGGGGATGACCAGAACACGCCCTGGCATACCTCGCCCCAGCCGACGCAATTCCCCACCGGGCGGAAGGTGAAGCAACCTTGCTGGAGTTCCTTCCCCCAGCTGGTCACTCGCGTTTTGGATCTTGGGAGTGGTGATGGTCGCCTGCTGACCCTCGTCGAGCTCATTCATCCCAACGCGCAGGGCATCGCTCTCGATGTTTCGGATACGATGCTCGACCGGCTGCGCGCGCTTTGCCGATCATCCTTCAGTCAGCCCGATCCTTCATGACTGGTCGGGTCCGCGTCTACACCGGACTGCGCCGACGTCCAGACCGAACCACCCGGCGAACCCCCAATCCCATGCTGTCGCTCTTCGACATCAACAGACGAACTCACCGCGTTGCGGCTTCCGCCTCGATAATGCTCGTCTCTTGGTCAAGCCGTGTGACGCGGCGTACGCGCAATCCAGCGGAGTGCAGAAGCGCGCGGTATTCCATGTCCGTTCGCTCTTTCCCACCCGTCAAGACGAGCATCGACATATCGACGATCTTGCTCACCGAAGGCTCGCCTCCGGGAGGGACGATGCGCTCGATCACGAGAAGGCGTGCCGATCCACTCATCGCACCTCGGACATTCGTCAGAATTCTGAGTGCCCGCTCATCGTCCCAGTCGTGGACGATGTCCTTGAGCGTATAGATGTCGGCGCCACCAGGAACGAAGACGAAGAAGTCGCCAATCACAAAGCCACAGCAGTCGAGGACACCGAGACTGGACAGCGTCGAGCGCGCACCATCGACGACCGATGGTCGGTCGAACAAGGTCACGGCCACGGCCGGATGACAGCGAGCGATCGCGGCTGCAAAAGCGCCGTGACCACCGCCGACATCCACCAGGCTCCTGCATCCTGACGTGTCAATCGCTGCGGCGATCGCGGCGGCCCGCTCGGCGGTCATCGACTGCATGGCGGCGTTGAACACACTCGCAGCATCGGGATTGGCCTCGACAAACTCGAAGAACCCCACGCCGTGTACCTGTTCGAAGGCCGTCCCGCCGGTTCGAACTGACTCGAACAAACCTCCCCACGCGTCCCACCAGAACGATTCTCCGTACAGCATCGCCGCGGAGTGCGCCGAGCCATCGATGTTCGACCGAAGCCCTGCCACTCCTTCGTCAGGCTGAAGTTTCCCTCGGCGTCCTGATGGAAGACGCCTTCGGACGCCAGCGCCCGTAGGAGACGATAGAGTGCGGCGGAATCCGCTCCGGCCGATCGCGCGAGTGCCGTCGCGGTCCGGGGTCCGTCTGCGAGCAGGTCGGGAACACCCAACTTTGCGGCGACATGGAGCATCTGCGTCACGCGATATCCGCGGAGCGCCGTCATCACGTTGGCGTTGTGGCTGTGGCAGGGCATCATCTGGCTCGGCCTCTCTTTCTCCTCCCGTCCGCCCGTCATCGTGCCGACAGGACCAAAGGAGAAGACGTGACTTCGTTGATTGGCCATCGGGCCCCCCCGGGTAATCCTATCCTGTCGTCCAGACATGCGAGGGCAAGAACTGCCGGCGCAGAACGCGCGCGTGTCCGTGTACAGTATCCACACTCGTCTGTCCTATTGACGCGCACCGCCAGTAGGGCGGGACCGCCATGACACCCTACGTCTACCTGGTCGCTTTTCTCGCGGCCGCAGCCGCACCGCTGCTTTTTCTGGCGCTGTTCGCCGTGTTTCGCTGGCGCTATGCGCGGATGATCCGAGGCGCCATCTATCCTGGCGCCCCTTTCGAACCGGACTCGGCGACTGCTACTGTGCCCGCCGGACGCGGCGACACTCCACTGACGCTTCGCTGGTCGGACGCGGCGGACATCGACGGGCCATCTCGCTCGCAGCCGGCTGAAGAGGCGCGGCGCGAGACGCTGGCCATGCGAACGGCGTTTGCAGCGGCGGGCATCGTCTACATCGCGCTCTCGATGGCCATGTCGGCCTATCGCGATCGAGACGGCGGACTGCTGAACGGCTACATCAGCAGCCTCCCCGCGTTCGTGATCGCGTCCACGTTCGCCGGCCTGGGCTGGAGCGTCACGCTGGCGACAGCAATCAGCTGGTCGGCGGTGTTGCTGATGATCCTGGCCAACGACCTCGGCGCCAACGAGGCGCTGCCGCTGGTGTTCTACGCCTTCACGACGATTGCGCCGCAGCTGATTGCCGTGCTGCTTCTGGTCCCGCGAACGGCGCGGGCGCTGCTCGTGGGCTTTGTGCCGGCGCTGGCGCTCATTGGCGTGTTGTCGCTGGCTGCTCTGCCGTGGCTGATGGCGATCGATACCACGAGTGGGGAAGACCCGTCGCTGACACTCGTGCTGGCCGCTGGCGCAATCGCCCTTGGTGTCGGGACCGCTCTCGCGGCCATCGGCATCCGGCGAAGCCAACCGATCCGGTTCGGCGCGCTGCTGCTCGCGATGGGTGTCTTCGGGATTCTGGCGAAGGGCCCTTTCGCCGTCGTCGGGTCGGCCGGTTTCAATGGCCTGCTGGCGCTGGCGGTGTGGCCGGGGATGAGGCGCCTCATGGACTGGAAGCAGCGCGGGCTGGCGCCCGACGAGGTGTTGCACTTTGCGCTGTGTCTGCTCGTGCCAAGCACATTCCCCTCCGCCAGCGGCTGGTCGGTGTGGCAGTGGCTGCCGTTTGCCGCATCCCTCTCTGTCTTGATTGCTCTGCTGGGCCGGCGAAGGATGATGCCGCGCCGAGCCGCGCCGAAGCGGTTGCTGCTGCTCCGGGTGTTCGGCCCTCAGCGAGTCAGTAACTGGTTGCTCGACGCCTTGGACGACGGCTGGCGTCGAGCGGGCATCGTCGACCTGGTGGTGGGCCTCGATGTCGCCCTGCGGACCGTCGGCGCCGCGGCGCTGGAGAATTTCCTCCTCGGGCGCGCCGTTCGCCAGTTCATCGCGACGGACGCCGATATACGTCGGCATCTTGACGTGGCGCCGCCGGCACGTCCTGCGATCGATGGCCGGTTTCCGCTGAACGAGTGGTACTGCCTGCCCGAAACCTGGCCTGGCGTGGTGGAACGCCTCGCCTGCGCCGCCGACGTGGTTCTGATGGACCTGCGCGGGTTTGGTGAAACGCATCGGGGCGTCATCTACGAGTTGTCGCTGCTGATGCGGCGGGTGGCGCTCGAACGCGTCGTGCTGTTGACCGATTCGCAGACCAACGACCAGCTGCTCTCCGACGTGCTGCAGCGGGCGCGAACGGCGCTGACCAACGACTCACCCAACGCTGCCTGGCCCGACCTCGGAATCAACCTGCTCCGGTGCTCGGGCCGGCGACCCGCGGATACGGCAGCCATCACCGGAGCAGTCTTCGCGGCGGTAGGCGAAGGCGCGCCGAATCGCGGCTGACGCGCGGGGGGCCGCGTCAGTGCGTGCCGCGCACCAGCTCCACGCGGCGGTTGCGTGCCCGGCCGATTAAGGTGTCGTTGCTGTCCTTCGCCCGCGATGCGCCGAACCCCGCGGTGGTCAACCGGGCCGCGTCGACCTTGTATGTCTCGACCAACGCCTTCTTGACTTCTGCCGCCCGGCGCTCGGAAAGCGCCTGGTTCGCCGCCACGCTACCGATGTTGTCGGTGTGCCCATCGATCTGAAGCGCCCACGATGGATTCCTTTTCAGCGCGTCGGCGATTTCCTCGACCACCTTCTCGAACCCCGGCCTGATCGTCGCCGCACCGAAATCAAAGAAGATTCCGTATACGTCCATCCGCCCGGTGTCGCGCAACTGCCGCTCCACGCGCTCGTCGGAGGGAGAGGCCGGCAGCCAGATCTGCGTCACGTCACCCACCAGTTCCTGCTCCTTGCGATGCAGCGTCAGCGGGTTCTCCACGCTGTCGAGAAAGTCGAACTCGACATCGGTCAGTGGACCGCCGAAATCGTATTCGAGCGTGCCGCGGACATGAATCGCCGGGAGCCGCGTCAATCGGCCGTTGACGAGCACCGGAAACGATGCTGGACCCTCGGCCAGCGTCTTGACCCTGACCACCGCCATCTCCGGTCCGCCGCCGGTCTGAAACCGTCGGGCCTGGGTGCGCGGCTCGCGCCAATCGAAGAACGTCGCGTTACCCCTCCCCTTCAACTCAGTCATCACCTTTGCCGAGGGCCCAAGGTACGAGCCCATTCGGGGACGCGTATTGGAGGAGTTTGAATAAATGATCTTGTTGTAGTGCAGCGATCCCGCCATTTCCGGCCGGCTGAGGAGGAGCGTGCCGTCGAACCGTCCCCGCTGGCCCGAATCGAGCGACACCTTCAACGTGACCGCGTCGGCGGTCACCGATGTCACCTCGGTGATGGTGTGCTGATCGCCGTAGAGGCGGTCGGCGGCGACCGAAACGATGGTCAGTCCCGGTGCGAGCGGCACCGGCACCGGGGCGGCGGCCGCCGGTCCCGAGGACGTGCTCTCCGCGGCCTTGCCTTCGACCCGCGGAGCAGTCGCGGCTGGTCCGCCATTCACGGTGCGGGATCGTTGCGGCCGCACGAAGAGCCACGCACAGGCCAGCACCAGAATCAACGCAACAGACCAGGCGACGTGAGCTGTCGTGACACGTCCACGCCACGGTTTCATTACTGCCATGGTTGCCGGCCCTCCTGAAGCCTGGGCGCGCGGTTGCTACCAGTCACGCCTTAGCCGAGCTGCTCGGCAAGCGCGACAATGATACCCTCAGGCCCGCGGATGTAGGCTAGCCGGTACGTGTCCTCGTACTGCATTTCGC
>JBDTVS010000023.1:0-73407 GCA_040007095.1 Acidobacteriota bacterium
TCGGCGGCACCCGCCGCGACTGGCGCGGCCAGGGGCACTTCCGCGCGCTCACCGAACAGCAGGAAGTGTGGGCGATCGAGCAGGGCTTCAGCGAAATCGTCGTCAAGACCAAGAACAAGTTCTACGAAATGCGCGGCACGCTCGATCACTTGCGCTTCGAGGTCGTGAAGTACGATCGCGACCCAGCCGACAACGCGGAGTCGAAGGTGTACTTGAGCAAGAAGCTGATGGCGGAGATGCTGCACCGCCACCGCAGCGCCAGGACCATCGTCCAGGTCACGCCCTGAGCGCTTCTCGAAGACCCCGGAGAGCCGCCCGGAGAACCTGATGCCAGCACCGATCACGCCCTACACGAAGTACCTCGGCGACCGCGATGCGCTCGACGCGATTCGCGACAGCCTCGAGCGGATTCGGCACCTCATACGCGATTGGACGTCCGAGCAGTTCGAACGCAGCTACGCGCCGGGCAAGTGGTCGGCGCGCCAGGTTCTGACGCATCTGGCGCAGACCGAGTTGGCACTGGGCAGTCGGGCGCGGATGGCGGTCTCGACGCCCGCGTATGTCGCCCAGGCGTTCGATCAGGACGACTGGATATCGCTCGACGCCAGGCTCGGCGGCCGTGAGGCCGCGGACGCCTTCCTTGCCACCGCGCAGATGAACCTGGTGTGCTTCCAAAGCCTCACGCCGGCTCAGCGCGCCATCCGGTTCTCCCATTCCGAGTACGGCGAACTGACGGTCGACTGGGTTATCCACCAGATGGCCGGCCACCACATCAACCACCTGCAGCAGTTGGAACGCATCGAGGCCTAATCAGATTTCTTCGAACACGCCTGTTTCGCGGTTCTTCTGCACGCGGTCCGACGGGAAACACCGCCCGTTCATCGCGACGTACACGCCGGCCGGCAACAGCTGCACGAACGAGAGCGCGCTTCCGAGATTGAACAATCCGTCCGAACTGCCGAACGCGTACGGCACCATGGCGCCGGTCAGCACGATCGTCTTGTGGCCGTCGAGCGGGAACGCCGCCGCGAGGGCGCGCGCCGTCTCGACCATCGTATCGGTGCCATGGGTGATGACGATACGGCGCTCGGCGGCGGTGCGGCATTGCTCGACGATCAGCGCGCGATCGGCGTCGGTCATGTCGAGGCTGTCGATCATCATCAAGGTGCGGATCGACAGCTCGAGCCGGCAGCGCCCCAGCCGCAGCATCTCGGGGAGGTGGGTGTCCTCGAAGAACAACGTGCCGTCGAGCTCGTTGTAGGCCTTGTCGAACGTGCCGCCGGTGACGAAGAGACGAACGGCTGGAGGCATCACTCAGACGTCGAGCTCTTCCGCCTCGTCAGCGCGGTCCATGATGAACCGAAAACGCGCCGACGCATCCTTGCCCATCAGCTCGTTCATCACGCGGTCCGTGACAATCTGATCGGTCACCTCGACCCGCAGCAGCCGCCGGGTGCGCGGATTGAGCGTCGTCTCCCACAGGACCTTCGGCATCATCTCGCCGAGTCCTTTGAACCGGGTGATCTCGGGCGTGCCCCGGCCGTTCTTCGCGTGCTGACGGAGGATCGCGTCCCGCTGCCCGTCGTCCAGGGCCCAGAACGTGTCCTTGCCGATGTCGATGCGATAGAGCGGAGGTTGCGCGAGGAACACCTTGCCGCTCGTCATCAACTGCGGCAGGTGACGGTAGATGAACGTCAGCAGCAGCGTGGCGATGTGATTGCCGTCAGAATCCGCGTCCGCGAGGATGATGATTTTTCCGTAGCGCAGCTTCGCCAGCTCGAAGTTCTTGCCGAGCCCACAGCCGATCGCCGTGACCAGGTCGGCCAGTTCCTTATTCTCGAGCACCTTCGCGAGCGACGCGCTCTCGGTGTTCAAGACCTTGCCGCGCAGCGGGAGAATCGCCTGCCGTACGCGGTCGCGCCCCTGCTTCGCCGACCCTCCCGCGGAATCGCCCTCGACGATGAAGAGCTCGCTGCCCTCGCTGGTCGGGTTGGTACAGTCACTGAGCTTGCCGGGAAGGTTCAGCCTGCCGGAGGTGGCGCTCTTGCGCGACACCTCGGCCTGCGCGGCGCGGCTGGCTTCGCGCGCTCTGGCCGAGAGAATGATCCGCGCGACAATCGCTTCCGCCACGCTGATGTTGTGATTCAGCCAGTGCTCGAGCGCCGGGCGCACGACGCCGTCGACCGCCGACATCATCTCCGGATTGTTGAGCCGATCTTTCGTCTGTCCCTGGAACTGCGGCTCTTGAATGAACAGGCTCAGCACGCCGACGAGGCCTTCGCGGATGTCCTCCGCGACAATCGACACGCCCTTTGGCGACAGCGCGTGCGTTTCGATGAAGTTGCGCACAGCCTTGCCCAGACCAGCCCGTAAACCGTTTTCGTGCGTGCCGCCGGAGCTGGTCGGAATGCCGTTCACGTACGATCGGATGTGCTCGTCGGTGGCCTCGGTCCACTGCAGCACGAAGTCGAGCCGCATCCCGTCGTCTCTGTTGAGGACGAACACCGCGTCGTGGACCGGCCTGGCCCCCCGCACGACCACGATCTTCTTCAGGTAATCGACGAGCCCCTCGGCGTGCTGGAAGACCAGCCGCTCCTTCGACGACTCGTCCTCGAAAACGACCTTCACGCCCTTGTGCAGGTAGCTGATGACCTCGAGCCGTTCCTTGATGATCGCGGGGTCGAACTCGATTTTCGGGAAAATCGCGGCATCGGGATGAAAGAAGACCGTGGTGCCGCTGCCGCGGGCCGGCCCGAGTTTCCGCAGGCCCCCGACCGGGTGTCCCTGCTTGAATCGCATTTCCCACTGCATGCCGTCGCGCTTGACGGTGGCCACGAGATCTTTCGACAGGGCGTTCACGACGCTGGCCCCGACCCCGTGCAGTCCGCCGGCTGTCTTGTAGTTGCCGCTCTCGAACTTGCCGCCGGCGTGGAGCACCGTGAAGATCACCTCGAGCGCGCTCTTCCTGGTCGAGGGATGCGTATCGACCGGGATGCCGCGGCCGTCGTCCTCGATCGTGATGGACGAGCCGTTCTCGTGGAGCGTGACGCCGATGTTCGAGGCGTGGCCGTTCATCGCCTCGTCGACGGAATTGTCGAGAACTTCCCAGATGAGGTGGTGCAGGCCAGCTGAGCCGACGCCGCCGATATACATCCCGGGACGCTTCCGCACGGGCTCGAGACCCTCGAGGACGGTGATGTCTTTCGCGGTGTAGTTCGAGGGTGCCATGTATATAATTCAGCCCCGTAGAGAAGTAGTGAAGATGATGCCGCGCCTGGCGACCTTCCTGACGCTCTCGATTGTAGCGGCATTTTCCGGGCGCGCTGGCGCGGCCGGTCCGGTGTCGGAGGACGTACCGGTGCCTGGCGGTACGGTGGCGATGGCAAGGTCGCTTGGCATTGCGCCCGTACCCGATCGCGCCCGATTCGTCTCGGAGCTCGCACGTCTCACGCATCAGGCGTCGGAAGACCGCAACACGACGCGAGCCAAAGCCGCCTCGCAGCTGCATCAGGGCCGCGCCAGTGCCTCCGCACCGCCGGGTGCGACCGCCGAATCGGTGCCGATTCCCCTGACCGCGGCGGCGTGGTCGCAGGCGGTGTTCCATCGCCCGGTCGCGCCCGACCAGATCGTCGCCGCGATTATGGCCGACCCTCGGGCGGCGCATCTTTGTTACGGCCTCGCAAGCCTCGACGACGAGACGCTGCAGTTCTTTCTGGATCATCCGGCCGCGATCACCAGGCTGTACGAACACGCCGCCGCCGCGTTCGCCGCCGCAGGTAGCAGCCTGCACGTGCGTATGAACCGCATCGTAGTCTCGGGCGGCGATGCGGCCGCCGAGGTGTGGGCCGCGGTGATCGGTGAGCGAAGCGACAGTCCGGAGCGGTTCATTCGCGTGCTGTTCGAGCAGGATCAGGGGCGGATGGCGTATCTCTACGATGCCATTGCCGAGCTCGACGCGCCGCGCGCCGCATTTGCGCTCGGCCTGTGGATCAAGGATCCGTTGACGCGCATCAAACGCTTCAAGGCGTTGGTCGACGTCAATCGCACCGCCGTTCCCCAGTGGCAGCCGGCGAGGCTTCCATTCACGCGGCCGCTCCACGACATCGCGTCGATCCTCGCGCGCGTCCGGGTCGAATCCGATGGGTCGCCGGCGGCGCCCTCGCTCCGCTCGGAGTGGATCTGGATTTTCAACAGCGGCGATCTGCCCGAAGGCGCCCCACGCCTTCGATCTTCGGCGCTCGACGATGGGCCGGTCGACGCCGCGTGGCTGGCGCGGATGATTGTGCCGCTGGACACGCGCGATCGCGGCGAGCGGTTGGACCAGCTGGAGTTCGGCCAGCGAGTGTTCGGGCACGCGGCCGCCGCCGCTGCCACGTCAGCGCTCGTCGCGATTCGCGCGTTCCCGCGCTTCCGCATGCTGCTGCTGACGCTCGAGCGCTGCGGCGTTCGACATCCGGCCGTCTACGTCACCGCCGCGCGGCGAGCCCAGCAGCTCGCGACCCTCGACAGTCGCCGGATGTTTGTCGCCCTCGGCCAGTTTCAAAGCGCCCTTGCGCTCATCGCGCGCATGACCAGCGTGCATACGCTCGACCTGCCGGAGGCCGAGGCGCTCATTGCCAGTCTGGCGAACGTGCCGAACAGCGATGGCCGGTATGGCGGCGCGATCGCGACGTGGATACGTGAGCAGCTTCGCCCCGCGTTGGTGGTGTCACCGAAGCCGGAGCCGGCCGGCGGCGGGCGGTCCGATCCGGCGGAGCCAGATCCAGATCCGGATCTGGAGGAAGTCATCCTGCAGGCGGTCGCCGGTGTGCGCGGACACGCGCCGGATCCCGCGAGCCGGGTGGAATGGGAAGGCGACGTCTATCGGGTCGACATCGCGGCGTCCGAGGCGCGGCGGCTCCGCCGTATTCGCGAGAAGCAGGGCGGCCCTTCGCTTGACGAGGCGCTCGCGCAGGGCAAGGAGGATGCGCTGGCCGGCGTCTTGATGGCCTGGACCTACGCCGTGTCCCTCTCCGACGCCGACAGCCCGGTGCTGCTGACCGGGACGGTGATGCGCCGCCACGATTTCGGCTCGAGTCCCGTCGAGCACGGCCGGCGACTCCGCACGGCGTGGGCGTTACCGCGGCAGGACATTGCCGTTGGCGTGCCGTGGCACGTCACCGGTTCGCTGTTGGGACTGGACATCGCGCTGTCGGGACTTTCGCTGCGGCGCGTGAGCGGCGATCGCGCGATCGACGCGCCCACGCTTTCATCGAACGAGCGCGATGCGTTCGCGGTGGCCGTGGCGCTGCTGAACCCCTTCGACCTGCACGACCGCGACCGCGATGCCATCGCCGCGGCGGTGGCGCGCGGCGATGCGCGCGTGGCGGCGCTCGCGGAGGACGGCGCGACCGCCGATGAGATCGCCGCCGAGATTCGGATGGACGGGTGGCGGCGGCGTGCGCTGAAATGGACAGTCGTCAACGACCCTGATCGGGTAGGCTCGTTGTTCTCGATGACCGAGCTGCTGTTTCTCGGACGAGCGCCGATCGACGATTTCAGCGCGTGGGGCATGTCTGCGCTGGCATCGTCGGGATGCTTCTGCACACGTCTGGCGTCGCCCAATCAGTGGCGGTCGCTGGTCGGGCGGCCCCAGCTGGGCCTGATGGCGTCGACGGTCGCGGATCTCAACCTGCACATCGCGGTGATGCTCCGCGATCTGCGGTTGCCGGCCGCTGTGGCGAAATCCGTGTTGTCGGCGGCGATGCAGGATTTCATCGACGAAGCCCGCCCGACCGACTTCAACGACTGGCTGACACTGGTTCGCACCGCGCAGGCCGTGCCTCGCGAACGAATCGAAGACTACGTTGCCGTGGCCACGGCCGACGGCCCGCTGGTGCCTTTCGGACAGTGATGGACGCCCCCGTCGGTTCGCGCTCGGCGTTTGGTCACTGGGGCACGAGCCTGCTGCTCGTGATGGCGACCGTGACGGTCCTGGGTCAAACCGCGCCAGGTCAGCCAAGCATGCTGATCGCGTCGCCGGTCGAGGGGACCCTGATCAGCGGTAAGGTCGTGCTCCATGCGGATCTCGATCCTCCGGCCGCCGCGTCGAGCGTCGTCTTCTTCGTGGACGGCCGGCAGGTCTGCACGGTGACTGTGCCGCCGTATGAATGCACCCGGGACGTCGGCACCGCCGTCGTCGCGCATCAGGTGCGGGTGGTCGCGAACATTTCCGGCGGCACGCGGATCGTGCGCAACGTCCGCACCAAGGAACTGGGATACACCGAGAAGGTCGATGTCGAGGTCGTGCAGGTGACGGCGACCGTCGTCGACAATCGTGGCCATTACGTGAAGGGGCTGCCGCGCGAGGCGTTTCATGTGTTCGAAGACGACCACGGGCAGACGATTACCCACTTTGCGTCAGAGGATGTGCCGCTCGAGTTGATCGTCGCGGTGGATATCAGCGGCAGCATGGCGGCGGCGATGCCGAAGCTGAAGAGCGCCGTGAAGGCTTTTCTCGAGGCGGTGCCGGCGCGCGATCAGGTGACGGTGCTCGGCTTCAACGACACGGTGTTCGCGCTGACGCGCGCGACGACGCAGCCCGCGGATCGTGCCAAGGCGGTCGATCGCCTCGCCGCCTGGGGGGGAACTGCGCTCTACGACGTGATATTGCGCGCCGTGGACATGGCCGGCCGGCAGGCGGGTCGCAAAGCCATCATCGTTTTCACAGACGGCGAGGACGAGGGGAGTCACTCGGTGATCGCCGACGTCGAAGAGCGCCTGCAGGCAAGCGATGCGACGTTGTACATGATCGGGCAAGGTCGAGGCGTCACGCTCGACCCGCTGAAGCGGGTCATGGAGCGGCTATCCCGTCCGACCGGCGGCCGGGCGTTGTTCACCGAAAGCATCGACGAACTGCACGACGCCTTCGACAAGCTGCTCGACGAGCTGTCGCAGCAGTATCTCCTCGGCTATCCTCCGACCAAGAACGCTCACGACGACGCGTTCCGTCGCATCAAGGTGACTGTCGACGGTCCGTATCAGGTTCGTGCGCGGCAAGGATATCGAGTATCGGCGGCCAAATGATGCACCACACGCGCGACGGCGATATTACCAACACGTCCGAGAGGGCCACGCGGTCTCCAGGCCGGCAGGCATCGGGGGCAAGGCTGCGAATCCTACTGCGAATCTTTCGTGCCGCAGTCCGCCGGGCGCAGTTCCAGGCCGGCCGGCGTGCCCGGTGGTCGGGCTTCGTGATGCTCGGCCTCCTCGGCATTTTCGGCGCATCTGCGGTAGCACAGCAGGCGCAACAACAGCCTCCACGCTTTCGGTCGTCGGTCGAGGTCACTTCGATCGACGTCGCGGTTGTTGATGGACAGGGCAAGCCGCTGCGCGGGCTGATGCCGGCCGATTTCACGGTTCGCGTCGACGGCAAGGCGCGAACGGTGGTCAGCGCTGAGTGGGTGCCCCTGGCCGCTGAGCCTGCCAATCCAAAGCCGGTGATGCGTGTGCCCGAGGGGTACAGCTCCAACGAGAACGCGACCGGGGGGCGACTGATTGCCCTGGTGATCGACGAGCCGCATATCCGGCCCGGTGGGGCCGCGGCCGTCCTCGCGGCTGCCAGTGCCTTCATCGATCGGTTGTCGCCGAACGATCGCGTCGCCGCCGTCAGCCTGGGTCTCGGCGGTCCCGCGACGCCGTTCATCGCGGATCGCCAGAGGCTCAAAGAGGCGATCGGGCGCATGGCAGGGCAGCGGGAGAGCATCAAGCTCACGAACCAGACCGTCACCCCCAGCGAGGCGTTCGAGATTGCGGACGGCAACCGGCTGACTGCCGAGTCGGTCTATCAGCGAGAATGCGCAGGCCTGCGGGCCGGCTCGGCCGCGATGCTGCAGTGCCGGCAGGAAGTCGACGCCGAAGCCGCGACACTGGCCGATCAGCTCAGACGATCAAGCGACGTGACCATCCGGGCGCTGCGCGACGTGCTCGACGCGATGAAGGTCCTTGACGGACCCAAAACGCTGATCCTGATGTCGGAGGGTTTCAGCGTACGCGACAACGGCCTCACCAGCGAGCTCGGCGCGCTTGCGGCCGCCACGCGAACAAGTATCTACGCGCTGAAGCTGGACAGTCAGCTCTTCGACATCACCAGCTCCAGGACGCCGGTCAACCAGCCCTCGATCAACCTGCGGAACGACGGCCTCGAACAGCTCGCCGCCGACGCCCGCGGCACCCTGTTCCTCGTCAACGGCACCGGCAGCCAGCTGTTTGCGCACATCGAAGCGGAGCTCTCGGGCTACTACCTGCTTGGCGTCGAATCCGAGTCGGCCGACCGGGACCGCAAGAATCGCGCGATTCATATCGACGTCGCCCGGCGGGGAGCGACGGTCCGCACGCGCCGGCAGTTGCTGAACGTGCCCGCCGACTTGAATCGTCCGCGCACGGTGCGCGATGCCATCACCGCCAGCCTGACGGCGCCGCTGCTGATGTCGGCGCTGCCGCTTCGTGTCGCGAGCTTCGCGCTGCGGGGACCGGAGCAGGGAAAGGTGCAGTTGCTGATACGGGCGGAAGTCGGCAGCGATTACACCGGGCCGAAACCGGGAGTGATCGGATACGTCATCATGGATCGCGATGGCAAGAGCATCGAGACCCGCACGATCAACGCGGTACTGACGCCGGTCATGAACGGCGTTCCAGGGGCGCTTCAGTATTCGGGCGGGGCGAGTCTCGACCCTGGTGAGTACACACTCAAGCTTGCCGTCGCGGAAGGCGATCGAATCGGCAGCGTGGAACATGTGATTCACGCTACGTTGTCCGGTATCGGGGAGCTCTCGCTCAGCGACTTGATGGTGGGCGGGCCGATCGACACGAGCGAGCTGCTGCGCCCGACGGTGGGTTACACGGTCAGCTATGGCTCGCTGCACGGCTATCTCGAGGCGTACGGCGGGCGCGTCGATCAGGTTGCGGCGACGTATGAAATCGCGTCGAGTCCCGACGGCCCTGCCCTGCTGACCGCCGACGTGGCGCGTCGTGTGGCCGGCGGCGACCGCGCGTTGTTCACCCAGATCCTGTCGGTGTCCAGGCTGCCGCCAGGCGAGTACATCCTGCGAGCGAACCTGACGTCGGGCGGAAGGCCGATCAAAACGTTGAGCCGCCGATTCGAGATTGCGCCGCCGGCCGTGCTCATGACGTCGGCCGCAGGCGCGGGTACGCCGGCCCCGTCGGCCAGCCTCGATCTGTTCCTTCCAGTGGACGAAGGCACTTTATCGCGTCCGTTCGCCCGTGAAGACGCGCTGGCGTCGCGTACGCTCGAGCAGTTCATGCAGCGAGTGCCGGCCAGCACGAAGCCCGCGTTCGAGCTCGGTCTCGCGGAACTGCGGAAGGCGAATTATGCCGGCGCGGTCACCCACTTCAAAAGCGCGATCCGTCCCGACGCCGACAGTACGGCGGCGTTGACGTATCTCGGTGCGTCGCTGGCCGCAGGCGGGGCCGTGGCTGAAGCGGCCAACGTATGGCAGACGGCGCTGGTGGATGGCAGCGATCTGCCCCAGATCTACGAGTGGCTGGCCGACACCTTCGTTCGTACCAAGGATTTTACGGCCGCCCGATCGATTCTCGAGGAGGCGGTTGGCCGGTGGCCGTCCGACACGCGATTCTCGCGGACGCTCGCCTTCTCGTATGCGACGCTTGGCCGAGGCCGTGAAGCCAGTCGCGCACTCGATCGCTACATCTCAGACGGTCACGCCGAACCCGATCTGCTCTATCTGGCGATGGAATGGATCTTTCAGGTGCACAACAACAATCACACCGTCGTGATCAGTCCGACCGCAGATCTCGCGTTGGCGCGCGGCTACGTCGCCCAGTACGCCAAGGCCAACGGATCCAAGCAGGCGCTGGTCAAGCAATGGCTGGACTTTCTCGAGAACGAAAAGCGCTGACAACCGGAAATTCCGGCCGGGTGCCTCGATCGTGGTTGCGGCCGGGGTCCACGAAACACGAAACCGCCCGGGACGAGATCGTCCCGGGCCGTTCGCCATGTGTGAGATTTCGAGCTAGCTGTTGGAGGTTGTCTTCGCACGCGCCGATCGGCGCGGCGCCGCCGGCTTCTTGGCCGCGGGTTTCTTGGCCGCAGCAGGCCCTCCCCGCGCTGTCGTGAGCGTGGTCGCGCGGGCCGGACGTCTGCGCCGCGACGCGGTGCCGAGGAGCTCCGCCGTAGGATCGACGGTTGGCATCGGCTCGGTATCGATGATGTCGACATCGATGGATTCTGACGCCTCGACCTTGTCGCTCGGGGCAGTCTCGAACGGACGCGGCTGAAATCCCCGATCGATCTCATGCCCAGACTTTCGGCCAGGCTCGAGCATGTGCGCCTGCGAGTGGGCGCGGGCGTCGATTTGGCTTTCTGACGCCTCCTGCGATTCCTGACGAGTCGGGGCAACGCGCTGGAGTGTCGGTCCCGGAAACACGCGCAACCCGCCGCGGCGATCGCGTTCGAGCCGCACCAGCCCGTCCTTCTGGCAGCCGCGTACGAGCTCGACCAGCCCCGCAAAGCCGTAGCGGCGTTCGTCGAATCCACCGTCAGCCGCGCGCAGCAGTTGTTTGACGTTGCGCAGATACATCGGCCAACGCGCATTGGTCGCGGCCTTCAGAATCTCGCCGACGCGAATCACGCCATCAGCTTGCGATTCTGTCGCCTCGACGGGCACCACGGCGGACGCCGCGATCGGCTGCGCCGCGAACGGCAGCGGCTGCTCGGCGGTCCGGAATGTCTCGCTGCCGGCGTCGGTGGGCCGCAGTTCGCCCACGCTCGAACCGCCCGGCGCTGGAGCCGCGATCGTTTCGCCGACCGACTCCTGCGCCGGTATCGGGCTTGGTTCGGCGCCCTCCGCTTCCGATGTCACACCGATCTTCAGATCGACCACTTCGGCGCCCTCGACGAGCTCGACCATCACGCTGCGCCCGGCGTGCTTCAGCTGAACCAATCCCGCCTGCGAGAGCTTCTCGACGAAGTCCAGGAATGAGGAGGCGCCGTAGGTGCGCTCGGAGAACGTCGAGTCGAGCTGCAGCAGGGTGCTCTTGAGGAGGCCGGTCTGCGGAGAGACTTCGCGATCGGCAAGAATCTTCAGCGCGCGCCGCACCACCGGCACCGCCTGGGCAATCGGCAGCGATGCCGACACCGGCATCGGCCGCCCGCTCTTGACTGCCTGCTTCCTGACTCCCGAAAGGTTCTCGTACGCGATGAACTCGTGGCAGTTGCGCTGCAGAATCACGCTCGTGAAGGCGCGGCCGCCGACCACGAACACCTTCTTGTCGTATTGCTTCAGCTTCTCGACCAGCGACAGGAAGTCGCTGTCGCCGCCGACGATCACGTACGCGTTGATGTGCTGATGGGTGAAGGCCATCTCGAGGGCGTCGAGCGCCAGGTTGATGTCGGCGCCGTTCTTGTCGCCACCGGGCGTCAGGTTGCGCTGCACCAGCCGGATGGCATGCTGCGTCAACATCCGGCTGTGCTCGCCGGCGCGAGTCCAGTCGGCGTAGGCGATCTTGGTAACCACCTCGCCCCGTTCCTTGATGGCGTCGAGGATCGCGCCGATGTCAAATTGCTGGCCGAGCGTGGTCTTGACGCCAATCTCGATGTTGTCGAAGTCGATGAAAACGGCGATGTTCAAACGATCATGTGGATGAGGCAAATCAGCGTCCCTGTGAGGCCTGTTCTGCTCGCTTTGATTGGGGGCATCGGCCGCAGCCGCTGGAGATTCCAGCAAAGTTGCGCAGCGGTCGAGCTGACGGTCGCGGGCGAACCGACACGTCATTGTAGTGCATCTTGCCCGTGCCGGACCGCCAAAATCGCCCGGGGGGCAGTTTCACGTCAACCAGCGAGTACACCGGGCAAAGCCCAAAAGGGTGGCGGCCAGTGTCCTCACGCGCCCCTCGATCGCGGCCCGTGCGAGGACTTACACCCTGACGTTATGTGTCGCCGAGCGGCGCCGGCGCCTCCGGCACCGGCCTGACGATGCGCGTGAATTGGCCGCGCTGCAGGAGTTCGCGTCCCTTGCCGCCTCGGCCGGTCACTTCGTACTTGCCGGTGCTGATCGTCTGCTCGGCACCGCGGGTCGTCTCCACCGTCAGCAGATCGCGATCGCCGCTCGAGGCGATGAATCCGATCACCCGATCTGAATCAGAGAGCTTGATCAAGATCACGCCCTTGCCTGGACCGGACAGGAAGTTGATATCCGCGAGCTTGCACAGCAGGCCGCGGCCTTCCGCCGTCGCGGCGATCACGATTTCGTCGCCGGTGACTCTCGCCACGCCCACGATCTCCGCGCCTTCCGTCGGCCGTGCGAAACGCCTGCCCGTACGTGTGCTCGGCTCGACAAACGGCTGCAGACCGAACCGCAAGCTGTATCCGTCGCTCGTGACCGCCACTGCGTGCACCGGCGGAGGCTCGTCGGGCGTCTTCGCCGCCGGCGCGATGTCGCCCACGGCGCGTGCGTCCAGACTGAGCGCCGCGACGATCTTCTCGCCGTCCCGCAGCTTGAAGAAGCGTTGAATCGGTTCGCCGTAACCGGTCGACGCCGGAATATCGATCAACCGACTCGTGTACGCGACGCCGAAGTTGGAGAGGAACACACAGGTCGCGCGCGTGCTCCCGGCCATGACCGCCAGCACGGAATCGCCCTCGCGCAGCCGGGTGGTCGAGATGTCCTTGACCTCCTTCTGCCGCTTGACCCAGCCGTCGCCCGACACAATGACGATGTTGTCTTCCTCGACGATGAAATCGTCGGCGGAGTACTCGGGCTCGTCCGTGTCGCTTTCGATCGTGGTCCGCCGCTTGTCGGCCTTGGCGTCGCCGTAAGCCTTCTGGATCGCTTCGAGCTCGCTGCGTACGAGCGCCCACCGACTCTCTTCATCCTTGAGCAGGACCGAGATCTGGCGGGCGCGTTTTCGCTTCTGTTCCAGTTCCTGACGGATGATCAGAATCTCGAGGCGGGCGAGCCGATAGATCTTCAGCTCGAGGATGGCGTCGGTCTGGTCGGCGTCGAGCGCGAAGCGAGCGATGATTTTTTCGGCCGCGTCGGCCTTGCCGTCGGACTTCCTGATGATCCGGATGATCTCATCGAGCGCATCGAAGACTTTTTCGAACCCTTCGAGCAGGTGGATGCGCTTGGACAGGGAGGCAAGCTCGTGCTCCAGACGCTTGGTCACGACCTCCAGCCGGAAATGCAGGAAGTGCCACAGAATCTGCTTCAGATCGAGACGCGACGGCCGGCAGACGTCCGAGTCGGCGCCGTCCGGCACCAGGCACGTGAGATTGACGGCGAAGTTGACCTGCAGCGGCGTGTGCTTGAAGAGATACGCCATGATCATCTTCTCGTCGGCGTCCTTCTTCATCTCGATGGCGATTCGCACGTCCTCGGTCGACAGATCCTTGACGTCGAGGAGTTGCGGCAGCTTGCGGCTGAGCACCACGTCGGCGATCCGTTCGACCAGCTGGGACTTGTTGACCAGGTAGGGCACGCTGTCGATGTGGATGGTTTTGGTCGACCTGGTCTCGCCGCCGAGCTCCCACGTGCCGCGCAGCCGAATCGAGCCGGAGCCGGTCTGGTAGATCTCCTTCAGCTCGTCCTGCGAATTGAGAATCTGTCCGCCGGTCGGGAAGTCCGGTCCTTTGACATATCGGCACAACTGCGCGGTGGTCAGATCTTCGTTGTCGAGGAGCTTGACCAGCGCGGTACAGATCTCGCCGAGATTGTGAGGCGGAATGTTGGTCGCCATGCCGACGGCGATGCCGGACGCGCCGTTGACGAGGAGGTTCGGAATCCTCGCCGGCAGTACGACCGGTTCGGTCTTCGTGCCGTCGTAGTTGGGCCGGAATGGCACCGTCGTCTGCTCGATCTCTGACAGCATCTCGGTGCTGATCGCGGCGAGGCGGCATTCGGTGTAGCGCATCGCCGCTGCGCTGTCGCCGTCGAGCGATCCGAAATTCCCCGACCCGTCGACGAGCGGATAACGCAGCGAAAAGGACTGCGCCATGCGGACCAGCGTTTCGTACAACGCCGAGTCGCCGTGCGGGTGAAAGCTGCCCATGACATCGCCGACCACCTTCGCGCACTTACGGTGTTTGGCGGCGAAGGTCAGGCTCTGTTCCCACATCGTGTACAGGATGCGGCGCTGCACCGGTTTCAACCCATCACGAACGTCGGGCAGCGCGCGAGACGTGATGACCGACAGCGCGTAGTTGAGATACCGGGCCTGAGCCGCTTCGTGCAGAGGGACGCTATCGGTGGTGCCGGCGCCGTTGCCGCCCGCAGGCGGTGAGGGTGGCGCCGTGCCGCCGCCGCCGGCGGTCTCGGTCGGCTCAACGGCATCGAATAGTGACTGTTCACGAGGTGTCTGTTTGGCCATGAAGGCTTCGACTCAACCACCGGGGTCCGAGACCATCGAGCGTGGTTTCGATGAGGTCGATCGTGACCTCTGGGCTGCTCGGTCGTCTACAGATGAAGCACTCGCACCGGCGGACGCCGGTCGCGTCCGTATCAGTATGTCGGTGTGCGGCCGGTGCCGCAAGAGGCTCGGCCCGCAGGGCGACCGCGGCCACCCGGCCTCGTCCGGCCGGCGCCGTCATGCGAGGAGGGCGGCACGAAAAAAAAGGGCGTGACGATGACTCGCCACGCCCTGCACTGACCACGACCGGCTCCGATCGACGACCGACCGCCGGCTACTTGATGAACAACATCTCGCGATAGGTCGGCAGCGGCCACTTCTCGTGGGGAACGATCGCTTCGAGCTGGTCGCCGATTTCGCGCAGCGACGTCATGGTCGGGATGACTGAATCGCGGAAATGCTTGGCGTGCTTCTCCGATGACGATCCTTCGTGCTCGAGCGACTTCTGGAGCTTGTCGGCGTTACGTTTGAAATCATCGACCAGCTTCGTCAGGTTGTCGAGCAGTTTCTTGCCTTCGACCGACTTGCCGCCCGCCGACTTCACGGCCGCGACGCTTTGCGCGATCTCTTTGAGGTAGTCGAAGGCCGCAGGCAGAATGTAGCGGTTGGCCATCAGCACCATCAGCTGCCCTTCGATGTTCACGGTCTTGTTGTAGGTTTCGACCATGATCTCGTAGCGTGCGTGCAGCTCGCGCTCGCTCAGGACCTTGAACTTCTCGAACATCGCGACGACGTCCTTGGAGACCATCTGCGGCAGGGCGTCGACCGTGTTCTTCAGGTTGAGCAGACCACGCTTGCCTGCTTCCTTCTCCCACTCCTTCGAGTAGTTGTTGCCGTTGAAGACGATCCGCTTGTTCTCCTTGATCACCTTCGGCAGCAGTTCGGCCGCGGCCTGCTCGATCGACTTGCCGCTCTTGATCAGCTTCTCGAGCTCTGTCGCCACATAGTCGAGCGACTCGGCGACGGAGATGTTGAGCGCGATGTTGGGGTAGGCGATGCTCTGACCCGATGACACGGCACGGAACTCGAACTTGTTGCCGGTGAACGCGAAGGGGCTGGTGCGGTTGCGGTCGCCCGCATCGCGCGGCAGCTTCGGCAGGACCATGACGCCGGTGTCGAGCGTGCCGCCGTGCTTGCTCGAGGTGGCGCCGCCCTTTTCGATCTGCTCGATGACGTCGGTGAGCATGTCGCCGAGGAAGACCGACAAGATGGCCGGCGGCGCCTCGTTCGCACCGAGCCGGTGGTCGTTGCCGGCGCTGGCAATGGTCGCTCTCAGCAGACCCTGCCACTTGTTGACCGCGCGAAGGACGGCGGAGCAAAACACCAGGAACTGGAGGTTCTCGTGGGGATCCGCGCCGGGGCTGAGCAGGTTGTGTCCCTTGTCGTCGCTCATCGACCAGTTGAGGTGCTTGCCCGAGCCGTTGACCCCGGCAAACGGTTTCTCGTGCATCAGACACGCCAGTCCGAACTTCGGCGCCGATCGCCGCATGACCTCCATCGTCATCATCTGGTGATCGGTGGCGAGGTTGGCGTTCTCGAAGACGGGCGCGATCTCGTACTGGCTTGGTGCGACCTCGTTGTGACGCGTTTTGACCGGCACGCCGAGCTTGTAGAGCTCAGTCTCGACCTCCGTCATGAACGCCATCACGCGATCGGCGATCGCGCCGAAGTACTGATCTTCGAGCTCCTGGCCCTTTGGCGGTTTTGCGCCAAACAGCGTGCGCCCGGCATTGATCAGGTCAGGTCGCGAAAGATAGAAGTGGCTGTCGATCAGGAAATATTCCTGCTCGGGACCGCACGTCGCGACGACGCGCTCGGAGGAGGAGCCGAACAACTTCAGCACGCGGGTCGCTTGCTTGCTGAGCGCTTCCATCGAGCGCAGCAGCGGCGTCTTCTTGTCGAGCGTTTCGCCGGTCCAGCTGACAAACGCCGTTGGCACGACGAGCGTGACCGAGCCGCCGCTATACAACAGCCACGGCGGGCTCGTCGGATCCCACGCGGTGTAGCCGCGCGCTTCGAAGGTGGAGCGCATCCCGCCGGAAGGAAAGCTCGACGCATCGGGCTCGCCCTTGACCAATTCCTTGCCGGAGAATTCCACGACGGCCTTGCCGTCACTGTTGCTGCTCGGGTTCAGGAAGGAATCGTGCTTTTCCGCAGTGATGCCGGTCAGCGGCTGGAACCAATGCGTGTAGTGCGTGGCGCCGTGCTCGACCGCCCAGTCCTTCATCGCGGTCGCCACCGCATCGGCGACCGACAAATCCAGCGGCTCGCCGTTGGTGATGGTCCGTCGCAGCTTTTGATACACGGACGGCGGCAGACGCTGTTGCTGGACGTGATCGTTGAAGACCAGACTACCGAACGTTTCAGACGCGTGCGGCCCGCGCGGCTGCTTCGTCTCTGCCAGGGACCAGTCGCGAATTGCGCTGATCGCCTCCCCGAGAACTCCGGAACCCATCATTCGCCCCCTTTAAACTTGAAAGACTCCGAATAGCTCAGCGTCGAAGACCGACGCGAACCTCGCGAGAGCCACGGCGTGCCCCGCACGGGAAGCCGCAATCATACTGCCTTGGTGCGGAAGGTTAAATTATCCCCTACTCGTGCAGAAGTTGCAACGAAGGACGCATATTTATGATCGCTGGCGGCTCATGCATGCAGATCGAGCGTCAGTTCGTGCGCCTACGGCACGAGAGCGCGATCGCCATGCGCGCCGGGCCAGCCGAGCAGGACCAAAAATTCCGCGAGCACCATGGCGGTGGCGCCCCAGATGTTTACACCGGCGATTCCAAACGCAGGGGCGACGATGTCTTTGCCCTCGCGGGAGAGGGTCAACGACGTCCGGTGCGCGGGGTCGCAAAGCCCGGCCACGCTGACCTTGAGAATTCGCGCGACCTCTCCGTCGGCGGGTGTGAGCAGCGGCAACGTGCTGGTGACGCCCAGAATCGGGTGCAGTCTGAAACCGCTCACCGGGATATCCACGGCCGTGAGCGCGCCGAGGAGCTGTACCGCACCAGGCGGCAGCGCGATTTCTTCGTACGCTTCGCGCAGCGCCGCTTCAGCGTACGTCTCTCCGGGTTCGGCCACGCCCCCAGGGAGCGACACCTGGCCGCGGTGGCGCCCGAGGGTATCGGCCCGAACGGTCAGGACAATGTGCGCATCCTGATCGGATGGGAAGACGAGGAGCAAGCCGGCCGCGTGACGGACATGTGCCGGGTTGTAATCGGCGGGCCATTCCCGACGAGGCTCCGGCGCCATGAGCGCGTGAGCCTCCGCTCCGGGAAGGGGATGCGTGAGCGCGGCCTGAAGCCGCTCGGTGACGCCGTCGAACCTCATCACGGACCTTGAGTCGGGACCTCGGATTGTGGGGTCTGCATCAGCCAGGCCGACGGATGGGTGCATGACCGATGACTCAACCGCCGGAAGATGATCGCACCGGTGTCGCCACCGCCGCCGACTTCGTTGCAACCCGTTGAAGTGTAAGCCTTAAGGGCCCGGATGGGAATAAGGCAGTGGCAGTTTTGATTCCGCCAGGGTCCTAGACTAGGAGCGAGAGTCTTAGCGATCCTTAAATTTGGAGTACGTCGGCAAAAGAGGTGACGAGCCACTTGACGCACGTAAAAAAGCTCCGAGCCTTTACTAGAATGACACGATACCTTAGCGGCTTGAGACACCATGGCGCTTCTTGACCGATTTCGCTCGCTCCCAGTCACCAAACATCCCGATCCGGACGTCCGGCTCGCGCACGTCGAAAGCCTGACGATCGATGAACGCGAACAACTCGCGTCGTTCGCGCGCGAAGACGAGAGCCCGAAAGTTCGTCGCGCCGCAGTTGGAAAGCTCATGGATCCCTCGGTGCTCGCGCTCGTCAATCGCGACGACGCCGATGGGGGCGTGCGGGCGCAGGCGGCGTCGATGCTCCGCGACATCGCGCTCGAAGCGTTCGAAGAGACCGGAGAGTCGGACAGCCTCGCGGCGGTCAGCGCGTTGTCGGATCCAAAAATCCTTTCACAGATTGCCAAAGCGGCGACGCGCGCCTCGGTCGCCGAGCGTGCGCTCGATCGCGTGGACGACCCGCGGTCTCGAGGGTCGATTGCTCGCCACGCCGTGCTCGAATCAATCCGCGCAGCGGCGTGCGCGTCGCTGACCGATCGTGAAGAACTCATCGCGGTGGCGCTGAACAGCGGGTTCAAGGACACCGCCGTCGCAGCGGTGGATCGCCTGACGGATCGCGCCGACCTGGCTCACGTCGCCGAACGGTCGAACAACAAGAACGCGGTGAAGCGGGCGCGCGTCGTCGTTCGCGAGATGGACGATCAGGCGGCGCGCAGCGCGGCCGCCGCGGTGCCGCCGCTTCCAGATCCCGAAGAGGCTCCGCAAGCGGCCGAACTCATCGACGACGTCCGCCCGCTTGACGCAGCCCCTCTCGCGGACGATTTCGCACCCGAGGCCGGCCGAGGGTCAGACGCTGAAGCCGAAGCCGACATCACGCGCCAGGATGCGGAGCGCGTGGCGGCGGAGCAGGCGCTGGCTCACGTAGCGGCCAGCGATCAGGCGAGCAAGGAAGTCGAGCGCCGACGCGAGCGGCTGGTCGAGCTGGTCGTTGAAATCGAATCGGCTGTCGCCGACGAGGATCTCCGCTCGGCGCGGCGCCGGCACGCGTTTGCCCAACGCGAATGGCGCGACCTGACAGCCAAGGAGCCGCCCGCCGAGGCCCTCGTCGAGAGATTCGCCGCGGCCGACTCGCGCCTGACCGTGCGCGATCACGAAGCGAAGGAGGCCGACCGGCGAGCCAGGCGCGAAGCGCTCGCGCACGTCAACGAGTTGCTCGATCGCGTCGAAGCGCTCGCCTCGAATGACGACGCATCGTCGAAAGCCGCCGAGCGCGGGCTGCGCGACGTTCGCGGTGCGCTCGGCCACGTCCCGCCGCTGCCATCCAAACAGGACTACGACGACGTGATGCGACGGCTGAAGGCGGCGCAGGCCGCGCTCACCCCGAAGCTGCAGGCGCTGCGCGAGATCGAAGGGTGGCAGCGCTGGGCGAACGTCGGCATCCAGGAACAGCTCTGCGAGAAGATGGAAGCGCTCACGTCCGAAGAGAATCCGGAGGAGGTCGCCCACCGGATCCGCGATCTGCAGCAACAGTGGCGACAGGCGGCAGACGTGCCGCGCGCCCAGAGCGATGCGCTGTGGCAGCGCTTCAAGAAGGCCCACGACGATGTGTGGGCGCGCTGCGAAGCGCACTTCGCCGCCGAGGCCGCGACACGCGACGAGAACCTCAAGAAAAAAATTGCGCTGTGCGATCGCGTCGAGGCCCTTGGCGATTCGACGCGCTGGATTCAAACCGCCGACGAGATCAAGACGCTGCAGGCTGAATGGAAAACGATCGGCCCGGTGCCGCGAGGCCAGGAGAAGGCGGTGTGGGAGCGATTCCGCGCCGCCTGCGATCGGTTCTTCTCGCGTCGGCACGACGATCTGGCCAAGCGAAAGCTGGCCTGGACCGAGAACTTTGCGAAGAAGGAAGCGCTGTGTGTCCAGGTCGAGGCGCTCGTCGACTCGACCGACTGGGACCCGGCCGCCGCCGAAATCAAGCGGCTGCAGGCAGAGTGGAAGACGATTGGTCCCGTCAAGAAGAGTCGTTCGGAGATCGTCTGGCAGCGGTTCCGGGCGGCGTGCGATCGATTCTTTGCACGCTACGCGCAGCGGCACGAAATCGCACGCGGCGAACGGGTCGCCGCCCGCGAGGCGATCTGCGCGGAGGTCGAGGCGGCCGCCGCGAGTGCGCCGGCGTCCGACGAGTCGGCGACGCCGGAATCCGCTGCTGACTTGCTGGCCAGGGTTCGAACGCTCAGGGCGCGTTGGCAGCAGGAGATCGCCGCCCGTGGTGTGGAGCCGAGTCGCGCTGCGGAGCTCGATCGGCGGTTTGCCGCGGCGTTCGAGCAGCTGCGTGCGGCGCGGCCCGAGGTCTTCTCCGGCACCGATCTCGATCCGGAAGCGAATCGTCAGCGGATGGAAGCCATCGTTGGTCGCGTCGAGAAGCTCGCCGCGTCGCTTCGCGGATCGTCGGGCGATGACGCGGTGCTTTCTCCGACCACGCGGCTCGCGGCCATGCTCAAAGAGGCCCTCGCCTCGAACACGATCGGCGGCAAGGTCGATGAAAGCAGTCGGGTGCGCGCGGCGCAGGAAGATGTGCGCCAGGCGCAGGCCAGTTGGTCGCGAATCGGTCACGTTCCAGAAGCCGTGCGGCGCACCTTGTCGGATCGTTTTCAGCGGGCGTGCCGGTTGATTGCCGAGGCAGGCCAGGCGGCCGGCGCCGGCGGACCGGGTCCCGGTGCGGCGACTGGAACAGGCCGGCCCGGCGGGGCAGGCAGGCCGAGTGGGTCAGGCAGGCCCAGCGGGGCGGGTGGGTCCGTCAGGAGCTGATGGCCCTGGATCCGGCAACGCAAGACCTTCTGAGGCCGACCCACCCTCCGACCGCTTGACCTTTCCTTCTTAGTTGATCTTGATCAGCTCGACGTCGAATACGAGCATCCCGTACGGCGGGCTCTGTCCCTTGTAGGCGAGTTGCTGAGGGATCCAGAAGCGAGTTTTTTCGCCTTCGACCATCAATTGCAGGCCCTCGGTCCAACCGGCGATGACACCGTCGAGCGGAAATGTCGCCGGCTCGCCCCGCGACACCGAGCTGTCGAACAGCTTCCCGTCGGTCGTCCAACCTGAATAGTGCACGGTGACCGACGTGCTCGATCGCGGGTGCCGTGCGCCCACACCTGGTTTCAGGACTTTGTAGGCCAGTCCGCTCGGCGTCTTCTTGGCGTCTCCGGGTGCAGCTTTTACGTCGGACGGCGCTTGGGTGGGCGATTCAGAGAACGAGATCAGCTCGACGTCGAATACGAGCATGCCTTTGGGGTCGCGTTTTCCCTGATAGGCGAGCGCTTCGGGAATCCAGAAGCGCCGCTTTTCGCCCTGGACCATCAGTTGGACGCCTTCGGTCCATCCAGCAATGACGCGGTCGAGGGGGAACGTCGCGGGCTTGCCGCGAGACACCGAGCTATCGAACATCTTCCCGTCGGTTGTCCAGCCCGAGTAGTGAACGGTGACGAGATCCGTTTTTGCCGGATGGGTCTTGCCGGTGCCAGGCTCGGTGACTTTGGATGCCAGGCCCGAAGGCGTTTTCTTCGCATCAGCCGGCGCCGCGCCAACATCAGCAGGAGGGGGAATCGCTTTGATGGTCGTCTGCGCCGATGCAACGGAAGCGACCAGTACGAAGGCCAGGGATGCAGCTTTGAACATGAAAGTCCTTTCGACCGGTCATTCTACCTGTGTTGACTTGGGACCCTGGCGGAAATAAGGCTGCCACTGTGGCCGCCGATGCATCCCGCCGGGCTGCGTTGCTCGTCGATTACGTGGTTCCGGTATGCGCGCTCCTCGCGCCTTGCCGGGCGGGCGCCCCGACGCCCACAGTTGACAGCTTTGTTTTTATTCCCGCCTGGGTCCCTGGCGTCCGCACACGGCGTCCGGGGCGAACCTCAAGAAGGTTCCGTAGAAATCGGCGACCGCATCGACGGCCCCGGCGCGCGTGGCGACGCGGAGCCGAGCGCTACTTTCGCGGCGCGTTCAAGCGATCCAGCTTCTGTTTGAGCTCTTCCAGCCGTCGTCCGGCCTCTCCGAGCTTGCCCTCCGCGGTGAGACGCTGATAGTCCGCGAGATCTCGCGCCGCGGCGGCGATCAGTCCGTCGGTGTCGGTCGGCGTATTGGTCGCCTCCGCGGCAGGGGCTGGCGACCGCGGCGTGCCGGCCGGCGGCGCGGGCGCCGCTGCCGCGGTACTCGTCGTCGACGCGGCGCCGCCGAAGAGTGCGGCCATTGCCGTTTCGAACGTCGGGCCGTACGCGAGCCGATCCTGCAAGGCGAGCACGACGAGGCGCAGCTCGGGCATGGGGCTTCGCTCGGCCTGGAGATAGATTGGCTCGGCGTACAGCAATCCGCGGCCGATCGGCATGACGATCAAGCTGCCTCGGCGCACGTGGGACCCCTGCTGATTCCAAAGCGATAGTTGTCCAGACAGTTGCGCGTTTTGATCGATCCGCGCTTCCACCTGCAGCGGTCCATCGACAAGACGGGTCTTCGGAAAGTCGTAGACGAGCGAGGAGCCGTAATGCTCGCCGTCGCTGCGGCCGGCGATCCATCCAATCAGGTTGTTCTTGTTGGCCGGCGTAAACGGCAGGATCTCGATGAACTCCGGCGTATGCTCGCCGGGCAGCGTCATCAGCACGAAGTTCGGCTCCATGACCTGGGTCGCCTGTTCGCGCTGGTTGCTTATTCCGACTTCCGTCGCCACGGTCCACAGATCCTCGCGGTTGTAGAACACCGCAGGATCGGTCATGTGATAGAGGCCGTAGACGGCCGCCTGGAGCTTCAGCAGCAGCTCGGGATAGCGGACGTGCTTGCGAAGCCCTGGCGGCATCGCCGATCCGTCGCGGAAGAGCGTCGGGAAGACGCCTCGGTAGGCGTTGATGATCGGGTCGTCGTTGTCGAAGACGTAGAACGTCGTGGCGCCGGTGTACGCGTCCACGACGACCTTGACGCTGTTCCGCATGTAATTGATCGGTTCGCGACCGAGCACGTAGTGCCGCGCATACGGATACATGTTCGATTTCGTGTAGGCGTCGATCATCCAGAAAATGCGCCCATCATCCGAGACGACCACGTACGGGTCGGGGTCGTAGGTCAGGAATGGCGCGAGCGTTCCGACCCGTTCGTTGATATTGCGGCGCATCAGGAGACGGCTGTCCGGGGTGATGTCGTCGCTGAACGGCAGCTTCGCGATGTCGCCGCGATCGAGCGCGATGAGCAGCCGTCGCACGAATCCGCCGAGCCGGATGCCGCCTTCTCCCTCGTACGACGTCAGGTTGTTCGTCTCGCCCTGCGGGTAGTTGAATTCCTTCTGCCGGGTCTTGACGTAGACGTCGGTGTTGGTGAGCTCGCCGAAGTACAACTCGGGCCGCGTCACCGTGAAGCCCGGAATGGTGCTCTGAATCGGCATGTTGCTCAGGACCAGCGTCGGCAGCCCTTCGGCCGTGAAGCCGTTGACCGGGTTCATCGTGACGCCGTAGCCGTGCGTGTAGATCAGCTTCTCGTTGATCCAGTTCCGGCTGCTCTCCGGCAGCTTCTCGATGTTGAGCTCGCGCGCCGCGACCATCATCTGCCGCGTCGCCCCGTTGAACTCGTAACGGTCGATATCGATATCCGGGAAGTCGTAATAGGTCCGGATTTCCTGAATTTGCCTCAGCGTGTCCTGCAGCGCGCGCCAGTCCCACAGACGAATGTTCTGGAGCGTGGATTGGTTGTTCGCGGCATCCAGCGCTTCGACGCCGGCTTCGGCGGGGAACGGCTTCTGCGCGATCCGGTTCAGCCCGAAGGCCTGCCGGGTCATGGCAATGTTGTGGGAGATGTAGGGCTGCTCTCGCACCAGTTCGTTCGGCTTGACGATGAAGCTGTTGACGTACCACCCCATCATGCTCATGCCGACGTAGCAGGCGACTGCGGGCACGATCGACGCCACCAGCCAGGACAGTCGTGGTTTGGCGACGCCGTTCGCGAGGGCAATGACTCCCCCGACCACCAGGGCGATCGAGACGACGACCAGGCCGGTCAGCGTCACGTGCGCGTCGGTGTAGGTCACGCCCGCAAAAATCGTCTGGGCCTGGAACAGCCGATCGAAGCGGTCGATGTACACCCGCGAGGCAAAGACCAGCCACAGCACACCCACACAGATCGACAGGCCGCGCCATGGAGTGGTCGCGATGTCGACCACGCGCTTGCGCCCCAACATCTGCGTGCCGCCGGTGACGACGACAAAGAAGATCGCCACGGCGCAGCTCATGACGGCGAGGGTCATTAACCATCCGGTGAGGAGCTGCCACACCGGAAGGGCGAACAGATAGAACGTGATTGGCCGTCCGAAAATGGGATCCACGACCGCGGAAGCCGGAGCGTGCCAGTACAGCGCGAAGGTCGTCCATTCCGCCATCATGCTGGCACCGGTGGCGGCGGCGATAAAGAGCGCCAATCCGAGTGCGATGAGATTGAGGACGGGTTCAACCGGCAGCTTCAGCGGTTGGCCGTTGATGACGATGCTGGCGAACTCCCCGAGGCGCGGTGGCTTGAGGACGCGGAACGCGCCGTACAGCACGGCGAAAGTGACAGCTGCGAACGCGCAGAAAACAATCGCCTGCGCGTTGAGCGTCGTCCAAAACACTGCGACGTAGCCGAGCGAGGCGTACCAGAGCGCTTCGACGTAATAGGACAGCGTCGTGCTGGCGCCGAGCACGACAGCGGCGAGCGCGGCGAGCAGGAGCAGCCGGCCCCGTCGGTTCGGAGGGCGCCGTGGCGGCCGCCAATCGACGACCACATCGGGACGGGAAGACGGTTGTCGGTTCATTTTAAGGGGACGCGGTTGCGCCGATGGGAGTGAACGGGCTCTCCCGGAGCCTGCTGTTGCGCATTATATGACCCTGTGGGGCGGGCAATGGTGCAAAACGGCACCATGCCAGGTTCGTGACCCGGCGGCGCGCGCTCAGGGGTGCGCCTCGAACAGCCGTCTGACACAGGCCGGGCGATTTCATCGGGTTCGATCCGGAGCATCAATACGCCCTGCAGCTGCAAATTCATGGACGAAGCAATCGTCGAGAACGTTCGCTGCTTGCGCGGCCACCGCGGTCGCCTGGGCCAGATTCGCTGCCCCCGGCTTCCCGCTTGGGAATCGGCCTCGGACTGCAACGCGGGAACATGAGACGGCAAAGGCCGGCGTTCGACGGCTCCGTGGCTTCGACGTGATGGACGTCAACTGTCGTTGGCCGCGTCCATCAGTCACGGGTCGGGCGCCGCGCGCCTGGGCGCTGTCGAATCCCTCGTCTACTTCGCGCCGGCACGATAAGATCAACAGGAATGCTCGTCAGACTTCACAGGACCGTCGGGGTCAAGGTCGGTCGCCTGCAGGTCGGCGGCGGCGCGCCGGTCGTCGTCCAGTCCATGACGATGACGGACACGGCCGACGTGCGCGCGACGGCCGAGCAATGCATTGAGCTGGTGATGGCGGGCTCCGAGATGGTCCGCGTGACCGTGAACGTGCCGGACGCCGCAGCCGCCGTTCCGGAAATCAAGCAGCGGATGCTCGATGCCGGCTGCACCGCGCCGCTCATCGGCGATTTCCACTACAACGGTCACCTCCTCCTCACGAAGTATGCGGGGTGCGCCGACGCGCTCGACAAGTACCGCATCAACCCGGGCAACGTCGGTACCGGACGACGCCGCGACGAACAATTCGCCACCATCTGCAAGGTCGCCGTCGATCACGACAAGCCGGTGCGCATCGGCGTCAACGGCGGCTCGCTGAACCAGGAGTTGGTGCTCGCGAAGATGCAGGAGAACACCGACCGCGATCTGGGGCGGACTTCCGAGGAGATCATCAACGAGTGCATGGTCCTGTCGGCGATCGAGTCCACGGCGCTCGCGATCGAGAGCGGTCTGCGCAAAGATCAGATCATCATCTCGTGCAAGACGTCGAGGCCGCGCGATCTGATCTCGGTGTATCGGGAACTGGCGCGTCGCACCGATCAACCGCTGCACCTTGGGTTGACCGAAGCCGGGATGGGCGTGAAAGGCCTCGTCTGGTCGTCGGCCGCGATGGGTGTGCTGCTGAACGAGGGCATCGGCGACACCGTGAGAGTCTCGTTGACGCCCCGGCCCGGGGGGGACCGCCGCGAAGAGGTGTATGCGGCCTGCGAGCTGCTGCAGGCGCTCGGGTTGCGGTCGTTCTCTCCGAGCGTCACCGCGTGTCCGGGCTGCGGCCGCACGACCAGCAGCACCTTTCAGGAGCTCGCCGAGCGCATTCAGGACTACATCCGCGTGAAAATGCCCGAGTGGAAGACCGAATACGACGGCGTCGAAGCGATGACTCTCGCGGTGATGGGCTGCGTCGTGAACGGACCGGGCGAATCGAAGGCGGCAAACATTGGCATCAGCCTGCCGGGCACCGGCGAGGCGCCCCATTGCCCCGTCTTCGTCGACGGGGAGCACGTGACGACGCTGCACGGCACCTACGAGGAGCTGTCCGCGGCGTTCCAACGTCTCGTGGATGACTACATCGACTCTCGATACGCGCGCCGCTGATCGGGCGCTGCAGGACGTGCTCCACCGGGTGTGGGGCTTCTCCAGTTTTCGTCCGCTCCAGCGCGAGGCGATGGCCGCCATTCTCGCGTCCCGCGACAGCGTGGTGGTGCTGCCGACCGGTGGCGGCAAGTCGCTGTGCTTCCAGGCGCCGGCGCTGGTGCACGGCGGAGCCGACCAGACCCGCGGCATGGCCGTCGTCGTCTCGCCGCTCATCTCGCTGATGAAGGACCAGGTCGACGGCCTGCGCGTCGACGGTGTCGGCGCGGCGTACTTGAACAGCTCGCTGCAGCCTCACGAGCGAGACGCGGTCCTCGCCTCGATCCGGGACGATCGCTGCCGTCTGCTCTATGTCTCGCCCGAGCGCATGGTGGTCGACGGTGGTCTGCGTCGTCTGCTCCAGCAGGCGGGCCTCCGCTTTGTCGCCATCGACGAAGCACACTGCATCAGTCAGTGGGGGCACGATTTCCGTCCCGAGTACCGGCAGCTCGGCGCCCTGCGCGACGAATTTCCCGGGGTCTCGCTCCATGCCTTCACCGCGACGGCGACCGAGCGCGTGCGCCGCGACATCGTCGCCGAGCTGCGGCTGCGCGATCCCCTGGTGTTGGTGGGCTCCTTCGACCGGCCGAACCTGACCTACCGGATCCTCCGTCGCGCGAACCTCCATCGTCAGCTGCTCCAGGTCCTCGGCCGCCATGAGCGCGAAGCCGGCATCGTCTACTGTGGATCCCGGCGCGAGGTCGAATCGCTGGCAGACTGGTTGAGGGGGGAAGGACACAACGCGGTTCCGTATCACGCCGGACTGGCCGATGCCGTGCGAAGCCGACATCAGGAAGCGTTTCTCGACGAGCGTGCCGATATCGTCGTCGCGACGGTCGCGTTCGGCATGGGCATCGATCGGTCGAATGTCCGCTACGTCGTCCATGCCAGCGCGCCACGATCGCCCGAACACTACCAGCAGGAATCAGGACGCGCGGGCCGGGACGGATTGCCGGCCGAATGCGTCCTGATCTACTCCGGCGCGGACTTTCTGCGGTGGCGGCGAATGCTGGTGGCCAATGGGGAGCTGACCGATAGCGCCGAGACCCTGCTGCGCGACATGGGACGGTATGCCTCGGGAATGGGATGCCGGCACCGCGCGCTGGTGGAATACTTTGGGGAGGCGTACGAGCGAGGTCCCTGCGGCGCCTGCGACTGGTGTCTGAAGGAGCTCGACCCGGTGGCCGATGCGACCGTCGTGGCGCGCAAGATCCTGTCGTGTGTCGCGCGGGTCAGGCAGACGTGGGGCATTGGCCACGTCACCGACATCCTGTTGGGACGGGCAACGGAGAAGGTCGTGGCCGCCGGGCACGACGAGCTGTCGACATTCGCGCTGCTCAAGCACGAGTCGTCGTCAGCTCTTCGAGGCTACGTGGAACAACTTATCGACAGCGGTTTTCTGCAGCGCGTGGGAGATCCTTATCCAGTGCTGAGATTGACGTCGGAAGGAACGGCGTTGATGCGGGGCGCCCTCGAATGCACGTTGTACCGCGAGCTCGAGCCGCCTCGGAAGACCGCAGCGCGTCGGGGACGGACGGCGGTGGCCACGGTTGGCCACGACGATTTGTTCGACGCGTTACGCCAGGTGCGGCTGCGTCTCGCACGCGAACGAGGTGTGCCGCCCTACGTGATCTTTCACGACACGACGCTGCGGGACATGGTGGAGCGACGGCCGCAGACCGTCGATCAATTGCACGAGGTCTACGGCGTCGGTGTGAAGAAGGCGGCAGACTTCGGCGACGCGTTCCTTGACGCAATCCGCACGTTCCACCGGCCGGACTGAGAGATTCAAGAACGATGACATATCGGAGGGCGGGTGTCCGCGAGATCGGTGCTTCGGGGGGCGGCTAGAGCAATTGTCGTCCGGCGTTCGCGGTCCGGCTGAAGCCGGACACTACGCACTTTGCAACGCGTACCGGTCCAGGCGCTTCGGCGCGACTCAATGCACGGTGTAGCGAGCGGTCAGGGCAAAGGGCGCAATCTCGATGTCGAACTGCTCGCCGCCTTCGCTGATCATCCGATAGGTGCCGCGCATCACGCCCGCTGAAGTTTTCAGGGGACACCACGACGAATACTCGAACGACTCGCCGGGCCCGAGGACCGGCTTCTCCCCGACCACTCCCGGACCTTTGACTTCCTCGGTGTGGTCCGTGGCGTCGGTGATGATCCAGTGCCGACTGAGGAGCTGCACCGTTTTGTGGCCCTCGTTGGTGATCCGAATGGAGTATTGAAACACCCAACGATCCTGGAACAGTTGTGAGTGTTCCGGCGAGTATTTCGATTCGACTTCAACGCGCACGTTGTTGGTGACGGCTTCTGACGAAGGCGTGGCCACCAGAGACTGAGACTTCTGACCTGGCATGTGAATACTTATGATACCAGCGTTTTGGTCGTCGGCTGCCCATCTCCATGGCGGCGGGCGCCGGCCCGTCAGCGCGGCGTCACCGCCGCCCTCTGATCGATCCTGTTCGACACAACGATCGGTCCCGTCCGACGCAACCAAGTCAAACCGCCGCGGGGGCTCTCGCTCTGGGGTGTATCCTGCCGATCCGGTCGTCCGAAGATCGAACGGGTCCACTTGCGTATCCAGCAAGGGCCGGTCGATCGCCGGGAAACAAGGGCGGGCAGTCGCCTCGCTCTCGGCTGATGGGTTGCAACGACGGACGTCAGACCTCACACTAGCAGTCATATGTCCGTGTCTCAAGAAAAAGTCGCCAACAGCATCGGCATCGCCGTGGCTCGTCGGCATATATTCCTCTGCTGCGATCAGACCAAGCCCAAGTGCTGCGACAAGGATCGGGGTCTCGCCGCCTGGGACTATCTGAAGCGTCGCCTGCTCGAGCTGGGCCTCTCGGAACAGGGCGGCATTCTGCGGTCGAAGAGCAACTGCCTGCGCATCTGTGAAGGAGGGCCGATCGCGGTCGTCTACCCCGAGGGCACCTGGTACCGTGAATGCGATCCGCCGGTGATCGAGCGCATTATTCAGGAGCACCTGGTGGGTGGCCGGGCAGTCGAGGACTTCGTGATCGTGGAGCATGCGCTCTCGGCCGGGAGCGGGCTGTAGCGCGGTTGCGCATCGCCGAGTGCAACGAGCGGCCGGACTTTCGGGAAACAACGGCGGGGGTGTTTTTCGGGGTTCAAAACCCGCGGTGTGAGAGAGCGCACGACGATACGGTCGTGAGAGCGGTTCTAGGTGGCGGCTCGGATCCATTCGACGATCGCGCGGTGCGCCTTGCTCAACAACGCCGCCTGCCGCGCAGGATCTTTCCTTCCAATCTTGAAGGAGTGATCTCCGCCGTCCACAACATGGAGCGCAGGTCGCGGCACGAGCTGCGCAAAGATAGGGCGCAGCTCACTTGGCGAGCCGAACGCGTCGCGGCTCCCCTGGACGAACAACATCGGACGGCCGACGGCCGGCAGGTGCGCGTCTCGCCGCTTTTCGGGCTGGCCCGGCGGGTGCAGCGGATAGCCGAGCAGCACCAGCCCCTGCAGTGCGAGTCCGGGATCATCCGCGGCGACGTGGGTCGCGATGCGTCCGCCCATCGACTTCCCGCCAATGAACAGCGATCGCTCCGAACCGGTCACGCGTTGCCGTACCACTTCGATGACGGCGCGATAACACTCATCCAGAAGGGGCCGGCGATCCGGGGCGTGCCGCCGTTGCTCGGAGTAGAGAAAATTGAACGTGACGATCTCGATCCCGAGGGCACTGAGGGCGCGCGCACACTCGACCATCCATGGATGCTGCTGACCGGCGCCGGCGCCGTGCCCCAGAATCAGCACGGCGCCGACTGTGTCGCCGTCCACCGGATACACCCGGGCTGTCGTCGTGACGCCCGGGCGCACCGTGATGGGTAGCTCGTCAGGACTTGTCAAGCGCGTCCCGCATTTCCGCGTCGGTCTTCAGGTCGTTCTTCACCGACATCACGCCGAACTGACTCACGAGCGACCTCGCGATCATGCGATCCATGTCGCTGTTGACGACCCCTGCCAGCGTCACGTGTCCGTGGTCGACAATGATATGTATCGACGGATTGGGGCCGATGGCGTAATGCCAGAAGTTGGGGTTGGTGTAGATGGCCCGAGCGATCTGGTAGCGCAGTCGATCGTCGAACGAGGACACCGGCAGAACCTCGATCTGGTCGCGCACTTCCAGCACGCCGGCGACGTCGGCGACGCGGTGCATGATGTCGTCGCGTTTGTACGGCATCGTGACCCGGCCCGTCAGTGTGACGATGCCGTTGCTTACCTGCGCGTTGACGTCGTCGAAGATGGTGAAGTGGGTGTAGCGATTGACGCTCTTGGCGACATCCTTGAAGAGTTGCAGATCCTTGCGGTCGGTGGTCGAGGCTAGTGCGAGGCTGGCTGACAGGGCGAGGGTCGCAGGGAGTAACGCGGCGACGACGAACAATTTGCGGAACATGACTGGCCTCCTTGGCATGAGCACTGGCCGTCGCATCGCAAATGAAATGCCAGGGGCCGACGGCACTAAAGTGGTTGATTACCGTCGGTTTCCTTACTCAGCGCGAGCCCAATGTCCTTACTTGAGGACGACTGATCACGTCAGCGGATGCCCGGCGAACGCGAGCCCGAGACTGTAGGTGATTGCCGCTTCAATGACTCCGACGGCCGTCATCTCTGCACCGCTGGCCCACCACGAACGCGTCGTGACCAGCGATTTCGCCGCGCCGACCGCGAAGTGGGCCCCCGTGCTGATGATGAACGACGCGACGACGGCGGGCATGCCCACCGTAAAGAAGAACGGAATGATCGGCACGAACCCGCCGACCGCCGTTGACAGCGTCGCCGACAGCGTCGACCGCCAGGGATTGGGAAACGTTTCCTCGGAGAGGCCGAGCTCTTCTTGCACGAGTGCGCGCAGAAACTGCTTCGGCTTCTTCTGTAGCCGTTCGGCCATCGCCCTGGCTTCTTCTGCCGAGAACCCTTTGAGCTGGTAAAAGAGCTCGAGTTCGACGCGTTCCTCGTCCGGATTTTCCTCGATCTCGCTCCGCTCGCGCGAGATTTCAGACTCGTACACCTCGCGCTGGGCTTTCGAGGCGAGATAGGCGCCCGCGCCCATCGAAAGGGCGCTCGCGAGCGTGCCGGCGAGGCCTGCCGCCAGCACGACTTCACTGCCGCCCGTGTACCCCGCCATGCCCGAAACGATACCGAAGACAGCCCCGAGGCCGTCGTTCACTCCGTAGATCGCATCGCCAATCCAGCCTGTGCCGCGTACGTGCCAGCGCTCCCGACGCAGAATCGTGTCGAGCGCCGATCGCGGCGTGGGCATCGGCCCGCCCGCCAATACTCGCAACGTGGCGGAGTGCTCGCGCTCCTCCACCATCGCGTCCGTGGCGATCTGCCGATCGGTCGGATCGGTCAGGCGAGACAACAGTTGGTCGTACTCGGCTTCGGCCTGGCTCTCTTCCTGTTCGAGGCGCTGAAAGACCAGCGCCGGATCGGCGATTTTCTTGAACCAGGTCACGCCCTGTTCCACTTCACGCCGATTGGGCGCCTGGCCGGTGGTGCGGGCGATTCGATCGGCCCATCGCGCGGCGTGTTTGTCCTCCTGCTCTGCCATGCGCAGCAAGAGGCCTCGACGCCTGGGATCGCGCTCGCGTTCGGCGAGCAGTTTGTAGGTGTGGGCGGCTTCCACTTCGCGCCGCCACATCTTCTCGACGGTGACCAGATTGGCGGATTCGGTCACGGATTCGTTCAGTCGACCAGCCGGCCGAAGACGACGATGGTCGCGATGCCCGCCACGATGAGGAGGACCTGACGCAGCGAGTTGGCGTCGACCTGTCCACGATGCAGGTCCGGGATGAGATCCGACATCGCGATGTAGAGCAGACTGGCCGAAGAAAACGCGAGGACGAACGGCCGGATCGTGGGAATGACCCTGATGGTCCCGAAGGCCACGAGCGCGCCCGCCAGCCCCGAGCCGCCCGATACCAGATTGAGCAGGAGCGCGCGGCGACGGCTGTATCCGGCGCCGAGCAGAATCGCCACGTCACCGACTTCCTGTGGGATCTCGTGGGCCGCGACGGCGATCGCCGTGTTGATGCCGAGCGGCACCGACACCAGGACGGCCGTGCAGATAATCGCGCCATCGATGAAATTGTGAAAGGCGTCGCCGATGATCACCAAGGCTGCCGTTGCCCCGTGGACCTGGCACGCGTCGGTGTGGCAGTGACGAATCAGGACCAGTTTCTCGAGGACGAAGAAGACGAGAATTCCCCCAAGCAGCGTCGCAAAAACGGCACCGGGCTCGAGAAACGTCAACGCCTCAGGGAGCAGGTTGAGCAGCGCGACGCCGAGCAGCGCGCCGACCGCATAGCTCACCAGCCACGGCACGAGCCGACGGCGGAGGCCGTCGTTGAACAACAGCAGCGAAGAGGCGACGAGCAGGCCTCCGCAGCTTCCGAGAAGGCTCAGTCCGAGCACCGTCGCGAGAACAGGCACGCGACATTGTAAGCCACGGTGTCGCCAATGCCTCAGTGCACGATGCCAGATGCTCTGGATCTGGGCGGGCAGCGCGCCGCGCTTTGGAATTCACACGACAATCCCGTGGGGCTGAAGCCTAGTTCGCGATGTAACCCCGACGGGCGCGTACGCGGTATGCCGAGTTCTTCAGCTCCACTCGAATCGAATGCCATCGGCTGTCTCGTTTACCGGTGGCTTGATAGCCGATGTAGTACTGCTTGCTGAGCTCGTCGGCGATGCCGACCGTTGCTGGATCGAGATCCCGCGCGTTGCGGACGATTTCGGTCCGCCCGCCGCTGTCGTCGGTCATGTCGCGAAGCGCCGCGACGTTGACGCGATCGTCGCCGCGGCCGCGCGACCACACGCCATTGCCGCCCTGGCCGCCTCCGAATTGCGGCGAGGCAAGGTTTCTCAACGGCAGGCGTCCGCGTCCGCCGCCGGGCGGGAAGGGCAGCGGCACTGGGAACGGTATACGGGGCGGCGGCAAAGGCGCCGACCGGCGGACCGGCGCCGACGCCTCGCCGTCGATGCCAATCGCATAGACCAGCACTTCGCTTTCGCGAATCTGCTGCTTCACCTCGCGGACTTCGGCCCGGCTCGAAGTGTCGTTGCCATCGGAAATGATCAGGAGGGCCTTCTTCTGAAACCGCCCGCGCGCCGCGAGGGGCATCGCTTCGACGATGGTGTCGTACAGAGCAGTGCCGCCGTTGGGCGTAATGCGCCCCAACGCTCGGCTGATGAGCTGTCGGTCCGTCGTCCAGCCTTGCAACAACGTCGGGTAATTGCTGAACCGATAGAGGAACATCTCGTCGTCTTTGTCGAGCAGCTCGAACGTGAACCGATTGAGGGCCGCCTCAGCCTCGCGAATCTTGTCGCCGGCCATGCTGCCGCTCGTATCGAGTGCGATGCCGAGGCTTACGGGTACTCGCTCCGCGCTGAAGTGCGTGATCTCAACCGGTCGATCGTCTTCAAAGACGAGGAAATCACCCTTGCTCAATCCCGGGACGAAGCGACCGCTGGCGTCGGACACCGTGGTCGTCACGTTAATCAACTCGACGCCACTTCGAAATCTGAACGCGTCGTCGGACGGCGTCCGTTCGGGCGGCGGCGCCTGCTGGCCCCGGAGCGTTGTGACCAGCACGGCGACCAGCGCGGCGAGCAGCGGCAGGGGGTGTCTCGTGGAGTGCGTCATGGCTTGATCTCCCTCTGGCCACTACCGAGCCGTACGCGAAATAGCAAAAGCAATCTCACGCGCCGACTGGACGTCGTTGCGGACTGACATGCATCGGATGCAAAAGACAGAATATCGTTGTCCCGAAAAGGGGGTACGGCTCTCTGATCCGAAGCGCTGGAAGGCAAAAGGCTTGCCTCTTGGCGGCCGCTGGCGCGACCGGCTCGCCAGTAATTTCCTGAGTGATTTCGCGGTTCGCCGGGTGTGGCCTCCTCATTCACCGCGATTCGATGTGCTCGCGTTCGGACAGTGTCCCCTCACCACGGCCGGTCCGCGCCCTGTCGCGGTCTTGCGTCCTACACGGCCACCGGTCTCGGTTTCATCCCCTCGACGAATGTCAGCCCTTCACGCTCGCCGAGTGTCCGAACCGACTTGAAACCGCCGGCGTGGAAGGCCGGCGTGGGGTCAACCGCGACGCCAGCCTGCGGGCGTGACAGCAGCGCACCAAGTCCCGTTCGCCTGGCGCTTCCGATCACGATCAGACGGCCGCCCGGCCGCAGAATGCGCCGCGCTTCGAGGACCGTCCCGTCTCGAGCGTCCGGCTGCATCGAACCGAGCAAGCCTGCGGTGTCGTCGATCACCACGAGGTCGAAGCCGTCCTCCTCGACGGGCAATGCCGTGGTCGGCGCCGTCTCCACCTCGACAAGCGCGCCCGCGTCGGCGGCGCCTTTTCGCGCACCTGCCGCCGAGGCCCGGTCGGGTACGATCGCCACTGCTCGGCCCGAAAGCCCCACTTTCGCGGCGATTGCCCCGAGCCGTCCACCGTGCGCGCATCCGATCTGCGCGAATCGCTCGCCCAGCTTCACGCCGGTCATCCCGACAACAAGGGGGTGAGGGGCGGCGCCGCGGTCAAAAGGGTTCAACATCCTCGGGAGCTTACCGCTGTCACCTTCCGGATGTCAGCTTGTTATATAGTTACCGATTGTGCCTTCACCAATTGAAATCGCTCCTGCACGTGGCAAGCTCGGTGTGTTGCTGGTCGGAATGGGTGCCGTCAGCACGACAACGATCGCCGGCGTGCTCGCCATTCGAAGAGGAATAGCCAAGCCGATCGGCTCGTTGACCCAGATGGGAACCATTCGTCTGGGAAAGCGGACCGAAGGGCGAACGCCCAAGATTACCGAGGTCGTGCCGCTCGCGACGCTCGATGACCTGGTGTTTGGCGGCTGGGACATCTTCGAAGAGGACTGTTACAGCGCCGCCCGGACAGCCGGCGTGCTCGAACCGTCGCTGCTCGACCAGATTCGCCCAGAAATGGAGAAGATCCGTCCGTGGCCGGCGGTCTTCGATCAGCGCTACGTGAAGCGCCTCCAGGGCCCCAACGTCAAGACGGGCAAGAACAAGAAGGATCTCGCCGAGCAGGTGATCTCCGACATTCGCAAGTTCAAGTCCGACAACAACCTCGATCGTCTCGTCATGGTCTGGTGCGGCAGCACCGAGATCTTCATGACCGAGTCGCCTGCTCACGCCTCGATTGAAAGCTTCGAGCGCGCGCTGGAAGAGAACGATCCGACGATACCTTCGAGCATGATTTACGCCTACGCCGCGATTCGCGAGGGCATTCCGTACACGAATGCCGCCCCGAACCTGACGGCGGATATCCCGGCTCTGGTCGCGCTCGCCGCGCAGACGAAGGCGCCGCTCGCCGGCAAGGATCTGAAGACCGGTCAGACCTTGATCAAGACGATCATCGCGCCCGGCCTCAAGGCCCGGCTGCTCGGCGTCCAGGGTTGGTACTCGACCAACATCCTCGGCAACCGGGATGGCGAGGTGCTCGACGATCCCGAGTCGTTCAAGACGAAAGAGGAGAGCAAGAAGTCGGCGCTCGACTACATCTTTCAACCGGCGCTGTATCCGGACCTCTACGCCGATCTCTGCCACGTCGTCCGGATCAACTACTATCCGCCGCGAGGCGACAACAAGGAAGGCTGGGACAACATCGACCTGGTCGGTTGGCTCGGTTACCCGATGCAGCTCAAGATCAATTTCTTGTGCCGCGACAGTATCCTGGCCGCCCCGATCGTCCTCGACGTCGCGCTGTTCATGGATCTCGCCAAACGCGCCGGCATGTCAGGGGTTCAGGAGTGGCTGTCCTTCTATTTCAAGAGCCCGGTGCATGCGCCGGAGCTGTATCCTGAGCACGATCTGTTCATTCAATTGATGAAGCTCAAGAACACACTGCGCTACTTGAAGGGCGAGGAGCTCATCACCCATCTCGGGCGCGACTATTACGACTAACTCGCAATCGTCCGCATACATCCAGCCGGCCGTCATCGGCGGCCTCGTGCTGGGTGTGTTGTCGGCGCTGCCGATCGTGGCCGTTGGCAACATCTGCTGCTGCCTCTGGGTGGTCAGCGGCGGAGCGGTGGCGGCATATGCGCTTCAGCAGCGTCAATCAGCCAGGGTGACGCCGGGCGAGGGTGCGCTGGTCGGTCTGCTCGCCGGCTTGATCGGCACCTTCATCTACGTGCTTCTTTCGGTGCCGATCAACCTGCTCATGGCGCCATTCGAACGCCAGTTGGTCGAACGTCTGGTGACGTTCGGGAACATGCCGCCGGAGTTTCGCGACTACGTGAACCGGCCGGCGGGTCTCAGAGCCTTCGGCATCCTCCTGGATTTTGTCATCAGAATTTTCGTCGACGGGATTTTCGCGTCCCTGGGCGGTCTGCTGGGCGCCATTGTGTTCGCGAAGAAGCCGCCGACGACCGCGAGCGACCTCACCCCGGCATAGTCTCCCCCTGCACCAAGGAGCCTCTCTCGCGCCTCGTCGCTGGGGCGAACGTTGGCGGCGATTGCGCGCGCCTGCCCACATCGAGGCGAAACTGCACGCCCTATCGCCGTTCAGGCAAGCAGCCGACACATTGAGATGTGGAGAGGGTGTTTCGATTCTGGAAGGGCCGGTGCGGCGCGCGACGCGCTGAGTGGACCGCGCTCTTACTGGGCCCTGTCGCCTGCGGGCTGTTGACGGTCGGTGGTTGTGCGTCTCTGAAGGATTTTCCGGGCCGCGAGCAACCTCGTACGACCGCCCTTGAGCCGCCCGCCTCTCTTCGGCCACCGGCCGACTCCTCGCCCTCGCGGCCGTCACCGCCCCAGACGCCATCGGAGCCGCGGCCGCAGGACGCTCCTCAGCCGTCGCCTCCAGCGACGCCCCCGGTTGTTGCGTCGGCGCCGGCTCCTTCCCCCACGCCACCTGCTGTCCCGGCCCCGCCGTCGGCCCCGCCACAGGCTGCGCCGGCGTCACCGGTTGGGGCCGTTGCAGCGACGCCTCCGGCTCAGGCTGCTCCGCCGGCGTCCCGTCCCGCGGCTCCGGCTCCCGTTCGGTTGCCAGCGTTGCCGTTGACTCAGATCGACGATCGTCGGTCGTCGGCGGACCTCGACAGCCGCGCATTCACACTGACTTTTGCGCGGCCGGTTGCTGTTCAGGACCTCTTGCTGCTCCTGGTCCGTGGCACCAAGCTGAGCGTCGTGCCCGATCCGGCAATCGCCGGTTCGTTCATTGGCGAACTGAAGGACGTGACCGTTCGCCAGGCGCTCGGTTTGATTCTCCCCCCGCTGGGATTGGACTACGCGCTGGCCGGCGGCTTCATCCGGGTGTTCAAGAGAGAGCCCGAGATGCGGCTCTTCGACGTCAACTTCATTGCCACAGAGCGTACCGCCTCTGTGATCGTCGACGCCCCAGGACCAGACGGCAGCACGACGAAGATCTCCAGCACCACGCACAGCGATGTCTTCGCGGATCTGGCGAAGGGGACGCAAGCCCTGTTGTCCGAGCGCGGAACCCTCAGCGTCGACCGTAAGGCCGGGCTGCTGCAGGTGGTCGATTTTCCGGAACGGCTCGACCGTGCGGCGGCATACCTTGATGCTGTCCACGACCGCATCCACCGTCAGGTGCAAATTGACGTCCGCATCGTCGAAGTCGAGCTGAACGGGGCGATCGAAAGCATCAACTGGGACGCGCTATCGCAAGTCGTGCTGCCAGGATCTGGCGGCGGCGCGACCAGACCTCGCGCGCTCACAGGGCTGCGGGTGACGGATATCGCGAGGCTGCTGGCCGCGCTCGCTTCGCAAGGCAAAGTGTCGACGATTGCCGACCCCCGCATCCTTGCGCTCAACAACGAGCCGGCGATCGTCCGTGCCGTGACCCGGCGCCACGACGAACTCCGACTGACGCTGACACCGCAGATTGGCCCCGACCGGACGGTGATGCTGAGCCTGAGCCCGCTCGTGTCGAAATCCACCGGCTCGGCGGGCGCACCCGGGGTTGAGGACGCGATCCTGCTCCAGGCCGATACGCTGGCCCGTGTGGCGGACGGCGAAACAGTTGTCTTGACGGGCTTTCCCACGAGCGAAGACGTGGTCACGCCGCCTGCCGGGAAAGACCGGCGGGCGAGGCCGCCAGTCCCGACCAAAAAACGGACCGAGCTCCTGATTCTTCTTACGCCGCGGATTCTCAATTCGACGGCGGACTGATCATGTACGAGGAATACTACGGGTTTGCAGAGAAGCCGTTCAGTCTGACGCCCGACCCGAAGTATCTGTACCGGAGCGAGTCGCACGCGAATGCGTTCGATCTGCTTCAGTATGCGATCCGCCGGCGCGAGGGCTTCGTCGTCGTCACGGGAGACATCGGCGCCGGCAAGACCACATTGTGCCGGGCGCTTCTCGAGCAGATCGATCGCACCACGTTTACCGCGCTGGTGCTCAATCCCTTTCTGTCCGAGCAGGATCTCCTGAAGCGGATTCTCCTGGACTTCGGCGTCATCTCGCGCGAGGACGCGATGGCCGGCGGCCTCGCCGGCGTGACGACGCACGAGCTGGTGGATGCGCTGTACGACTTCCTCCTCGGCCTGATCCCGTTGAACGCGAGCGCCGTGCTCATCATCGACGAAGCGCAGAATCTGCCGCTCCACATCCTCGAGCAGATTCGAATCCTTTCGAACCTGGAGACGGACAAGGAAAAGCTGCTGCAGATTGTCCTCGTGGGCCAATTGAACCTGCAGTCGACGCTGCGGCTCGCTTCGATGCGTCAGCTGGATCAGCGCATCTCGATCCGGTACGAGCTGAAACCGCTGGACCGCGACGCCGTCTCGGCGTATGTGTCGCATCGGCTGATGATCGCCGGTGGCGCGGCATCGCTCTCCTTTGCCGAGAAGGCGCTCGAAGAAGTGCATCGGATCTCGGGGGGGATCCCGCGGCTGATCAACCTGATCTGCGACCGCGCGCTGCTGGCCGGATACTCGGTCCAGGCGCACCGCATCACGCCGGAGATGATCGTGCACGCGGCGGAGAATCTCGATTTGCAGGCGGCGAGACCCTCTCGTCTTCGATGGACGGATGGTCGCGCCGGACTGCTGGCCGGCGCCGCCGTCACGCTGATGGCGGCAGCGGGCGCGGTCGGCGGCACCGCGTACATGTACGATCGATTGACCGCCGGCGTGGTGCAGGCCAGCACCGATGCCGTATCGGCCGATCGAGCCCTGCCGAACGGTGTCGGGATTCGCCGTCAACTCCCCGATGGCACGGGGGCGACGGTGCTGATCGGGTCGTTCCCTACGGCTGATCCAGCATCGCCCGGGGCTGTTCGCGCCTTGACGCAATGGCTCGAAGCCTCCGGATATCGCGTCTACTACGCCGAAGTGGACCTCGGACCGCGAGGACGTTGGCAGCGGGTGCTCGCGGGCGCATACTCTGATTTTGACGTGGCGCGCGCCGATGCCCTTCACCTGAACGCTGCCGCGCCCAATCTGGCCGCTCGCGTGGTCTCCGCCGACTACGCAACCGGAGCTCCACCGTGAGCCTGATTCTGGATGCATTGCGGCGCAAGTCCGCCGAACGCCGCATCGAAGATGACCAGGAACAGCCCGGGCCGGACGCGGTACCTGCGGCCCTCGGCTATCCGCGGCCAATCGTCCGCTCACCGCTCCTGCCGCTCCGAACCTTCGTCGCGTACGGCGGCGTCGCGATGTTGATCGGTTTCCTTTCCGTCTTCATCGCAGTGCTGTGGCTGGCCCCGCCCGCGAGAAACAACCAGGGCCCCCGGGTGGCCCCGGTTCCCGCGACGCAGACAGGTCGCGCGTCAGGCCCGGCAAGCCTGCCGCCCGCCTTGCAAGGGTCAGCACCGGCGGTCTCGACTCCCGCTCCTCCCGGTGGATTGACCACATCTGGTCCGCCAACGGCCCCTGCGAGCGCAGGCGTGGCGCGCACGGCGCCTGCGGTTCCGCCGGCTTCGGCACCGCAGGCTGGGACGGATTCACCGGCGATCCCGGCGTTGACTGCGGCCTCGGCACCGGCCCAGGCTTTGCCGCCGCGAGGCGCCGGTTCGACGCCTTCCCCGACTGTGGCGGAGTCGTTGCCTCCGCCCGGATTGCCGGGGACGCCGCCTCCCCAGACAGAATCAGCCGCTCGCCAGGCCGCGTCGGCATCGGGCGATCCCTTCGGACTTGCGTTGTATTACCAGCGCGTCGGCGACTACGCCAGGTCGATGGCGCAGTATCGGGCCCTACTCGAAGAGAATGAAGCCAGCGTAGAAGTGCACAACAACGTCGGTCTGTTGTATCAGGATCGTGGTGAGCTGGACGAGGCGGTGCGCCAGTTCCAGCGGGCGATTGCCATCGACCCGAAGTACGTCAAGGCGCACAACAACCTCGGCGTCGCCCAACTGCGGCTGAATCGACTGGAAGCCGCCGAGGCGGAGTTCCGGATCGTGCTGGCTACGGAGCCGCGCAACGTGGAATCGCTGGTCAATCTCGCGCTCGTGCAGAAGTCTACGGGTCGGCTGGCTGAGGCGCGCGACCTGTTGCAGCGCGCGATCGCGATCGATCCGCGCAACCCGGGGCCGCACTATAACCTCGGGGTGCTTGCCGACGACAGCGGCGACACGGCAACGGCGGTCGAGCACTACAGCGTATTCCTCAGGCTTGGCGCCGGGACGCAGAGCTCGTTGGCCACCCAAGTGCGTGCGCGCCTCGCGGCGCTCGGCGGATGAACTTCATGGCAGGGACGAGCGCCGCGAGCGTCGCCGGGCTCGTGGCCACGCTGAGCGTGGTCGCCTGGTCGATTGAAGGCCGAGGTCAGCCGCTCCAGGCTGGCGTCCGCCCCGAACCGATCTCCCAGGCGCCCGCCACCACGCCCGGCGCCGTGTCATCGACGCCGGCTCCTCGGTCAGCTGCGCCAACGCTCAAGGTGTGGCCGCTGACAGCGCTCAGCACCGAGCGGCGTCCTCCGACGCCGAAAAGCGGCCTGACCGCGGGGGTGGTTACGAAGACCGAACAGCGATCCGGTCCCGTGCGGGGTTCAGCGGGCGCGCTGCCGCCGCGCGCCGCAGCAGGAGCGGCGGCGCGCTCGAGAGCGGCCTCCGCTGGTGCCTCGACAATACAGGGACCCGGTCGAGCGCGAGGTGCCGGCCAGGAATCCACGCCCGAGTTCGATGCCACGCTGGAGACGATTCTGTACTCGCCGGAGCGAAGACTGGCCATCGTTGATGGGCGAATCGTCCAGGTGGGCGACGAGATTCGTGGCGCCCGAATCGTGGATATCACCCCAGGCGCGGTTTTCTTGCGGGACTCCAGCGGGAACCCGCGGACGCTGTCACTGGCCGCGGGCCGCTGACGCGGTCGGCCGCCGCGCTTCGAGTGGAACCCGAGCCGCCGGTTTGACGTATCCTTGCTTGTTCAAGCTTATGGCCCTGATTGAAACTGTCGATCTGTGGAAGACCTACGTGATGGGCTCTGAGGAAATCCACGCGCTGCGCGGTGTGTCGATGCTCATCGAACGAGGGGAATATGTCGCGATCATGGGGCCGTCGGGGTCGGGCAAGTCGACGCTGATGAACCTCATCGGCTGCCTCGATACTCCGAGCAAGGGCTCCTACCTGCTGAACGGCAAGCAAGTCAGCGAGATGAACGACAACGAGCTTGCCCGGATTCGCAACGAGGAAATCGGTTTCGTTTTTCAGACATTCAACCTGCTGCCCAGGGCGACGGCGCTTCACAACGTCGAGCTGCCGCTGGTGTATGCGGGGGTGCCCGCCGCCGAGCGGCAGAAACGGGCGAAGCTCGCGCTCGAGAAAGTCGAGCTCACCACGCGCATGATGCATCGACCCAACGAGCTGTCCGGCGGGCAGCGCCAGCGTGTCGCCGTCGCGCGGGCGCTCGTGAATAATCCGTCAATCCTGCTCGCGGACGAACCGACCGGCAACCTGGATTCGAAGACGGGTACCGAGATCATGGGGCTCTTCGAGCGCCTTCACCAGGCCGGCAACACGATCGTGCTCGTCACTCACGAAGCCGATGTCGCCGCGTACGCCTACCGCACCATTCACGTCCGCGACGGCCAGGTCGAGAACGACGTACGTCGCGCGGCGTAGTTCAAGCCCTGCTTCGAAGAACCGCCGAGTTCGCCGATCGCGTCGAATAAAGAACGGCGTGCTTCTCGGTGGTCCCGGTGCCTCTCGGTGGAGATCCTAGGGGACGCCAGGCCACCGGGTCGAAACTGACGAGCGATCCCAATCTCAGCCGATTTTGAAAAGCACTGGCAGGCGATTTATAGTCGCACGTGCGGGCTGCGTATGGCGCCCGCTATCAAATTCATTTTTGACGCGATTCGAGGAGGTCTGCGATGGGACTGCGTATTGGTGATGTAGCTCCGAATTTCGATGCCGAAACCACGGAAGGTCCAATCAATTTTCATGAGTGGATTGGCGATTCATGGGCCGTACTGTTTTCTCATCCGAAGGACTTCACGCCGGTATGCACCACAGAACTGGGCTACATGGCTAAGATCAAGCCCGATTTCGACAAGCGCAACACGAAGATCATCGGACTGAGCGTCGATCCGGTCTCCAAGCATGACGGCTGGTCGCGGGACATCGAGGAAACCCAGGGATTTGCCCCGAACTACCCGATGATCGGCGACACGGAGCTGAAAGTGGCGAAGCTCTACGGGATGCTTCCCGCCGATCTCAAAGGGACCTCGGACGGCCGGACGGCCGCGGACAACCAGACGGTTCGCAACGTTTTCGTCGTCGGACCCGACAAGAAGATCAAGCTGATTCTCGTGTATCCCATGACGACCGGCCGCAATTTCGACGAGGTGTTGCGGGTGATCGACTCGCTACAGCTGACGGCCAAGTACAAAGTGTCGACTCCGGTCAATTGGAATCCGGGCGAGGACGTGATCATTGCCGGGTCGGTGTCCGACGAAGACGCGAAGAAGACCTACCCGGACGGCTGGAAAGCGCCGCGCCCGTACATCCGTATCGTGCCACAGCCCAAATAGCACGACGTGATTGTTCGACGGGTTGGTAGCTTTGCCGCTCGACAGCGGCGAAGCTACTTCACCTGCCTTTTCCACAATTCCCAGGCGCGATCGTAGTTATTGGGCGCGGCGTACTTCCGCGCCTCCTCAGGGTCGATATACGTGATCTTCCCGCCAAGCGTCATCGCCTGCACCTGGGCTTTGGCGTTGATGTCGAGATAGATACTCCGTCCGACCACGGTCGGAATCGAGTCGCCGACAATCACCGCGCCGTGTCCCCGCATCAGCACCATCGGCTTGCCCGCGAGCGTTGCCGCCAGAGCGCGGCCCAGCTTGGCGTCGCCGATCAGCATGTCGGTCATCCCGCCCGCCTCCCGGATTTCGAAGACCGGAACCCCGCCGGCCAGAAACGAACTCTGGTGGTACACGGGACGCAGCGGCACACGAGTCACGCCGAACGGTAACAAGGACGCGGTATGGCAGTGCACGACGGCGTTGACGTCGCTGCGGGCGCGGTAGATCTCGCCGTGGATGAAACGCTCGCGGTACGACGTGCGGCCGCGCGCGTCGACGGGGTTTCCGTCGAGGTCGTATTCGATGATGTCGGCTGCGGTGACCAGCGCTGGCGCGACCGAGCGCGCAATGAAGAACCGGTCGGCGCCCCGAGGATGTCGCACGCTGATGTGGCCGAACGCGTCCAGAATCTGCTCTTGTGCCAGGATGTGATTGCCGGCCACCAGGTCGTCGATCAGGGCCGGGTCGGCCACGCCCGCGGAGCCCGGTTGCTGGACGGCGAGCACCCGCGAAGCCCGCCACGCGAACAGCGAGGCGGCGCCCAGGCCGCCGACAGTGAGAAAACGCCGGCGCGACAAAGAATCACGCATGGCTGGTCATTTTACCTAGATCGCGGCCAGGTGGCCGGCGGCGACTTCGCGTAAGGGTGCATGCGGGTTGACCGTCGCCGGATCGAGGATCAGCCGCGCGCGCGGCGCGTCTGGGTCTGCGACCGGTACCGCTGAGAGCAACGCTCGAGTGTAGGGGTGCTGGGGCGCAGAGAAGAGCGACGCGGCCGGCGCCATTTCGACGATCCTTCCCAGATACATCACCGCCACCCGGGTGCAGATGCGCTCCACGAGGCGCAGGTCGTGCGCGATGAACAGATAGGTGAGCTTCAGCTGGTGCTGCAGATCCATCAGGAGGTTGACGACCTGCGCCTGCACTGAGACGTCCAGGGCGGAGACCGGCTCGTCAAGGACCAGTAGCGAGGGATGCAGCGCGAGCGCGCGGGCCAGCCCGATGCGCTGGCGTTGCCCGCCGCTGAACTCGTGGGGATATCGCTCGAGCTGCGCGGAATTCAGTCCGACCAGACCGAACAGCTCCGCGACGCGATCGCGGCGCGCGCCACGGTCGCCGAGCTTGTGAATCACCAGCGGCTCCTCGACGATGTGCCACGCGCGCATTCGCGGGTTGAGCGACGAGTAGGGGTCCTGAAACACGATCTGCATGTCGCGCCGCAGTTGACGCATGCGCCCCCGCGTCGTCGAGAGCACGTCCTCGCCCCGGAAGCGCACTTCGCCCGCTGTTGCCTCCACCAGTCGCAGGATGCACCGCCCCGTCGTCGTTTTTCCACTGCCCGACTCGCCGACCAGGCCGAACGTCTCGCCCTCCTCGATGCGAAAGCCCACGTCGTCCACGGCTTTGATGAGAGTGCCGGCGCGGAAGAGTCCCCCGCCGCGGACGAAGTGCTTGACGAGGTGAGAAACCTCGAGCAATGGCATCAGCGGCCGCCGTCGCCTGTCGTCGGATCAGGGATGAAGGACGCTTCACGGCTGACTTCCGGTAAGTGGTGATTGGGCGTTGTCGATCGTTGACCGACTGGATCGTGCAGATAGCATCGCGCGTGGTGATCCGGGCCCACGGTATAGCGGGGAGGCGGCGCATCGGTGCAGCGGGCGAATCGGTCGGGGCAGCGCGGGTGGAAGGCACAACCTGGCGGCAGCGCGCCGAGCATCGGCACCGCCCCTTCGATTGCCCGCAGCCGTTCGCCCGCAGCGGAGGTGAGCGATGCGAGCAGCCCGCGGGTATACGGATGCTCCGGATGGTGAAAGATATCCCGGACCGAGCCCTCTTCAACCACGCGCCCGGCGTACATGACCGCGACGCGGTCGGCGGTTTCGGCGATGATGCCGAAGTCGTGGGTGATGAGGAGCAACGAGAGGTTGAACGCCGTTTTCATTTCTCGGAGGAGGTCGAGGATCTGCGCTTGAATCGTGACGTCGAGCGCCGTGGTGGGCTCGTCGGCAATGAGCAGCGACGGTTTGCAGGCGAGAGCCGCCGCCATCAGCACGCGCTGCCGCATGCCGCCGGATAGCTGGTGCGGATAGTCTCGAGCCCGATTCACCGCGTCCGAGACGCCGACTGCGTGGAGCAGTTCGACGGCGCGAACCTTCGCTTCCCGGCGCGACGCCCGTTTGTGCACGAGCAGCGATTCGGCGATCTGGTCGCCGACGGCAAAAACCGGGTTGAGAGCGGTCATCGGCTCCTGGAAGATGAGCGCGATCTCCGCGCCGCGCACCTCGCGCATCTCCCGCTCCGACAAAGTCAGCAATTCGCGATCCCGGAACCGAATCGAGCCGCCGGCGATCCGGCCCGGCGGCTGCACGAGGCGCACGATGGAGAGCGCGGTGACCGACTTGCCGCTCCCGGACTCACCGACGAGACCGAGAGTCTCTCCGCCGCGGATCTCGAAGCTCACGTCGTCGACCGCCGCGACCGGTCCGCCACGCAGATCGAACACCGTGGTCAGATGATCGACGGAGAGCAGCGTACTCACGGCCGCACCGCCGGCGCGGCGTCGGTCGCCGCCCCGCGACTCCCGGGCCTCACCACGTGTTGGTCTCCCTGAATTCGCCGAAAACGGCTCGCAGCGTGTCCGAAATTTCGCCGACGGTAGCCCTGACCTCGACGGCAGCGATAATCGGCGGCACGAGGTTGCTGCCGTCGGCCGCCGCCCTCGATACCGCTTCGAGCGCGTCCCGACACGTGTCGGCGCTGCGGCTCGCGCGTACGGCGTGGAGGCGCTGGATTTGTTGCTGCTCCACCGCTGGATCGATCTGGAGAAGCGGGATGCCCGACTGCGCGGGTCCGTGCTCTGCGGCAAAGCGGTTCACGCCCACGACGACCGCCTCGCCCGAATCGACGGCGAGCTGCGCACGGTAGGCCGACTCCTGAATCTCACGCTGAATCATCCCGTTTTCGATGGCCGTCAGCGTGCCTCCCGCGCGCTCGATCCGATCCAGCAGTTCCCGGGCGCTCTGTTCGATCTGCGTGGTGGCCGCCTCGATCGCGTAGGAACCGGCGACGGGGTCCACCGTGTTGGCGACACCGCTTTCTGCGGCGATGATCTGCTGGGTGCGCAGCGCCAGACGTGCCGATTCTTCGGTCGGAAGAGCGAGCGCTTCGTCGCGGCCGTTGCAGTGGAGCGACTGGGTGCCGCCGAGTATCGCGGCGAGCGCCTGCAAGGCGACGCGCACGATGTTGTTGTCGGGTTGCTGTGCGGTCAAGGTGCTGCCGGCGGTCTGGGTATGGAACCGCATCTGCTGGGCCCGCGGATTCGTGGCGTGAAAGCGGTCGAGCATGATGCGCGCCCACAACCGGCGGGCGGCGCGGAACTTCGCGATTTCTTCAAGGAAGTTGTTGTGCGCGTTGAAGAAGAACGACAGGCGCTCGCCGACTCGATTGACGTCCAGCCCCGACTCGATGGCGGCCTGCACGTAGGCGATGGCGTTGGCGAAGGTAAAGGCGACTTCCTGGACGGCGGTCGACCCCGCTTCCCGAATGTGATACCCGCTGATCGAAATCGTGTTCCAGTTGGGTAACTCGCGCTCGCAATAGGCGAAGACGTCGGTCACGATCCGTAACGACGAACGGGGCGGATAGATGTAGGTGCCCCGCGCGATGTATTCCTTGAGAATGTCATTCTGGATGGTGCCGGAAAGCTTCGCCGTCGGCACGCCCTGGCGCCGGCCCACTGCGATGTAGAGAGAGAGCAGGATCGCGGCGGTGGCATTGATGGTCATCGACGTCGACACGCGCTCGAGCGGAATGCCGTCGAACAACGTGGCCATATCCTCGACCGAGTCGATCGCCACTCCCACGCGGCCGACTTCACCGGCTGCCAGCGGATGGTCCGAGTCGTATCCCATCTGCGTCGGCAGATCGAACGCGACGCTGAGGCCGCTGACACCGTTGGCGAGCAGGTAGCGATAGCGGGCGTTGGACTCCTGCGCAGACCCGAACCCGGCGTACTGACGCATCGTCCACAGTCTGCCGCGGTACATCGTTGGCTGAATGCCACGGGTGAAGGGGAATTCGCCCGGAAACCCTAGATCAGTCGCGACGTCCCAGCCGGCCAGATCGTCGGCGGTGCGCAGAATCGACGATTCCGGCTGGCGAACAGTCATTTGACGGCGACCGGCAGGCGGCGCTGCGCACGGGCTTGAGCATTCACTCGACCAGGCCGGCCGCAACCGAGCCGTCGTGCCATGTCGAAGCGTTCCGCTTCTGCCGCCGCTCTATCTGTCAACGTCTCGCCGTTGTGCGGGAGGAGCCGGAAGCGATTGAACAAACGGAGGTTGGCGATGCCGGTCAGCACGTTGTTCTCGGCGATTTGCTTGGCTATCGTGACGCGAGACGGACTCATCATCTCAAATATCCGCGGCCGCGGCACGGCCATTACCTCGCCGTTTCGTGTTGACACTTTTCCCTGCAAGTGCTTGACAGGGTAGCAACACGGTCTTAAACTCGAATTTCACCAGATATTTCAAGCAGAATCCGACGAGAAGGTGTTGAGCGCCCGATCTCTATACGTACATCACGCCGAAGGCCGATAGATTCGGATCGGGAGGCGCTCCGGACTGTCGCGCGCGGCGCGCGAGGAGGATGGAAATGGACGACGTCGTGAACCGGTTCGCTCGAGAGCTGGCCGACGCGATTGCCGTTGCGGTCGCGGAGAATCCTCAGGTCGAAGCGTGCCGTGAGAAGGCGCGTGCAGCGGGTTTCGAAATGAAAGTCACGCTCGAAGCGGTGGTGGGCTTCGCAAGCCGCTCGCAGACGGCGATCGCGAAGGTTGCGACGCCCGCGCGCGTCGTGTCGTCTCAGAAGCGCACAGCCGGGGTGACCGCCAACGATCGGCGTTTCCTGCGATCGCTGCGAATCGCCGCGGATGAGGCGGCGGAATCGGTAGAGTAGCGGACCTGGGTTTTAGAGCTCGACAGCCGAACTCATACACAGATACAAACGGCCGGCACGCTTGGGCGTGCCGGCCGTTCGCTTTTTCTTAGCCTTAGGGCTTGGCCTTGGATTGGGCGGCGACGCGGGCCGCAGCGGCCGCGGCGGCCGCTGGATCGCCAAGGTAGTAGTGGCGCAGCGGTTTCAGGTTGTCGTCGAGCTCATAGACCAGGGGGATGCCGGTGGGAATATTGAGCTCGACAATTTCCGATTCGGGAACCTCATCCAGTAGTTTCACGAGCGCACGCAGGGTGTTGCCGTGCGCGGCAATGATGACCCTCTTGCCGGCGAGAAGCGATGGCGCGATCGTGGCGTGCCAATACGGCAGGAACCGCGCGACGGTATCTTTGAGCGATTCAGTTGACGGCAGATCGCCCGGACCGAGCGCCGCGTAGCGGGAATCCCGAGACGGGTGGCGGTCGTCGCCCGCCTCGAGCGGGGGCGGTGGGATGTCGTAGCTGCGCCGCCAGATCTTGATCTGGGCGTCGCCGTGTTTAGCGGCGGTTTCAGCCTTGTTCAAACCCTGGAGGGCGCCATAGTGACGCTCGTTGAGCCGCCAGCTCTTTTCGACCGGGATCCACAACTGGTCGAGCACGTCGAGGGCGATCCCGAGCGTCTTGATTGCGCGACGGAGCACCGACGTGTACGCGAGGTCGAACACGAATCCGCCCTCACGCAGCAGCCGGCCCGCCTCTTTCCCTTCCGCGAGGCCGCGCTCCGAAAGGTCCACATCGGTCCAACCGGTAAACCGGTTCTCCTGATTCCAGGTGCTCTCGCCGTGACGTAGTAGAACAAGCTTAAGCATGTCGAGCCTTCTATGACGCGGCCGCGCCCAACGCCCGGACGGCGCCGCGACCCGCGTACCGTGCATCCCGGCCCAGCTCCTCTTCGATCCGCAGCAGCTGATTGTATTTACACACGCGATCGGTGCGGCTCGCCGATCCCGTTTTGATCTGACCCGCACCGGTGCCGACCGCGAGATCCGCAATCGTCGAATCCTCGGTCTCGCCGGATCGATGCGAGATAATCGTGGCGTAACCGGCGTTGCTTGCCATCCGGACGGCATCGAGCGTTTCGGTGACCGTGCCGATCTGGTTCAGCTTCACCAGCAGCGCATTTCCGACGCCGTCGGCAATCCCACGGCTGAGAATCTCCGGATTGGTGACGAACACGTCGTCGCCGACAAGCTGGACCCGGTTGCCGAGCTCGCGGGTCAACAGCTGCCAGCCTTCCCAGTCGCCCTCCGCGACGCCGTCTTCGATCGACGCGATCGGGTACTGGCGCAGCCAGTCTTCGTAGAGCCGGACCATCTGCTCGGAACTGCGGTCGGCCTCGCCCGATTTCTTGAAGACGTACTTGCCGCCGCCGGCCCAGAGCTCGCTCGATGCGACGTCGAGGGCCACGAACACATCCTGCCCCGCCTTCATGCCGGTCTTGGCGATGGCCTCGAGCACGACTTCGACGGCTTCGTGATTGGACCGCAGGTTGGGGGCAAAGCCCCCTTCGTCGCCTACGCCGGTCGACTGACCTTTCGCCTTCAGGATTCCGCGTAGCGCGTGGAAGATCTCGGCGCCGGCGCGCAGGGCTTCGGCAAACGACGCGGCGCCGACCGGCATCACCATGAATTCCTGGAAGTCGACGCTGGTGTCCGCGTGCGCGCCGCCGTTGAGGATGTTCATCATCGGCACCGGGAGGAGCGAGGCAGATCCCTGCTCTGACGGGGAGGCGTAGAGGCCGGCAATGTGCCGATAGAGCGGGAGCCGGCTGGCAGCGGCGTCGGCGCGCAGGGCGGCCATCGAGACCCCCAGGATCGCGTTGGCGCCGAGCCGGCTCTTGGTCGCCGTTGCGTCGAGGGCAATCATCGCCTCGTCCAGGCCGCGCTGCGTGAGCGTGCGGCCGACGAGCGAAGTCGCCAGTTCGCCGTTGACGTGGGCGACTGCTTTTCGGACGCCTTTGCCCAGGTATCGCGACGACTCGCCGTCGCGGAGTTCCAGCGCTTCCCGCTCGCCCGTCGAGGCGCCGGACGGAACCGCCGCACGGCCGACCGCTCCTCCCTCGAGCGTGACATCCACTTCGACCGTCGGATTGCCTCGCGAATCCAGAATCTCTCGTCCTTGAATTTGTGCGATTTTCACGGCGGCCTCTTTCACGCTACGGCGACGGGCTTCTTGCCCTGATTTCAGACTTCAGACTTGAGACTTCACACTTCCAACCGCTAACCCCCACCGCCATTCCGGTCGGCCTCGGCTTCGAGTTGCAGCGCTTCGTCGTCGAGCGGCCCGATGAGGGGCTCGTCTCCGGTCGTCACGACGACGATCCCCGATTCGGTGACCGTGTGGCGGCGTCGATCTTCCTCGGGGTCGTAACCGATGGAGGCGCCCCGCGGGATGATGACGTCACGATCGATGATCGCCCGGCGAATCCGTGCATGACGCCCGACGCGCACTCCCGGCATCAAGATGCATTGCTCGATCTGGCAAAAGCTGTGGACGCGGACATTCGGGCAGAGCACGCTGCCCGACACCCGGCTGCCCGAAATGATGCACCCGGGCGAGATCACCGAATCGAGGGCCTCGCCGCATCGGCGGCCCATGTCGGCGAACACGAACTTCGCCGGCGGCGCCTGCGGCTGATAGGTGCGCAGCGGCCATTCCGGATCGTACAGGTTGAACTCTGGATTGACGTGGCACAGGTCCATGTTGGCTTCGTAGTAGGCGTCCAGGGTTCCGATGTCGCGCCAGTACTTCGATGCCTTCTTGTTCTCGTCGTCGAACCGGTGGGCGAACACCGGCGCCGTGTGAATCAGCGCCGGGATGATGTCCTTCCCGAAGTCGTGCGTGGTCGACCGTGCCGCGTCTTCCTCGAGCGCGCGGGTCAGCACGTCGGTGTCGAAGATGTAGACGCCCATCGACGCGAGCGCGAAATCGGGCGACCCCGGAATCCCTGTCGGCTGTTTCGGCTTTTCCCGGAAGCCGGTCACCTGCTCGTCTTCGTTGACGGTCACGATGCCGAATCGATTCGCGTCGGCGACGGGCACCTCGAGGGCGGCGATCGTGACGGCGGCGCGACGTTCCTCGTGGAAGCGCAGCATCCGCGCGTAGTCCATCTTGTACACGTGGTCGCCCGACAGGACGATCAGGTGCCGGGGGTCTTCCCTCAGGATCGAATAGAGGTTCTGGTACACGGCGTCAGCGGTCCCCTGGTACCACTTCTCGCCGACCCGCTTTTGCGGCGGGAGAATTTCGATGAACTCGCCGAGCTCTTCCGACACCACGCTCCAGCCCAGGCGGATATGACGGTTGAGCGAGAGTGATTTGTACTGGGTGGCGATGAAGATGTGCCTCAGGCCCGAATTGATGCAGTTGCTGAGGACGAAGTCGATGATGCGGTATGGCCCCCCGAAATACACGGCGGGCTTGGCGCGGTCTTTTGTCAGCGGATGCAGGCGCTCGCCCGCGCCGCCGGCGAGAACGATGACGAGGCTGTCGTCGAGAATCGCCGGCATGACCGTTCAGCTCTGGCGGAGCACGACGCGCGCGGGTGCCCCGTCGGCGCCGACGATCCGCAGCGGGAGGCAGTACATCTCGTACACCCCCGGCTCTACGTCGCGCAGGTTCAATCCCTCGATCACGATCGTCCCGCCGCCGAGCAGCACGTGATGGGCCGGCGCGCCCGGCTTCTTGAACTCCTCGACCGACAGGTAGTCGACGCCCAGCACCTTGATGCCATGCTCGATCAAATGGCGGGCCCCGGCATCGGTCACGCCGACATACCCCGCTTGGAACTCCGGGGACCCCCAGAACCGCGAATTGTGGGTCTTGATGAGCAGGCGCAGCTCTTCCGAGAGGTCCATCGACGACAAATCGTCGGGGCCGATTCCCCGCCGCGACGTCACCTCGACGACCCGTGTGCGACCCACGAGCATTTCGAGCGGCAAGGCATCGACGCCTGCGGCGTTGTCGAAGAAATGCCGCGGCGCGTCCACGTGCGTGCCGGTGTGGGCGCTCATATGAATCGCCGAGACGTTGGAGCTGTCGCCGCTCGAGATTCGCTTGGTCGGTTCGAGGCTGAACGGGACATTCCCAGGATAGGTCGGCAGGTTCCCGTCGATCGGGACCGAGACATCAATCAACTTCATGACGGCAGCACAACTGCAAGGGGAAGTTGATGATAGCACGGTGATCGACACGGCAGAGGTAGTGTGGAGAATCGATTGACTTGACCATTGAGCGGCGCCTATGATCAGCCCTTCGTCAACGCCATCGTGGGAGTTTAGGCTTTATGTTCAATCGTCAAGGGATTGGATTGTCGATCGTCGTGGCGCTCATCGTATCGGTGAGCCTGGCTGCGCAGAAGAAAGACGAAAAGAAGCAGAGCGACGAGCAGAAGAAGGAAGTGCAGGCACTCGTCAAGATTGTCGACGATGCCTCAGCCGGACAGGCGGCGCCCAATGATCTCGGCGTCACCTGGGTGCACGAGGACTACTTGAAGGCGCAAGGCAACAAGCAGTACGCGCCGTTTGCGGTCACCATCGACCCGACCAAGGCGACCGGCGGCACCGTCTCGTTCTACTGGCGGGTGGTCTCGAAGAACGCGGCCCCTCCGCCGCCGCCGCCGGCTGACGACGGGAAGAAGAAGGACGACAAGAAGAAGGACGACAAGAAGGAGCAGGCGAAACGTCCTGAGTTCGCGTACGAGGACGTCAGCTACGTGCCGACCGCCGGTCAGACTGCGCCGATGCGCATCCAGCGGTCCTTCACCGTGCCCGCCGGTGCATACGACATCTACGTGGCCGTGAAAGAGCCCTCATCTCAGGCCAAGAACGCGCCGCCCGCGAAGTCCTCCGTCATCAAGCAGACGGTGACCGTGCCGGACTTCTGGAACAGCGAACTGACGACCAGTTCCGTCATCGTCGCGCAGCGGATCGATCCTCTGCCGGCGCCGCTCACACCCCAGCAGCAGATCGATCGGCCGTATGCGCTCGGCGGGATCGAGATCGTCCCGGTCAACGACCTCAAGCTGTCCAAGAAGGTCGAACTGCAGACCTTCATGATCATCTACAACCCGAAGACCGACAGCATGAACAAGCCGGATGTGCTGGTGGAATACAACTTCTACGCAAAGGCCGCCGGCGCGGAGAAGTTCTTCAACAAAACGACGCCCCAGAATTTGAACGCGCAGACGTTGCCGCCGCAGTTCGACGTGTTGGCCGGCCACCAGCTGCAGGCCGGTCAGGGCGTTCCGCTCTCGTCGTTCCCTGAGGGCGACTACCGGCTCGAGATCAAGGTGACCGACAAAATCGCCAACAAGTCCCTGACGCGGGATGTCAACTTCACCGTTTCGGGATCCTAGAATGGTTTCGTCATTCGGCGGGCGACCGGCCTCCGGGTCGGTCGAACCCCGTTTGAATCTGTTCTTCGGAGGATGTCTGGCCCGGCTCGAGGATTGCATGGTCGCGCGGCAATAGCAGCTCGTGGGGAAACTGTCATGACAGGCCTCTCCAGATTGATGGCGTCGGCGGCGGTCGGCGGGCTAGCGCTTCTGGGAGTGTCCAAGGACGCTTGGGCTGACGGTCCAGCGGGTGGTCCGATCAATAGTGTGGCGGCCGTCGGCTCAGGCTCCATCCACGGGATCGTTCAGGATGAAAAGGGCGCCCCCGTCGTTGGCGCCGTGGTTTCCGCGTTGGGTACGACAACGGCGTACGCGGTGACGGATCGGAGCGGACGATTCGAGCTGCGGACGCTCGCCCCAGGACCGTACCTGCTTCGGGCCCACTCCAGCGGGTACATCGCGGCCCAAGGGCAGATGATCGAAGTGCGGCCGAGCATCCGGGTGTCCTCGTCAATCGGCCTTCGGCGGCCGTCAACGTCGGCAGCGAGGGCTCCGACCGTTGCGCCGGTCATCGCTTCGGTCCCCGTCAAGAGAGCGTCGCCTCCAGTTCCGATCCTGAACGCGGGCGTTGGGCTTCCTGGCGTGTCTCTGGATCCGGCGGGGCAAAAATCGGCTCCGTCGGGAGCCGACCCCGTCCCGAACGATGTAGACGGTGTTTCTCCCGGCGTTTCTCCCGGCGTTCCTCCCGGCGCTTCCCAGAGCGCCGACGATCATGGCGAGCTAGCCTGGCATCTACGTCATCTCCGGCGAAGTGTCCTCCAGGATGCGACAAACGCGGCGTTCAGCCCAGACGACTCATCGCTGGCAGAGCCGAGCGACTTTGGCCGTGCCACCGGACTCAGTCGTTCCGATGTCGCCCCGTTGCGGTTGGCTTCGAATCTGTTCAGTGGCGCGCCTCTCTCGGGCGAGTTCAATTTTCTGACGACCAGCTCTTTCGATACGCCCCAACAGTTGTTCAACGGCGACATGTTCGCGCGCAGCGTCGCGTATGTGTCGGTCGGTGCTCCGACCGGCGGCAACGCCGATTGGGCCGTAAAGGGGGCGCTCTCCCAGGCAGATATTTCGGCATGGGTGATCGCCGGCACGTACTCCAACCATGGTCCTGCCAGACATCACTACGATGTCGGGCTTTCGTACGCGACGCAGCGCTACGACGGCGGCAATCCCGCGGCCTTGCGCGACGTGACCGACGGCAGCCGTAATGCCGGTGCGATGTACGGCTTCGACACGTGGACGGTATCGCCGGCGCTCACGGTCACCTACGGCGCTCGGTATGCTCGCTACGACTACCTCCAGGACAAAGGGCTCCTCAGTCCGCGTCTCTCGATGACGTTGTCCGCGGGCGACCGTTTCCGCGTCACGACTGCTGCGTCGCGGCGAGCGATTGCTCCAGGGGCCGAAGAGTTTCTACCGCCCGGAGACGCCGGGATCTGGCTGCCGCCCCAGCGAACGTTCTCCTCGCTGGCCAAAGACGGGCCGCTCGACGCCGAACGCACCACGCACGTCGAGGTCGAGGTCGAGCGTGATCTCGGGCCGGCGGCGACCGTCACGATCCGGGCGTTTCAGCAGTATGTCGCGGATCAGCTGGTGACGCTTTTCGGAGTCGATATGGGTGGTCTTCCACCCACAAAGCTGGGCCACTACTTCGTCGGCAACGACGGTGATGTCGATGCTCGCGGTATAGCGGTTGGGCTTCGGACCGTCGCGCATCGATTTCGAGGCTCGGTGGATTACTCGATGACGCGGGCCGAATGGAAGGGCGGGGACGATCTCAATTACCTGGTCCTCAAGATGCCCGGCGCCCCTCCGCTACCCGACCGCCTCCATAGCGTGTCCACCTCGATTCAAACCGACGTCCCGGAGACGTCGACTCGTGTGGTGGTGCTGTACCGGCTCAGCAACGCGTTCGCCCGCCGCAGTGCGCAGGACGATCACACGATCGATTCCCGTTTTGATGTCGAGGTTCACCAGTCGCTGCCGTTCCTGGACTTCAGCACCGCCAAGTGGGAGATGCTCATCGGGGTTCGCAATTTCTTCCGGGAAATGGCCCCAGACCAGTCCGTATTTGACGAGCTCCTCGTCATGCATCCGCCCAAGCGAATCGTCGGCGGGCTGACGATGCGATTCTAAGAAGCCCTCCAGGAATCCACAATATTGAATGTCTATCTTCAATTTTTTGGATTCTCTTGTCCTGTACTGCACGAATATTGAATTAAGCCGTTGTCTTTCAACAGCTTGGTTAGAAGATCATCAGTGAACCGGTGTTTTCGAGAGTCTCTTCGACCGATCGGTGGTTTGCCTGGCGAACGCTGTTCGCAGTCGCCGTCGTGCTTGTGCTGGTCACTCTCGGGGTCGAGAATATCCGGCTCCGCGCGCGCTGGCACGAGGTCGAGGACGGAGTCCTCTGGTCTGAGCTTGCCGAAGGGGTAACCGCCAAGGAAGTCGTTGCGGGATCGCCTGGTGATCTCGCGGGCATCCGGCAGGGTGACGTGCTCATCGGCGTCGATGGGCGACCGATTCGGACGCCCGCCGACGTCGTTGATCTTCATCATCGGGCACACGACGGTACGCGGCTCTCGTATCAACTGCTGAGGCTCGGGACGCAAGAAGCGCTCGACGTCTCTCTTACGCCGACGCTGCAGGCGAGCTCGATGTATTTCGTGCTCGCCTCGGTCGGCCTCTTTACGCTGCTCGTCGGCGCAGCAGTCCGGGTGCGGCGCCCTCGCGATCAGGCCACGCTGCATTTCTTCTGGCTGTGCATCGCATTCTTCGGCGCGTTTACCTTCTCATTCAACGGGCCGTTCGATCGTCTCGACTGGGTGTTCTACTGGGGAGACGCGATCGCCACGCCCTTGCTGGCGCCCCTTCTTCTGCATTTCATGTTGGTGTTCCCCGAGCGGCCGGCCAGAGTCGAACCCTCGCGCTCCTCGTCGTTGCTCGTGCCGATGCTGTACGTGCCCGCCGCCGCGATGGCCACCAGCCGCATCGTCGCCCTGACGCGAGGCGGGGAGTCGGTCGATCTGGTGTCGAGGCTCATCAGTCTGCTCGATCGCGCACAGCTCGTGTATCTGTTCGTGTGCGGCGTCGTGGCGCTGGTCGTCCTGCTGCACGCGTTTCGCGAACTGACATCGCTCACGGCGCGCCGCCAGCTGCGGTGGATTGCGTGGGGCACGGTGCTTGGCGTCGCCCCGTTTGCGTTCGGCTATGCGCTGCCCTGGGCGCTCGGCTGGAGTCCGCCATTTGCCTTGCAATTGACCGTGATCCCGCTCGGTTTCGTCCCGTTGACCTTCGCGTTTGGCATCGTTCGCTACCGACTGCGCGACGTGGAAGTCATCGTCAAGCGTGGCCTGGCCTATGCCGCCTTTCTCGGTGCCAGCGTCGCGCTGTACGTGGCGATGCGGCGGCTCGCCGGGTTCTTCTTCACGGAAGATCAGGATCCCCGCAACTGGGTGGTTGCCATCCTCGCGACGCTCGCCGTCGTGCTGCTGCTGCAGCCCGTGAAAGAAGCGGTGCAAAACGCGCTGGATCGCCTGTTCTATCGCGATCGTTACGACTACCGGCGCGCCCTCGTGGGCTTCGCTCGCGATCTGAACGCCGATCTCGACGTCATGCGCCTCAGCCAGCGACTGGTGTCGCGCATCGTGGAGACGTTGGTCGTCGATCGCATGGCGCTCATGCTTGCAGACGAGCGGTCTCGAGACTTCACACCGATCAGCGATTTCGGGTTCTCTCGCGACGCGCCACATCTCTCGCGCAACTCCTCGCTGATCGGCCGGCTGGACGCGGGTTACACCGTGGCGCTGGACGATCCTATCGCCGCCGCCCGCTTCGTGGCCGAGGAGGTCGAGCTCTGGCGGGACGCCGGCATCCACTACTTCGTGCCGTGCGTGTTCGAGGGGCGGGCGATCGCGGTCCTCGCGCTGGGCCGAAAGGACACGGAGCAGCCGTTCAACAGCGAAGATCTTGCGCTTCTGACCGCCGTCGCGGGGCAGGCAGCGACCTCGATCGAGAACGGGCGGCTGTATCGACAGCTGCATCTGAAAGCGGAAGAGCTTGACGGCCTCCGCGAGTTCAACGAAAACATCCTCGAATCACTGGAGGACGGCCTCGTCGTGTTCGACGGCGCGGAGCGGATTGTCCGCTGGAACCGTGCGCTCGAGGCCTTTTACGGCGTGACACGAGTGAACGCCATCGATCGCTCGTTGGTCGATGTCTTCGAAGCGCCGTTTGTCGAGGCGTTGCGCGCGGAGCGGCGCGAGAATCCGAGCGGCTCGACGCTCTTCCGGGTGCCCTTGACCGGCCGCCAGGAGGATGCCCCGCGCCTGCTCGTCAACGTCACGGCGGTTCCGCTCCAGGGCGCTGCGGACGACCCCGCCATGGCCGCGGGAACCATTTTGCTGATTGAGAACATCACCGATCGTGTCCGACTCGTCGAGCAGCTGCAGCTGTCCGAGAAGATGGCGTCGATTGGGGTGCTGGCGGCGGGCGTTGCCCATGAGGTCAACACCCCGTTGACGGGCATTTCGAGCTACACCCAAATGCTGCTCGAAAATGCCGACCCGAACGACCCGAGCACCGCCTTGTTGGAAAAGATCGAACGGCAGACTTTCCGTGCGGCGAAGATCGTCAACGGACTCCTCAACCTCTCGCGTCCCGGCACCGGCCTGGCCGGCTCAGAGCGAATGACGGTGGATCTCAACTGCGTGATCTCCGACGTGTTCTCGCTCCTCGAGCATCAGTTCATGACGGCGAAGGTCAAGGTCAGGCGAGAGCTGTTCGCCTCCGCCGTTCACGTCTCCGGGATTGAGCATCAGCTGCAGCAGGTGTTCCTGAACCTGTTCCTCAATGCCCGCGACGCGATGCCGCGCGGCGGCTGGCTGTCGGTGACGACGCGCGTGGAAGGCGATCGCGCCGTGGCCGAGGTATCCGACACCGGATCGGGTATTCCTTCCGAGCACCTGGCGCGAATCTACGATCCATTTTTCACCACCAAGGCGATTGGGCGCGGGACCGGGCTGGGCTTGTCGATCACCTACGGGATCGTGCACGAGCACGACGGCACCATCAATTGCGCCAGCGTCATCGGGCAGGGGACGCGCTTCACGCTGAGCATGCCGCTGGCGCTGCAGCGCTCGGCGCGCGCGCAAGGATAGCCCATGACACTTTCCAAACACGCCACGATCCTCGTCGTCGACGACGAGGAGATCATGCGCGACATTCTCGGGACGCTGCTGACGCGGGAAGGATACGACGTGCGCCTTGCGTGCTCGGGCGAGGAGGGCCTGGCGCTGGCGCGTTCGCTGCCATTCGATGCGGCGATCGTCGACATCATGATGCCAGGACTGAACGGCATCGAGACGCTCGATGAATTGAAGCGAATCGATGAAGATCTGGCGGTCCTGATCATCACCGCGTATGCGTCGGTCGAGAGCGCGATCGCGGCGATGAAGAACGGCGCGTTCGACTACATTACCAAGCCGTTCAAGAACGACGAGGTGCTCGCCGTGGTGCGCAACGCCCTCGAGCGACGTCGCCTGGTCACCGAGAACCGCAGCCTGCGGCAGAACATCCAGGAGCAGTACCACAAGTTCGGCAACATCATCGGCCGCAGCCAGCCGATGCGCCAGGTCTTCGATCTGATCATCCAGGCGGCGCCCAGCCGATCGACGATTCTCGTCCAGGGCGAGAGCGGTACCGGCAAGGAACTGGTCGCCCGCGCCATCCACGCGAACTCGTCGCGATCCGAGCGGTCGTTCGTCGCGGTCAATTCCGGCAACCTCCCGACCGACCTGCTCGAATCGTCGCTGTTCGGCCACGTGAAGGGCGCCTTTGCCGGGGCCGTGCTCCCGAAAAAAGGTCAGTTCGATCTGGCCGACAAAGGCAGCATCTTTTTCGACGAAATCGGCAACGTGCCGCTGGAAACGCAGGCCAAGATCCTCCGCGTCATCCAGGAGCGCGAGTTTGTACGGCTGGGCGCGATGGAGCCGACCAGGGTCGACGTCCGGATCATCGCCGCGACCAACCTCGACCTGCGTCAGATGATGGAGGAAGGCCGGTTCCGCGAAGACCTGTTCTACCGCCTGCACGTGATTTCCATTCCGCTGCCGCCGCTGCGCGACAGGAAGGACGACATCCCGCTGCTCGCCCAGCATTTCCTCGGCAAGTACGGTCTCGAAAACGGCAAGCCGGATCTGGAGATCACGCCGGAGGCGCTCGATCTGCTGACGGCGTACGGCTGGCCCGGCAACATCCGGGAGCTGGAGAATGTGATCGAGCGAGCGGTCGTGCTCACGCCAGGCCCGCGAATCGGCATCGATCTGATTCCCGAGCACGTCCGGCGCGCGCCCGAGTTTCAGGCGCCGCAGTTCATCCTTCCGCCGGAAGGCATTTCGTTCAAAGACGTCACCTCCGACTTCGAGAAGCGCCTGATCGAGTCGACGCTCGAGCAGGCCGGCGGTGTCCAGAAGCGCGCCGCCGAACTGCTGCAAATCAAGCCGACGACCTTGAATGAAATGATCAAGCGGCTGGACATCCATCCCCGCCGGCGCAAGCTGTCGGCCAGCGACGCCGACCCGACCGCCGCCGATTCCCCCGACCCGCCGCAGACCGGCAGCGTGATCGTTCCTGCGCCACTGGCCGCGGCGATGGACGACAAGTAGATCGACCGGGCAGACCGGATCGCGAAGACCGGCACGATGAAGAGGCTGTTGGTTCCACCCAACGGCGCAACGCCGTTGTCGAAATTGCCCTATCGTGCGTTCTTGATTTTCGCGAAGGTGGCTTCGTACTTGGCCAGGACGACGTCCCAGCGGTAGTCGCGCCTCACGTATTCGCGGCCGTTCGCGCCCATGGCGCGGCGCAGGCCCGCGTCCGAGACCAGCAGCTTCAGTGCCTCCACGAATTCATCGCGGTCGGCGTAATACAAGCCGGCGTTGCTGATCACGCAGTGTTCGACCAGCACCGCGCTTCGCGCGTTGGCGAGAACGGGTGTGCCGACCGACATCGATTCCAGGGCGAGCAGCGACAGGCTTTCATAAGGCGAGGGACACACCACGACGGTGGCAGCCTCCAGCGCCTGCAATCGCTCATCGTCCGGAAGCCGGCCGGCGAAACGAACGAACGGCTCTTCGGGCAGCGCCATCAGCTTGGTGCCCATGAGCACGAGCGTCGCGTTGCCGCCGTCCTTCACGTAGCTGCTGAAGTATTCGAACAGTTCTTCACATCCCTTGCCAGGATCGATCCGACCGCCGTAGAGCGCCAGGGGCCCGTGGAGCCGCTGGCGTCGACGGAAAACAGCGCCGCGTGCGGTCAGGTGTGACGGGAACTCGGGAGCGGCCGCCTCGCCGTCTTCCGGCGGAGCAATGTCCTCGTCGGTCATCGCAGGGATGCGCGGATAGGACACCTGCGGCGGAATGTCGACGCCCACTCCGACGACTTGCTCGAGCAGCGGGCGGTCGGGGAACTGCCGTTGCACGAAGTGCTGTTCGCTGTCGGTCAGATACAGGATCGCCGCGGGGCGGCGGAACACGTCCTTGAAGATCTCGAGGCGGATCGCGGGCTCGTCATGCGCGGTCGACACCAGCACGCTTCGCGCCGGCGCCACTTCGAGGCCGAGCACTGTCGGCGCGTACAAGTACGTGAAGAAGAGCAGCACGTCGTACTGCTGATGGTGCCGTCGCAGATAGTCGATGAGCGGCGGACACCACGGCCCCTGCTGCTTCAGCCACTCCATTTCGTCCTGGCGGCTGTGCGGATGATTGTAAATCCACTCGGAGTACTCGTTGAACGATGCGAGATCGCGCATGCGGGCGTTGGCGAAGCGACGCACGGTCACACCCCGGATCCGATCCGTACCCTCCGGATACTCGTTCTTCCACGTTACGTAGTCGCGCGCGCACGTCGTGAGGACGTCGACGTCGTGATGGACGGCGAAACGCTCGGCCACGAGCCGGCACAGATGCTCCGACCCGCCGAGGACCTCGGTCCCATAGCGCTGAATCACGAATGCAATCTTCATTGGTGGGTCGCGCCCTGAAGCAGCCGCTGGAGCTCGTTGACGATTCGGACGTCGCCGAAGTCGAGCAGCCGACGCCGTTGGCCGGCGATCACGTCGTGTCGCAGGGTATCGTCGAAGGCCAGCGCGCCGAGCAGTTCCGCGGCGTACTCGAGATCTTTCGGTGCGAACTGCAGACCGGCGCCGCCGAGCGTGTCGGGTACGGCCCCGGCCGAGTACGCAAGGATCGGCACGTCGGCGGCCATCGCTTCCAGCAGCGGTACGCAGAACCCCTCGTGCTCGCTCATCGAGATGTAGACGGCGGCATGCCGATAGTAGACCGCAAGCTCCTCGTCGGACACCGGACCGGTGAAGACGAAGCGATCCTCAAGCATCCGGTACTGTGTCATCAATGCGCGAATCATCGAATAATACCGTGGCACCACATCGTAGCGGCCCACGAAGATGAAGCGATAGTATGCATCCACGGATCGCTTGTAGCATTCGGCCAGTCGAATGTGATCCTCGATCTTCTTGTTCGGCGCGATTCGGCCGACGAACAGGAAGTTCACCAGTCCATCGTCGAGGATCGCGTCGAGAGCGGGTCGTGCGACGCGATCCGTGATGCGTGACGTATTGACCGCGATGGGAAACACCCCTGTTCGCGTGAAACCCAGGGATGCGAGCTCCTGCCGGTTGTACTCTGAATCGCCGAGCGCCAGGTCGACCGATCCGACCAGCGTGGACAACTCGTGCCGTCCGAGCGCCGCCAGGCGGAAAAGCGCCGGATCGTAAGGGGCAAAGAATGCGGCCGGCGTGACGTTGTGGTATTGCAGGACGCGGCCATGCGGCAGGGCCGCGAACGCGGACGTCATCGGCGAGGGCAGCGCATAGTGGAAGATCGTCAGATCGCCGTGGACAGCGGGGTCGCCGAAGGCCCGCACTTCCCCTCGAAGGTCGTCGTCGATGGTCAGCGCGTACAGGTCGGATTGATGTCCCATTGTCCGCAGGAGGTCTCGCACCCGCCTGGCGCTGTCGCCGATCGCGTCGCCACGATGGGCGGCGGGCACCCATTGGTTGATGATCATCGCCTCAACTCACTCCGGCAGGGCCCGGTAGATGCCCGGCCTGTAGAGCCGCAGTTCCTCGAGTTCCTGCGCGGCGTCGAATTGCCCCCAGAAGTCGAACGCCACCCGCGGCTTCGGCGCGCGTGGCGACGAGAGCATGTCCGCCACGAAACCGAGCAGCGTGCCCGCGAAGTCCTCTTCCTGCAGGCGCTCGACGGCCGCCAGTTGCTCGCCGACAATCGCGTCCCGCAACGTCTGATTGGAGACGATGGCGTCCATCAAGGCCGCCACGGACCGCGGGTCCTTGTCGTCGTAGAGGATGCCGGCCCCGTCCATCGTGTCCGGAACCGCCGTCGCCGCGTACGCCAGCACGGGCACCTGCTTGTAGAAGGCTTCGACGAGCGGCACGCAGAATCCCTCGTGCTCGCTGGCGCAGAGGAACAGGTCGGCGACATCGTAGTACGCCACCAGTTCCTCGTCGGACACGTGGCCGACGAAATGGACGTGGCGGGCGCCGAGCGCCGCGGTCAGCTGATGGAGTGAAGCCAGGTAGCGTTCGTAGCCGCTGTACGCACCGACGACCAGCAGGCGAGATCGCGGATTGAAGATCGTGTGGTAGGCATGGAAGAAGCGGATGAGGTCTTCGATCCGCTTGTTGGCGATCACTCGGCCGACGAACACGACATTCGTCCAGTCGTCGTCGAATTGTCCGGCCATCATCCGGTTCGGCTGCCGATCGAGATTGGAGAAATCGGGAATGACGGGCAGTACGGCCGTCCGCGGGAACCCGAGCTTCTCGAGGTCCTGGCGGTTGAATTCGGAGTCGCCAAGTGCGAGGTCGCAGCGGCTCGCGTAGGCACGCAGCTCGCGGCGTCCGCGAAAGCACTGCCGTGCCAGCATGCGATGCACGCCGACGAAATACTCCGGCGGCGTGATGTTGTGGTAGATGAGCGCCATCCGATCGGGCAGCGCGAAGGCGGTCCTCGACGCCTTCGACCCGAGCGAAAAATGGTGCAGCACGAGATTGTCCGGGTGGCTGACGTCGACCAGCTCGCGGTAGTCGCGGGTGATCGGCTCCAGCCGGTAGTCAGCGGTCTCGACAAAGATCTCCGACTCGTATCCCTCCGCGCGCAGGACGCGCTGGATACCAAGGACCTCGTGCCCGATGGCGTCGCCGTAACCGAGTGTGGCCAGTACCTGGTGGATCTGGATCATCGGGGAGGACCGCCGCCCCGGCGGGATCGGTTGTACCCGCGCCGCTGATGCGCAGGACGCGCGCCGCTGCCCGTCGAACGGGCGCGATGATCGTGGCGTTCCTCGATGCTGGGCTCCGGCTCGGAAACAGCCCCTGTCGGATCGTCCGCCTCCACGGCCACGGGGCCGTCGCGACGATCGGCGAGTGATGGACCGTTGGGCAGGCCAGCCAGCACCTGTTCGGCGGGCGGCAGGTTTTGACGCCGGCGTTCGAGCCAGCCCGGGAGCGAATCCATCGGTTTGCCGGGCGCCTGGTGCGAAAGCCGTTCGAACATGTCGAGGTACTTCCGCTCGACTACCGGCCAGTCGTAGTGCTCGCGAAAGAACTGTCGGCCGTTTCGGCCCAACGTCGCACTGAGCCAGCGGTTGTGCTCGAGCGCGTGCAGCGTCTCGAGGAACTCGGCGTAGGTTTCGTAATACAAGCCGGCGTTGCTGCGGATCGACTGGCCCTTCAGGACGTCGCACTTACCGTTCGACAGGACTGGACGGCCCATGCCCCACGCCTCCAGAGCCACCATCGACAGGCTCTCGAAATACGACGGCATGATCAGCAGATCCGCCGCCGCCATCGCGTCGAACTTGTCGGTGTCGTCGACAAAACCGAGGTGACGGATTCGCGGGTGTTCCGGGACCGGCAGAATGGACGTGCCAATCAATACCAGCGAGAGCTTGCCGGATGGGTCGCGAAGATAACCTTGAAAGAACTCGAACAGCTCGGCGCACCCTTTGTTCTTGTCGATGCGTCCGACGTAGACGGCAAAAGGCCCGCGGATGCTGTACTTCTGACGGAACCGGCCAGGCTGCGGACTTTGAGCGATGTCTGATCCGATGCCGACAACGACACTGGGGAGGTCGTGATTGCCCGAGGCGGCCTGGATCATCGTCCGTTCTTCGTGCGAGTTGTACATCACCGCCCGGACGCCCTGAAAAATCGAGCGGAACATCGTCAAGCCGATCGCCGCGTCGCGCTCGGCGGTTGGCACGAGGATGGCGCGTGGCGCGGCCGCGCGGACACCGTAGTAGGCGTGGTAATAGCGGTAACTGAAGAACACGCAGTAGTCGTACTCGCTGCCGTGCCTCGTGATGTATTCAATCAAGGCGGGGGAGGTCGGACCCTCGGCGTCGAGCCAGTCGAGCTCGTCGCCGAGAGAGTGCGGCTGCTCGAAGACGCGATCGGATCGGCGTCCGAACAACCGGGGATCGCGTTCGCGTTTCACGCGAAACCGGCGCACCGCGACACCGTTGATCGCTTCGACGCCAGGCGCCAGCTCGTTGCGCCACGTCACGTAATCCGTCGCGCACGTCGTGAGGACCTCGACCTCCGCGTGTTTGGCGAGATGCTCGGCGATGTAGCGGGCATGGAGCTCGGCGCCGCCGTTGATCGCTTGCCCGTATCGTTGAACGACGACCGCGATCTTCACTGCTGATCGGGGTCGGGCCGGGACCCGGGCAGGTGATCGCCGTCGCCGGACGAGGTGTCGGTTCGTGGCGACTCGACCGCTTCGCCGTCTTCGGCAGTCTCCGCCTGATCGCCCGCCGACTCCTCCTCGATCGGGCCCTCCGCGGGCGCACCCATGATGGCGCTGGCTGGCGGACCGCTGCGTCTTCCCCGCCGCCGCCTCCTGCGCCGGCTGCGTTGGCCGGGGCCCTCGGCCGGTACGGCCGCGCCCGGGGGCGCTTGGAGCTGCGCAGGTGCCGGCATTGAGGGCGCCGATGCCGATGGTGCCGACGCCGATGGTGCCACCGGCAGCGGCGCCTGGCTCGTGTCCGGACGAGCAGCGCTGGTCACGGGCTGCTCTGGCTCGTCGCTCGCAGCCTTGTAGACGACGACGCTCTCGAGTGCTCGCGCCCGCCGCTCGTTGAACTCAAGCCGGCTCGCCAGTGATTCGACCCGCATCTTCAAGTTCTTGACCTCGATGCCGGATCGCGTCAGTTCGAAGACGAGGTTGTGGACGATCTCGTAGTAGAGAGATTCCATCTCCATCCGGCGTTTGACCTGGGCCTCTTCACGCTCGAGATTCAACGCGTTGATTTCGACCTGCGAGTGCAAAGCGTGGATGATCGGGTTCGGATTGAAGAGCAGCTTCAACAGCGGCTGCAGCATCTTGCGGATCCACTGCAGCGGGCCGCGGTGTGTTTCATAGATCGTGGTGTCTTCGAACGTGTACAGGGGCAGAAGGGGCTTCTCGTACTGCGGCTGGCGCTCCTTGAACCGCTGCAGCAGATCGGAGCGGACGCCGCGAGGGTCGAGGAACTTCTCGAGCTTGACCGCGGCGAGCTCGCGAAGCTGCTGCTCGGTGTAGTCGACGCCACGCTTCTCGCGGATCCGCGCCCGGATCTGCTCCATGATCTGCTCGACGTCGACCGAATCCGAGCGAACGTTGAAATCGGACATAACGGACACCTACGGCAGCAGCGGCTGGTAAATGATCAACGCGACCATCAGCGCCCACAACGCCACACAGGCGAGAAGCGGACGGTCGGCGAGCAGCAGGTCGGCCGGGCTTCCGCCCCCGGCCCGCTGGTGAATGAGATACAGATAGCGAAATATCCCGTAGAGCGGGAACGGAATCGTGAGTCCGAGCCACGACGTGCCGAACTTCTGCTCGGTCTCCGGGCTGATCGTGTAGAACACGTACGCGATCAGCGTCGATGCCGTGACGACCGCGATCATCTGATCGAGGAGCTGCGGGCTGTATTCTCCAAGTATCGGGCGATGGCTGATCGCGTCGCCGGCGAGCAGGGTGAGTTCATGGCGCCGTTTCGCGAGGGCGATGAACAGCGCCAGCAGAATCGTGCAGACCAGCAGCCAATGGCTGATTTGCACGTCCACCACCACGGCGCCCGCCACCGCTCGCAACACGAATCCGATCGCGATCGTCAGGACGTCGATGATGACGATCTGTTTCAATGGCCCCGAGTAGAGCACCAGCAGCCCGGTGTAGGCGGCGGCCACCAGGCCGAATCGCAGGTTGAGCGTGAACGCCGCCAGCAGACCAACGGCCGCGAGCGCCACCGCGGCCGCCGTCGCCGTCGCCACCCCGACCGCACCCGATGCGATGGGACGCTTGGCCTTGAGCGGATGCCGTCGATCGCTTTCGCGATCGAGCACGTCGTTCACCAGGTAGACCGCGCCCGACAGGCCACAGAAGATTGCGAATGCGGCCATCACCTCGAGCACGGCCGACCAGACGAAGAGCTTTCGCCCGAAGATCAATCCGGCAAACACGAGCAGATTCTTGGTCCACTGGGCGGGACGTAGCGATGTGAGCAGGTTCAGAACGAGGGGACGCCCGGACACCACTCTCATCGGGGTATCCGGAGACGCCACATTGGAAGAAGTGCTGCGCGCCATTCTAGCGCGAGAACGACTAGACCTTGGCCGAGGCCGAGAAGCTCTGAACGGCGTCGTTTTCCGAATCGAAGGTCTCGAACACGGTCAAGAGCTTGGTGATAGACAACAGGTCGGTGATTCGCTTGGTGAGGTTCAGGAGCTTGAGACTGCCCCCCTGTCGGCTCACCGTGGTATAGGCTCGAACCACTTCGCCCAGGCCCGCGCTATCGAGGTACGGCACGCCGGCCAGATTCAGAACCATCTTCTTCTGTCCCTGATTGACGAGGCTGTTCACTTTGTCCTTGAGTTGCTCGTCCCCTTCGCCCAACGTGATCTTGCCTTTGATGTCGAGCACCATCACGTCACCGACCGAACGCTCCGTAATTTGCATGAAGACTCCCGCTGGATAGGGCTCCGTCCCGCAAGACGGGTTCAGCTTAACACACCGAACTTACACACGCGGCAACACACGGGCGACCGCCGCCGCCCACGTGCTTGCGCACGAGCATCGAATCAATCGCGTCAGGCGCCGCCGGCCCCGGCGAACTTTCGGGACTGGAAGCACTCCTTGCAAAACACCGGACGGCCCTGCGTCGGACGAAAGGGAACGGTCGTCTCTTTCCCGCAGGCCGAGCAATTCGTCACGGTTTCGACCCGCTCGCGCGCGACCGACCCGCCTGCCGGGCGGCTCGCCCGCTTACCCTTGCAGGCCTTGCATCGCTTCGGCTCGTTCTGGAAGTTCTTGTCAGCGAAGAACTGCTGCTCGCCCGCCGTCCAGACAAACTCTGCGCTACAGTCCACGCACCTGAGGATTCTGTCTTGGAACTCCATCGGTCGCCACCTCGTCGGGGTCGGTTCCGCCGCGTCAGCCTACTCCAGCTCCCGCCGGAGTTTTTTCCGATTGCGTTTGCGCGCCAGGGCCTGCTTTGCCCTGCGCTTGTCGCCCGGCTTCAGATAGAACGAATGCTTCTTGATGTCCTTGATGATGTCTTCCTGCTGGACCTTGCGCTTGAAACGGCGGAGAGCGCTTTCGATCGACTCTCCTTCCTGAATTTTCACTTCAGCCACGCGTGGTACACTCCTCAAATTCACGAATTCAAATGTGTTAGGCTATCACAAGTAAGCGCGGATTCTAGGCGTACTTCCGCGGAAACGTCAACGAAATAGTCCACGGCCGCATCCGGCAGCCAAACACCCCGCCGCCCGCCAAAATTCCCTTAGATCATGAGAGTTCTTGTTCTCGGCAGCGGGGCCCGCGAGCACGCGCTGGCCTCGCGCCTTGTCGCTGACGGTCAAGCGCAACAGGTCATCTGCGCCCCCGGCAATCCGGGCATGGCTGCTCTAGGCCCGACCACCCACGTCGATCTGACCGACCCAAACGACGCGGCTGAGCTTGCCCGGCGCGAGCAGGTCGACTTCACGATCGTCGGCCCCGAGCTGCCGCTCAGCCTCGGCGTGGTCGACCGATTCGTCGATGAAGGACGGCTGGTATTCGGTCCGAGCAGGGCGGCCGCGCGGCTGGAGTCGAGCAAGGCGTTCGCGAAAGCATTCATGGCGCGCCATCACGTCCCTACCGCGCGTTTTCACACGTGCCAGTCGGCCACTGAGGCACTGACCGTTGTGCGGTCGGGAATGTTCGCGTTCCCCGTCGTGCTGAAAGCCGACGGTCTGGCGGCCGGAAAAGGCGTGATCATCGCCGCGGATCGCGCCGCTGCCGAGGCTGCCATCTCGGCCCTCATGAACGATCGCAAGTTCGGCGCAGCGGGCGATTGCATCGTCATCGAAGAGTGTCTGTCCGGGCCGGAAGTGTCGTTCTTCGTGTTGAGCGACGGCGCGCGCGCGCGCGCGTTGGCATCGGCGCAGGATCACAAACGCCTCCTCGACGATGACAAGGGACCCAATACCGGCGGTATGGGGGCGTTCGCGCCGAGCGTCGTGCTTGACGGCCCGCTCGAGGCGCGGATTACCCGGGAGATCGTCGAACCGGTCATCGCCGGAATGGCCGCCGAGGGCCAGCCGTTTCGCGGCTTCCTGTACGTCGGCTTGATGCTGACCGCAGGCGGGCCGAAGGTGATCGAATTCAACGTCCGACTCGGCGATCCCGAGGCGCAGGTCATTCTGCCGCTGATCGACGAACCGCTGCTGCCGTTGCTCGTCGCCGGGACCGAGGGACGCCTGACGCAGACACCCTGTCGACTCGGACACGACAAGTTCGTCGGCGTCACGCTGGCGTCGCGCGGCTACCCGGAGTTGTCGGAGTCCGGCCAGCCGATTCATGGCGTCGCCGACGCAGAAAAGGTGTCGCAGGTGCTCCATGCGGGAACCGCGTGTCGCAACGGGGATCTGGTCACTGCCGGAGGGCGGGTGCTGACCGTCGTGGGGCGCGGCGCGACTTTCGCCGATGCAACCGCCCGCGCGTATGCCGGCGTGGACAGGATTCATTTCGACGGGATGCAGTGCCGGCGCGACATTGGACGCTCCGCGTCGCGGATCGCCGGGTGAAGTACTCAGTTATTACCTTCGGCTGTCGCGTGAATCAGGCCGACTCGCTCGGTTTCGAAGAGGAACTGCGCGCGGGAGGAGCGACGTGCGATATCCCGGACCGGGCCGACATCGTCATCGTCAATACCTGCTCGGTGACCGCGAGTGCCGATCAGAGCGCCCGCCAGACCGTCCGGCGGCTCGCCCGCACCAATCCGCGCGCGAAGGTCGTGGTCACCGGCTGCTACGCGACACGCCGACCGGAAGAATTTCGTGATGCGCCCAATGTGCTGCGTGTCGTTGCCAACGACGAGAAGCCGGCGCTGGTCACGCTGCTCGCGACCGACTTCGGCCTGACGTCGGCGCAGCGCTTCGGCGACGGCGACGGCAGCTGCGGCGCAGACATTGAGCCCGGCGTCGCGGGCCGTACGGCGTTCACGCTTCGGGTCCAGACCGGGTGCTCGCAGCCCTGTTCGTACTGCATCATTCCGGCGACCCGGGGCCAGCCGCGCAGCGCGCCGATCACCGAGATCCTGACGCACATTGCTGGCGCGGTCGCTGCCGGATTCAAGGAAATCGCCCTCACGGGCGTTCATCTGGGGTCGTACGGCCGCGATCTCGTCCCCCCGTCCTCGCTCATCGAGTTGCTGCGGGCGATCGGCGGACGTGCGGGTCGCGGCGAGCTCCCGGTGCGCTTTCGGATCAGCTCGCTCGAGCCAATGGACTGTTCGCGCGAGATCGTCGATCTGGTGACGGCCGGCGATTCGTTCGCGGGGCATTTCCATCTGCCGCTGCAACATGCCAGCACCCGATTGCTGACTGCCATGCGGCGCCCGTACACCGTCGAGGATTACGCGGCGCTCGTCGATGGCATCCGAGCACGGATGCTCGACGCGTCCATCGGCAGCGACATCATCGTCGGCTTCCCCGGCGAACGCGATGAGGATTTCGAAGCGCTGTGCGGGTACCTTGCCCACTCGCCGCTCACGCACCTGCACGTGTTCCCCTACTCTGATCGCCCTGGCACTGAGGCGTCGTCGATGAGCGGAAAGGTGCCGGGCGGCGTGATTCGCGCCCGGGCCGCGCGGGTGCGCGACATCGGGCATCGCTTGACGAGCGCTTTTCGACAGCGGCAGCTGGGGACCATCCAACGCGCCCTGACGATCGGAGATGGAGCGGTCGCCGTCACCGGCAATTACCTGAAGGTGCGAATTGCGCCCGGCCGCGATCGCAACGAGTGGGTGCGGGTGAAGATCACGGAGTCCGGCGAATCGATGTCAGGGCAGGTTCTGGAAACTTAAAACCTAAAAGTCAGAACTTAGAAGGACCGTGCCCGCCTGCGTTCATTTTCCGAACGCGAGGATGACCAGATTCTGCGCTGGAGAATGCCGGCCGCCCTCGACGATGAGCTGCCCGCAGGCGGCGCGAATATCCCGGCCTCGACTCTTCCTTACCGATACCGTCAGCTGGTGGTCGGCGAGAATCCGCGCGAACTGATCGATCGTCTCGTCGGACGGACGCTCATAAGGGATGCCTGGCGCCGCGTTCAGTGGAATCAGGTTCACCTTCGATCGCACGTTGGCCAGAAGCTTCGCGAGTCGCCGCGCGTCGCCCGGCGAATCGTTGACGCCAGCCAGCAGGACGTACTCGAACGTAATCCGGCTCCGGCGCTTCAGCGGAAACCGCTGGCACGCCGCGATGATCTCGGCGACGCCGTATTTCCGGTTGAGCGGCACCAGATCGCCGCGGATCGCGTCGGTCGGCGCATGCAGCGAGATTGCGAGGTTCGGCATGATCGCTTCGTGCGCGAGTCGTTCGAGTGCCGGCAGCAAACCTACAGTCGACAGCGTGACGCGGCGCGGCGAGACCGCCAGCCCGTGCTCGTCGGCCAGCATCCGCAGCGCCTTCATCGTCTCGTCGTAATTGTGAAGCGGTTCGCCCATTCCCATCAGGACGATGTTGAAGCGTGTGCGCCGCATGTCGAGCGCGTCGACCAGCACGCGGACCTGGCCGACGATCTCTCCAGCCGTCAGGTTCCTGGCCAGACCCATCTTCCCAGTGAGACAGAACCCGCAAGCCATGGCGCATCCGACCTGGGTCGAGATGCAGAACGTCATGGACGGCGTGTCGGGGATGAACACCGACTCGATCCGGTGGCCGTCGTGCAGCTGTAGCAGGAATTTCTCGGTGCCGTCGCTCGACCGATCCCGGGTGACGACCTGCGGCGTCGCGAGCGCGAAGTCGGCGGCCAGCGCCGCCCGAAGCGAGTGCGGCAGATCGGTCATGTCGCCGAAGGCGGTGACGCCGCGACCATAGATCCAGCGAAAGACCTGTCGGGCGCGGAAGCGTTCGAGGCCTCGCTCCTCGAAGGCGGCTTCGAGCGCGGGGCGATCGAACTCGGCGAGGTTGGTCGGAACCGGCGGACTGCTCACGATATCTGTTTCGTTTCCAACAGGTTGAGTGCGTTCCATTTTAACGCCTTGCCCCTGCCAAGGATCGCGTGCTATAGTCGAACGTCGCTCTTAATTCCTTGTCTGTCAAGGCTTTGCGGCACGTCGCCCCGCATGGACAGGCGCTCCCGCTGCGAGCTTTTACCTTGTCGAATTCACCAAGCATCGTCCGAGACGTTCTCGATAACGGCCTCCGACTTCTCACCGAGAAGATGACCGAGGTCCGCTCCGTCAGCATCGGCGTCTGGCTGACCCGCGGATCACGGCACGAATCAGCCGAGCGGAGCGGCATCGCGCACTTCGTCGAGCACATGCTGTTCAAGGGCACGGCGACGCGAACGGCGGAGGACATCGCGCAGGCGATCGACTCGATCGGCGGGCAGCTCGACGCGTTTACGGCGAAGGAGTACGCCAGCTATTACATCAAGGTGCTGGACGAGCATCTGCCGCTGGCGATGGACGTGCTGTCGGACATTGTGATGAACCCGGCGTTCAGTGCCGGCGACATCGAGCGCGAGAAGAAGGTCGTGCTCGAAGAGATCAAGATGGTCGAGGAT
>JBDTVS010000024.1:0-51379 GCA_040007095.1 Acidobacteriota bacterium
AGGAGGGATGCCCCGCCCGGAAGACGTCCTAAAGCGTCGGACGCAGGACACTAGATGCGTTCGGGATCGGCGTCATTCCTCCGCACGAGCCGCATCCGCATGCCGGACGCGGCGCCTCCGAACGGCTATTTCCTGTCCGGGCCCGTAGTAGACTAAAACGCTCACTATCGCTCTCGGCGGCGGAAGCGTGAAGTTCGGCTCCCCGAAGGTCGCGACGCATTTGCTCCGAACAGGACAGAGCTCGACACACATGCGCGCAGGGGACAACAGCACGCTGCCAACCGTTGGTCAGCCCGGACCCGAGAAGAACCCACAATCCCACCCGTAATGCATATCCTGCACGTCGTCGGCGCCCGGCCGAACTACATGAAGGTGGCTCCGGTGCACCGGGCGCTCGCGAAGCTCGCCACGCAGACCATCGTCCACACCGGACAGCACTACGATGTGCTGATGTCCGACATTTTTTTCCGGCAGCTCGACCTGCCGGATCCGGATGTCAATCTGGAGGTGGGCTCAGGGACGCATGCGGCGCAGACCGGTCAGATCATGATCCGTTTGGAGCCCGTGCTGCTGGAGCGGCGTCCCGATTTCGTGGTGGTCTACGGCGACGTCAATTCCACGGTCGCGGCCACGCTCGTCTGCAGCAAGCTGCTCATGCCGATCGCCCACGTGGAAGCCGGTCTGCGCTCGCGGGATCGCAGCATGCCGGAAGAGATCAACAGACTCGTCACCGACGCGCTCGCCGACCTTCTCTTTACGCCGTCGGCTGACGCGGACGAGAATCTGGCAGCCGAAGGCATTGACCGCCGGAAGGTGCATCTGGTGGGGAACGTGATGATCGACAGTCTGATCAGACTACTGCCGATCACCGAACCGGATCGTGTCAGAGAGCAACTCGGGATCGGCGGTGCATTCGCATTGGTCACCCTTCATCGACCCTCCAATGTGGACGACCCGGCCGCCCTGCGAGTCATGCTCGACACCCTGGGTGGGATCTCGGAGCGGATCGAGGTGGTGTTTCCGATGCATCCCCGCACTCGGGCGCGCGTGTCGGAGATCGGCTTCACACCGCCCGCCCGACTCAGATTTGTCGAGCCGTTGGGATACCTCGAGTTCCTGGCGCTTCAACAGCGAGCCGCTGTCGTGATCACCGACTCGGGCGGGATCCAGGAAGAGACGACCTTTCTCGGCGTGCCGTGCATCACGGTCCGCACCACGACGGAGCGGCCGGTCACGGTGACGCTCGGCACCAACGTGCTCGTCGGCGGCGACATGACGCGCCTCTGCAGGGAAGTAGAACTGGTCCTCGACGGTCGGCGACCGCGCGGTTCAGTGCCACCACTCTGGGACGGGCAGGCAGGATCGAGAATCGCCGGCACGCTGGCCGCTGCCGGCGGGGTGTGACGTCGAGACATGCCTACCGAGCACGTGTTTGACGACAACGGTCACTTTGCCGATCAGAAGGTCGTCATCACCGGCGGCCTGGGCTTCGTGGGATCGACGGCGGCGCGGCGACTGGTCGCGCTGGGCGCACGGGTGACGCTGGTCGACAGCCTTATGCCGCAGTACGGCGGCAACCTCTTCAACATCGCCGGCATCGAGGACCGCGTGCGCGTCAACGTCTCGGACGTGCGCGACGAATACAGCCTGCGGACGCTCGTGCAGGGCCAGGATTATCTGCTGAATCTCGCAGGCCAGACGAGTCACATGGATTCGATGGAAGATCCCTTCACGGATTTGGACATCAACTGTCGATCTCAGCTGTCCATCCTCGAGGTCTGCCGCCGATACAATCCGGGCATCAAGGTCGTGTTCGCCAGCACGCGACAGCTGTATGGCAAACCCGACTATCTGCCGGTCGACGAAACGCACCCCGTGCGTCCGGTCGACGTGAACGGGATCAACAAGCTCGCCGGGGAGTGGTATCACATTCTTTACAACAACGTTTACGGTGTGCGCGCGTGCGCGCTACGCCTGACCAACACCATCGGTCCTCGCATGCGGGTCAAGGACGCTCGTCAAACCTTCCTCGGTATCTGGGTCCGGCTTCTCCTCGAAGGCAAGTCGTTCGAAGTCTGGGAAGGCGACCAACTCCGGGACTTTACCTACGTGGACGATGTGGTGGACGCGTTTCTGCTGGCGGCGAGCAGCGATGCCGCCAACGGTCAAGTGCTCAACCTGGGCGGCGAGTGCGTGATCAGCTTGAAGGCGGTCGCCGACCTGCTCATCGACATCAACGGCGGCGGGCAGTACGAACTTCGTTCGTTCCCCGCCGATCGCAAGCGCATCGACATCGGCGACTACTACTCGGACTTTCGCCGCGTCGAGTCGCTGCTCGGTTGGACCCCGAAGGTGCCGTTGCGGGAAGCCTTGACGCGGACGCTCGCGTTTTATCGTCAGCATCTGAACGCCTATCTGTGACGGACGACGCGATGTCCAATCCCCTGCGCATCCTGGCTGGTGATCCGAAAGCCAGCTATCTCGCTCACAAAGCCGAGATCGACGATGCCATCAGCCGGGCGATCCAGAGCGGCTGGTACATTCTCGGCACCGAGGTCACCTCCTTCGAGCGGGAATTTGCCGGCTATCTCGGGGTGGCCGAGGCGATCGGCGTCGGCTCGGGCACCGAGGCCATCCACCTGGCTCTCCGCACGCTCGGCGTCGGTCCTGGCGATGGCGTGGTGACGGTGTCTCACACGGCGGTGGCAACGGTGGCAGCCATCGAATTGGCCGGCGCCGAGCCGCTGCTGGTCGATATCGATCCGTCGACGTTCACCATGGGGGCGCGATCCCTGGAGGCTGCGATCGCAAGCCATCGAGGCGCGCGCCTGAAAGCGATCATCCCGGTTCACCTGTACGGCCATCCCGCCGACATGCCGGCCATCGTGGAGATCGCCAGCCGCCATCGGCTATTCGTGATCGAAGACTGCGCCCAGGCGCACGGCGCCGCGATCGGAGCCAGAAGAATCGGCACCTGGGGCGATATCGCCTGTTTCAGCTTCTACCCGACGAAGAACCTCGGCGCGCTTGGCGACGGCGGCGCGCTGGTCACCGACAATCTCGACTGGGCCGCGCGAGCGCGCATGCTGCGGCAGTATGGCTGGCGCGAACGCTATATCAGCGAGATTGCCGGACTGAATACGCGGCTGGACGAACTGCAGGCTGCCGTCCTTCGGGCCAAGTTGCCGCATCTCGACCGCGAGAACGCTCGACGGCGGGAGATCGCCGCACACTACCACGCGGCGCTCGAATCGACGCCGTTGCGTCCACCGCGAGCCGCACAAGGCGTCACGCACGTCTACCACCAATACACGGTTCGCACGCCGTTCCGCGACGAGCTCGCGATCTTCCTGAAAGATCGTGGAATCGGAGCCGGGATTCTGTATCCCCTGCCGGTCCATATGCAGGCGGCCTATCGCGAGCGGCATCTGGCAGCGTCCGGCGGCCTGGCTGAGTCCGAGCGAGTCTGTCGCGAGCTGCTCTGTCTCCCCGTGCACCCTCAGTTGACCGATCCGGAAGTCACCGAGGTGGCGGAACAGGTGGTCGCCTGGTGCCAGACCACCGCCGCCAGGGCGCGTGCCTGAGGGCCTTTCGGAAATTCTCTGCACGCCGAAAAGACCGGAAAATGGGTCGCGCCAGCGAACGTTGCGAGCGCCGCGCCCCGTGCGACAGACGGGAACACCACGCAAACACCATCCACCGGAGTTCCCAGAGGCTCTATCGACGTGCGGACGGTCGGTCAGCGATCCGCACTCGACGCGTACTCGTCTGCGCCGATATCGTAGCCCCGCCCTTGCGGCCGCGACATCCCGTCCCAGTCGTCAACGACCTCGCTCAGCGCGGTGCCGGAGTCGATCGCGGCGACCGCCGACGAGGCCAAATGCAGGTCTCCAGATGCCGCGTCGACAAACATCGCAGATTGCGCACCGGTGAGGTTGGTGCGCTCACGCCCCTGTGCGTCGTCTCGTGCCAGAATGACGCCGTCGATCAGGTTGTTGGTCAGCGCCACGCCCGTCGCGCCGGCGAAGCGGTACTCGATCGGTGCGCCATAGGTCCCCGAGACGAACACCGTGTTGTTCAGTACGTGCGTGTTCGGGGAGTCCGCCACGTGGATTCCGGCGTCGCCCGGCTGGTTGCTCGCACGAAAGAAGAAGTTGTTGCGGATGACACCGCCGCTGTGGTCGCTCCCGTCATTCCGCGTGACCAGTCCGTACGAAATGCCCCGGGCGCAATTCAAGAACGTGTTGCCTTCCGTCAGGGTGTCGCGAGAGTGGTTCCACACGAGGACGGCGGGCCCGGCCAGTGTTCCGGGCGGGCCGACGATGTTGCGAAACAGGTTGTGGCGGATGATCCAGCCCGCCCCGGTGTGCACATCGATGCCGTTGGTGTAATCGTCCTTCGCCGTCGTGATGTACTCGATGACGCAATATTGGACGACGCCGTTGTTCACTCCGCCACCGGCGCCGTCGGGATTGGCCTTGATGAACTGCTGCCCGGCGTTGATGAGATGCACGTTGTGAATGAGAGGCGTGTCGGTGCCGGCATTGAAGACAATCGGGTGCTGATAGAAATCGCGTATCGTCAGGTTGGCGATCGTCACGCCCTGCACTCCGCCACCGGTCCAGATTCCTGAAGGAGCATTCCCGAACTTTGCCTGCGCCATCCCCGGACCGACCAGCACCACGTCGTCGCGGTTGTTCGTGGCCCCGCGAATCCCGACTCTTGAGACATCACCCTTGATGGCCAGCGTGCTGGTCAACAGGTAGGTGCCGCGTGCCAGGACGACGGTGGTGTCGGATCGAAGGCTCCTGACCGCCGACTGAAGCTGCGGTTCCGTCGAGACGTTGATCACGCGGCCGGTCGGCCCGGGCAGCGGTGGAGCGATGAGAGTGACCGTGCGCAGCGTTGCCGATCCGGCCGGGGACTGTCCGCCCAGGTCAGGCTCGCCTGTCGCGGTCAGGGTCCAGACAGGCAGGCACAGCAGCATGATGACGAGGGCGCGCGCACCAGCGCGCGCGGAAGCGGGACCTTCGTCTGCGAGTACGCGTGCGCCGTCGCATTCCATCGGAGGTGATTCGAGCAGATAGTACGTCGTCTGCGCACCAATCTCCAGTGACGGACTGCGGTGGCATGTGGTCAGGACAGGCCTACAGTACGCTTACAGCCCGTCATGCGTTTACTGTTCGTGACGCCGGAACTGGATTGGCCCCTGCGCACCGGCGGACAGATTCGTCGGTGGAACACCCTCCAGGCGCTGTTGCAATGCGGCGAGGTCGACGTCGTGGCGCTTCGCTCTCCAGGGCGGCCCGTGTCGCGGGAGGCGTACGCAGGGTGCCGGCGCACGATTGTCGCGAGCCGACGCTGGATTCTTCCGACCAAAGCCCAGCAGCGTGCGTACGATTCCACGATCGGGCGACTCAGGCTGGCCGTCACCACGGCGCGGCCATTTGAGTACTTGGGCCCTCGGAATACCGGGCTGAAATCGTGGTTCGCGAACCTGGTCGCCCGCGAGCGCTACGACGTGGTCTGGATCGGCAAGCCCACATGCGCCAATGCGCTGGGGTGGCGCGATCGCACGCGGACCATTCTCGACGGCGAAGACTACGAGTACGTACGTGAGTTTCATCTGCTCAACCACTCGGCCTGGTACGGCGCGAAGGCGATCAATTATCTGAACCTGGCAAAGCTGTATCGGTGGGAGCGTCGGTTACCCCGCTGGTACGCTCGAGTGATTCGTTGCTCGACTCGCGATTGGCGCCGGCTTCCCGCGGACAACGTCGTGGTCGTTCGCAATGGCACCGCATTGCCCCAGGCGACGCCGCCACGATCGCCGGAGGCGCGGGTGTTGTTTGTCGGAGCGCTGGGCTACGCCCCCAATCAAATGGGGCTCGAGTGGTTCGTGACCAGGGTGTGGCCCGCCGTCCGCCAGGCAATTCCCGGGGCGCTGCTCGATATCGTCGGCGGGACTCCCTCCCGAGCGCTGCGCGATCACAGCGGGCAGAACGGCGTGCACATCCATGGGTTCGTCGCGGATCTGCGCCCATTCTGGCAGCGGGCGGCCCTGAGCGTCGTTCCCCTGCTGGCCGGGGCCGGGACGCGGCTCAAGATTCCCGAGTCGTTGGCTCACGAGGTGCCGGTCGTCAGCACCAGGATTGGGGCCTTTGGTCTGGAGTTCAGCGCCGCGGAAGGCGTGTGGGTGGAAGACGAACCGGCGGCGTTCGCCGCTCGCTGCTGCGACCTTCTTCGCGCGCCACGTGAAGGCCTGGTCGCCGCTCGTCAGGGAAAGGCCATCGTGGCGACCAGGTACAACTGGCAGCACATCCAGGCCCAAATCGCGAATCTCGCTCGCGAGGTCGCCGCTCCGGCCGACGTGCCACACCACGTCAACGCGCCATGATTCCCCGCCGCCGGCCCGTCCCTGTCCTGTACGCGCATTCTTCTTCGCTCATCGGCGGTGGCAACAAGGTACTGCTCAGCCTGTTCGAGAATATCGATCGGTCACGTTTTCGACCGCTGAGCGCGGTGCCAGACTCCGGGCCGTTGGAGCGACATCTCGACGACTTGGACGTGCCGCACTTCATTGCCGGTCTCCGGCCATCCGGGCGTTCCAGGATCGCGACGTTGAGCCATGCCGCTCAGTTGGCGATCCAATGTCGAATGCGGGGAATTCAACTCGTCCACGCTAACGACATCGTGACCTATCGGATCGCGTCAATGGCCGCTGCTTTGAGTGGCGCCGCCCGGGTCTGCCACATTCACCATCCCAGCCTCGACGCCGCGGCGCTGGCCTGGTCGTTCCAGCGTGTCCCCCGCCTGGTGCTCACCCCCACTGCTTTCATGCGTCGCCAGGTCATCGGTTGTCTCCCCGCCCCCAGTGCGGTGCGCGTCGAGACCGCCTGGAACCCCATCGATGCCGATTGGTTTCGACCGGCAGAGCAGCTGACGGATTTGCGAAAGGAGTTGGGCCTGGCGCCAACGCAGCACCACGTGAACATCACGGCCGCTCTCGCGCCGCACAAAGGTCACGAATGCTTCCTGCGAATGGCGCGCGAAGTTCTCCATCGCCTCCCGGACACCATGTTTCATATCGTCGGCAGCGCGCAATCCGGCGACGCGCTCCATGCGGAGCGTTTACGCACGCTCTCGGGGGAGCTCGGCATCTCGGACCGGGTCAAGTTCTGGGGATTTCTCCCGGACGCGATGGTCCGGGACCTCATGCGCGCCAGCGACCTGTTCGTGCTGCCCACGCGGGAAGAAGGCTTCGGCCTCTCGGTCGCCGAAGCCCAGGCCTGCGAAGTCCCGGTGCTGACCTCGGCCATCGAGCCATTGAACGAGGTGGTGGACGCCGGCAGCACCGGATACTTGATTGAGCCCGAAGACTTCGGGGCTTTCGCGATGCGCGCGATCGCGCTTCTCGAAAGCCAGGACCAACGCGTGTCGATGGGCCGTGCCGGAAGGCAGTGGGTGGTGTCGCGATTCAGCAAGCAAGCCTGCGCGGCCAGAGTCGAGGTGTTTTATGATCAAGTGCTTTCGAGGACAACACCTGAGCGTGCGGCCTAGCAGCTCGACGAATGCGAATCGATATTCTCGCGCCGGCAGGAGGTCGCTTTCCGCGCCGGAATGAGCCCATCCGTCTTGGTGTTCCCCTCGGACGTGGCACGCTGCACGATGCGGGTCGTCTCAGTCTGTCGGGCCCCGGCGGTCGTCCGCGCCCAGTCGCCGGGCGCGCCCTCGACCGATGGAGCGATGGCTCGATTCGCTGGCTGCTGCTCGACCTCCACGTCGACCATGACGGCCTCGATCACCAACAGGCTTGCGAGCTCCATCTCGACATTCAGACCTCAGCGCCGATCGCGCCGGCGCTGAGCGTCTCCGACGCCGAAGGAACAATCACGATCGACACTGGCGCCGCCCGCTTCAGGCTGCGCGCCGGCGGATCCTTTCCGTTCGACGCGGTGCTCGCTCAGGGCGCTTCGACCCTCGACGTCGCGGCCACCGGGCTGACCATTGACGATGCGCGACACGGACCCTGCACGGTGGCGATCTCGGATCTGGTGGTGGAAGAGACCAACGAGCTCCGGGCAGTGGTCCGGGCCGACGGGTGGGCATCGTCGCCGCGCGGCGATCAGCTGATCCGAATCGTGACGCGGATGCATTTCTTCACGGGCTCGCCCACCGTGCGCTTCGAAGTGACGCTCCGCAATCCGCAGCGCGCCGTCCACGCAGGCGGACGTTGGGAGCTTGGCGATGCGGGATCGATCCTGATCCGCGATGCCACGATGACCTTCGCACAGCCGCCATCCACTCTTCCCGAGATTCAATGTTCCCCGGAAATCGGCATCGCCGTTGGGACTTCGAGCGGCGACGTCGAGTTGTACCAGGACTCGAGCGGCGGCGAGCACTGGAATGCCAGCACGCACGTCAACCGCGACGGCGCGGTGCCGTTGACGTTTCGCGGCTATCGCCTCCGCACCGGCTCCCTTCGCACCCAGGGCCTTCGGGCGACACCAATCGTGACGCTCGCGGACGGCTCGCGCCACCTGTCGGTTGCCATGCCGCAGTTCTGGCAGAATTTTCCCAAGGCCCTCGAGGCCTCGGGCAGAACACTATCGCTGCGGCTGTTTCCGCGTCACTGCGAAGGCGGCCACGAGCTTCAAGGCGGCGAACAGAAGACCCACACGTTTTTCGTGGCGTTCGCGCGCGACCGGATCAGCGAGCCAGCGCTCGCCTGGGCGCGCCAGCCGCTCCTGGCGCGAGCGACGCCGGCCGACTACTGCGCGAGCGGAGCACTGTCGTATTTGATGCCCGTCGCGGCGCACGCGGGCGACGCCCATCGCCGGCTCGTCGACGCGGCGATCGACGGCGACGACACGATTGACGCCAAGCGCGAGCGGATCGACGAATACGGGTGGCGCCACTTCGGCGATTGGTACGCCGATCACGAAGCCGTGTTCCATTCGGGGCCGCGGCCACTGATATCGCACTACAACAACCAGTACGACGCCATCGCCGGCTGCACCTATCAATTCATGCGCAGCGGCGATCCGCGATGGTGGACGCACCTTTCGGACCTGGCGGCGCACGTCGCCGACATCGACGTCTACCACACCGACGCCGACAAGGCCGCCTACAACCACGGCCTGTTCTGGCACACGCTTCACTATGTCGACGCCGGCCGCGCGACCCACCGCGCCTATCCCCGCGTCGAAGGCGTGGGCGGCGGCGGTCCCTCAAACGAGCACAACTACGCGCGCGGGATGATGCTGCACTATTTCCTCACCGGCGACGCGATCAGCCGCGACACCGCGGTCGGCCTCGCGGAGTGGGTCATCGCGATGGACGATGGCCGCGCGACGATCTTCCGGTGGCTGGCGCGGGGGGCAACGGGCCTCGCCAGCTCGACGTTCTCGCCGACGTATCACGGTCCCGGCCGCGGTGCGGCGTATTCGATCGACGCACTGCTGGTCGGATATCAGTTGACCGGCAATGGCCGGTTTGTGGAAGAAGCCGATACGCTGATTCGACGCTGCATCCATCCGGCCGACGATATCCAGGCTCGCGGACTGCTTGACCGGGAGCGGCGCTGGTCGTACACGGTGTTTCTCAGCATGCTCGGCCGGTATCTGGATTTCAAGATCGAGTGCGGCAGCCTGGACGCGATGTATGCCTACGCGAGAAGCAGCTTGCTGGCCTACGCGCGTTGGATGGCCATTCACGAGTACCCGTACCTCGATCGTCCCGAGGAGCTGGAGTACCCGACTGAAACGTGGGCGGCGCAGGAGCTGTGGAAAAGCGACGTCTTTGGATTCGCGGCCAGACACGCGGATGAAGCGGAACGCGCGGTGTTCCTCGAGCGCTCCGGATTCTTCTTCGATCGGTCGGTGGACACGCTGTCGCGGTTGGCCACGCGCACGCTGACCCGGCCTGTCGCCCTGCTGCTCGGACGCGGGTTTCTCTACCCGTACCTTCAGCACCACGCCGAGACACCAACGCCCGCGCCGAACGGATCGTTCACAGACATCGGCTATCCTGGAACGTTCGTGCCGCAGAAGGTGCGCGCCAAGCAACGACTGATCGGGCTGGCTATCGTCACGGCGGTTTTGGTCGCGGCGACCGTGGCGCTGCTGAACGGGTGACGTCTCAGCGCACCGTCAAGTACAACGCCCTGGTTGTCACCGGCGTGTAGTCGTTCGTCTGTCAAGAACCGCACGTTCTTGAACCACCAAGAACACGAAGATCACAAAGTCAGGCCTGACCGGCTGGATCGTTGTGGACGCTGCCCGGGGGAGCGTCGGTCGGTTATGCGCCGCTCGGGGCAGATGCGGCCTCCAGAATGGGAAGAAGCGCAGCGAGCTGGCTGGCCCAGCCGAGCGAGCCGACGTCCGCCGCATTGGCCATCGCTCGCCGTTGTGCTGCGCTGCGGTCGAGCAAGCCCAGGACGGCCGACGCAAACTCATTCGCGTCACCCGCCGTCAGGCATGCGGGAAGGACCTGAGTCGGCAGGCCATCGCGCACGGCGGGCGTCACCACGCAAGGCAGTCCGGCCGCCACCGCTTCGAGAACCTTGTTCTGCACGCCACGCGCGACGAACAGCGGCGCCACGGCGACCGCCGAGCGCCACAAATACGGCGGCACGTCGGCCACCGCGCCCGTCACCTCGACGGTCGCATCGCCGATCTGAAGTTGACGAACCGCCGTCGGCGGCGCTGAACCGACCAGCGACAGTCGCGCATCCGGACGACGCGCGCGAATCAACGGCCAGACGGCTCGAGCGAACCACAGCGCCCCTTCCTCGTTCGGCGGATAGTTCATGACCCCGCAGAACGTCACTCGCGGCTCGTCGGCGGGGGGACCGGGAGGAGCAAATTCGCCAAGCGCCACGCCGTTGGGCACAATGTGAACCTTGGCGGTCGGTGCGACCCGAAGGAGCGATTCAGATTCGCGGTCGTTGACGACCAGAACCGCTCGGGCATGCCGCGCCGCCTTCGCCTCGAACAACGACAGGCGACGGGCCTCCCTCGCATAGATCCAGCGCGCCGGAATCGATGCGGTCTCGCCAAGCGTCCTCCACTTCACCGAGTCGACATCGACCATGTCGAGCACCAGCGGCAGACGGTTCAGGGGCGCTTCGAGCGCGAACGGCGCCATTCCCGAGCAGTACGCCAGCACGATGTCCGGCGGGCGATCGGATGCGATCCGGCGGCAGGCCGCGCGCAAGGCCTGGGCATTGAGCAAGGCGTGCGTCAGTGGCCCCCCGGTCGCCAGCGCCCCAATCGCACGGGCATATCCCATCCACCGCGACACGGGCGCGATCGTGACCGAGGCGGTGAGATCCCGGAGATCGCCGGCATGCTGCTGCTCGTCGCGGTCGTGCACCAGCGACACCAGGTCGACGTCGGCGTGGGCCGCAAGCGCTCTCAGGATGTACAACGCCCGGATGCGGTCGCCCCGATTGGGCGCGTACGGCAGACGATGGGTGAGAAGAAGGATTCGCAATGAATCAGTGAAGACTGCGCCGCCCGCAGCGGCTACTATTGTCCAGTCTCTGACAACATAGCGGAGCCTGCCGTCGGAGGCTCGAACGCCGGCAGCGCCTGGCGTCATGGCACACCACGACTATATATCGAGACATCTTCTGAAGCCGCTGTCTGCGCGAATGAAGCAAGTTCCCGGCTTTGGAATCTGTCTTAGCGCGGCCGCGGAGCGGGCGCCTGGTGAAGATTCGCCGCACACCGACCCTCGGGGTCTTCCATGCAGTTTGAGGCGAAGCGTCACTGGCGTGCTCGCACAGATTGGGTTGAGTTGATACTGTGTCGTTCCCGGCAACTCGATCCGATCGCGGCGAAGAGACTAAAGGGCCCGCGCCGAAGATCCCGGCGGTGCTGTTACTCACCGAGTTGTTCCCGCCCGCTGTCGGGGGCAGTCCTGTCCTCTTCGAGGCGATCTATTCACGGCTGCGAAACACGGCAGTCGTCGTGCTCGCCGACAACAAAGTCGCCGTACGACCTGTCGCAGTCCGTCGCGACGCGACGGGCCTGACGGTCGTTCGTCGACCTCTTGCGACGGCGCAGTGGGGCATCCGGGCTCCACAAGCATTCGTCAACCACGTGCGCGTCGCGCTGGAGGCGAGGAAGCTTGGATCTCGCGGTGAGGTCATCGTGCACTGTGGCCGGGCGCTGCCGGAAGGCGTGGCCGCCTGGCTGAGCCGTCGCTTCGGCGGTCCCGCCTACTTGTGCTGGGCGCACGGCGAAGACATCGCGACAGCGCTTCAGTCGCGCGAATTCAGCTGGTTGATGACACGCGTGTATCGGAATGCGGCCGCAACCATCGCCAACAGCCTCAGCACGGGCCGGATGCTCGAAGCGATCGGCATGCCGCCCGATCGGATTCACGTGATTCATCCGGGTGTCGACGTGCAGCGCTTTCGGCCTCACCTCGACGCGGACCTTCGCGCCCGCTTCGCGGGCGACGGCCGCATCCTCCTCTTGTCCGTGGGGCGTCTGCAGCGCAGAAAAGGACACGACCTCGCGATCGAGGCGGTCAGCCGCCTCGGCGCGTCGGTGCCGGTGAGCTATCTGATTGTCGGCGACGGTGCAGAGCGCGCTCACCTCGAAGGGCTCGTCGCCAGACATCGCCTGCAGGACCGGGTGCATTTTCTCGGAGAGGTACCCGCCCGCGATCTCCCGCGCTACTACGCCGCCTGCGACATCTTTCTGCTGCCAAACCGGATCGACGAGGGAGATGTCGAGGGCTTCGGCATCGTCTTCCTGGAGGCCGCGGCGACCGGGCGGCCCACGATCGGCGGCCGCAGCGGCGGCGTCCCCGAAGCCGTGCTCGACGGAGAAACCGGGCGGCTGGTCAGCGGCACCGACGCCGACGAATTGGCAGACGTCATCCAGGACCTGGCCTCCTCGCCAGAGAAGCGTCACGCGATGGGCACGGCGGGCCGCGATCGGGTGTGCCGCTCGTTCACCTGGGAGCGTGCTGCCGCCCGGGTATCGGAAGTACATTCGGAAATCGCGTCGCGAGACCGGGTCTCTCCTGGTGACCTGTACCCGCGGAAGCGGTACCACTTGACCCGGCTGTTGACCGCGATTCTCCGGCCGCGACAACGAAGCCGCCGGTAGTAGTTCCGAGGAGACAGTCCACCAGATGAGCCGGAACACCAGCGCCGTTGCCGTGAGCGGTCACAGTCGTGACGACGGCGGCACCTGCGTGCTGCAAATCCTGCCGGATCTGGCGCCGGGTGGGACCCAGCGCCTCGCTCTCGAGCTCGTGAAGCGGCTATCGGACGAGTTCCGGATGGTGGTGTGCTGCCTGGACGACGCCGGCGAATGGGCGGGCGAGCTGGCTGACTACCAGGTGCCGGTCGTGCCCCTCCATCGGCCGCCGGGATTCCACCCGTCCATCGGGGCTCGCATTGCGCGATTGGCAGCCGTGCACAAGGCGACCGTGATCCATTCGCATCACTATTCCCCGTTCGTGTACGGCCGCATCGCGTCTCTCCTGAACCGACGGCTCAGCCACGTATTCACGGAGCACGGACGCCTGTCAGACGCTCCGCCCACGGCCAAGCGCCGAGTCGCGAATGCCGTGCTGACCCGGTTCCCCGGACCCGTATTTGCGGTATCCGCGGCACAGCGAGCGCACATGCTCGCCGAAGGATTCCCGCCAGCGAGCGTCGGCGTCATTCACAACGGGATCGATCCGGGCCGGTGGCCGGCAGACGCCGAGCGCCGTGCGGCGCGGCAGCTCCTCGGCGTGGAGGCCGATGCGTTCCTGGTCGGCACGGCGGCGCGGCTCGACACGGTCAAAGACCTGCCGACACTCGTCACCGCCCTCGCGCATGCACGATCGCGCCTCGCCGCGGTCAAGCTCGTCATCATCGGAGACGGCGACGAGCGCGCGGCGCTCGAGGCGCTCGTGCGCGAGAGGCAGCTGCAGGCCATCGTTCAGATGCTCGGCTATCGGGCCGACGTCCGGCGCCTGCTGCCGGCCCTCGACCTGTACGTGAACAGCTCGATCAGTGAAGGCATCTCGCTGACGATCCTCGAAGCCATGGCGGCGGGCCTGCCGGTCGTGGCGACGTCGGTCGGGGGCACGCCTGAAGTGGTGGTCCACGACGTGACTGGCCTGCTCGTGGCGCCGCGGTCGCCGGGGGCAATGGCCAACGCGATGGTCGAGCTCGCAGGATCTCCCGAGCGCCGGCGCGCGTTCGCCACGGCCGGACGGACGCGGGTCGAAGCGTGCTTCACGCTCGACCGGATGGTGGCCGACTACGCTCGGGAATACCAACGATTGGAGCGGCATTAGTGGACCGCTCTGCTGGTTGCAGACTCCGAATGCAACCACGAACACTCGAAAACACGAAAAAGGCGAATACACTCCACTAGATGTGCGGCATCTGCGGAGTCGCCCCGCTCGAAGGCCCGCTCGATCCGCGAGTGTCTGCCGCGCTCCCGGCGATGACCGCGGCGCTGCACCACCGCGGCCCCGACGGAGGGGGCGTCTTCGACGACGGATATGCGGCGCTAGGCCACCGGCGCCTCTCGATCATCGATCGGGCCGGTGGTGCGCAGCCGCTGTCGAACGAAGACGGCTCATGCTGGATCGTGTTCAACGGCGAGATCTACAACCATCATCGACTGCGCCGGGATCTCATCGCGCGCGGTCATCAATTTCGAACCGTGTCGGACACCGAGGCCATCCTCCACGGATACGAGGAATACGGTACGGCCGTTCTCGACCATCTCGAAGGCATGTTCGCGTTCGCGGTGTACAACGCCCGCACCCGCGAGGTCTTCGTGGCCCGCGATCGGCTGGGCAAGAAACCGCTGTTCTATGCCGTGTTCGACGGGGCCTTCCACTTTGCGAGCGAGATCAAGGCGCTCTATCCGAGTCCTTCGTGGGACGGCGCCCTCGACCTCGCGGCGCTGGAAGACTACCTGTCGCTCGGATACGTCCTCGCCCCCGGCACGATCTATCGTCACGTGCGGAAGCTCGAGCCGGGCCATTGGCTTCGCCTCGCCAAGGGTCGGCTCGAGTGTCGACGGTATTGGGACATCCGGCATTTCGATGATCCGGTTGATGGCCGCCGCGTCGAGCCCGAGCTCGAGTCGCTGGTGAGCGAGTGCGTGCGGGAGCGACTCGAAAGCGAAGTACCCCTGGGCGCGTTCCTGTCGGGCGGCATCGATTCAGGACTGGTGGTGTCGTTCATGGCCGACGCGCTGGGGTCGAACGTGATCACCACGTCGGTGGGATTTGGCGCGGCCGCCCACAACGAGCTGGGGCCGGCCGCCATGACCGCGGCGCGCTTCCGCACCACGCATCATGACGAAATTATCGAGCCGCGATTGGACGCGGTGCTTGATCGGATCGTCGGGGCATTCGACGAACCGTTTGCGGATTCGTCCGCCATCCCCACCTACTACGTGTCGGAAATGGCGCGACGGCACGTGACGGTGGCCCTGAGCGGCGACGGCGGCGACGAGACGTTTGGCGGCTACAGCTTTCGCTACCTGCCGCACGCCGTGGAGCACGTGGTGCGCGCGGCGACAGGCCACTCCGGGCGCCGGGCGCTTGGCTGGCTCGGTGGGCGGTGGCCGCGAAGCCGCAGCTTGCCGCGAGCCTTTCGGATCGGCACCCTCCTCGAGAATGTCGCGCGCGACCCGGCGGCGGCCTATTACTTCGACCTCTGCTTCATGAAGCCAAACGCGGCACGCGCGCTCGTCGGCCTCCCCGCGGTGTCGGACCTCTCCCGCACTCGCGCGTACGAAGCGGTCACCGAACCGTACCGCCGCTGTCCATCGACGAGCGTGCTTCAGCGCGCCATGTACGCCGACTTGAAGGTCTACCTGCCGAACGACGTACTCGTGAAGGTCGATCGGATGAGCATGCTGCACGGTCTCGAAGTCCGCGCTCCCCTGCTCGACCGGCGCATCGTCGAATTCGGCTTCCGGCTGCCGATCGAGGTCAAGATGCCAGGCCTGCGGCCGAAGCATCTCCTTCGATCGATCGCCGCGACCCGGTTGCCGAAGGCGATTCTGCACCGGCCAAAACAAGGATTCTCGGCGCCGGCCGGCGACTGGATTGCTGGAACGTATGCGAACGCGTTCCGCGACGACGTTCTCCGGGCGGGCTCGGCGACAGCGATGCTGCTGGACGTCGCTCGTGTTTCAGCAATGTTCGACGCCCACGCCGCGGGACGCGCCGATCATTCCTTTGCGTTGTGGGCGATTTGGATGCTCGAACGGTGGCACGCGATCGCGCGAACCGGCGAGCGGGCGCCGGCCGCCGGGCCGGGAGCTGGTCCTGCGCCTCACGACCGAGCAGCCCCCGCTCGAACGCCGAGGCAGGCCGCGCTTCATTAGGACCCGTAGATGAATAACGTGTGCAATTCTTGGCGTCGAGGCGCCCGCCCGGCAAGGCGTGAGGAGCGCGCATACCGGGCGTATGCAAGTGACGAGCAACGCAGCCCGGCGGGATGCATCGGCGGCCAGAATGCGCACGTTATTCATCTACGGGTCCTTAGAAGGATTTTCAGCTTCTCGAGGGCGCCAGCGCCCTACGCGCTGCCGCGGCCTCTCGAAGCTGATCTCGACTCACGCGAGGGGCGCAGACAGCGAAGAAGACGCGAGACCGGTGCAGGCTTCGCCACGGAACCTGCGCCGACTCCGGCAAGACAGGCCGCGTTTGATTTCAAGCCGGCAGGTGTTGGCCGAGCAGGGGAAAGATCGTGCGAACGAAATCCGAGGCCACTCGCTCCGCCTGTTGTTCCGAAGCGCCGCCGGTATCGGCCACGGGAACGATCACCCGCACGAGGGCCGCGTCCGTTCGATTGGTGCGTATCGCGTCGAGCACCATATAGATCTTGCCCCAGTACTCGCTGGCCACGACACGCCCGTGGCTCTGGTACCAATACAGCACCAGCATCGTTTCGCCACCTTTCTGCACGACGTAGCGGTTGACCTCAATCGTGGAGGGCTGGGTCGGCTGGCTGGAGCCCACGGAGTTGGCCGCCGCCTGCACCGGAATGGTCAGCCGGCCGCTGCTCATCGGGAGCCAACCGGCGCCGGGCAGGCAATTCAATGGCGAATGCATGCTTTCGCCTTCTCGCTGGCTCTGGTAGTAGCCGATGTAGAGACCCAGCGCCGTACCCGCATGAGCGCGATACACCCGGTTGATGTACTCGTCCACTCCCAGCACGGCCAGCACGTCTTTGTCGAGGTCTTCGGCGCGCGCACCCTGCCACGGCGCCAGTTGCATCGGCAGATCGGCGAGCGGCACCCGAATGGGAATCTGTTCGTAATTCGTGGCATGAGCAAGGTACCCCGCGCTGACCAGCAGGCAGCCGCTGAGCACACAGGCGCGTGTCGTCTGACTGGTGATCATCAGGCTACTTTTCTCAGTCCAAACCGCCATCGCGAGGCCATCTGCATGCCCGAGACCAGTGCCGCTCGCACGCCGAGCATCGCAGCGAAGGCGACGGTGAACACGACCCAGCCAGAAAATGTGTGGAAGAATCCTTCAGCGACGCCTGGACCATAGTACTGAGCCGCAACGCCCGTTCCGGCCACACGTACGGCGTTGGCGACGACCGCGATCGGGACACTGCTGACAACAATTGCCAGACGGACGCTGTTGCGCGGATCCGTGAAGTAGCCGTACACCACGGCAAGCGTGATCAAGGCGGCCAGCGATCGGATGCCGCTGCAGGCTTCCACGACTTCGAGCGTCGTATGCGCGAGGATGATGACATTCCCCTCGCGCAGAACGGGAATTCCGAACGCCATCAGCGTCTGCTCGCCGACGCGAGACGCCAGCAACTGCAACGGGAGCGCGATCTGATTGAAGAGGATCGCGGGCAACGGGATCATCAGCAAAAGGAACGCGATCGGGAACGCCAGCGTCCGCAAATGCCGCCAGCCCAAGAGGAACACGATGGCGCCGGCCAGCACTCCGAGCATCGAAACCCTGGCCAGGAACAGTTCCGAGCCGAGCGTTCCTGCCGCGAGCACCGCCACGCTGCCGAGCACGATGACGAGACCGAGGGAACTCGGCGAGCGCTCAATACGCCGCAGGTGGGCGCGACGTTCCCAAGCCAGATACGCCGCCAGCGGCACGACGAGGAAGCCGTGAGATGCGTTGTCGTCCGTCGCCCAATCGTGAACGAGCTTCACGACGACATGCGCGTACAACAGGACGAAACTGGACACGAGGAGCGCGATTGGCCAGGGGGCGCCAAGAAGACCGGCGGTAAAGGGACGCGTCCTTGGCAGGTTGTGCACCTCCTCAGCGGCGGCAATCGGGTTCGGCATCGGCGCTCGCCTGCGACATGTTCAAGAGTGCTTCCGCGGGGGTGATTTCCGGACCATTGACCAGATCAGCACCTGGCGCACAGCCGGTGCAGCGCGGAACAAGTAGTCAAACCATTCTAGAACTTTTGCTACGGGGGCAGGAGGCCGACCTTTCAGCGCCCGATGCCTCTTCTGAGCCGTTGGCCTGACGAGCTGATAGCAAAATGCGAGCCGTTCGAACCTTGGTGATCAGGCAGCGCCGAATCACCGCAGACGGGTCGACCTCCATTGAGACCGGCGGGCCGTCTCAGGCACGCGCTCGATTTTGACGGGGCGATCGTGAAAGACTTGTGTCCGCCGCGGCCCGCCCGCGGCGGACATTCTGGAGCGAGCGCGAACGCAGTGCAACGCAAGTGGTGAGCGAATTGCGGACAGGGATGCGTATGAAACTGACGGTCGTGCTTCCCGTGTACAACGAGGCAGCGACGATTGGGGCGATCGTGGCGCGGGTCCGCGCCGTTAATCTACCAGTGGATCTCGAGCTCATCATCGTCGACGACTACTCGACGGACGGCACCCGCCTCGTGCTCGAAGACCTGGCCACACTGCCGAACGTTCACCTCGTGCTCCACGATCGCAATCGCGGCAAGGGCGCCGCACTGCGTTCGGGATTTGCTTCGGCCACCGGAGACATCATCCTCATTCAGGACGCGGATCTCGAGTACGACCCCGAGGAGTATCCGAGGCTGATCCGGCCGATTCTCGACAACAAAGCCGACGTGGTCTTCGGCTCGCGATTCTCCGGGGGCGAATGTCATCGAGTGCTGTACTTCTGGCACTACCTGGGGAACCGTTTCCTGACGCTGCTCTCGAATGCGTGTACGAATCTCAACCTCACGGACATGGAGACCTGCTACAAAGTCTTCCGGCGCGAGATCATCCAGAGTCTGGATCTCCAGGAAGATCGTTTCGGCTTCGAGCCCGAGGTCACGGCGAAGGTCGCCGGGCTACGCTGCAGGATTTATGAAGTGGGCATCTCCTACTCAGGCCGGACCTACGAGGAAGGCAAGAAGATCGGCTGGCGCGACGGCGTGCGAGCCATCTGGTGCATTATCAAGTACCGGCCGCGACGCCGACGCATGCGCGCCCCCGCGGCCGCACCGGCCGTCCCCAAGGATCTCGATGAGCGCGTGGCGGCCGGCGACCCTCACGGCGGCCGTTCGTGAACGTCGCGCCCGGGCGATCGGTCAGTTCAAAAAGGCAGCGCGCCTGGGACTCGACGGCAGATCGTGGCTGGAACGCCCGGTCCCTGATCTACGCCGCGATCGTCTTGAATCTGCTCCTCTTCGTCCGCGTCGCCGTGATCCGGTCGCCGTTTTACTCGTACCAGGGACCGAGCGGGGCCGATCGCGTGTACTACTACGCCTATGCTCGTTCACTCGTGATCGATCGCGATCTCAATTTCAGCAATGAGTTCGCCGCCCGTCCGCCAAGCAGCGGCGCCATCGTTCGCAATGGCCGCCAGCTGAACAAGTACCCGATCGGCACGCCCCTGATCGGTCTTCCCGCATTTGCCGTCATCCACGCCGTCGTTTCGGGTCTTCGGACGATCGGAGTCGGTCTGGCAGCGGACGGCTATTCAGCCCCCTACGTGATGGCCTTTACGCTCAGCCAGCTGGGCCTCACGCTGTTGGGCATGTGGCTGCTGTATCTGACGCTGCTTCGATACTTCGCCGCCCAGGCCGCCGCCATCGCCGTGGTCGCGGCCTGGTTCGGAACCAACGCGTTGCATTACACGGCTGTGGACTTGATGATGGCGCACGCGGCCGCGTTGTTCAGCACCGCGTGGTGTGGCTACGAGTCGGTCACGCTGGGCGAATCGTCGGCGCGTCCCGCGAAGTGGTGTCGAGTTGGCCTGAGCTGCGCGCTGGTTGGTCTCGTTCGCTATCAGAATGTGGTGTTTCTGCTCGTGCCGGCCGCAGCGACGCTCGCGGTGCTGTCGAACAGCAGCCTGAGAGGGACGCTGCGGACCGCCGTCCTCAACGTGGCGTCTGCGACGCTGGGTTTTGTGGTGGCATGGCTGCCGCAGCTCGCGGCGTGGAAAGCCATGTTCGGCTCGTGGCTGGTGAACTCGTATCAACAGGAGCTCGAGTTCACGTGGACGCATCCGCACGTGCGCGACATGCTCTTCCGGGATCCCGCGCGGGGCCTCGCCATCTGGCTGCCCGTTCTTGGGATTGGGGTCTTTGGCTGTCTGGCGTACGCGGCCTGGCGCGTCAACGCGGTCGCCCTGGCTGCCGTCGTCGCGTGGCTGATCAATTTCTACATCATCAGCGCCTGGTGGGCGTGGAGCTCCGTCGCTCAAAGAGCCACCTTCGATTTCCTGCTCCCTGTCGCCGTCGGACTGGGTGCGGGCTTGACGGCGTTTCGAGACAGGAGGCAGGTGGCGCTGATTGCCGCCCTCGCGATGCTGATCGCCTGGAGCGTGCCGTTCGCGGCCATCGGAGTGCCCGAAGAGGTTTCCTACGGGACACTCGCCTCCGCCTGGCTCGAATGCATGAAGGCGCTGCTGTAGAGCCGCGCAACCAGCCGCTGCGTTCGAACGTTTTGGCCCGAGGGCCTCTAGTAGAATGGTCGCCTTCTCGCAACAGCACGCTCATGCTGCGAACGATTCTCGTCCTGCTGATTCTCGTGCCCGGAATTGTCAGGGCGCTCTGGGATCGGTATGCCGCGCTGCTGCTCTATCTCTGGTTCGCGTTCTTCCGGCCGCAAGACTGGATGTGGATCGACGTGACCGGTCTGCGCCTGTCGTTGTTCCTTGGACTGCTCCTGCTGTTTCCGTCCTTGTTGAGCGGAATCCTGCCGAACATCAGTCACCCGCTGAGCATCGGCGCCTTGTTGTTCCTGGTCTCCACGTTGCTCGCGCAAATCGGCGCCGTCGATCAGTCGGTCGGTTGGCAGTGGATCGATTTCCTCACCCGGCTGATTCTCGTGTGCCTGCTGACGGTATCGCTGGTCAGAACGCCGCGCCGTTTCATCGGAGTCGTGGCGGTGGTGGCCTGTTCGCTTGGGTTTTACGGGACCAAGGCGGGGCTGGCGTCGTTGATTGCCGGGGGCGTTCAGTTCGGTGACGGTCTGGCCGGCGCCTTCGTCGACAGCAACGGATACGCACTGGCAGTCGTCATGAGCATGCCGCTTCTGTTCGTGGCGGGCGAGAATGCCGACCTGTTGCTCGGCAACCTGCTTCGACCGTGGATTCGCACGCTGTTCCGGCTCGGCTGTTTCGCGGCCATGCCCCTTTGCGCGTTCTGTGTGGTCAGCACCTTTTCCCGCGGCGGCTTCCTGGGCCTGACGGCGGCGCTGCTGGCCTACATCGCGCTGCATCGCTATCGTGTTCCGATGCTGCTGGTGCTGTCGGCGCTCGCGGTGGGCGCGTACTTTTTTGTGCCGCTGCCCAAGGGATACGCGGAACGCTTGAGCACGATTCAGAACTACGACGAGATCAACGAGGAGTCGGCGATCGCCCGGCTTCATTTCTGGCGGGTGGCGGTCAGGATGGCCGAAGCGCAGCCGCTCGGCGTGGGTCTGAAGAACTACGAGGCCGCCTACGACAAGTACGACTTCCTGCAGGGCCGCTATGGCAGCGCACGATCGGTTCACAGCAGTCATTTCGAGGTACTGGCCGAGCTCGGTTTTTTTGGCGCCGCCGTGTGGATTGGTTTGTTCGTCTATTCATTCGCCGCCGCATTCCGCATTCGTCGGGTCTCGCGAAGGCCGGGCCTCCCCCCCGACTCGTCGCACTTCCTGCTGACGACATCCACGGCGCTGCTGGCGTCGATGGTGGGGTTCCTCGTCGGCGGCAGCTTCATCGCGCTCATGCTCAACGACCTCACCTGGGTCACGTTCTCACTCGTCGCCGCTCTTGATCGGCTCGCGAGGCAGATGGCTGCCGAAGCCATCCAGCGCTCGATGCAAACGAGCCCCGCGATTGCGCCTTCACCATTTCAAGGATTCCGCCCGGCAGTGGCGACGCGATAGCTTCCACCCGCCCCGCTCGGGCTACAGCGTGTTCCGCTTGTGCGCAGTGTCCGGCTGAATAGCCGGAGCACGACGGTCCGCCTGAAGTGGCCGGACACTACGGACCAACGGAAGCTGCTCCTAGTTCCTAGTTCGCGATGCCGAAGACGTGAATCAGCGGATTGGCGCCGTCGCCGAAAGCTTCCGACAGGAAGATCCGGCTTGTCTGAGGGTCGTAGGCCGCTCCGAGAATGCGGGGCCCGCCAGGGAAAGGCAGATCAAGGCTCCACACCGCATATGGCTTGACGTCCCACGGCTGGCGCTGACCGCTCTTGACCGCCGCCAGGTCGGCGGCGTCGTAGGCCCACACGTACGGCGCGTAGGGGAAGGCGTGCTCGCCCTTTGACGGATATACGGGATCGTAACAATACGGGTCTCCAGGAGGGCCCGTACCTACCAATGCCATGTCTTTGGTGCCCTCGCCGTAACAGGAGGGGCCAAGTCCCTGCTTGCCGAAGAACAACACGCTACGCCTGCCCTTGGGGAAAACCACGCCGCCCATTTCCGTCGAACCGTTGAACAATGCGCTCTGAGCGCCGTACTGCCCCAACTGGTGCGTCCCGGTGTAATACACCAGCGGTACCGCCGGCAAAGGCGTGACCGTCCCAAGCTTGGATGGGTCGATCGCAAATGCCGACGGCCCGTACGACGTCCGACTGATGATCGACAGGCAGCATTGGCCGTTCAGCACGGGACCGCCCAGCGCTTTCTGCCATTCCTCAGGGACCAGCCCGAAGTATCCCGATACGAATCCGGCGCCCAACTTGCCGACTTGATAGGGGCCCACGACGTCGCCCTTCACCGCCAGATCCTGCCCGGACACGAAATGGGAGAGCGACTGACGTCCGTCGCCGTCGTAATAAATGTATGCGCTGAGATAGAGCGCACCTCGATAGGCGAGCAATCCGCCAACTTTCACCGTGATGCCCGGGTCTGCGGCAACTGTGCGCATCCGTCCTTCGGTGGCGTCGGTGAACGGCTGCAGGACGGCCGCCGTCGGAAGATCGGACCAGCCGTGACTCGCCCGAATGGTGGGCACGGTGACTTCCGCCACTTGTTGCCCCCAATCGTGACCGACGATGAAGAGGGAGTCGCGAGCCGGATTGAAGGCCAGACCCGTGCCGCCGTAATCGAAAGACGATCCGCCGATCGACGCGTGCGGTAACTTGAACGCTCCCTGATACACCAGATCCGACGCTCCGACGAGAGGGGCAGACGCTGCGGTCAACGCCCCCGCCGCGCCACTGCCCGCCTGGTTGACGGCCAGCATCATGAGAAATGCAAGCAGCAGAAGGCGGGCGAAATGCTCGAGCAGGTCGGAGTAACGCATACCAATCTGGACTTGACAGATTGAGTTCGGCAATACGAAGGATGGCGAGCGCCGATCGAAGAATTGCCTCAGAACATGAATCGTGAACCACGAGGTTCAGTCGACGAAATCGAGACAAGTCTATCGGTTTTTGTCAGCGCCGGGGGCCCGAACTGCTGACATTTGTCTACTCTTTCAGCGACTTGTCGACGATTCAGGTTCAACGCAGGCGGGCACGGGACGGTTCTTCAATCGGGTTACAGCGGGGCATCTGGCTCAAATGCTCGCAAGCCGTGGGTGTGATGCACCACGGCGCCATTGCGAAGCTGGATCTGAATCGCGTAAGTAATTGGAACGTTTTCAAGCACCGCGGCGATCACCTTCACGAAGGTCGCCGCATAACGGGCTTCGTCGTCCGGCGTCAAAGAAGACACGACACGAATCTCCAGGGGAAAACCCTCCGGCGCGAGAAGACCGCGACCGCACACCATTTTGCAAAATTCGTTCCGCTTTTGCTACTCTGCATCTCCTCTGAGCACAACGCGCAGCCGCTGAACGTCGGCGCTCTGTTCTAGCTTTGAATCGAGAGCAATGGCGCGAGCGAGTTCGCGGGCAGACGCGTCGAACGCTCCACCGGCCGCATCGATAATCGCCGCATGCAGCTGAATCTCGGCGCGATTGGGATCCCCGCGGACGGCGGCGGCAATAATCCGGCGCGCTTCGGCGGCGTCACCCGATAGATGGAGCGTCCAGGCGAAGGTATCGGCAATCCCCGGGTTGCCCATCGCCAGCACATACGCCCGTTGCGCCAGGCTCAGCGCTTCCTTGAGGGATTCTGGGTGATGGATCACGAGGGCATAGGCGAGATCGTTCAGGGCGCCAGCAAGGTTTGGTTCGATAGACACGACGCGCCGATAGCGATCGATGGCTTTGTCATGATCGCCGGATGCATTGTAGAGGGTCGCCAGCGTCAGTTGCGCCGTCGACAGACGGTCATCGATCGCCGTCGCTTGCTCCAATGCCTGTATGGCGCCCACGCGATCTTCCCGGGCCAATCGTCCATTCGCACGAACCACGAGCCGGGCGGCCTCCGGGACCGCCGCCGACCTGGTCACGAGCTGCAACAATCGCCCGGACATGTAAGGCGGGAATTCAGTAGACGGATCGATCTCGCGAGAAATTTCCTGCGCCGACAGCGTCCGCTGTCTGAACGGCGCACACAACGGATCACCGACGACGATCGTCTGCCAGCTCAGATAGGGCATCGCCAGGTAATACGATTCGACGAGACTGAATCCGGATAAATAAGCCGGAAACAGCACGTCGGGACGAATCGTCGCGTCGAGATAGGGTTCAGCGACGTGGCCCGCAACCCCTGTGACACCCTGGCGAATCAGGTCGCCAATCAGCGACTGCGGCGCGCCGCCAAAATAGGTGCGGGGATCCTCCCACCTGCCAAGCGTCCAGTCCGCGGGCGGCTCCTTGAAAGTCCGGGCATCAGTACTGACGTACATCCCCGCCAGGGCGCCGGGGACAAACGAGAGCTTCAGGTCGCGATTCCTGAGCAGGGGATCATTTGAGCCCCAGGAGTAGTACCCGAGCAGATCCGCCTCGTTGGACACAACTCTTGCGGTCGAGTCGAGCAGTACCCGTTCACCAAAACCCTGCCCCTTCAACAGTTCCGCACTCCGTTCGAGCCACCGATTCCCGGCTTCAGTCTTCAGTGAGACCTTTTCGTCAAGCGCGATCCGCCCCGAGCGAACCGGCGACGCGCCCCGGTCGATCAGCGCGAGCGTGTCCGGAACGGTAAAGGCATCCAGTCGGGTGACCAGGAAGATGTCGAACGCCTCGTGGGTGAACGGCTTTGCCTGGCCGATGGGACGGTCGGCGAGGAAATATGGATTGGCCAGCGGTCCTTGCGGGGGAACCGGCAGGCTGAGGAGCTTGCGATACAGCAGCGTCAGTTCCGAGTCGACGCTCGCCACGGTGCCGGATCTGCCGGTCGTCCCTGCAATCCTGAGCGGGACCCCCTTCGTCAGGACGATGTAAAGAATTCGATCGTATGCCGAATGCTGGATGAACCATTTCCCGATAGGGGTTTGAATCTGGCGCTCGAAGAGCTCCCGGGAGACCTCTTCGCTGGTATCGATCGCCAACCGCAGCACATTGTCTTGAGGCACCGCGCGGACGCGGGCGTAATGCTGCCCGATTTGGTCTGAAGCGGCGCTTGCGCTGTTGATCACCAGGAGGACGTTTGCCCCCGACTGCGCGAAGGAGTCGGTCGCGGCGAGCGCGAAGGCACTCGCGAGCAGCAACCCGGTGAGTGGAGCTTTCATTCGAGCCACAGTCAACATCGACCCCACGAATCGGGGGTGCAGGTTAATGTCCAAACAACTGTCTCGCGAGATGTCGCCAGCCTCGGAAACAGGGAGTAAAAGTCTCGTTCGGTAGGAATAAGTGTACTGAAGTCTTCCTGGCAGCTAACTTTACTCGATCGCCTTCTCTCGGAGCCGACTGGCGATCAACGAGCTCAATCAGAGGACATGCGGGGCGGGTCGAACCCGGCCAAAGCTTCAACTGTCCCTGGCGCAAATTGTGCAGCAGCGATTTGAAACGAGGAACATGAGCAACACGTCCGCTGACCCGATAATCGCCGCTCAACCCACTTCAAAACACGTTTTGATCGTGGACGACGACGAGGCTATGTTACGACTCATCACCTCCTGGGTGTCGGCGGCCGGGCACGACGTCGTGTCGTTTGGCGAATTCGGCGAAGCCAAGAGCTATCTTGCCACTGCGAAACCGGACGTCATCATTGCCGACGTGCGGCTTGGCGCGTTCAACGGACTTCAGCTCGTCATTCAAGCCAAACTTGACCATCCGACCGTCACGGCGGTGGTGTTGACGGGTTTCTACGACCCCGTGCTCTCCGGAGAAGTCTCAAAAATGGGGGCGTCGTATCTGGTCAAGCCGATCAGGTCCGAACAGCTGCTCGAAAAACTTCGCTGACGCCCGACGGGATTGAGCGTCGTCGCTCTCAAAAGCCCTGACTGGGTTCGGAGGCGCGAGAGCGATCTGCGTGGCAGCGCCCGGCCCTTTCCTGCTCCCTTTGGAAGCCGACCCGCAATAGTTGACCAACTGGTTGATGGTTTCGAGACCGGTGTGCCGCGCGGCTGCGATGCCCGCGCGGCCAGCCAGGTGAGTGCGGTCCCGACGTGGAGATCGCTCGGACCGTCTCAGGTCTGCGGGTCTATCTATCTGGTCCGACCGGACTCAGAACAGCAACGTGCCCGACAGAAGACTGGTGCTGGTGCCCCACAGAATATTCGTGCGGGTTCCCCAGAGAATATTCGTGCGCGTCCCCCACAGAATGTTGGTGCCCCAAAGAATATTGGTGCCAAGGACAGTATCGCCCTCGGGAGTAGAGGCGCCCCAGACCAGGTTGCCCGCGTCCCACGTGGCCCAGGCGATGTTGTCGGCATCCAATTGAGTGCCCCAGACGATGTTGCTGCCGTCGGTCCGGCTGGGATCCCACGACGCGTTGGCGCCAGTGGTTTGAGTGCCCCACAGAATGTTGTCGCCGCGCAGCCCGAGGACCCGGCCGCCCACGAGGTTGGTGCCCCACAGGATATTGGTCCCCCACAGAATATTGGTACCCCAGAGGATGTTGGTCCCCCACAGAATGTTGGTGCCCCACAGAATGTTGGTCGCCCACGCGGCCTGATTGAGACTGATCAATTGATCGCCTGAGAGGACCTGCGTGCCCCAGACGATGTTCTGAGACCACGCCCAGGTGCTGGTCCCGACCGTCGTGGACGGGGTGTAGCCCATGGTCAGCCACGCCTCGGACACACCGAAGCGAGGGTCGATCGCAGTGGCAAGCGCCACGGCGCCCGCCGCGTTGACCTCGCCGGCGCCCTGCGTCAAGGCGTCGTACGGCGCGCCGTACTCGTCGTGCAGGGGCGTCGCCGTGAACTCGAGAATGGCTTTGACGGCGCTGGGAGTCAGGGTCGGAGCGCCCTGGTGAGCGCGCAGGTTCTGGTCGAGAATCAGGGCGACGATACCGCTCGTCACGGCGGCCGCCATGCTGCTGCCGCTCAGTCGAACCTTCGTCCCGGAACAACCGACGCAACCACGAAGCTGTTCGTACAGAGTCGAGGACGGCGCAACATCCGAGACCAGAGACAATCCCGGCGCCACCACGTCAGGTTTTGCAAACGCGTCGTACCACGTCGGCCCGCGAGAACTGAACGCGGCCACGCGGTCGTCGTCGCGTGTATCGCTGTTATTTGTGCTGCTGGCGCCGGCGGTAATGGCCGACGGCGCATTGCCCGGCGACGTCAGTCCCGCATATCCCGCCGCACCCGTATCCTCACGCTGACCATTGTTGCCGGACGAAGCGACGACCACGATGCCCGCCGCCGACGCTCGCTCGACGGCCTGCACCAACGGATCGGTCGCGGCCGGCTCGTAAATCGGATGACCGAGAGACAGATTGATCACGTCAATGCGCGGCAGTGTGCTGTGTGGGTTCTGGCGTTCGGCGAGAATGAATTCAATCGCCGATACGACAGCGCTCGTATCCCCTTGCCCGGTCTGATCCAGCACTTTGAACCCGACGAGCCTGGCCTTGGGCACGACACCTTGATACAGGCCGTTCGAATCCAGACCGCTGCTTGCGATGAGACTCGCGACGAATGTCCCGTGGCCGAAGTCATCGTAGGGCGCCGCCGCAACGCCGCCCTTGGTGAAATCGTAGAACTGATCGATACGTCCGGACAGATTGGCAAGCGGCGCGATCCCCGAATCGAGGATGGCGACACGCACGCTGCTACCCGTCGGCGCCGTCGGCGTCAAACCAATGGCCTTCCGCAGTGTGCTTGCAGGCAGTGGCGACGCGGGAACGACCGGCGGCCTCAAGAAGACCGACGGACCGTTGGCCCGCACCAGGCCATCGGACGAAATGCCGGTAATCGATGAATACTGCGCGAGCGTCCTGACATCGCCGCTGTGCACTTCCGCTGATACGGCGCCGAGCAATCGATTCACGCTCCTGACCACGTCGCCGTGCGCGGTGAGCGAGGCGACGAGCGACGCCTGATCGCCGGAGCCGACAGAGATAATCACCCGTTGGGTGGCTGCGTCGCCCGTTAGCGCGGCGCGCAGGGCACTGTCAAGTTTCTTGTCGTTGGTCGGGGGCTCCTGCGCATCAACGAGGAGAGGATATGCAACGCCGCAGGCGATCGACACCACAGTCAGCACGCGTCGCACAAATGATGTTACTGTCATAATTTGTCAGATTATATCAACCAGATTTGTACATCTCAACCGCTCGTTCACACTAAAACGGCGGTGGTGGGTAACTGCGACGAGTTGACGAATCGTTCTGCGTGCAATCCGCGAAGGGATACCAACGACGACGTCGGGGCCGGGGCGCCATTGACAGCGACTGCGGCATCCCACCGAGCACGCACAACCGCCTTAACTCTCTGACGACGTCCTCGTCGTCGAGCGGTTTGTTCGCCGCGCCTTCAATTTACGGGAGACATCGAGACCGACAGACCGGCAAACCAGAAGTTACGCACGGCCGCCACATGTGTCGTCTCGATCGGATTGAACGGTTCGATCAAGGCTTGCGTTTCGCGCCTGGCGATCCGGGTGCAGCGTCCGCCTCGGTGCGACAACGGACTTTCACCAGGGACTGTTAAAGCCAGGATACCCCAAAATCAACCCGCCCCCCATCGGACTTGCATGGGAAGGCGTGGCTAATGGGCTGTTTCGAGCTTGAGCGTGCAGAAATGCGGACGGCCGTGGACACGCCGTCCGGCAGGAGGTTGGAACGCTATACGGCTGGTAGCGAGAACTCTGGTCCCGTCGTGTGACTGAGGGGAGGGCTGTCTTGCGGTCCTAGGCGCGCGGAGCACGCCGAAAAAGAACAGACACCCAGCCAAGAGCTCGCCCGTTTCATGGAACATCAAGGGCCGGCCTTTGGTTGGTTAGATCAGGGCCGCGACCTGCGAGTCGGCCGTGGGAGATTCCGATCGCATCATCTCGCTGGTGCGGAACTGCTGAAACGGCATATGGCACTGGTGTTTTCTGAGAAAGTTCAGGAATCGCTTGTAGTCCTGGGGCGCCATGTTGAAGAACTCGACCAGCATCTTGTAGTTGCCGCGCGTTTGTTGCAGGCCGGCGGTCACAACCACCCTCACGTCAGCACGCGTGAGGTCCCGGGTCATGAACGGTTCATAGACGGCCGACCAGAACGACTCGCCGCCGTTGACAATGCGATCGAACAGTTCGGTCGAGGCGGCGGTCCCGGCCGGACGGCTGACTGAATATCCCAGCGATGCGGACGCCGTCGGGGCGGGCGCGATGACACGCGCGGCGGGATTCGACGTTGGCAGATCCTGCGGCAGGATCATGTCGCCCCGGCCGCGGACAATGAATCGCTCGACGACGTTCTTCAATTCTCGAACGTTCCCGGGCCAGTCGTAGGTGGTCAGCGCGTCGAGCGCCTCACGCGAAATCTCCGGAGGCGACAAGCGGTACTGCTCGCAAAACTTCTGGATGAAGTACCGCAGGAGCGGCTCGATGTCCTCGCGTCTGGAGCGCAGCGGCGCCAGCACGAGGTGAATGACGTTCAACCGGTAGTAGAGGTCTTCCCGAAAATGATTCGCCGCGATCCGATCGAGCAACACCCGGTTGGTCGCAGCGATGACGCGTACGTTGACGGCGGCGGATCGCCGGTCCGCGCCCACGCGCTGGATTTCGCCGTTTTCCAGGAACCGCAGAAGCATTGTCTGCATCCTGGGACTCATCTCGCCGACTTCATCCATGAAGACTGTGCCGCCGTTGGCCTGTTCGATCAGGCCCGGCTTGTCGCGATACGCGCCGGTGAAGCTTCCGCGCACGTGCCCAAACAATTCCGACTCGAGGAGCGAATCGGGCACTCCCCCGCAGTTGATCGCGCAGAACGGCCGCGTCTGTCGCGCGCTGTAACGGTGAATCAGGCGGGCAGCGACCTCTTTGCCGACGCCGCTTTCCCCGGTAATGATGACCTTCGCATCCGACCGACCGGCCTGCTTCAAATCTTCTTGTAGCTGTTTGATGGAATCGCTTACACCGATGAGCTGTGGGATATTGTCAGTCATTACGAGGACTTCCTTAGCACTTGAACGCTCAGCGCAAACAGTTTGTCAACCGCCGATAACTGACTGTTTGTTGCTCTATGCGACACTCTTGTGTTTATACGTCTTCACATCATCTCGTGTCAAGCCAACTGCGGTATTTTTATCAACCTTAAGACGCCATTCCTTAAAGGATCCATTCGGCTGAAAACAGTCACCGTCCGCCTCTCGTCTTCCTCAAGTAGCAAAAAACAACCGAGAATCTTCACGTCCGTGGTGGTGGCGCCTTTGCAACTCATGTCCCAGGTGGCCCGCAAAAACCAAGAAAGGCACCGTTGGTGGCGAACATTTTCGCCATTTGAAAACTCGGCGCGCCCCCGAAGTCCTCCAGCCCTCTGATAATCGTCCGGCGAAGCTGGCGCTCCAATGACGCAGATTCCTCGGCGCAATCTGCGCAGGCCCGTCTTTGCCACCCATTGCGCTCGCATAGCCCCACTGCAAGAATCGAGGCTTGCCGCATCGTCGCTCCTCGCTTGTTACGCACACGCCCTAATCCGAGTACATGCCGTCCCAAGTTGACGTCTCATGGCTGCCCGCTGTCGGTTAGAAGGCAAATTGTGACCGCTGTCAGCTATCCGGTCGGGCTCCTACAGCCAAGCCTGAACCCGACGCCCGTGGCTCCACGTCAGCGGCGCGTGTCCGATATGGAAACATTGACGCCAGTTTTGTAATCGCGAGCCTCATGCGGTCAGAGCGGCCGCCGGGTCATGGCGCTGGGGGAACAGGTCTTCTGTACCAGACAGACCCCTCTGGGCTCGAAAATCTTGTGGCAGCAAGCCGTTAACGCTGCCGGATCGGGCGGCTTTGAACAGCGCCTCAGGCGATCCTCATCGACACGGAACGCCGTATTTCATGTCGCGCGGCTTCGCGAATCCTCAGACCTTCCGTCGCAGGCGAATGCCTGCGGGCGTGACAGCCCGTGGTGAAAGTCTGGCCGCAGCCAGGTCAGGAAGCATGACGGCCTCTAGGAAACCGCCCTGGCTGACGCACCGAACCCGCTCCACATCGGCCAATCCATGGCGCCGGCTCGAACGCTCACTCGTCACCGCCGGGCAAGGAGGTCCCTGATCTCGGCAAGGAGCGTCTCTTCCTTGGTGGGCACGGGCGGCGCTGGCGGAGCCTTCACTTGCTCGCGCTTGGTCGCGTTCATGGCCTTGATCACGAGGAACAGGGCGAACGCGATGATCACGAAGTTGACGACGGTGTTTACGAACAGTCCGTAACCGAGCGCGACACCGCCAGCGGCTTTCACCGCCGCGACCGATGCATACGGACCGGGAGGCGTTCCCTCCTTCAACACCACAAAGAGATTGGAGAAATCAGATCCTCCCAGGAGCAGACCGAGCATCGGCATCAGCACGTCGCCGACGAAGCTGGCGATGATCGCCCCGAAAGCGGCGCCAATCACGAGTCCCACTCCCATGTCGACGACGTTGCCGCGCATGGCAAATTCTTTGAATTCTTTGAGCATCTGAATCTCCGTTAGCCGCGAGTGTGTCGACCGAGCGTCCTGGTCATCGGCACAGGAAACGCGAGGCCGCCGCTTGACGTGCTCGAAGGAGCCGAAACGACATCGATTGAGCGCCGCTCTGAGCCGTCCGGACACCGCTCGCGCGTTCAGCGGTTCCTGGTCGACGGCTTGAAGGCCAGATAGTGGCGCGCAACGCGCGCGATGTCAACGACACGATTGTGTACAACACGCGTCCACAATGCGCAATCTCACGTCGTCGTTCCATCTCCAGCCCATCAAGAGCGTTCACGGACCGGACATCTATAACTGCAACAACTACGTTAGCCTCTAGCCGAGCGGTTTTGAGAATTTCTCTCTCAGATCTTCTCACGCAGCGACGAGATCAATGAGGTGTTGAATGGCCGCGTCAGCGTCGTGGTACGCCGCTTCAATCTTCGCGGGGGGCGTGAGGGTCTTCGTGGGCCGGTGATGAAAGAGCGTGTTGGCCAACGGGCCGCAGACGCGCTTGTGGAAGAGCACGAACATCGCCGCGACTTTGACGCCTTTCTCGGTGAGCCGATACGTGTAGCACCGTCCATCGCGCTCGAGGAGGCCGTGTGCGCGCAGCTTGCGGACGTCGTAGCGGAGTTGGGTTAGCGAATACGCGGCGGGGGCGAGCGCAAACGCCTCGAGCACCGCGCGGTGCATCTGGGCGGTACGCCAGCCGGCCAGCTGCGATCCGCCGTGCAAGAGGATTTCCATCAGACGCAGGATGCGCGTGTCGTGGATTTTGATGCCCGGGATCCGGGTGCCTCCAAGGGTCACGGGCTTGACCAGTCGCTCGAACACCGGGAAGTCCACGTGCACGTTGAGGAGGTCTGCCTCGACACCCGCCAGGCGATCGGTCACGACGATCAGTTTCTCGCGGAGCGCCGGCAACTGCTCCAATCCTTTGTTGAGGCCGAGATCCTTGAGCCGGTTGACGCAGACCTCGACTCGCAGGAGGGTGCCGAATTTCTCATACGTGCGTGCCACGAGGCTCTTGCAGTAGATCCGGAGCACGTGATGGCCATGGTCGAGCTTCTCCAACATCGTGTGCAGTTTGCCGCGGAGTCGCTGGTGTTTGCGCACCCCGAAGATCTGGGTGATGATGTCGGCCGTCAGGCAGAACACCCCCAGCTCACACGACCGCTCGAAGATCTTGTGGATCGGAAAATGGCGGCGGAAGATGAAATTCCGACAGTACTCCACCTGGTTCAAGGAATAGGCGCGCCGCAGGTTAATCGCGGCCCGGTCCTTCTTCGAGAACTTCGGGCCGAGCACCAGGGTCCAGTACTCCAGCCGTTCCCGAATCACCTCGGGATCGAGCCGGTCGGCCGCCGCGTGCAGGGCTTCCAGATTGTCCGTCCAGAGGAAGGCGTTATCGTCGGTGCGGAATCGGACGCCTCGCCGTGTGAGGTCTCCGGCGATGATGTGGTGCCCGTTGAGGTAGTAGGTGGTCTGGAACGGGAGGAACGAACCGACGCACAGGACGAAGGGCCCGAGCACCTCGTCCCGGATGTAGAAGTAGTAGTGCGTATAGCGGGAGCGCTGCCGGCTTACGATCCGGTAGGCGGGGTCGTCGGTCGGGTACTTCGGGAGGCGGATCCCGAACTTCGGTCCCTGTTCCAAACTTTTGAAGATGAAGTAGACCCCGAACCGTTTCTGCCGTGCCATGCGCTGCCCGTAGGGTCGGACGTAGTCTTCCTTCTTGAGCTTCTTCGTTTTCAGGGCCTCGGCGTCCGGCCATTCGATCGGAATGCGGTGGTTCCGCGCATACGCGTCGACCCACTGCTGGTACTCTTGCGTGCGCTTCGCGAGCATCTCCTTGGTGAGCGGATAGAGGCCATGCACGTCGCGGAAGAAATGCACGACGTGCTCCGGTCGCGTCAGCAGGGGAAGATAGCCTTGGATGACGATCCGATCGAAACAGTGATATACAAACCCGAGCAGGCTGCCAAACAGCGTGCGGAAGGTCTCCATCGGCCGTCCTCCATGATGCTTGCCTCAACCACAAGATCATGCGTCAGACGATCGGTGGGGACCACCTCCTTCGTTCGACGCGGACCGGAACGTTCGGAGCAGCCTCAATTTCATAACCAAGGGGTCTGCTCTTGAAATCCCAGCCCGCCGCTCGCCACCGTTTCGTCCTTCTGCGGGATTTCAAGGGCAGAGCCCTTGGTTATTCTTAGGTTTGTGGGTCACGAATGTGCCCGATGAGCTGATACGAACACCGCTATCACCGAACGCACTCTGATGGAGCAACTGCACGAAGCCAGCGAATCACCATGGCGCGCCATTCTGGAGGCGACACCGGTGCCGATCGCGCTGAGCGACGCGCAACAGAAACTGACGTTCGTGAATCACGCGTTCGTGACCACCTTTGGGTATGGCGCGGACGAAGTGTCCACGCTTGCCGATTGGGGCGTCCAGGCATTCCCTGACCCTCGATACCGCGAGTGGGTGCTCGCCCGCTGGCAGACCGCGGCCCGGATATCGCCGCAGGCCCCTCACGAACCGGCGGTCGAGATTGACGTCAGATGCAAAGACGGAAGGACCGTCGTCGTTCAGGCGGAGGTGACATCCCTGTCCAGCACGCTGGCAGGATCTCAGCTCGCGGTGTTCGTCGACGTCACCTCCCGCAGACACGCCGAGGACGGGCTGCGTCAAAGCGATCTGCAGTTACGCGGCATCCTCGACAGCATGTTCGTGTTTGTGGGTTTGTGCGCCCTCGACGGCATCGTCGAGCAGGTCAACCGGGCACCCTTTTTCGCCAGCGGTCCCCGCCGCGAAGACGTGATCGGCCGAGCGCTGTGGGAAGCTCCCGGCTGGAACCATTCCGCTGAGTCTGTCGAACGTCTGCGCGATGCGGTCCGGCGCGCGGCTCAGGGCGAGGTGGTCCGTGGAGACTTCGAGGTGCGTCTCGACAGCGATCACGTTGGGTGGGTCGACGCGATCTTCGGGCCGTTGCACGACGAGGCTGGGCACATCGTACGCATCGTCGCGTCCGGCACGGAGGTGACGGAGCGGGTGCATATCGGGCAGGCACTGCGCGACGAAAGGGACCGATTCACGCGAATCGCCGCGTCCGTGCCCGGCGCGATTTTCTCGTTCCGGCTCCGGCGGGACGGCACGACGTGCTTCCCGTACGCGAGTCCAACCATCGAAACCATCTCGGGAGTACCGCCGGAGGCCCTCGTCGAAGACAGCGCACCGATATTCGCCCTGGTCCATGCCGACGACATCGGACCGTTGCGCCGGAGCATGGTCGAATCGGCACGGACGATGTTGCCCTGGTATCGGCAGTTCAGATTGCGCAATCGGCAGGGACGGGAAATTTGGCTCGAAGGCCATGCGACGCCGGTTGGTGAGGCCGGCGGCGAAATCAGCTGGCACGGAGTCATCACCGAGATCACCCTCCGAAAGCACGAAGAAATGGCCCACGAGAAGCTCCGGAGCCAGGTGCAGCAGGCCCAGAAGCTCGAAGCCGTGGCCCAGCTCGCGGGCGGCGTCGCGCACGACTTCAACAACCTCTTGACCATCATCAACGGCCGCGCGGAATTCGGGCTCCAGCTGTCGCGCGTTGGCGATCCGATCCGCAAGGCGCTGCTGCAAATCCACGACGCGGGTGCGCGGGCGGCCGCCCTGACGCAGCAACTCCTCTCCGTCAGCGGCAACCAGGTCACGCAACCGATGGTGTTGAACCTGCCCGATCTGATCGTGAGCATGAGAGCCCTCATCGAGCAGTTGATCGGCGACAACATCGTGCTCATGGTGAGGCCCGCCGCGTCGCAAGGAAACATTCGGGCCGATCGCGTGCAGATCGAGCAGTTGATCATGAATCTGTGCGTCAATGCCCGGGACGCCATGCCAGACGGCGGCACGCTGACGATCGACGTGCGCGACCTGGACATCGACGAGACGCTGGCCGGTCAACGCCCGCCTGTCGCGTTGGGTCCGCACGTCGAGCTGACGGTTCGCGATACCGGCGTCGGCATGGGCACCACCGTCCGCGAACGCATCTTTGAGCCGTTCTTTACAACGAAGCCGGCGGGGAAAGGCTCGGGACTCGGCCTGGCCGTGGTGTACCGCATCGTCCAGCAGAGCGGGGGAAGCCTCTGGGTAGACACGGCCCCGGGCCAGGGTGCGACCTTCAGTGTCTACCTGCCACGGGTGGCCGAGACGCAGGGGAATGAGCCGGAGCGTGTTCGTGAGTCCGGGCCGCACGCGAACGAAACCGTCCTCGTCGTCGATGACGAAGTCGAAGTGGGCGCTCTGGCCCGGGACATCCTGGAAATGGCTGGCTACACGGTGATGACCGCGACCAGCGGCGAGGATGCGCTGGCGATGCTCGTCCGGGACGAAGTGGCGGTACAGCTGGTCCTGAGCGATGTGACGATGCCGGGGATGAGCGGGGTGGCGCTGATGGCGGAACTGGCAAGGACGCGCCCGGACATCCGAGTGATCCTCACCTCCGGTTTCCGCGACGACACCATGAATCGTCACGACGGTATCGACACGACCGTGCCCTTTCTCGGCAAACCATATTCAGCAGCCGAACTGAGACGCAGGGTTCGAGAAACGCTGGACGGACCGCATCGGAGCCTGCCCGCAGCCGCCAGATCGAGCCGAATCACCACGACCTGACTCATTCCCGCCAAGCCCGTGGTAAAAGTCCGGCGCCGCAGCGAGACGGGCGAGGCGCCCCGTCCGGCAAGGCGCGACCCGCCTCCGCCAAGGCTACGGCGAGGTCTCGCCGTAGTTCGCGTTCTTCCCCGGTGTGCCGCGAACGAAGGCGGACGACCGAGAGTACCGGGACGTATTTGAGTGAGGAGCAGCGCCGCCGGCGGGGATGCATCGCCCGGCAAATCAGTCAGACTTTCACCACGGGCTGGCAGTCCCCGACACACCGGGGGACCACCCCGTCCGACCGACCAAGGGCCCGCGCAAGAACAACGTTGCCATTGCGGACGTTGTTCTTGCGGGCCCTAAAGAATTCGCGGCCGCCGACGATTACTACGTCAGCCATGATAGCCGTGACACGTCTCGACGGAATTCCGATTCTGCTCAACGAAGACCTCATCGAAACGATTGAGCAGACACCCGACACCGTAGTCTCGCTCGTCAACGGCGACAAGCTGATGGTCCGCGACAACCCGGCGCAGCTCGTGCAGCGGGTGATCGACTTCAGACGGGTCGTCTTCGGACGACCCGCGGCGATCGCCGGCGGAGAGACGCAATGAGCGCCAAACTGTCGCGCATCGATTTCACCTCGGTCGTGGGCCTTCCCATCGGGGTCGGTCTCGTCATTCTCGGCCAGGCCCTCGAGGGCGGCTCGATCCGGTCCATTCTGCAACCGACCGCCGCGCTGATCGTCTTTGGGGGCACCTTCGGTGCCGTCCTTCTCAGCTTTTCGCTCAGCGACGTCAAGCGGGCGTTCGCGGCGCTGAAGACGGTCTTCCTCTGGGATGGGGAAGCGCCAGCTAAAACCATTCAGACGGTGATGAAATACGCCACGCACGCCAGGACCTCTGGTGTGCTGTCGCTGGAAGACGAACTGCCCAACGTGGTCGACCCCTTCCTGCGCAAGGCCCTGACGCTCGTCGTCGATGGCGCGAACCCGCACGCGCTGCGCGAGATGCTCGAGACCGAGAATCAGAACCGGGAGGAGTACGACGAGATCCCTGCCAAAGTCTTCGAGACGGCGGGCGGATATACGCCAACCGTGGGCATTCTCGGCGCGGTGCTCGGTTTGATCCAAATCATGCAACAACTGAGCGACCCCAGCAAGCTGGGGGAGGGCATCGCGGTCGCCTTCGTGGCCACCATCTACGGCGTGGGCGCCGCCAACCTGGTCTTGCTGCCCGCTGCCACCAAGCTGAAGATGAAGGCTCGACACGAGTGTCGGCGCCGTGAACTGATGCTCGAGGCGGTGCTGGCTATCCAGGAAGGTCTCAACCCGAAGATGATTCAAGAGAAGCTGGACAGCTTCTCCGCGCAGTCCGGGCCGGTCGATTCACAACGTCTGGCCGCCTGAGATGGGACCCGCACCTCAGATGAAACCGCCGCACCCGCCCAGGAGGCGCAAGCGGCGGCGTCAGCCCGAACATTCCAACCACGAGCGATGGCTCGTGTCGTACGCGGACTTCATCACGCTGATGTTTGCCGTCTTCGCAACCCTGTATGCGATCTCGACGGTCGACGCCCAGAAACTGCACTCGATGGCGGAGTCGGCGCAGCAGGCCTTCGACCCGAAGTCGGCCGCCGCGAGCAGCCAGATCCTCGTCGGCAAGCAGCCATCGCCCACATTGTCGAAGAATGCCGGGCCCGGCGGCGAAGTGGGCCTCGCCGACCTGCAGAACCAGATCACCAAGCGACTGGCCAAGGAAGTCGCTGACCACCACGTGGAGATCGAAAAAGATCAGCGAGGACTGGTCATCTCCATCCGTGAAGCCGGCTCGTTCGCGGTGGGCAGCGCCGACCTCTCCGGTGACGCACAAGCGCTTCTCCTGGAGATTGGCTCGATTCTCTCCGGAATCGGCAACCACGTGCTGGTCGAGGGGCACACCGACGACATCCCGATCCACACGGCGCGTTTCGCGTCGAACTGGGAGCTCTCGACCACGCGTGCGACCAACGTGATCGCGTTTCTGCTCGACCGTGCCCACGTGTCTCCCGAACACGTTGCCGCGGCGGGGTACGCCGAGCATCATCCCAAAGTCGCGAATTCATCGGACGCCAACCGCACGCGCAACCGACGCGTCGATCTCATCATCCTGAATCCAACGGCGGGCGCCGAACCGGCCCGGGCCGTCGAGCCAGGCCAGGCGATCGCCCACCAAGGACCCGCGCCAAAATAGCGTCGCATCGTGGCCGCCGATGCGTCCCGCCGCGCTGCGATGCTCGTCCCTTTCATGCTCCCGTCATGCGCGCTCCTCCGCCGCGCCTCGACGCCCACAGTGACAGCCTTATTCCTGTCGGTACTTTCCATGCCGGAGTTAGCAGCACCCTGGTGAAAGTCCGGCTGCATTCGACGGGCGATGCATCCTCGCTGGCGGCGTTGCTCTTCCCTCAAATATTCCCGATATTTCTGGTCATCGGGCCTTGCCACCGAGGCGCCTCGCCCGTCTCGGTGCGACGCCAGACTTTCACCACGGGGCTGTCAGTGAAGCTTCGCCTCAAACCGACCAGCAGGAACGGACCAGGGTGCGGCGAATCTTCACTAGCCGGCCGCGCACTCAAATACGATGTCATGGGTGACGGCTCCTTGTCAGGCAGCCTGGCGGCAGTCTTCGATGAGCGCGCCTGCCACATCGGCCGCCGGAACGGGGATTGGCGGTTCGCTGGGTCGATTCGCTGGTCGGTACTGCCTCAAGAGCGGTGAGTCATCCGGGGTCGAGCCCGATTCCCGCGTCGCGGCTCATGATGTCGAGCACTCGCTCGACCGGCAGGCCGGCTCGATAGGGCCGAGAGCTTCTGAGCGCATCGTAGATGTCTGCGAACGCCAGCACGCGGGCGGGAGGCGTCAGACTCGGGTGCCGATGCCGCGGTGATACCCGCGTCCGTCAAGACGCTCGTGGTTCGAGCGAGCACGGGAATCTGGTCGGTCTTGGAATAGGGCGGTCCCAGTCCGTCCAATGCTCGTCGAGGCTCGTATCGCGGCAGAGGTTTCGCGTGTCAGTCCGATCATCTGGGCAGTGTCGGCACCGCGCTCGCATCGAGTCCGGACCTCGCGGGCGCCCTCGGGCCCTTCGACATCACTGCGGGCAGACGTCACGTGCGCCTGAGGAGGAAATGGCCTGGCGCGCTTTGCCACAAACCGACACGACTCGAGCGCGCGCGGCCCGTCGATGAGCTTCAGGTTGGCCTTGAGATCCTGCATAGAGCGCGAATGTCGACGTCGACAGCGAGGGACGGAACGTTCTGCGCGCAACACCGTCGCGCGGGAGCGATCGCGTCGAACCACCCGTGCGCGAGGCCGCCGGACTACTTGGAGAGGTTCTGGACGATCACCGAGACCCGTCGATTCCTCGGGTCGAATGGATCGGAGGCGACTCGCAATTGACGGTCGGCATGTCCGCGAACGGCGGAGATCTGGGTCGGCTTGAGACCTTCCCGCTGCATCACCCGGCGCGCGGCATTGGCGCGATCAGCCGACAGCTCCCAATTGCCGTACCCATTCGCGCTCGCGTACTGGTGACTGTCGGTGTGTCCCTCGATAATGATGGAGCTATTCAACGTGCCGAGCTCCTTCGCGATGATCGCCAGGATGCGCGACGTCGCCGGCAACACGCCGGCGCTGCCGCTGTCGAAGAAGCTGGATTTCTCGGCCTCCAGCAGATCGATGCGCAGCCCCTCGGCCGTGATGGTGAATTCGATCTGACTACGCAGCGTCTTGAGATCGGGCAGGCTGTCCAGCCGCTCGCGGATGTGGCTGACGCTCAACTCGAGCGCAGCGCGCACCGCTTCCGAGCTGCCCGCCGGCGTGTCCATCGCCGCCGCGGCCTGCTTGCCACCATCGAGAATGCCGTCGCCGCCGCCCTTCGTATCGAACGCCCCTGGATCGCGGAAGTAGCCGGCGACCGCGGCCTTGATCGGCTTGCTCTGTCCGACCAGCCACATGACCAGGAAGAAGGCCATCATCGCGGTCATGAAGTCGGCGAAGGCGACCTTCCACGCGCCGCCGTGGTGACCGCCGTGACCGCCCTTCTTCTTTTTGACGATGATGATGTTCTGGGTGGCCATGGCTACGCCGCCACCGCTTCAGGCTTGCCCGGCTTGCAGAATTTCTCCGTCTCTTCGAAGGTTGGACGGACCTCTTCCGGCAGGACGCGGCGAGCGAACTCTACCGCGATCACCGGCGGCATACCCTTGTACAGCGCCACCAGCCCCGCCCGGATGCACTGTTCGTAGTTGCCCTCGTCGGCGATGTACTGCTCGAGCCGTGACGCGAGCGGCTGCACGAACCCATAACACATCAAGATGCCGAGAAACGTGCCGACCAGCGCCGCGCCCACTTTTTCGCCAATCTCTGACGGCGGACCGTCAATCGCCCCCATCGTGTTGACCACTCCGAGGACCGCGGCGACGATCCCGAGACCCGGCAGCGAATCGCCGACCTTGCCCAGCGTCGCGGCCGGCAGGCAGGCGTGGTGATGACGCACGTCGAGATCCATTTCGAGCAATGTGTCGAGGTCGTGGGGCGAGATGCCGCCGACGATCATCACCTTCAGCGAGTCGGAGAGAAAATCGAGCGCCTCGTGATGCGCCAGAAAACCTGGAAACTTCGAGAAGACGGGGCTCTTCTCCGGCGATTCGACGTGGGTTTCGAGCGCCATGATGCCGCCCTGCTGCGACAGCTTAAACAACTGGTACAGCATCGCGAGCAGCTCCGAGTACTGCTGTTTCCCCTTCGGGGCCTTGAACAGCGCGAGGATCTGCGACACCAGCTGTTTGACGATCGGCAGCGAGGTTCCGATGATCAGGCTGCCGAGCGCCGCGCCACCGATGATCAGAAATTCAGCCGGCTGGCTGAGCACCATCAGGTGGCCGCCTTCAATGAGGAACCCACCGATGACCGACCCAATCACGACGAGCGCGCCAACGATTAGCAACATTGTCTCAGTCCACCCATCAAGAGATACGGCCGCACCCGCGGTGCGCGCGCCACCAGGGTCCTTGTCATCAGCATCCGAGCCCGTCCCACCTGCAGTCGCGTCCTGCCCCTCGCAGGCCGATCTTCTCGCTGTCGACGTTCCTGCTCACATGACCCTCGCCTGGCGAATGACTGGTGAGTGCCCCCATGGACGTTACGCATGCACGCCTACTGCCAGGTCTCTGGCCCATCCCCGACGCCATCGCCGGCCGACGACTGATCCAGAAACCGCAACCAGGCGAAGACCACATCCGGGTCGAACCGCGACCCCGCGCCGCGCACGAGCTCGGCGTTTGCGCGATCAATCGAGACCGGATCACCGGAAGCGCCCGGGGCGGTCAATGCGTCGAAGGCGTCGACCACCGCGATCACCCGCGCCCCAATCGGAATGGCGTCGCCCCGCAGCCCGAGCGGATAGCCGGTCCCGTCGTAGCGCTCATTAGCCGCGAGAATCAGCTCGGCCGCGAGGCGGAGGCATGGCACGGTAATGGCGACGTCGTAGCCGATCTGAGCATGGCTTCTCATCAGCGCCAGTTCGGCGGCAGTCAGCGGTCCGGGCTTGTGGATCACCGCATCGGGAATCGCGATCTTGCCCAGCTCGTGCAATAGCGCGCCTTGTTCGATCGCATCGAGTGCCGGCCCTTCGACACCAAGGGTCGCCGCCAACGGCACCGAGAGCGTCGCGACACGGCGCGCATGCGCCAGCGTTTCGGGACGCCGCTGGTTCAGAATCTCGAGCAGGGATTGAAGGTCCGCCGACGAGCTCACGGCGTGCAGCGAGAAGGTCTCGCTCAAACGGGTCGTCCGATCGGCCACTTGCTCCTGCAGATGCGCCGGATGACGTCGGGCGTGCACGGCCGCGCGCCGCCATTCCGCCGCCCGATCGATCGCGTCGATCAGCTCGGATACCTCGAACGGCTGCTGCAGGTAGTCGAACACACCGATGCGCATGGCTTCGACGGCCGCATTGAAGCTTCGCTTGCCGGTGATCAATATAATCGGCAGGTCGGGGACCTGCTGCCGCAGCCGGCCCGCCAGTCTCATCCCCGCGTCTTCCGGCGTCGTCAGCGCGAGGACGGCCACGTCGACGCCGTTTCCCTGAGTCAACTCGATTGCTTCGCGTGCATCGCGAGCGCCAATGCAGCGATATGGCGCGTGCTGGGTCAGGCGGTCGCAAAGGTAAGCGCGGATCGCCGGCTCATTGTCGACGACGAGAATATTCGGGCTGGACGACCCCGTCATCGGGGAGCCGGTCGATGGGATTCCCTTGAGACGACTGCTCACCAAGTGCAACACGCGTATTCCCCCAGGATGCGGCCGTTCAGATCGAACGGCCCGAGCAAGAAATCGGCTCAGGGGGGAAAATCTTGAAGGCTGACGCGCGCTAGTGGAAGGCAGCCGCCGGTTCTTCTGCGATGAGTGTCGCGTCGTTGAGAATGACCAGATCGACTCGGCGGTTTCTGGCGCGGTCGTCCGCCGACCCGTTGCCGGCGCGCGGGTGGAACTCCGCGTAGCCGGCGGCGGAGAGCCGGTCCGGCGCAATGCCGCCGCGCTCGACGAGCAGTGAGACCACGCGCGTCGCGCGCGACGTGGACAGATCCCAATTCGAGCGGAACCGATCGGTGTGAATCGGCAAATCGTCCGTGTGACCTTCCACCCGGATTGGGTTCGCGACTCGTGCCACCGTCGAAGCGACCCGAGCCATGAGCGCTTGGGCCGACAGAGACATCTCGTCGCTGCCGACCGCAAAGAGCCCGGCTTCCGGAATCGACAGAATCACGCCGCGACGGTCGGTGCTCACCTCGACCCGATGCGTTGCCAGCTCCGGCGCGAGCTCGCGCACGATGATCGGGCGGATGTCGGAGATGGCGGCGGGGGCAGGGTTGCCGCGCGACTCACTCTCTGGGCGCGCCACGGCGCGGGCAGCCGCCGGGTGTTCGCGCGATGGTTCGTCGAACGCCTGCTGTACGCCCTTTGCGACTTTGGTCAGCTTCTCCGCGTCCACACTGGAGATCGCGTACATGGTCGCGAAGAGCGCAAAGAGCAATGTGCTGAAGTCCGCATAGGAGACCAGCCATCGATCCTGGGACGGCGTGCGGGTTCTGATCGCGTGCTTCATCGATGCCATCTCCTAACAGCTCGTGGTGAACGTCTGGCGCCGCACCGAGGCGGGCGAGGCCCCCGTCCGGCAAGGCGCGACGACCGAGAATACCGGGAGTATTTGAGCGAGGAGCCACGCAGCCGGCGGGGATGCATCGCTCGCCGAATGCAGCCAGGCTTTCACCACGGGCTGTCAAGCCGCTTGACGAACGGCCGGCGCCGTCCGCGCTGGTGTGACGTAGCTGCGCAGCTGCTGCTCGATCAGCCTCGGGTTCAGACCTTCCTGCAACGCGATCATGCCTTCGATGATGACCTCGCGGTGCAGCGCTTCGTCGCGTGCGCGCGCCCGCAGCTTCGTCGCCAGCGGCAGCAGCACCAGATTGGCTGCGGCCACGCCGTAGACCGTGGCCACGAACGCGACCGCGATCCCGATCCCGAGCTTCGACGGTTCGCCAAGGTTCTGCATGACGCGAATCAGCCCCAGCACGGCGCCGAGGATGCCCAGGGTCGGCGTGTAGCCGGCCGCGGTCTCGAGCACGTCGGCTGGCACCTCCGCCGCCGCGCGACGCGCCTGATTTTCGACGTCGAGAATCTGCCGCGTGGTTTTGGGAGTCGTGCCGTCGCTGACGAGCATCAGCGCGTTGCGCAGGAATTCATCCGAGGTCTGGTCGATCTCGGCCTCGAGCGCCAGCACGCCATGCCGTCGGGAAGCCATCGCGTAGCCGACCAGCCGCTTCACGATCAGATCGACGGCGTCGGCGTGCCCTCGAAAGGCGTCGAGTGCCGCCTTGACGGTGTGCACGACCTCCTTCAGTGAAAAACTGACGAGAACGGCCCCGAACGTGCCGCCGAACACGATCAGCGCAGCGGTCGGTTGCCAGAGCGACTTGGCGCTGCCGCCATCGAGTGCCTGCGCGATCAGCACGACGCCGATCGCGATTGGCACGCCGGCGAGCGATGTCATGTCGATCCGGCGCCGGGGAGCTCTGTTCATGACAACTCTCCCACCATGGCGAGGGTCGCCGCTCCCACGACCGTCTGTTTGTATCGAGTGATTCGCTCCACAATCTCCTCGGGTGTCTCGCGTAAGAAAATCCGATCGCCCGTCGTCAACCACACGAGCGTGTCGGGCGTCCGTTCGATGGTCACAATCAGATCCACGTTCAGCATGATGGTCGAACCGTCGAGTCGAGTCACAGCCACCATCAGACAGCCTCCGTAAGAGCACAGGTGCGCGAGGAGATGATCCACGTGGCGGACGTCATGACTGGACAGAACCGGTAACGCAGCATCTCGGCCAACCGGCCCCGGGTTCTGATCGAAGCCACCCCGACCCGTACGTCCCCGGCGAGGAGGTCGAGACGGACCCTACGCCGCGACACGTGTACCTCCAAGTGTCGGAAGATCGCACGGGAGAAACGGCGCGCCGTCATCGACCGGCCGCCTCAGCCGGACTCCGATGAGATCGGCCTCGTGCTCGGGTGGCAGTCCCGTGCCCGGCCTGAGGACGGCGATGTCCTCGGCGCCGACAACATGGCCTGCGGGGAGACAACGAGTTGCACGGAGCGAGCGCCGGCTGCGGACGAGATTGTCCGCTTCGGCCGGGAGACACTCCTTCCGACCGTGTCCGAGCGCGTCATTGGTCTCGGCCGCCAGACGCACCAGCGCCGCGAGCTCCGCCGATGTGATCGACACGCCTCGGTTGACGACGTCCTTTTCTCCGTCGAGCCGGAGATGACACTCGTAGAGGCTGGCGCCCAACGAGATGGCGATCGGGACCGCCGAGGTGACGGTCGCGTGATCGGAGAGCCCGATTGGCAGACCGAAGTTGCCCGCCAGCGTCGCGATCGCACGAAGGTTCTCGCTGCCTCGAGGCACCGGGTAGGCAGACACACAATGTAGCAGCGCCGTGTAACGGCCACCCGCCCTTGCAGCCGACCAGATCGATTGCTGAATTTCGGACACCGTCGCCATGCCCGTCGAGAGAAGGACAGGCTTTCTGGTGCGGGCGCAGTAATCGATGAGCCCGTGATAGGTCAGGTCGCCGCTGGCGATCTTGTAGGCATCGACGTCGAGACGCTCCAGCATGTCGACCGCACGCAGGGAAGACGGCGTCGCAATCACGGCAAGCCCGCGCGCGCGAGCCCGCGCGGCGATCGCCTGATAGGTCGGCTCGTCCAGCTCGCATTGCCCGGAGGAGATCGGCTCCGAGCCGGTCATGACCGTCTGAAACGTGATCGCAGCCGCCCCGCCTTCGCCGGCGGCATCGACCAGAGCAAGTGCCCGGTCGAGCGGCCGGCCTCGAGTCGGCCCGATTTCGGCAATGACAAACAGCGGTTCGCCCGGGCCGATGCGCCGCCCTCCGATCTCAAGACTTCTTGGCACTGTGACTTCCTTCCACGGTTGACCTGCCGTTCACCGCTCGCGGCGCGGCGAGTCCGATGCGGCCGCGTCGAACGTGCACGATGCACGGCATGTGCCGCCTTTTGATACGGCGAGGAATCGTGCCTTTATGCGACGCGGGGTTGCGCGAGGGAGCGCAGGCGGGCGGCGAACCGGAGCGCACCGCGGCCGTCGATCAGGCGTCTGCCAGCCGCCGAGATCCGACGTCGCGCGAATCGGTCGGCAAGGAGCCTGTCCACCGCGGCGCCTGCCCGGTCGACCACCAGTTGATTCGGTAATGCCCCAGCATCAATCGCTGCGCCTTGGGCGGCAAATGCTTCGATGGCCCCGCGCTGCGACGGCACAACCGACACGGCAACGACCGGAATACCGACAGCGCACGCCTCATAAAGCGTCACACCCCCACCGACCACTGCAACGTCGGATCGGGCGAGATCCCAGATCAGCCCGTCTGGACGATCTATCCAGCGTGCGGCGCCGAGTGAGGGTCTGGCCCCCCGGCTGAACCCGGCGGCAATAGAAATGCGCGCGCCCGGACAGCGGCGGGCAATGTCGAGCACGAGCGGCCGGACCAAGGAAACGACGTGGCCCCCCCCGCCCAGCGCGATGAGCACGCGGGGCGTGGCCGGCCTGCGGCGCCCGCGGCGTTTGGCGCGCGCGACCATGACTCGAGGATCCAGAACGGCGAACCGTGGACCGTACAGCCCGGTGGTGCCTCCCAACGGCTGCGCCGAGACGTGGCCGTCGACGACCAGATCGGCCATCGTGCTGCCGACTCCGAGGTCGTGAATGGTCGCGGTGGCAATGCCCGCGCGCTTCGCTCGCAGGAGCCACGCGTCGGCATGCCTCGGCGACGGGTCGTCCACGATCGCGACATCAACTCCGGCCAGGTCGAGTCTGCCGGCCAGATCGAAGCCCAGCGCTCCAGCGGTATGCCTGGCGTCCGCACCTCCTCGTAACGAGACGCACGGCCGGACCGCCAACGCTCGAGCCAACGCCCGGCAACGCATCAGATGTCCGAAGCCGATTCGCGGACCCGCCGCAGCGCGAAACAGGAACCTCGCGGACGTCGTCATGCCCGTATTGTCTCCCGGCCCTCGACGAACGGCCCATTCGGGGCTCGATTCTGAGCATTCAGCCCGCAGAGCGGGACCGGATGGCGAGGGCGTGAGTCAACATGCTGACAACTATTTTCTGGCAGCACACCGATTTCTGGCAGCACACCGAGCACACCGAGCAAAGACCAGAATTTGTCGGTGATCTCGGTGATCCGCTCAGAAGATCGATGCAACCCATCTCGCTCCCCCTGAAGCGCACCACGAAATACAACGTTCAACGCGGAGACCGCAGAGAAGGCGCAGGGAAGATCCCCAGTGAAGCTCTGCGATCTCTGCGTGCTCTGCGTGCAAACGTTGTGATTTCATTCCACGGGGTGCGCTGCCCCGTTCATGACGACTCGGTGGTAAACCCGTCAAACGGTTGACAGTGACCCACGACCGATGGCGGGCAGGACACGAAGACGAAGGATGGGGGTCCTCGCTTGTCATGCCGTTGCGGCCGCACAAGGGAGAAACCCGTTCGATTGCGATGCCGAGATCGGGCGGCCCGTTACGCCGAGCGCTGCGGCGATACCATCCCGCGGCGCCACGCGGGCTGGAGGCGATCGGCGATTTCCTGGAGGCACGGCTCGGGGATATCGAAGCGATTGGGATCGCTGGCAAACCGCAGGAACGCAAGCCTCAGCTCCGCTCGCGACGCATCTGCGATCCAGGTGGCGAAGTCGGGCAACAGGACAACCGCGAGATCGAGCCGGATTGCCGTGCCCGCGCATGCCACATCGAGGTATGGCGCGCGCCACTCGAGTCGAGAGGGAAACGGAAGCGGCGGGACGTCGCCCAGCCGGAAGAACGGCGAGCCGGTCGGCAGCGGAAATCGCCCTGGAATCCAGGCGCCCGCGTGGCCGCCGATCTCCCCGATTGCCACGCCGTCGAGCTCGAACAGTTGGAGACGATGGTTGCCCTGATCTGCGACGATCAGCAGCCCGGCATCGATAGTTTCCCCGGACGAATCGGCCGTGTCGTCACGGATGACCGCGACGTCGGTCGGCGTGTCGAGCTGACCGAGACGCGAACCGAAGCCTCCGAACGAGAAGAGCGGCCGGCCATTCCGATCGAGCACGTCGATGGTGTGCGTCTCAGGGTCGCAAATATAGATGCGCCCGCCCGGACAGTCGGCCTCGGCGACAAACGTGGCCCCGGTCGGCCGGCTCTGGTCGCACGCCTGTATTGCGGGCGCCACGCCGAGATCTATGACGGCGGTGCTCGCCATCAGCCGAAGCGCCAGTCTGGGCGTCGAACCGGCGTAGGCAGCCGGCGCGGCATGCTGGGAATCGCCGTTCACTGTTTCGGTCTGCTTCACATCGTCCCCGAAGAATTGCTCGCTGACACTCATGACATGCTCCGCGCCGCCAATTCGACCGACTGCTGCTCACCGTCGCCTGTGGCGCGGATGACCGCCGCCCAGTGCGGCAGAAGATCCGCCACCTCGTACTCGAGGACATCGGCCACCGAGATCCAGTCTTCGTTCACCTGGAAGTCGATCAGAGACTCGAGGCTCCCCTGCAACCGTTTCACAAACTCGTCTCCGGGCGTTTCCGCCTCGCCCGGACGCGATGACGCCTCCGAGTGCCGGACAATGCCCGTCAAGCTATGAAGCAGCTTGAAAGCTGACACAATGTCGGCCAGCCGGCTGTGCGCACGCTTCAGGTCGTGAAGGCGAAACGCGTCGGCCGCCTGGCGGGCCGATTCCGCCAACGCACCGAGACTGCCAAGGGCCGTCTCTCTCGCGAAGGCAATCAGTTCCCCATTCGTGGACCGTTCGACGTCGATGGGTGCGATCCCATCCAGCTTCAGATCCAAAGACTCGGGCTCTCGGAATGTCGGCTGGTCGACACCTGCAAACCGGACCGCCGCCACAACGACGCGCTCCAGACCTTCGCCGCGTTCCAACGTGGCCAGCAACTGTCCCCACGTTTTCGATCCTGCTTCGATGTCGTGCGCGAGTCCGTTTACCGTGCAGATGCTCATTCGAGAACTCCTGGAAACCGTGTAAGCGAAAACCTTGCCACGTCCGGGAGGAGCCGGTTGGAGCCTGTCGTTGCTTTCGCCACGCGCTGCGAATATCGTCGTCTGCTTAGGTGCGACGCTGACGAAACGCTTCGGTACAATCTTCCCGTTCCTGGAATCGGGGCGTCAGCCTCGTCAGCTCGGCCGGCTCGTGGCGAACTCCGACTTTGCCAAGGCGGTGCTCTCGTACGGGTCATTCGACGAGTTCGTGTTCGCCAACACGTCGGTATCGAACCTGAGAATTTTCGCCGAGACGGTTCAGCAGTGGGGTGTGCCCGCCGAGCGGCTGGCGAACGTCCGCTACGTCAGCTACGTCAATCTCCCCTCACTGTTGCAGCGCGAGCCGTTCCATGTGTTCCACCTTGGCGGGTGGGGCGCGTTCATGCCCGGTCTCCACTACATCCGCGCCCGGTACGCATCGAACCCCTGGCCTATCACCGCCGTGACGCATTCGTTGAACGGCCGCGAGGTCATCGACCACGCCGTGCGGGTGTCGCGAAGCGGCATGGCCCACTACGATGCGATCTTCTGTACGAGTCGGGACGGACGCGAAGCGCTGCGAAAGCTCCTGGCTGGAGGATCGGCCATCGCCGGCGGCAGTTTCGCGGGCCGCCTCGAGCACCTGCCGCTCGGAATCGACGACGATCTCGTCGCGCGCTCCGGGAACCGCGAGCGTGGGCGGGCGCGGCTTCGGATTCCGACGGATACCGTCGTGCTGCTGGTGCTCGGCCGCATGACCCCATTCCAGAAGATGGACCTGGCGCCGCTCCTGCGCACCTTCGCGCGGCACGTCTTGCCGCGGAGCTCCCGCCCGGTGTGCCTGCTCCTTGCCGGCAGTGCCTCACCGGACGATCTCAGCCTGCTCACTTCGAGCATCGAACGCTACGGCATCGCCGGACACGTCAGACTGCAGGCGAACTTTGCGGCTGAGCAGAAACCGGACGTGCTCGCGGCGGCGGACATCCTCGTCTCGCCGGTCGACAACACGCAGGAAACATTCGGCCTGAGTCTCCTCGAAGCGATGGCCGCCGGCCTTCCCATCGTCGCGTCGAGATTCGACGGCTACAAGGATCTGGTCGAAGACGGCGTCGACGGCTTTCTCATCGACAGCTATGCCAGTCCCATCGACCCGATGGCAGAATGGTTCGACTTGCTCGATCCGAACATCGCGCAGTTGTTTCAATCGCAGGGGGTCGCGATCGACATGGAACAGCTCGCCGATCGTGTGCTGGTGTTGATTGGCGATGAAGCACGCCGCGCCGAAATGGCGGCTGCGGGCCGCGCCAAGGTCGGCCGGGAATTTCGATGGAGCCAGGTCATCGCGCGCTACGAGGCGACATGGGATCGACTCTCGGCCGAGGCTACGCGTACCGGCCTAGTACCGCCTTCAGAGCCGGATAATCCGTTCAACCTCGGTCCCGAATCGATCTTCTCGCACTACACGTCTCACGCATTCCCGCCGGGCCAGCGAGTCACCGCCACCACCCAATCGCTCGACGACACGCCGTACAACGAGGCCACCGTCGTGCTCCGGCCGGTGCTGCTTCAGTCGCTGCTCGCCCGAGCGCGTGAAGGCGCCGTGCTCGAGGACCTGGTCGCATCTGCCAGCGCACCGCGAGGCCACGCGTGGTACGCGCTCACGTGGCTTCTCAAATACGGACTGCTGCGCCTGGACTAGATTCGTCCATTCAAGAACTTCCCACTCCTACCGATTACCTCCCCGAAGCGGCGACCGAGA
>JBDTVS010000025.1:0-6967 GCA_040007095.1 Acidobacteriota bacterium
CAGCGACAACGCCGGCAACGCGATAGAGCTGATCGAGCACAAGACGGCGCGGTAGGGGCGGAGCGACGACACCGGTCGCGGTACCGGCGAACAACGGCCGCGTTTTTGGTGCAAACGTCGAGGCCGCTGTGACAATCCGTGCTCTTCTTCGCGAGTTCTCAGTAGGCCATCGCCAGGCCAGCCCACGCCAGCCCGTAGTTTGGATCCAGCGCAATCGCTTGACCGTAGAACTCGAGGGCCCGCCGCGTCGGTAGCGGCGAGAGCTGACTCGAGAAATACCGGCCACGAAGGTACAGGTCGTAGGCCTCCGCCCGCCGAGGCTGGCGCCGCTCCGGCGCGCTCAGCCGGTCAGGAGACAGATGCAGCCGCACCTGGTGAGCAAGGGCCGTGCTCAACTCGCGTTGGAACTCGAGCACACTCGACGGCTCGCTGACGAAAGATGCGGACCAGATTTGCATCTGGTCGCTGGTGCGAATCAGCCTCGAAGTGATGCGCAGCCGGTCGCCCTCAGAGCGGATGGAACTCTCCACCAGGAACTCGACATCTAGTTCAGCCGATGTCGAAACACCTCTGACCGGGTTCGGACAATCGGTCTGACATGCACCTGACGGCGCTTGAGGTCGATGGCGCTGATGGGACGTGAACATGGACCAGCGGTTGGTTGAAGACGTTCGAAGCGACGCCAGCGATTAGAAGCCGGGCTCGGATACTGGTGCGTCGATGAAGTGTTCGGACTGCTCGATTATGAAAGAACCGACAATGAGGACCGCCGCGTTACTCATCGCTCTCTTCGTCGCCGTCGTAGGCATTGCCGGCATCGTGTCCCCTGATAGCGTGACGACGGTTCGAAGGCAGTACTTCGCGACACCCGTCGGACTCTATGCGACTGCGGTCGTTCGCGCTGCCATGGGGCTCGTGCTGATCTTGGTGGCCAGGATCTCCCGTACGCCCAAGATCCTGCGCACGTTGGGTGCCTTGATGTGCGCGCAAGGACTCGCGGCGACGCTCTTCGGACGTGATCACGCGCAAGCTATTCTCGAATGGGAGGTGATGCATCCCACGCTTCTGCGCGCTGGGGCAATCGTGGCAGTAGCCAGCGGAGGTTTCGTAGCGTTCGCCGTCGGCAAGTCGAGCGAAGGACGCTCTTAACCCGCGCGGGCATCGACCGTCCGGATGTGGCCGCCTTGCCGACCAGGTCGGCGATCTATCAATCACCCGGTGACTATGAGCGCGTCGCCGCATAGAGATGTCCCCCCGTGAACCCGGACGCAATGCGAGGGGACTGTCCTCCCACGACTGGAACCGATGCCCACTTGGGTTATAGGCGGCAGGCCCCGGCGGCACGCGAGCGTCGATCAAGGTCAAGCGTTACCAATCGCAGCCTGCGCACTGGATCGCCATCGCGTTCAATTCGCGTTCAATCCTGGCTCAACACCCTGTAAGACCATCCATCACGACCCCGTCCGGTGCGAAATCTCGGCCCATGGGCTACGCGGCCTCGCCGTAGTAGAACTTGAGCACGCCGCCCAGTCGCTCACGGCATCGTACCGGGCCTGACTCCATCACCGTTGTCTTCGACGCGATGAATGCGTTACCCAATGCCTGGTGCGGCCGTTCCGCGCCAGTTACCGACGGTACCGGGGTCGCTGACCGCGTCTCAGCCGGCGAGCTCGCCCTCCTCGAGATAGAACTCCTTGCCGGGCTTCAGGGTGATCGCAGCGCCCGCGCCGCCAGCCATCTTGGTCTGTCCCGTCACGGGCAGTGCCCCTTTGATTTTCTGGACCGAGAGATTCTTCCGATCGGGAAAGATAATCGAGACGCCATGGGCGAGATCGGCTTCGGCGACCTTCGCGGTGGTCGTCGCCGCCAACACCTGATCGAAGTCCGGCGGCCTGGTGATCATGTGCGCGAGAAAGAGCTCCGAGGCCTTGCCGAAGAGCAGATACTCGAGCGCGGCGAGCGGCGCGGCCTTCGGATCGAACTTGTGAAAGTGAATCACCCGGGTCACCGTGACGTCCACGCCTTCCCCGATCAACGCCGCCTCCTTGGCGCGCTCCGTCTTGAATCGTTCGAAGTGGTCGCGGTAGATGTTGGCCTTGAACGATCGCCTGGGTGTGGCGGCGGCCAGGTCCGTTAGGACGAAGCGTTCCGGCTCCAAGGTGTAGATCTTCTTGCCCGTTCGCTTGCGGTCGTTGAAGTAGTCAGCCTGCGGCGTGGCGCCCGTTTTGGTGAAGGTCGCCTCGAGGATCAACTGGTAGTCGTGCGGTGTCCCGAAGATCGGCAGGTGCGACAGGTAGACGCTCTGCTCGCCGACGACGAGCATGCCGTGCGCGGCCGGACGATCTCCGGTCATCGCCATCTGCAGCCTCATGGCCGATGTCGCCGTCGTCCACACGCCGGCCCCGATGGCCGCGCCGGCGGTGGCTTTCAAGAAGGCTCGTCGTGGAACGCGATCGTTGGAATTCATCTCATCTCCTCGGTCGAGTGGATCGCCGGGTTGCCGGGCGCGTCGAGTGTCGATGCGAGCCTCTCCTGCGTGGGCGAGGTGGCCTGATGGCGGCGGCACCAGAAGACAGATTCCGGCCACCTCCGCTCGCGTCCGTAGTAGATCGCGTGGATCCGCGCATATTCGCTGAACGTCCGCCTCGTCCGGTCGTCATACTCGCCGAGCGCCGCGAGGTCGCCCTCGAGCCACCGATGCACGACTTCGCCCGCGAGGAGGCCAGAGGTCAGCGCGTGCACGATCCCTTGCGACGACAGCGGATCGAAGGCCATCGCCGCATCGCCGACCGCCAGCCAGCCGCGGCCACTGGTGCGGTCGAGCCAGGAACTGTTGGCGGTCACCAACTGCAGGCTCGCCCGCGGCGCGGAGGACCGGCGGGACACCCGCAGTTGTTGCGTCGTCGCCGTCGTGCACCGCATGCGCGCCCACCAGAAGCCCGGCCAGTCCAGACGACGAGGCGGCAACCGATCCGCATCGGTCATGTAGACCGCCATCATTCGCGCGTCAGGCAGCACGGCCGAGTACCACCATCCCTGGTCGGTGGCCTCGACGAGCGTGCGACCGTCGAGTGCGTCCTTCACATACGGGGCGGCGAGGATGGTGGCAAGACCAACCAGCCGGTCCGAGGCGAGTCGGTGGGCACCCTGGTGCCGCGCCAACGACGCCGTGCGGCCCGTCGCGTCGACGACGAAGCTCGCCCGCAATCGATGCACCGCACCCCCGCCGCCAAACTCGAGCCGCCACCGATGGGGGCTTGCCGCCAAGCGCGTGGGCGAGCACGAGGTCACGTCCACCCCGCAGTGCAGTCGGGCCCCGGCCTTGTCGGCAGCCCCGGCCAGCATCCTGTCGAAGTGCTGGCGATCTAGATGCCAGCCGTGCCCGTAGGGGTTGAAGACGAAGGGCTGCTCGAAGACCGCCCCGTCGCCCCACACCGATCGGATGCCGGGAGACGGGGCGTGCCGGTCGGCGATGAACGTCTCCCAGACACCAAGACGAGCGAGCGGCAGTCGGGCCACCGGCGGCAAGGTCTCGCCGATGCGCACACGATCGAAGGTCGTCTTCTCGAGCACGACGACGGATCGCCCCGCGGCAACCAGCCTGATGGCCGTCGCCGCGCCCGCCGGACCCCCGCCCAGCACGGCGACGTCATACCGCGGCTCGTCAGGCCTTGAGCGCGGGCGGGAAGGAGCGTTCCACTTCGACATAGGTCACTTCTCCCTTGACGGTCTTCTCGGCGACGAAGCCGAGCTTCGACCAGAGCGCGACCATGTCGTTCATACCCGACACCCCGAGCCGCCACTGCGCGCGGGTCAACCCGCGCTGCACGGCATCGGGACGCTGCCCGGGCCACCAGTCCATCGTGACGTCCCTGTCGCATTCGCAGGCAAAGAAGTCCGCCTGCCACGGCACGGCCATTCGAGCGGTCAACTCGCCGGGGTGGCGCGCGGTGTTGATGCGGAAGGGACGCTTCTTCTCGAACGTCGTCTTGTCGAGCATGATCCGGCCGACCTCGATGCCGGGAAAGAAGGGCCCGCCGACACACGGCTCGAGCGCCGCGCGGTCGAGCGCGGCCGGCCGATCCTTCTCGCTGAGCGACTCGAAGGGCGGTGGCACGGGCGCCGCGCCCTTCCAGTCGGCCGTGAAAGTGCCCTTCGCCCACCGCGTCATCCGCTGATACTGCGACGCCGTCAACGCGATACCGGGAATGTCGGGGGAGGTCCCCAGTTGTGGCATGTTTCCGCCACCGCCCTTGGGGTTCTGCAGGTGTTGAAAGACATGCTGACGCGCGCCATTTTTGGGATCGTTGTCGGCGAGACCGGGGAGTTGAGCCATGAACTCTCCGCCGCTCCCCTTCCCATGACCACTATCGGCAAAGTCGCTGACCCAGGGCAGGGCCGTGGCGCGTTTCAGGATCGGGTAGATATCCGTGGTGAACGAGACCGGGCTGGTCGCGGTGACGGCGAGCGAACGATCGAAGGTCGCCGCCATGTCGTACACGCGGTCCCAGAGCGTCACCACGTTGCCAATCGGCGGCGCGAAGTCCGGCGGCGCGACGATCAGCCAGGCAGAGTCCGCCGCGACGGCGGCTCCTCCGGCCTTGAGCGTGATCGTCGCCCGAATCGAACCATCCGAGGTGTCGTCGCACCAGCCGTCGTTGTCGGCGAAATCATCCTCGTCTTCGCTCAAGCGACGGCCGTCGAATGATTGCGATGTCCCCAGCCCGCCGAGGACGATCAGCCGCCCTTCGGCGTCGGTGAGCAGGTCCCCGAGCTTCACCTTGACCTTGTCCATGAAGGTCCCTGCGATCGGCGCCAGGCCCTGGCTCACGCCGCTGATGCGCTGCGGGCCGGGATCGATCAGCAGCTTCGCGCGGTCCACGCCCTTGTTGCGCAGCGTCCGGCCGCGCACCGGGAAAAATCGCGTCTGTTCGGCGGCCTTACCATTCACCAGATGCACTTCCCAGTCGATGCGCGCGGTCGCGGCGGTGATCTCGCGCACTTCCGATACGGCGCCTGCCGCATCGGTCGTGTATTCGTAGACGCGAAAGCGCGCGCCCTGCCGCTTGATCCGCTGCTGCCGGTCCTTGTAGGTACCGGGCTTGGTGGACGCGTCGCCAGGTTTTCTGAGGGAGGGCGCCACGCCCGGCGCTTCTGGCCCGATGAAGTAGTCGTCGGGGCTGTCGCCGACACGGGCAACGCCGATGGCCGGGTGAATGCGATAGTTGACTGGCATCGAACATTCTCCTTAGGTCTTTTTCAACCCGTCACGAATGAGATTGGTGAGCAGGACGCTGACCAGGCCTTGGCCGCCCTCGCCGCCGCCACCCGTCACCACGACGTCGGGCACGAGCTGGAATCCGCTGGCCGACAGCGCCTTGGCGATCTCGATGCCGGCGAAGTTGCAGGATTCCATCGAGGCGATCTTGAGCGTGATCACGTCGGCCCCGGCCGTGCCGATCGCCTTGGTCTTGCCGGCCTCGGCATTGCCGACCGTGATGAGTACCCTCGCGTCGGCGGGCGCATTGATGGTCTTCGACTGCGCCTGCCCCCCGGCGGTCTTGACGGTCGACCTGGCGTTGAACTCCGCGGGATGGACGACGCGCTCGGCGTCGACGACCCAGGCCTGCGTATCGGCGAGGGCTCGGGCCTGCTACAACTCCTTGAGCGTATCTTCCGCCAGACGCTGCGTGTCGTAACGATAGGAGACATTAGCACGGACGCCAAGTCGACAGAACGCCCGGTATCAGACGTTCCAGGAGCCACCGCCGTGACACAAGTGGCCGCGATTGCGCTGATCATCGGCCTCGCGCGCCGAAGGACATGGGCAGTGCCATTGACGGTCGGACCACCCGCCATCTGGGTAGGCGGTGAGCCAACAGCGACGGAAGTTGATCGAACAGGTCTTTGGCTGGATGAAGACGGTCGGCGGCTTGCGCAAACTGCGGCACCGCGGCGGTGAGCGCGTGGCTTGGGTCGTCACCTTCAGCGCGCCCGCCTATAACCTGATCCGACTGCGCACGTTGCTGGCGAGGCCGGCCTGAGCGCCGAATCAGGTTCGGCGGAGTTGGGTCGGTCGGTCTTGCCTTGTCGCCAGGTTTCTTGGGATGAGCGAGGGCGCACTGACCCGGCAGGGTCAGTCCCTTCCGGTCAGATGGCGGTACCGCACGTAGCCCGTCGAACCGGCCTCGTACGCGAAGACCAAGTCGGGACGCCTTCGCTTGGAGGAGTCGAATCAACGTGTCGATGTCCGACTGGCGCGTGCCAATCTCGCCGACGAACACCGGCGGCGCGGCCCCTGCCCATCGGCGCGCGCGATGACGATCGAATCTTTGTGGACGTCCAACCCCACGAAAAGCGGTGTAGGATTGCCCATGGCTGACCTCCGGTTCATAGCGCCGCTGGTAATTCAGCGGTGCGGTTCTGGCCTGGATCAGGCTAACCCGCGACGGTGTCGGGGGTCGGCCGTGCACCTGAACCGAAGTCATTCTATGTAGGCCGATCCGCGAGCGTGACGCGAATGCAAAGCTGACACATTTCCGCAGATGCGGTCCAATGCTAGCCAGCTACTGTAAGGACCGTCGCTGTCGAGACGTCAAATGGGGTGAGACATTGAAGGCTATACACCAAGTCCAGATCGAAGGAAACGCAAATTGGTTCTCGATTGACATTCGCGGCGACGGCAGGTGGGTGGTGGGCGAAGGCATCCGCGTCGAGTCCAAGGGCGCTCGGCTGCGAGCAGTGCTTATCGAGGAGCACCGCGTCATGATCGAGCAGGCGGATCCGGAAAAGGCCACCACACTAACCGTGTTCTTGGAAGCGGCGGCGCCTAGCCTGGCCATTCGTGCCGAATCAGGAGGTGGTACCACCTTTACCATCACGTGCGGACAGGATCGTATCGAGGGCCCGCTCGCTAGCCTGGATTCCCACGCCCGTTTTGCGTACTAACAAATTGGCTATTTTCCGA
>JBDTVS010000026.1:0-26327 GCA_040007095.1 Acidobacteriota bacterium
GTTGCGGTGTGAGGGTGTCACTCCGTGCTCGTCGCCAGAAGCACTTTCCAAGCGTCCTCCTTCAACCACTCGGACATCTCTCCTTTGAGTGGAATCAACAGTTTACAGTGACCGGGACCGCGAGTCGGTAGTGTCTTGAGCTTGGTGGAAAAGTAGAAAGTGCGTCATCATCCGGCGCAGTTCCAGTTCAAGAGCTGCGCCCGCTTGGCGGCGGGTGCCGGAGGATGACGCTAGGAAGGACTCTACTACCAAGCAGGCCGGCGGCGAAGGGCTGCCGGAGTTCGGGCCGGACACGATCGAGGGGACGATGCGCGCGCGGGTGCGAGCGACGATCGAAGCCATCGTCCAGGAGGAGCTCGCGGCGGCGCTGGGCGCGAACAAGTCGGCGCGCGTGGGTGACACGCGTCAGGGCTATCGCCACGGTCAACGCGAGCGGACGCTGACGACGAGCCTCGGCCCCGCGACGATCGCGATGCCGCGGGCGCGGACCCAGGTCGCCGACGGCACGACCGCCGAATGGCGCAGCGCCACGGTCGCACGCGATCAGCGCCGGACCGTGCGGGTGGATGAGGCGATCCTGGGCGTGTACTTGGCCGGTACCAATACCCGTCGCATCAAGGGCGCCCTTGCGCCGCTGCTGCGGAACGGGCCGTTATCGAAAGATGCGGTGTCGCGGCTCGTGGGCCGGCTCCGCGAGGACTTCGACACGTGGCGGAGTCGCGACCTCGCCGGCGAGGACATCCGCGACGTGTTCCTGGACGGGTGGTATCCCAAGGTCCGGATCGGCGGCCGGCGCGCGCGGGTCCCGGTGCTGGTGACCTTGGGCGTCTGCGCGGATGGGCAGCGGGTCGTGCTGGACCTGCGGTTGGCCGGGGAAGAAAGTGCGGCGAGTTGGGGCGAGGTGGTCGTCGGTCTCGTGGCTCGGCACCTGGCCCGGCCGGTGTTAGCCATGATCGATGGGAATCCCGGGCTCGCCACGGCGCGCCTGGCGCACTGGCCCGGCCTGGCGATTCAGCGCTGCACCGCGCACAAACTTCGGAACCTGCAAGCGAAGGCCCCCGCACGACTCCGGGAGGAACTCACCGAAGATTACCGGCGGATGATCGACGCGGAGACGGTCAGTGCGGTCGAGCACGCGCGGGCCCGGTTCACGAAGAAGTGGCGGTTGCGCTGTCGCGCAGTGGTCGAGAGTCTGGAGGAGGCGGGAGATACGCTCTTCACCTTTCTCCGCTTCCCCCCCTCGCAATGGAAGGCGTTGCGGACGACCAACGCGCTCGAACGGATCAACGGGGAATTCCGTCGGCGCACGAAAACGCAGGCGAGCTTGCCCGGCCAGGACGCGGTGCTGCTCCTCCTGTTTGGGTTGCTTCGCAGCGGACAGGTGAAGCTCAACGCCCTCGTCGGTTATCAGGATATGGAGGCAGTCAAGCGGGCGGCGTAGTCAGCAGGCCGGACGATCACGCGCCGAACACTTTTCCACCACTTGACAGACACGACCCCGCGAGTCCAACGGCTGTGGGAACCAATTGTGAGCCACTCCCCCAGAGGGCTGGATAAAACCTCGCATTCAGTGATCGAGAAGTCGGTGTGGCATCAGGTCGGCAGATCCATGGCGCTGAGAACTTCAGGCAACTGCGTCGCGTCGACAAGCAGCACCCCAGCCTTTTGAGCGAGTTGCCGGGCGGACGTCGTGAACCCTTGATTGGACAGGACCGGCCGTTGACCGTGACCATGGTTTCCGGATGGCGACCGCACGAACCGTTACCGGTCCAGGTCGCCGTCCTGGAGCCGAAGCACGAGTTTGCCGCGCTTGTGCGGGCGACCGGCCAGCATTTCATGAGCAATCCTGGCCTCGCTGAGCGGCAGTACATCACCCACGCACGTCGAGAGCCGGCCGCCGTCAATCATCTCGGCAATCCGCGCGAGGCCTTCGGATGTCACATTGACCAAGAAGAAGAGCCCGCGGACCCCGAGGCGCGCCGCCTTCTCCTGGTCGGGGACGGTCACCGATGACACCAGGGCGCCGCCAGGTTTGAGGACGGCAAACGACCGCGCTAGCGTCTCGCCACCCACCGTATCGAGGACGACGTCGACATCGGCAACCACCGATTCGAATGGTGTGCTCCTCACATCGATGACGCGGTGGGCGCCAAGCGCGCGGACGTAGTCGAGGTCCCCAGGAAGCGCGGTCGCGATGACCTCGTGTGCGACATCGCGAGCCATCTGCACGGCATAGGCGCCCACGTTGCCGGCGCCGCCATGCACCAGGACGCGTGTGGTCGCATCGACGTGTGCGTGCTCGAACAGCATCTGCCACGCGGTGCTGGCGACGACCGGAACCGACGCCGCTTCGACAAAGCCAAGTGTCGCCGGCTTGCGCGCGAGCATTGTGGCCGTGGCAACGGCGTACCCCGCGTAGGCGCCGACAAACGCCGCATTGGTCACGCCGTAGACTTCGTCGCCGGACTGAAATGGTGTGCCCGCGCCAGAGCGATCGACGACGCCCGCCAGATCGGAGCCCGGCGTCAACGGCAGTCGTTGCGGAACCGCGCTCGTGCCGCTCCTGACCCACGCGTCCCATGGCCCGACGCCTACGGCTTTGACACGAACCAACACCTCACCCTTGCCAGGCGTTGGCTGTTCCACGTCTTCGTACACGAGCTTATCGACGCCGCCGAACTCATGCACGCGAATGGCTTTCATCGAAGCCTCGTCCGACCGCCACGGGTGGCTTCGCGGACTCCACGTAGGTGGTGTCGGTTGGGCCGTAGCCCGTGATAGCCACCGTTGCCCCCTCCGAACCGGTGTTCGCGAAATGCGATTGTCCGGCCGGTTCGGTGTAGAAGCTGCCCGCAGGCAGGTCCTTCAAGAGCGATGGCTCGTTCTTCAACCCGTACCCGAAGTGCCACAGGCCATTGACGACCACCGCCGTGCGGGTATCGCGATGCGTATGTGCCTGGATGTTGGTGTTTGGCGCGACGCGTAGCTCAATCGTATAGAGCCCCGGCTGCGCCGGATCGCCGAACAGAATTCGCGTCGACACCCGGGCAATCCTGATGTGCCGGCGCCGGCGACCTGGGCTTCAACCGCCTCCACCTCCGTGGGTGTCAGCCGTTTTTGCAGACTCGGCGACTGCGCGGACGTCGCAACCGTCCCCGCGAGACACAAGGCAATGCAGAGAACACGTGGACAGATCCTCGCGTGCATGAGCTCACTTCACTTTCCGCCGATGAATCTCGTGATGAGGGCGACGGCCTGCTGCGGCTGTTCCTCCATGATCCAATGCCCCGAGTTCGTAATGACGGCTCCCTGAACATCGCTGGCCACGAACTCGAGCGCGGTCTTCATCGAGGCGCCATAGGAATGGTCGCCGCCGATGGCCAGGACCGGCATGTGTAACTTGCCGACCCGAGCGAAGAGTGCCTTGTTATCGTCGGCATCCCGCGCGAACGCGGCAAACTGACCGCCGAGCGCGTTGTGGATTGCGCCCGGCCGCGCGTAGATCTCCGCGTAGTGCCGGCGCGTCTCTTCGTCGATCGCCGCCGGATTGGCGGAGAGCTCGTTATAGAACCGGTCCAGAAGAATCCGCTCGCGCCCTGCCACCAGTCGTTCGACGTCCGGACCGCGGAAGTTGAAGTGCCACACGAGCGGATTGGTGAGCTGCTTTTCCCAAGTACCGAGTCCGGGTAGCGGCGCATCCATCACGACCCATTTCGTCACACGCTCCGGGAACTGTGCGGCCAAGCCGTAGCCCACCATGTTGCCGATGTCATGCGTCACCAGCGTCACCTGTCCAACCTTCAACCGATCGAGAATCGACGCAAGGTCACGCGCCTGATTCGTCTTCTCGTATCCGGCCTCGGGATGCGTCGACAGGCCCATGCCGCGCAGATCGGGGGCGATGACCGTGTGCTCGGTCACCAGCAGGTCCGCGAGCGGCTGCCACATGTCGCCGGTATCGCCGAACCCGTGCAGCATCAACACGGCCGGCCCGGATCCGCCCGTTCTCACGTACTGCGATGCGCCACCGATCTCGATCAGCGAGCTCTTGAACGCCGACGAGAACGGATGCACGCCGCCGCTGGCGACGACTACCGACGAGTGACCGATCGCAGCCGCCCCGCCAAGCAGGAGAGCAGCGACCACTCGCACGACCGGCCAGCGGTGGCGTGGCCGGCCACGCTCGGATTGCCTGTGCCGTGCCCTCATGTCATACCTCCGTGACTCGTCGCGTCAGCAGTGCCCGCCATCGCCTTCGGCAGCCGTGCGTCAATCCACTCGCCGATGTCGGCGATGACCACCTCGCGGCCGACGTCGTTGAGAAGGTCATGGACGTGTCCGTCGTAGAGCTTCAAGGTCTTGTCCGTCGAGCAGGCATGGTCGAAGAACATCTGGCTTCCACTCGCCTTCGCGGCCTTGTCGGCGGTCCCATGCAGAATCAACACGGGGAGCGCGAGGTGCGGGAACTCCGTGCGCAACCGCTCGTCCGCGCGTACGAGCTCCGCCACGGTCTGTGTCGGCTGCGTCTCGTGCGCGATGAGGGGGTCCGCGTCCATCGCCGCGACAGCGGCGGGATCACGCGAGAAGTCCTCGTTCTTGAGGCGAAGAACGTGCGCATGCGGAAACACGTGCCCGAGCCCTTTCAAGACCGCGAGCGCGAAGTCTGGTGCAGGCGTCTGAAAGGCGAAGCTCTCGCAGATCAGGCCCGCGAGGCTGGCCTGGTGGTCGACCGCGTACAGGCAGGCCAACACACCCCCAGCGCTGTGCCCGAGCAGGAAGACAGGAAGCTCTGGTTCGCGGGTCGTGGCCAGGTTGACCATACCGGCAACGTCGCTGAGGTAGTCGGCGAACTGTGCCACGTAGAATCGCTCGCCGTCAGATTTCCCGCGTCCACGCAGGTCGACGGCATAAACGGACAGGCCCAGAGCAATGAGCTGCTCGGCGGCCCATCCGTAGTAGCCACTGTGCGAATTGAATCCGGGTACGATGACGACGACGCCGCGCGGACGTTCGCGGGTGCGCCACGACCGAAAGGCAATGGTCAGGTCACCGGTACTGACGAACATGGCTTCTTCTTCAATCACTCGTGCTGACGCGGTCATGGCGTGTCCTTTCGGTGCAGCGAATGAACAGGCGCGTTCACTGTCGCGCCTTGAACGAGATCGGATACGCGTCGTCTCGCAACGTCAGCATCTGGTCCGCGGGTTCGATACCGGGGTGCGACGTCCCGGGAAGAAACAGCGTTGTGCGATCGGCGTCCGTGGTGCGGGTGACGCGCGTGATAGTGATCGTGCCGAGCGGCACGAGCCTTCGCTCCTCGGGCCATGCGATGGATGGATCCTCCACCTTGTCGCCGGCCTCTGAGATCTGGGCGAACCAGTCGAAGACGATCGCCTCTTTCGCGAGACGCCGCGGGAGTTCGTCGAGCAGATAGTTGGGTCCTTTCCCTTCCAGCTCGGCGGCGCTCAGGTAGTGCTCGCCAGCTCGCGGCACGAACCGGTAGCGGACGTAGGCAGCTCGTCCCGAGGCGCTCGTGAACTTGAAGGAGTTGACGCCGAAGTATGCGGCGGTGGCATAGGACGCCGGTGGTGGCTTCTGGCTCGCGACGAAGTGCTTCGCGACCGGATGGCGATCGAGGAACACCTCAATCGGGGTGGGATGTGCAACCCCTGCCCCGCTGGCGCCAATGGCGCGGAGAAAGACGGCGAACTCGTCGCTGGTGGCCACCGGGAAGCCGTTGAAGCTGTGCGTCACGATATCGACGTCTCCACTCGCGGCTCGGATCTTCACCGCGAAGCCCCGCGGATTGGCCTCGCCGGCTGTGTCCGGAATGTCCGGGATGCCGGTGAAATCAGAAAATCGTACGATCACCGGCAACGTCGCAGACGTGAAGATGGGTGCGCGACTGAGCGCGCGGGCGTCTTTGGAAGGCGTAAAGGTGCCGTCGAGCAGGAGGCCTTTTGCGTGAACGGCACGCGCGTGGTGCTCGCCGAAGGCCGCGTGCAGGGCGTCCACGAGGTCCTGCGGCGTCCGTGCGCCTGCGGTCGATGCCGGCGCCAGGTTCTGTGGCCGAGCCGGGATGGCGCTCAGCACCGCGATCAACACGACCGCGATCAGGTGCCATCGGCCGGTTCGCCACTGGACCGGCGTGTGTCGTAGAGTCATGGTCGAATTCTCCTCGCGTCAGCGGCCGATGCGCGTCGGTCCGGGCCGACCAACATCGATCGGGCACCGCCGGGCGTAGAGGCATGATGGAGCGCCGTCCCTTCGTGTGGATTGAACGAGACGCGCAGCCTTTGCACAAAACGGACACGAACGCAGCCGCGGTTTACGATATGTTTGAGGAGCGACTCCGGAGGTGGTCCGATGGGGAGGCACACAAACGGGGCGTATGGGGAGCCGCTGGCATCTGCTTTCGGCCTGCGCCGCCCGCCCACGATCATCTCGCGGGCACTGCACAAATCCACGCTGGCGGTGACGGAACTCCGCTCCGATGCGCGCAATCATGGCCTGACGTCGCCGCTGGCTCGTGAAGATGCCTACCTGATCGCGCTGCAGCTGCGTGCCTGCTACGACCACGACCTCTACTTCGACGGACGCCTGGTGCGGCCGACGAACTGGGCCGCCGGCGTCACCGCGATCTACGACCTGCGACAAGAGCCGGTCGCGGACCTCCGGGATCCGTTCCACAGTCTGATGTTCTATTTGCCGCGCGTGGCGCTCAATTCGCTGGCCAGCGAAGCCGGCGCGCCGCTTCTTGACGAACTGCGGTATCCACGCGCGGTCGGCATCGACGACGCGATCGCACGACAGTTGCTCTTGTCCGTGATGGGTGCCATCGAACAGCCCGAACACGCACACCCTCTGTTCCTCGACCACGTCGTCCTGGCGATGGCCGGCCATGTCGCCGCTGCGTATGGCGGTGTCCTCGAGCATCGTCACCATCGCGGCGGACTGGCCGCATGGCAGCTGAAGCGCGCGACCGAATTATTGGCCGGGTCGCTGATGGAAGGACCGACGCTCAGCCGGCTGGCGGAGGAATGCGGCCTGTCACCGCGGCATTTCGCGCGCGCGTTTCGACAGTCGACAGGCGTGCCGCCGCATCGCTGGCTCCTGAAGCATCGCGTTCAGCAGGCGAAGGACTTGCTCCGCGCTCGCGCCTTGCCGCTGGCCGAGATCGCCCTCCGCTGCGGGTTCGCTGATCAAAGCCACTTCACGCGGGTGTTCAGTCGGGAAGTCGGCGTGGGTCCGGGAGAGTGGCGTCGGCGTCTGTGAGATCGCTGGCGACATGTCGAAAGACAGGCCGATGCCCGCTGCCAGGTTGAGCCGTGTGTCGCGTCGTGGTCAGTCAACGTACGGCGCAGGCCACGTGGCGCTACATGAAACGAACAACTCTGTAGAAACTGTGTAAGGTAACCTCGAAACCGCCGACAAACATCGAGATTTACAGGTTCACATCGAGAAGTATTCTGTGGCGGGAAATCGTTGAATCGATTGCGCGAAGAGGTGTGTCTGTATCACTCGGTGAGCGTCGCCAGAATCGCTTTCCAACCGTGCTCCTTCAACCACTCGGACATCTCTCCGTTTAGAATCAATCACTTGCGAGCGGTCTGGAACAGTGTAGCGCAAAAACCCTCCTTCAAATCCTGTTGGCCTGCAATGTGATTTGAATTCAGGGGTTTACCGACGCATGTCGGCGGATCGTCGACTGAATTGTGTCAGACCTTCTAAGTCGTTCGATCACTTACGGCGATCTCCCCCGAGGCGCAGCGTATCGATCAGCGCAGAGAGCGCGGCCGGCTGGTGCCGACGACTCTGGTCATACAGACAGTACCCTGCCAACGGCGAATACCAATCCTCCAGCACACGCACCAGCGCAGTAGTCAACGGCGTGCGCGCACGGCGGTCAGGCCCTCGAAACGGATCTCTCGGGTCGCACGGAGCGCGAGGCCACGATTGGACGTGGGGAGACCAGCGACTCCAGCCGCGATATAGGCGACGCCAGCGTCGCCGACGAAGTTGCGAGCGAGGCCTTCACCGAAGCGGAGCTGGACTCAACAGTCCTCCAGTACGTCCGCGACGCACTCAAACGGATTGACGATGGCACGGTCGGCAGATGCATGGTCGACGGCGGTCCGATTGAGGCCAGACGGCTCGAGGCCGTGCCGTGGGCTCAGTATTGTTTGAAGCATCAGACACTGCTGGAGGCTGCGCAGCGACCTCGAATGCCAACACTTTAGCAATAGATAGATGCGATCACAGTCGTCGGCTAGTCTCTGGCGGCCATTACGGGTTCCAACCTTTCGCAACATCCTGATTGCGGATGTCGCCTCGGACATTGGCACGTTCATGCAGAGTGTCGGTGCGGCTTGGCTTATGGTGTCGTTCGGCGCGGGGCCGATGTATGTCGCCCTCACGCAGACGGCTTCCTCATTGCCGTTCTTCGTGCTGGCGCTTCCGACTGGATCCGTGGGTGACATCGTCGACCGGCGCAAGCTGATCCTGTTCACAGAGTTGTGGATGCTCGGCGCAACGATTGTGCTGACGGCGCTAACGATCGCGGGCCGGATGACGCCCTGGCTACTACTGACCCTGACGTTCGCGATTTCGGCAGGCGACGCTTTCGAGACGCCGACATGGCGGGCGGTCCTTCCTGATCTCGTGTCGAAGGACGATTTGGCGGCGGCATCGGCGCTGAACGGGATTGAATTCAACCTGGCTCGTGCCGTCGGGCCGGCACTCGCGGGCGTCTTGGCACGGCCTTCGCCGTCAACGCGGCCTCGTTTGTCGGTGTGATCATGGTCATCGCGCGGTGGAGACCGTCGCCGCGGAAACGTGCCGTGCCCGTCGAGCACATCGCGGGGGCGACCGTTGCGGCGCTGCGGTACGTTCGGTACTCGCCTGGCATTCGCGCCGTCACCTTGCGGTCGGGCATCGTCATGCTGTTCGCCAGCGCAGTTCTCGCGTTGCTGCCGGTGATCGCGCATCGGTCGACGGATAGTCCTCTCGGTTACGGGTTCCCACTCGGATGCTTCGGTGCAGGCGCCATCCTCGGCGCGTTGGCGATGCAGCCCGCTCGCGCGCGGTGGTCGTCGGAAGTTGTCGTGTCGGCGGCCGTGGCGATCTCGGCATCGCCATCGTCGCCGCCGGCGCGGTGCGTACGATGAGTGGCCTTGGCGTTCTCATGCTCGTCGCGGGCGGCGCCTGGATCATCTTTGTCTCGCTGTTTTCGGCGTTGGTCCAAACGCTGGCTCCCGATTGGGTGCCCGCCCGGGTCCTCGCCATGTTCATGTTGATCTTTCAAGGAGGCCTGGCCGCGGGCAGTGCATTGTGGGGACTCATCGGGCAGCGTGAAGGGATTGACGCCGCTCTTCTGTGGGCGGGGATTGGCACCGTCGCGACCTCTGGGCTGGGTCTCTTCTGGAGACTTCCCTCCGGCCCCGCTGATCTCAGTCCCTGGAGCCGCTGGCGGATCCCGGTAGCGGTGGAAGAAGTCGGACCGGGTTTGGAGGATGGTCCGGTGTTGGTCACGGTGGAGTACCACGTCGAGAGCGACGTGACGGCGTTTATCAAGGCGATCCACGAGCAGGAACGTGTCCGCCGTCGGGATGGCGCTTCGCGCTGGGGCATCTATCGCGACACGGCCGCTCCGGACCGATTCTTGGAGACGTTCGAAGTACGGTCCTGGGCCGAGCACTTGCGTCAGCACGCGCGGCAGACGCAGGCTGACCGTCGCCTGGAAGAGCGGATCAAAAGCTATGTAAGCGGACCACCAACGGCGCGGCATCTAGTCCGCGCTCGGCGCGGCGGGCGGGCGTCACAGGAGTAACATCCGTAGCATGGCTGAGATCCTGCCTGCGATCTTCTTCGGACACGGCAACCCCATGAACGCCGTGTTGAAAAACAACTACACGGACGCGTGGCGGGGGATCGGGGCACAGATGATCCGACCGCGCGCCATCGTATCGATCTCGGCTCATTGGTTCGTGCCGGAAACCGGCGTCACCGTCAGCACGGCGCCCCGCACCATTCACGATTTCGGGGGCTTTCCGCGGGAACTCTATCAAGTGCAATATCCGGCTCCCGGAGATCCCGATCTTGCGCGCCGCATCCAGGCGATGCTGGCGCCGTTACCGGTGGCCCTTGACGACGCATGGGGACTCGATCATGGCACGTGGTCGGTGCTCAGACATGTGTATCCGGCGGCGGACATCCCGATCGTCCAGCTCAGTATCGACGAGTCACGGCCCGCGTCATTTCATTTCGAGATCGGCCGGAAGCTGGCCTCCCTTCGTGGCGAAGGGGTTCTGATTGTCGGGAGCGGCAATCTCGTGCACAACCTTCACGCCTACGCGTGGGGCCGCCACATGCCGGATCCGTACGACTGGGCAGTTCGGTTCGAAACGGAAGCGAAGGGGCTGCTGCTCACAGGGGACCACAAGCCCCTCGTTGACTACGAGACGATGGGGAAGGAAGCCCTGTTATCGATTCCGACACCGGATCACTACCTACCGCTGCTATATGTCATCGGCACCAGACAGCAGACCGATGTCGTGACGTTTCCCGTTAACGGCGTCGATGGCGGGTCGATATCGATGCTTACGGTTCGAGTCGGATCGCCAATATGAGTCGAAGAGTGTGAGCACCTGGCGACGTCCCGGAGGACGCTGACAACGGAGAGGATCTGAATCATGAACACCCCTCAGGTGAGTTCCGATACGGTATTGTGCAGCCTGGATGGTTTGCTTCCGGACTTGGAGTCTCTCTACAAGGATCTGCACTCACATCCGGAACTGTCGATGCAGGAGACGCGTACGGCAGGCGTGGCAGCCGACCGGCTTCGAGCGGCCGGCTATGAAGTCACGACAGCCGTCGGGAAGACTGGAGTCGTCGGCCTACTGCGGAACGGCGACGGACCCACAGTCATGCTGCGAGCCGACATGGACGCGTTGCCTGTCGAGGAAGCGACGGGTCTGCTTTACGCCAGCAAGGCGACGGCGAGTGATCCAGAGGGCAAGAGCGTGCCGGTTGGGCATATGTGCGGTCATGACATGCACGTCGCATGGCTCGTCGGTGCCACACAATTGCTCGCCGACGCACGCACGACCTGGCGCGGCACACTGATGGCGGTCTTCCAACCCGGAGAAGAGACCGCGCAAGGTGCCCAAGCCATGATCGACGACGGCCTGTTCAAACGTTTTCCCAAGCCGGACGTGGTGCTCGGCCAGCATGTCATGGTCGGACCAGCCGGCACCGTCGCCGGTCGGGCGGGCGCCATCACTTCAGCGGCCGACAGCCTGCAGATTCGTCTGTTCGGGCGCGGTGCCCACGGATCGATGCCTCAGGCCAGTATCGATCCGGTCGTCATGGCGGCGGCGACGGTGATGAGGCTCCAGACCATCGTCTCGCGGGAAGTCGCCGCTGCCGAAGCTGCCGTTGTCACCGTGGGGGCACTACAGGCGGGCACGAAAGAGAATGTCATTCCCGACGAGGCCATCATCACACTCAATGTCCGAACGTTCGATGAGGGCGTGCGAACTCGCGTGCTTGCCGCAATCACGCGCATCGTCAACGCCGAGGCCGAGGCCTCAGGCGCCACGCGCAAACCTGAGATCACGACGCTTGATCACTACCCCCTCAATGTAAACGACCGCGATGCAAGTAGGCGCGTGGTCGACGCGTTCAAAGCGCATTTTGGCGGAGAGCGGGTTCGTGAAACTGGCCCTGCGCCGGCAAGCGAGGATTTCGGATCGTTCGGTTCCGAGTGGCACGCACCGTCAGTATTTTGGTTCGTGGGTGGCACGGCTCCCGACGTCTATGCGAAAGCCAAGGAGTCCAATCGGCTCAACGAACTGCCGGTGAATCACAGCCCGAAGTTTGCGCCCGTCATCGATCCTACGTTGCAAATCGGTGTTGAGACGCTGGTCGTCGCGACGCGCGCGTGGCTGTCGCGCTAGAATCCATCGCGATTGAGCGGACCACTAGCACACACGCACAGGCGCACGACAAGGGACAGCGGTTGCCGGTCAGTCGTTGCGGGAGGTCTTTCATGTCGAAGACAGTGCTGAGATGCGCGAGAGTCTTCGACGGGTTAAGTGACACGGTTACTGGGCCGACCGAAATCCTGATCGAGGACGGCTCGCGCCCACGCTCGACGGCGAGGAGACGAGCTACTTCGTGTGATGGCCGACGCCGCCACGGACAAGGTCGATTTCGTCATGAAGGCCGGCCGTACCTAACGGCATCAGGCGTTTGACGTGTTTCAATCCTGACGTACAGTCGAGTTTCCTGTGCCGACACTGCCGACCCTGCACATTCCACCCAGCCTGAGCGGCTCGCTCCCCCTCGTACTCGACCTTCTTGGCACGTTCGTGTTTGCGCTCAGTGGCGCGATGGCAGGCGTCAAGCGCAAGCTGGATCTCTTTGGCGTCCTGGTGCTGTCTTTTGCGGCGGCGAATACCGGAGGCATCACGCGGGACATTATCATCGGCGCCATTCCACCGGGTGCCCTCAACGACTCGCGTTACTTGGGCGTGTCGCTTGTGGCCGGGATCGTGGCATTCTGCTTTCCGTCAGCCGTGACGCAGCGATGGAACCCGGTGCTGCTGTTCGATGCCGCAGGCCTCGCCCTCTTTGCCGTTTCCGGGGCAAACAAGGCGCTGCTGTTTGGCCTGAATCCGGTGATGGCCACCTTGCTCGGCATGGTCACCGGAATCGGCGGCGGCATCGCCCGCGATATTCTGTTGAACGACATCCCGACCGTGCTGCGATCGGAGCTCTACGCTGTGGCCGCGCTGCTCGGTGCCGCAACCGTCGTGATCGCACACGTGTTGCAGTGGCCTTCCGAACCGGCAACGCTGGCGGGAGCCGCCCTCTGCTTCGGACTCCGCGTTCTCGCCATGAAGTACCGCTGGAACCTTCCCGTTGCCGGCAATTGACGTTCAAGATAGATGTGAGACGGGCGCTCGATGAGCGCCGAAAGTTAAAGGCAGGCTGCGCATGCGTGTGATCCAGAACTTCAGGTTGGCATTTTGGTGTCAACCTCATTGCTGGCATCGGAACGAAGGTGTCGGCTCATCAGGTTACAGATTCCACATCAGCGCAGCGAGCCTCAGGCCTTGACTGCAACTCACTATCACGGCGACAACAAGCTGATTCTCGGTATCGTGCTGGCGGTGATTACTTTTTGGCTGTTTGCGCAGACCACGTTGAACGTGGCGCCCGCCATGCGGGCGGATCTGCGGATCGCTTCAAGTGTGAGCAATATCGCCGTCAGCATCGCGGCGCTGTTGTCGGGACTGTTTATCGTTGTCGCCGGTGGGTTGGCCGATCAATTCGGGCGCGTGAGGCTGACCAATATTGGCCTCGCCTCGCCCTCAGTATGGGGGGTTCGCTGCTCATCGCCCTCTCGCCAGTCGGAACCGCGGCCTTCTTGATGAGCGGGCGCGTTATCCAAGGCATTTCCGCCGCTTGCATCATGCCCGCGACATTGGCGTTGATGAAGGCGTACTTCGATGGCAAGGATCGTCAGCGCGCGCTCAGTTTCTGGTCCATCGGCTCCTGGGGCGGGTCGGGTCTGAGCTCCCTTTTCGGCGGCTTCGTGGCCTCGACGCTCGGATGGCGATGGATCTCCTGGATGTCGATCGCCGTTGCACTCGTGAGCCTGTTCCTGCTCCGAGGCGCTCCGGAGAGCAAAGCCGAATCGACGGCACGAACATCCTTCGACTGGCTCGGCTTGTTGGCATTTGTCGTGACCATGGTGGCGCTGAATATTGTCATTGGCCAGGGCGCGACATTGGGATGGTTGAGTCCGACGGTCGTGATTCTGACCGTTGTGTTTGTCGTCTCGATGAGTGCGTTCCTCAAGATCGAAACTGGCAATGCGAACGGCTTCTTCGACCTCAGACTATTCGGCAACAAAACGTTCAGCGGTACGACCTTGTTGAATTGTCTCCTCAATGGAGTCGCCGGAACCCTCCTTGTGGTGCTGACACTCGTTCAAGAGGCCGCCGGGCTTTCGTCGCTACAAACGGGACTTCTGACCGTTGGATACTTGATAGGCGTTCTTGTCACAATTCGCATCGGTGAGAAGCTGCTTCAACGGATGGGCTCGAGAAAGCCGATGCTGTTGGGTTGCTGGGTTACCGGCGCAGGCATCTCCCTGACGGCTTTTACCTTCCTGCTAGCACGTGAATACCTGGTCGTCGCATTTGTCGGCTTTACGCTGTTTGGGATTGGGTTGGGACTGTACGCGACCCCTTCAACGGATGCGGCGCTATCTTAATGTGCCGCAAGAGAAAGCGGGGTCAGCCTCCGGTATTTACAAAATGGCGTCGTGTTTGGGCGCAGCCTTTGGCGTCGCACTTTCTGCGGCGATCTTCGCTGGGCTTAGCCACATGGAGGGGCTCGCCCCCTTCGCGGACATGGCGATGGGGCGGACTGATAATATCGGCGGTTGGTTTGCCGCGGCGATCGCTCTCATGTTCAATGTTCTGATGGTGGCCATCGCCATCATCGCGATCATGATGACGGTTCCCAAGCGTGATTGTCAGTCGGGATGAAGTTCTTTTGTTCACAGAGCGCGCAGGCGGGACGGACTGTTTCGGGAATGAGGGGGGCACGATGAGCGCCGAAGAGAATCTGCAGCGGATCAAGACGTTGGACGATTCGTGGAACGCGCAGAACTGGGACGTGTTCAGGAAGCGACACTCGGCGGATACAGCTGTCTACTGGCCGGGGCAGCCCGACCCCACGCGCGGTCGAGACGCGCATCAGGCAGAGTCTGGGGCCTTCTTCAAGTCGATCGAAAACCAACTGGAGAACAACCCGTACAAAGTGATGTTCGGCTCCGGCGATTGGACCTGCACAATTGCGAAATGGAAGGGCAAGATGGTCGGTCCGTGGCAGGGCTTGGACGGCAAGGTGCATCCGCCGACGGGCAAGAGCTTCGAGTTGGAGTTCTGCACCGTCGCTCGCTGGAAGGATGGCGGGATCGTTGAAGAGAAGCTGTTCTACGACCAGGTCGGATTCCTGAGACAGATCGGCGTGCTCTAAGCGAGTGCCGACCGCACCCACCTCGTCACAGGTGGGTGCGGCAGAGCAGTTGTGCGTTGATCGCGACGATGATCGTGCTCAGTGACATCAGTACAGCGCCCATGGCCCCGGGCATCACGATGCCCCATGGCACCAGCACGCCGGCCGCCAGCGGAATCGCGACGATGTTGTATCCGGCCGCCCACCACAGGTTCTGGATCACCTTGCGATACGTCGCTCTGCTCAGGGCGATGATTCGCGGCACATCTCGCGGGTCGCTTCGCACGAGCACCACGTCGGCCGCCTCGACGGCGACATCTGTCCCCGCACCGATGGCGATTCCCACGTCTGCCGTCACGAGTGCCGGCGCGTCGTTCACCCCATCGCCGACCATCGCGACGCGCTTGCCCTGTCGCTGCACCTCTTTGACCTTCGACGCTTTCTGGTCCGGCAACACGTCAGCGAACACCGTGTCGATGCCGAGGTCAGTCGCGACCGCGTGTGCGACCGCGTTGGTATCGCCGGTCATCATGATGACCGTAATGCCCTGCTCGCGCAGGCGTCGCACGGCCTCTCTCGACTCCTCGCGGACGGCGTCCGCTACGGCGAACACCGCGATCGGCGTCGTGCGCTCGATCATCGTGATCGCCGCCTGGCCGCGCGCAGCCGCGCGATCGAGCGCCGCCTGCGGAACAGTGTCGCGCAAAACCCTCCTTCAGAATCCTGCTGCCCTGCGATGTGATTTGGCATCAGCGGGTTACCGCCGCATGCCGGCGTGATCGTCGATCGAATTGTGTCAGACCTCCTGATGTCGCTCGATCACTTGCGGCGTTTCCGAATGTTCAAGGTGGGTCTCCAAGCTCGCTGGGTCGTCGCGCCATGCAAGGCAGGCGGCGCGCTAACTGAGCTTCAACGAACGTCGTTCCGTAGAAGTGAGGAGAGCGTGTGCGTTCAGCCGGCCAACAACTTCTTGGCCATCCATCGAGCGTCGCTCGCCCGCTGCGGCCCGTCGACCTCGGACCCCGCGACGGCGCCATCGAAGAGCACCATTAGAGCGCGCGCCGTCGCTTTCGCGTCCTTCACTCCCGCCGCCTTCGTCCACTCGAGGAAACGCTCCGCGAACCACTCACGCTGACCGTGAGCAATGACGCGGGCCGGGTGCGCCGCATCAGTGAGCTCGCTCACCGTATGCTGCAACGGGCACCCGCGGAAGTCCTTCGACTCCGCCCACGCCACCACCCAGTCGAAAAACGTGAGCGCGCGTTGTGACGGCGGTGTGCCGGCGAGGTACGCCTCGATGCTCGCTCGGGCGTCCTTGGTTTTGCGCTCGAGGTACGACGCCACGAGTTGGTCCTTACTGCCGAAGTGCTGGTAGAGCGACGCCTTCGCCGCGTCGGCCTCCGCCAGGACGCGATCGATACCCACGGCTCGCACGCCCTCTTGGTAGAACAGGCGATCGGCGGCGTCGAGGAGGCGATCACGAACGCCGCTTTCGGAGGTGTTCACGCGCTGCTTAGTTCTTCTCGGCACGCCTTGACAATACAGACCGATCGGTCTATTGTCAACGTCATGAATAGACAGTACGGTCTGTTCTCGGTTTGCGGCAGCCCGGTTGCCGTGTTCAGTCTCGCACGTTGCGAGGCCGTCAGGAGTCTCGACATGGGTTACGTACTGTCAGGCAAGACCGCACTCGTCACCGGCGCCAACCGTGGCATCGGCAAAGCCATCGTGGACGCGCTCCTCGCCGCCGGCGTGAACAAGGTGTACGCCGCCGCGCGCAACATCTCGACGCTCGACCTGCTCGTCGCCCGCCACGGCTCACGCGTCGTGCCGCTCCAGCTCGATGTGACCAACGTCGCGCAGATCGCCGCCGCCGCCGCGACTGCGACGGACGTAGACCTCCTCGTCAACAACGCCGGCATCGTCGGCTTCCACGGCGGCGATTTCACCGATCCCAAGTGGATCGAGGGAGGCCGACAAGAGATGGAAGTGAACTTCCTCGGCACCTTCGCGGTGACACAGGCCTTCGCCCCGGTCCTCGCGAAGAACGGCGGCGGCGCCGTCGCCAATCTCAATTCGGTGGCGTCGTTCGTCAGCTTCCCCATTCTCGCGGCGTACAGCGCCTCGAAGGCGGCGACGCACTCGCTCACGCAGGTCACTCGTGCGATGCTGCGCGGGCAGAACACGCAGGTGTTTGGCGTCTATCCCGGTCCGGTTGACACCAGGATGGGGGAGGCGCTGACGGCGGAGAAAGCGTCGCCGGCAGACGCCGCGCGGGCGATTGTCGCGGGCATCGTCGCAGGCAACGAAGAGATCTTCCCCGACAAGACGAGTCAGGGCGTGGGGCCGGCCTTCTTCGCGGATCCGAAGGGACTAGAGCGACAGGTCGCAGCGGTTCCGGCCGCTGCGTGAGCCTCGCAGGCTGACCGTCGGTGAAGGCGCGCCTTCATCGATGCCTTCGAAAGTAGTCGAGAGACAACATCAATGAAGGCATTCACCCTCGATCGTTATGGAAGCGCCGATCGCGTGCGGGCCGGCGAGGTGCCAGACCCGGAACTGCGCGAGGATGACATCTTGGTCCAGACTCACGCCGCTGGTGTCAACCTGCTGGATTCCGACATTCGAAACGGCGAGTTCAAGCGCATTCTGCCGTATCGCCTGCCGCTTATTTTGGGCCATGCCGTCGCCGGTGGGAGCCGGATCGGATCTCGGGTGCGTCGATTCAACCCCGGCGACGAAGTCTATGCACGGCCGGCTGACGGGCGTATCGGTGCGTTCTCGGAATTCATTGCGATCAACGAAGACGACCTGGCGATCAAGCCCAATGCCCTCAGCATGGAAGAAGCGGCGTTTCCACGGCGTGCCACGCCACGAGCCCGCCTCGCATGGCTCGATCAGGTGAAGGACTCGCTCCACGCGTATCAGCTCTCAAAGCGAGGGAACTCCCTGCGCGTCATGGCCGAAGCGGTGCGTTGGGGCAAGCGCGGCGCGAGGATCAATCCGATCAGCCCGGGCATTGTCATGACCCCTCTGGCCAAGGACGAGCTCACAGGACCGCGTGGTGAAGGCTACCGGCGCATGATCGAAGGATCCGTGGCCAAGCGAGTCGGGACGCCGGACGAAGTCGGTGCGGTCGGCGCGCTGCGCATGGGGCCGGACGGTGGCTTCATCACGGACACTGACTTCCTCATGGACGGCGGCACGACCGCCGCCTACTGGTACGGCGACGTCGCGGAAGTGCGCGGGCAGTAAACGAGGACCTGGAGAACAGCCATGGAGATGACAAAGAGCGGATCGCAGCCGTCGGTCAAAGGTCCCGCGGATTGGTTCACGGGTGTGGTGCGAATCGACTCGCCGTTTCAGCGACCGTCACCGGCGCGGGTTGGCGGCGCGACCGTGACCTTCGAACCCGGGGCGCGCACGGCGTGGCACACACATCCACTCGGGCAGACGCTGCTGGTCACCTCGGGTTGTGGACGCGTACAGCGCGACGGTGGATCGATCGAAGAGATCCGCGCCGGCGACATCGTGTGGTTCGGGCCCGGCGAAAGGCACTGGCACGGTGCGTCGCCGACCACCGCGATGACGCACATCGCGATCGCCGAGATGCTCGACGGCAAGGTGGTCGAGTGGATGGAACACGTAACCGACCAACAGTACGGCGGATGACCGTCGTCTGACCGAGGATTGAAGGATTCAGATGCGAGCCACTGTGATGTACGGCGTGCACGATGTGCGCGTCGAAACCGTTCCCGACGCCCGGATCGTCGAGGCCACTGATGCCCTGGTTCGGGTGACCCGTGCGTGTATCTGCGGCAGCGATCTCTGGCCGTACAACTCGATGCCGCCGAGCGCGGTCGGAAATCGGATGGGCCACGAGTTCGTCGGAGTCGTCGAGTCCCTCGGCCCCGATGTGCGAACGGTGAAGAAGGGCGACCTGGTCGTGGCGCCGTTCGCCTGGTCCGATGGGACCTGCGAATTCTGCCAGCAGGGTTTGCAGACGTCCTGCCTGCACGGCGGATGGTGGGGCGGCGCCACACTCGATGGCGGCCAGGGCGAGGCGGTGCGTGTCCCGCTGGCGGACGGAACGTTGGTGGCGCTTCCGGTCGGTCCTGATCACGCCCTCATGCCGTCGCTCCTGACCCTCTCCGACGTGATGGGTACTGGCCATCACGCGGCGCTGAGGGCGAATGTGCGCCCGGGCAGGGTCGCCGCCGTCGTTGGTGATGGCGCGGTGGGCCTCTGCGGCGTGATTGCCGCCCGTCGTCTCGGTGCGGAGCAGATCATCATGCTCGGCCGTCACCCCGACCGAATTGCCCTGGCTCGCAGGTTCGGGGCGACTGATGTCGTCAGCGAGCGGGGGGACGCCGCGATCGAGCGGGTGCGCGAGCTGACCGGCGGTCTCGGCGCCCATTCCGTCCTCGAGTGCGTCGGGCACGGCGAGTCGATGCGCACGGCCGTGGGCATTGCCCGGGCGGGCGGTGCCGTCGGCCGCGTCGGTGTGCCTCAAGAGACCACGATCCCGAATGCGCAGCCGACGTTCTACAGCAACATCACCATCGCCGGCGGCCCGGCGCCGGTTCGTGCCTACATGCACGAGCTCATGCCCGACGTGCTGGAAGGCCGAATCGAGCCCGGCCTCGTATTCGATCGCATCACGAACATCGACGGTGTTCCCGATGGCTACCGGGCGATGAATGACCGTGAAGCCATCAAGGTGATGATCGAGTTCTGACGAGCCAATAGAGAACTGCTCGTGGTCAGCTGCGCGAGATCAACGATGCCGCATCGAAGAAGTCGGTCCAAGAAGGTGAGCGACGAGCAGTACAGCGCGGCGCAGGGATGAATTGGAGACCGTCGCGCCGAAGCTCGTGCAGCTCACCAACGACGTGGTATTCGACGACTTGTGGCGCGGTCCGATCTCACGCTGCGGGATCGACGGTTGCCCTCGGAGCCGTTCGCATTGCGGATCGGACGGCTCGCTTACGGGGGTGATGGCGAGTCGGAGATCGCGTACCGCTTCGAGCGAGTCGAGAGGCAGCGCTGCCGGCTGCATATCGCTCGATGTTCCTCGGTGTGTCGGCGTAAATTCTGACCCGAATCGTGTCAGAACTGTGTCAGATGCCCCCTGCAACTCCGGTCAAACGCCGTGATTTACGGGAAGTCTCGCTATCAAGGTGCCTCGGCATCCGCATCAGAGTGGGTCTGAGGCTGAAGACAAATGGCCTTCGGTAAGGCGCGGCGCATCACCCCAATGTCGCGATCGCCTGGGCCGTGCCGATCGTGCGAAGCGCCTTTACGGCCGCCAGTCGAACGTGGCCATCATTGTCGTCAAGCGCACTCTTCAAAACTGAGAAGGCTTTGGGTGACCCAATCTCGCCGAGTGCCCGGAGAAGCGACATGCGCACCTTCCAATGCCCGTCCGCCAGGTGCGCCACGATGGGAGGAATCGCGTCCTCCCCAAGTTTGGCAAGGATATCCGCCGCTTCTTCGCGCGCATAATCTGTGTACAGAAGCATTCCCTCGACGAGGTGCGCAACCGTTTGATCGATGTCGTCAATGCCGGCAGACGCATCGATTTTCGACAATGCGGAAGGGATCGCGCGCAATACGTCGATATCGAGAGTCTTTTGCGAATGGCGGGTGTACCCGGTCCGATCGACAATCGTGGCCTGCGCCAGCCGCGCAACCAGTGTTTGTGCCGGCGCCAGGTCGGTCAGGGCCTGGGCAAGGGCACCGCGTAGGCCATTGACCCCTAAGTCGTAGGGTTCTCGGTCAAGAGCTGCCAGCAACACTGGAACAGTCGAAGTATCACCGATTCTTCCGAGCGCGCGTGCTGCGGCCTTTCGGAATTCCCGCAGAGACGAGTTTCCCTGCCCTGCAGTCAGACAATCGGTCAGAGCGGAAACAGCAGCGGCATCGCCAATGTTGCCAAGCGCCTCGACGATGCCCAGCCGCAGCTGCTCATCATCAATCGAGAGGCCCGCAATCAGGGGCTTCATCATCGAACGGTCGCGGAGAACACCAAGTGCGCGAGCCGCGGCGGGACTGCCATCGGCAAAACTGCTCCGCAGTCGGGGCAGCACCGCCTCCGGCTGTCGAAGTTGGGCGGCGGCGGCGGCCGCGGCTTCCCTGACGTCGCGGTCCGCATGCTGTAGACAGCGAACGATGAACCCTTCGGCCTTGGCATCGCCAATCTTCGCCAGCGCCGAAAGAATGTGCGTTCTTTGCGAGCTCGTCCCGAGCTCGAACGCATCGATCAGTGTTGGAGTCGCCGCCGAGCTCCCCAACGCTCCCAGTGCCTTGGCGATTTCTGTTGCAGCGTCTTCCTTCTGCCATCTCAACGCGGCGGCGAGCGCGGGCACGGCGCGGGCGTCACCGAGTTGACCCAGAGCTCTCGCGGCAGTTGCAACACTTGAGGAGTCGGCGCTCTCGAGTACCCGGCACAAGGCGGGAACCGCGGCGCCGCCGAGCGTCACACACGCCTCCTCGCGGCGCCGTGCCACGGCAATGCGCACCGCAGTCTCTGTCGCTCGTGGCTCGGGGTTGAGCGCCTCGAACGCCGCAACGGCCGCCTCGCGGACGCCCGCATCCGGGTGCTCGAGCGACGTCAGGAGGGTCTCAGCCGACTGGCCGTCGGCTCGTTCGACCGCTCGAATCGCGGCGATGCGCAAGGGAATACGCGAGTCCTCCAGGAATGGCTTCAGTACGTTGGCCGCAGCCCGACCTCCGATCTGCTCGAGCGCACCGATCACCGCCTCGACGACACGAGAATCCCCATCCTGAAGGAGGGGCGCCAAGGGACCAACCGCCGATTCATCGCGCAGCAGCCCGAGCGCCTCTACGGCCCGGCGTCGGACCGCGACGTCTTCGTCGGCTAGAGCGTGTGCAAGGGCGACACTCTGTCCAAGCGTTGCGAGTGCATCGATCGACGCCTCGCGCACGCCGGCGTCGGAATCCTGGAGTAGCACGATCAAGTCTTCCACCGCCGCGTGGTCGCGGCGACGGCCCAGCTCCACTGCGGCTCGCCGACGCACCAGCGCCTCAGGGTCGCGCAAGAGCTGCCGAAGGCGTGTGCCGGCGTCAGATCCGCGGCGCCTGCCGATCGCCGCGGTCGCAGCGCACCGGATCCGAAGAGAATGATGCGCCAGCTTTTCCTCGAGCTCCCGATCGTCTGCGGGTTGCCAGATGACGTCGAGGAAGTGCATCTGACCAGAGACGCAGGCGACGGCGGCGCACAATCCGTCCTCGGACACGTCGATTCGGCTGAGCACCTCGTCGGCGGTAAACGTCGCCACGGATCCATCGGCGGCCTGGTTTTGCAGCCGCGCGTGCCACCCATCTGACGTGATTGCAGCCGATGACGTCGCCTCGGGCGTCAGCGCCTCGGACCAGGGGACATGTCGGACGTCCACTGTCTCCAAGAATGCCAACGGTCGCGCTTCGCCAGTGTGGAGGTTGATGCACTCGTCTCGCGGCGTGGGGTGCACATAGTACGAGCCGGCGGCCGCCGAACACCCGCGTGGCAGCCTTCCGTAATCGTCGCTCTTGGATCCGCTTGTTTCGAAACTGAACGTCGTCTTACCGGCGACGAGATCGATCCCATCCACGAGAAAGCCGTCGTACATGTCATGGAGCGCCTGAATCGTCAGGACGTAGCGCACATCGTGCGTGACTTGCACACTTATCAAGTTACCGAGCGAGCTGTCCTGCCGCACGTGCAGCAGACAGGATGCCGTCTCTGCGTCCCAGATCGTTCGGTTCTGCAACTGATCGCGAACAAGGACCCTGTCTCCTGCGGGCGCCACGAAGACTTCCTGCGCTGTGGTCGCCAATGGCCGGCCGACCGCGTGAAGCCTGGCTTCCTTTGGACAGTCGACGCTCAGCATTCCGTTACTGTCGAGCGTCGCCAACCGGTTGCCGCTCGGGTCGATGCCAAGCGCGCAGACGGGCGCTTGCGAGTGATTCGTGGTGAAAACCGGAGAACCCGCCTGCCACCCACCCTTTCCATCAGGACCGGCCGCGACGGACAGGTCCCACAGGCAGGTTGCTCCGTCCGTACCGGCCAATGCCAGAAACCGCCCGTCGGACGAAACCGCGGCGGCAATGCAGGCCGACGGAGCGGCCTCGCTCTCAAACCGATAGCGACGTCCCCCGGTTGCAAGGAACAGTTCCTGAGCGATGTAATCCTCGTAGCGTGCACCAGCGGTGTAGCGACTAGCGATGTCATTCCGCTTCCAATGAACACGGACTTCAAATGCCGTCGAACCGGCCAGCGCAGCGAGTGACCATCGCTTTTCGAACGAGCGCTCGTGCAATCCTTGAAGAACATGCGAGATCGGTCGAGACGGCGCGGCACGCTTCCAGGCGTTCCAATCGGCATCGGGGAAACGGGAGAAGGCGTCTTCAGGCTCGACGTCGAGTCCCGTCTCGATGGTCCGAAAGGTCATACGTTCCTTGTCGACGAACGCCACCACACGACCATCGTCTGACACGGCGATCGCGAAGGCGGGGTCGCGATCGCACGCGCGCCAGGCGAACGCAACGCCACTATCCGGCCCACGCAACGTTGCCGCCCTCGGAAGCAGCGACCATCCGTGCGGGGGGGCCGAACGGACCTCCGCGACAAGCCGACGTATCTCGGGCTCCGAGCGACTGGCGAGGCGGCCCACTAGTTGCGCCGGCAGTTCGCTGGTTTCGGTCGTGAGCGCGTGAGCGGATAGGTGCAGGGCCCGCTGGATCAGGCGAAGAGGGTCCGATTCGCCGAGAAGATCGTAGTCTGCAATCAGTTCGAAAACGCTGCAGACTTTCAGCTTGTCTCGCATCCACTCGTAGCTCAGGAGCAGCACGCGAAGATCCACAATCCGGTCGGCCAACGCCAGATGCCGCGGCAGATGACGCAGGAAGTACGAAGATCGCTCAGCGGTGGTCGGTTCGGCCTGTCCAGCAGCCGCCAGGCGCGCATGTCCTTTCGCCGGCACGACAGAGTACGTCTTCCCCCGGCGATCGACGCTGGTGAGCCAGTCGGCCAGCGACTTGTGGAAGACCGAATAGCGGTAGATCCCGTCGGCCCCCATTCGACGTGGAACATATGCCGCCACCGCGTCAACGGCGAGCGGCAGCAAATCGTTCGCGTCCAGTCCCGTCGCGGCGGCGAGCAACTCACGGGTCAGCGGTTCCCTGGCGGCCACGATCACTTCGAGCACGGTGCGTGCACGTTCGAAGCCGGCGCCGTCGGGGAACTGCCGTTCGAAGAACTCGACGTAGAGGTCGGCCAGCCTCGGCGGCAGCGACTCGAGTTGTGTGATGAATGTCGGGTCGCGTTCGATCGTCGCCAACACTTGTTTCGCGTAAAGGAAGTTCCCTGCCGCCTTCCCAAGCAGCACATCGCGCACCGTGTTCACCGAGCCGTGGGATGCCACCACCGCCGCCAGTCGATCGTCGGCCAGACGGACCTCGACGAAATTGCACAGATCCTGCATATTGAGCGGATCCTGCGCGTCAATCTCCTGCGCTTTCAGCCCCCCTAGCCGTTCGAGGACGGGCGGCTCCTTCCGCGTCGTCGCGATCAGTCGCAGCCAGTCGGGGAAGCGCTCGATTCGCGATGCCAACAGACGAACGATCGTGAGCTCCCCGCTACGCACTGCAAGCGCCTCGTCCAGGGCGTCGATCAGGATGTAGCGGCCCGTGTCTTCCGGTGCCGGAATTGCCTGCAGCGGCGACAGGACACCGCGCTCGAATGCGCTCGCCGGATCCGTCCGACACGAGCTTTCACCCAGTACATCCCTGATACCAGGATCCTCCAATCGACTCGCGTAGGCGGGCAGCTTGCTTGCGAACATCGCCGCGATGCTGCGCACGAAGCGCCACGCCTCGAGCGTCTTGCTCGTGTCTGCCTGGCAGCAGTGATACGCGAGGACCTGGCCACCGGGGTTTCGATGAACGAGATCCGCGACGATCGCCGATTTGCCCACGCCTGGATCGCCCGTAATGAGCAGAGCCCGTTCAAAGGAGGTGCTCCTCCACGTGTCAATCTGGTCGAAGAGCCACCGGCGACCCTGAAAACCCTTGCGTTTGTCGTGCAGGAATGCCGCGAAGTCCCATGGATCGAGCTCGTGCCACCAGGATCGATAGCGCTTCTCGCCGCGGTGCGCGGCCTCGAGTGCGTCGATAAGGCGACCGAGACCCCGCTCGTACTCAATCTCGGACTCGCGCCAGCGGCACAGGTCGACGTACTCGAGATGAAAGATCGCGAGTGGCGCCTCGCACGGGATCGCCATGACCGGCACGACAGGACGCGGCGGAGGACGGAACAGCGCAAACGCGATCTCCGCCAGGCACACACTATCAACGTTGTCGGGCGATTGAGGGTCGTTGCTGTGCCGGACGGCGTGTGGCGTCAGGACCGCAACCACGACCTGCGCCTCGCGCAGGCCGTCGGCAATCATGTGTTGCCACGAGGTTCCGGGAGTAATCTCGCGGGTATCGTGCCAAACCGCGTACCCCCTGTTCTCCAGATCCGCGTTAAGTCGGTCGGCTAGATCGCTCGCGTCGCGGCGACCATAGGAGAGAAACAACCGTTTCGCTCCTTCCTGATGCGACGTGCCACCTGCGCTGAGGGTTTCAGCGGTTATGGTTTGCACTCCGTGCTCGGGACACACGGCAAAGGCCCCAACCCTGACAACGTCGGCACGACATACGTTGCATTTCACAATGCAAGATTGTGCCAATCGGCGCTTCGGCGATGCAAGCGGCCGGTCTGGGTCATCGACACCAATCATCGGCCCTGGGCATCTTCTAAAGCCAGAGTCTCACTAGTACTAGTGAAGATTCGCCGAACCCTGGTCCGTTCTTGCTGGCCGGTTTGAGGCGAAGCTTCACTGACAGCCCGTGGTATGTCAATCGTCCGTTGCAGCCGTCCTCAAGCTGCCGGAGAGACTGGGCCGATTCGAACTTGGCAGCAAACGCGACGCGCCACTGAAGATGGACGCGGGAGACACCCTGTCCGGCCATTCACAGGGATGGGTGTAGACTCAGGACGGGGTGTGACGATGGCCAGGGAATCCAGCGCCTGTCCGGCGGCGTGTGGACGCGGCCCGACGTCAGAGGACGGCGCAGACGCGCCAAGCGGATTCGTCGCGCTCAGCAAGTTCGTCGTCGCCAACGACATGACCGCGTCTGTCAAGGCGGCCTTCCGGCATCGGTCTCACCTGGTGGACGGGGCGGCGGGTTACCTGAAGATGGAGGTGCTCAGTCCAAGCGAGCGCCCCGAAGAAATCTGGCTGGTGACGTTC
>JBDTVS010000027.1:0-67435 GCA_040007095.1 Acidobacteriota bacterium
GCGAGTGGGTGCCCGGCCAGATCAACTTCACCGCCGAAGCCAAGCCCGATCAGGTGGGCAGCGGTCTACGCGCGATCAATACCCTGTTCCACGAGGGCGGCCACGCCGCCCACTTCGCCAACGTGGTGCAGAATGCGCCCTGCTTCTCGCAAGAATATGCGCCCACTTCGATGGCGTATGCCGAGACGCAGTCGATGTTCTGCGACAGCCTGCTCAACGACGCGGACTGGCTGAAGCGCTATGCCCGCAATGCGCGAGGTGAGGTGATTCCAGACGGGATCATTCGCGACCGCGTGGCCAGCAGCCAGCCGATGCGCGCGTTTGACGAGCGCTCGATTGCGGTCGTGCCCTACTTCGAGGCTGCGCTGTATCGCCTGTCGGACGCGGCGCTCACGCCCGAAAGGGTGCTCACGCTGGCACGGGAGACCGAGGCGCGCGTCCTGGGTGTCGAGAGCCCGCGTCCGATGCTCGCCATCCCGCATCTGCTCAACCAGGAATCGGCCGCGTCCTACCAAGGCTACCTGTTGGCTCATATGGCGGTCTATCAGACGCGAGCCTTTTTCCTGCGCGAGCACGGGTACCTGACCGACAACAGCGCCATTGGTCCCGCCCTCGCGACGCACTATTGGGCGCCCGGCAACAGCCTCGACCACGACGCGACGCTGCGCAGCCTGACCGGCGAGGGCTTCTCGGCCCGCTACCTTGCGGACGAGTGCAACCAGTCGGTGGAAGCGGCGTGGGCCCGGGCGCAGGCCGTCATGGCGACCGCAGCCTCACGCGCGGCTCCGTCCGAGGATCGAGCGGAACTGGACGCGCAGATTCGCATCGTGCACGGCGCCGACGTCCTGGCCGACTCGAGCAACGGTTCAGACGAGATGTGCGCCCGCTTCGAAGACTGGGTACGGGAGCACTATCCCGCGGCACCCCGTTAGAGCAATACCGCCTTCGTGTGCTTTGTGCTCTTTGTGGTTCAAGAGATTCGCGTCGACGCGGGTGTCACTCGGCGGGGCGCCGTGGTTCAGCCCGGAAGCGTTTCTCCACCCGGTCGCGGGCTTCGATCAGGCTGTTCGACATCGCCGAACGAGTCCGCGATCGGACCATCGCCCCCTTCAAGCCCCCAAATATTCCACCCAAGGCGTCGAGCCGGGAGCGATTCACATACAGGAGGTACGAGGCCGGTGCGTGGCTCGCGTTGTCGCGCAGAAGTACGGTCAATCCAAGTGACGCGTCGAAATAGTGGGAACCGTAAATCTGCCTGGAAGCGACCGCGAACATCGCCGGAGCGCTATCCGACAATCGCGCGATCGCGAGGTGTGTCACGCTCACGACTCCGCGCGGCCCCAATTGCTCCTTGGACCAGTAGATCATGTCCTGGACGTCGCTGTCGGCGGTCCGCGGGAATTGCAGCAGGTGTTGATGGAGCAGGGGGAATCGCTCGAGCATCGAAGGACGAGAGCCGATCATGGCGCGGAACTCGTCGGCGACGGACACCGGTTGCTTGGCGTCCACGTAGGTCATGAGTGCCGCGTCGCCCGACTCACGATACGCGTTGACCATATCGACCAATACGGCTCGCATGATGCGGTTTGCGGCCGCGGCGGGATCGGGACTCCGCCAGGGCGCTTCCTGCTGAAATTTCTGAAGTGCAGCGCTGGACAACTGCACGCCGCAAGACCCTGTGCGGCACCGGCCGAGCGCCTCGAGATCGCTCGCCTCGAGGGTCAGATCCCTGATGTCCTCGAGGCGTGCGGGCGTGCCGAACGTGCCAATCTGCGGCACCGATTCGCTTTTCTTGAAACTGACCACATCGCGCAGTTGCTCGATGTAGAAGGCCGCCGGAACCCGGATCCGGATCGCTCCGATCGTGGCGATCTCGCGCGCGTCAGCCGTCTCGAGCGTCCGACTGATTGGGCGGTTTTCGGCGAGTTCCCGGAGTTCGGCAGGACGCAGGCCAAAAGTGGCGGTCAGGAAAGTCTCGACCGAATCCCCATCGACAGCGCTCGCCGTCGATAGGCTGCGGTGAGAAAGGCTGATGACCGCGATCAAAGACAGCGCCGCAAGAACTGGACGATGAGCCGCGCGGGGCCGATGAACGCTCATTCCCGGCGAGGGCATTCGGCAACTCACGTTGAGTAATCATCATACGCCCCCTGGCCCCGATGATTGGGGATTGCCGGTTCAACTCCTGAGCGGCCTGCAGGATGACGCATGACCGGAGAGGGTCGAAACCGCACGGGACAATCCGACGCGTCGCCGAGTTCCTATGCGTGGCTTCCACCGAGGCCACCGAGATCACCGAGAAGACATTCTGTTTTGGCTCGGTGTGCTCTGGTTGACGCGAGGTGGAAGACTGACGATTGTCATTCGTCAGATGATCTGATACTCGGGCGTGCTCATCACCAGGTGCACGGTCATCCGCAGCGCGTCTTCCATATACGTCTTGGCGCGGTCGATGTGGTCCGTCCCCAGTTCCCTGGTCAGGAACGCCACAAACTCGTCGCGAGTGGCCTTTGCCGCCGGCACACGGAGCATCCGCCACAACAGATAGTCAACCGCCTCCGCGGTTGTCTTGGCGCCGCTCTCCAGCACGATCTGGGTCAGGTCGAATTGGGCCGCGTGGCGCGGCGTGGGAATGAGCTTGCGCGCGGCCTGTTCCCAGCCGACGTAGCCTGAGATGCGGGTGTTGAACAACTCGTCCCGCTCGAGCGCGACCAGATCGAACGTGCTCATCTTCGACGGGTCGTTGACGGCAGTGGCCGCGCCGATGTCGTTCCCATCGCGCAACCGCCGGCCGAGAATGTCATCGCTGCCGGCCGTGAAGTTCCAGTCGCGGAAGCCGGTCATGTCGGGGATCAACACATCGCGGGCGACGTTGCCGCGCGCAATCAACAGTCCCGGCGTGATCCAGGCCTTGCCGCCCGCCCAGCCCGCGACCGACGGGGGATTCAGGAGATGCTGGCCCATCGCGACGGTCGCTTGATTGAAATCCGGCACACCGGGGATCGCATCGACGCCCAGGTGCTTCATCATGCCGACCAGGTGCTCCACCGGTCCCTTGATGTGGCCGCCGTAACTGGCCTGGCTGTAGAAATCCTTCGACGAGAGGATTACCGTCAGGAGCGGCTTGACCTCGTAGTGGTGGTCTCGCAGGACCGCGCCCAGTCGCTTTCGCAGGTCCGCAGACAACTCGTCGCGCACCAGAAAGCGATAGATCTTCCCGGCCAGGTATTCCGCGGTGGCCGGCTGTTCGAAGATGATTTTCAGTGCGTCCACACCGTCGAAATTCCCGGTCCGGCCGAGAAACGTTTTGGCGCTGGCGTCGTGCTTGTCGGGATCCACCTTGAACGAGAGGTTGTCGAAATACCATCCCGTGAACGCGCGTGCGCCTTCACGCACATCCTTCTCCGAATAGTTCCCGACCCCCATGGTGAAGAGCTCCATCACCTCGCGGGCGAAATTCTCGTTCGGAGCGCCTTTGACGTTGTACTGCGCGTCCAGGAAGTACAGCATCGCCGGGTTCTGGGCGACCTGGATCGTCAGGTCCCGGACATTGCCAGTCGCACCCCGCTCGAACAGGTCGATCTGCTGCATCATCTTGCGGTAGTCGCGGACCTTGTTCTCGTGGGTGGCGAAGTGGCCGTGCCACATCAGGGCCAGCTTCTCTTCGAGGGGATGGGTGGTCTGCAGCATTCGGTTCGCCCACCAGTACCCCAAGCGCCGCGTCTCGAGCATGGTCGCCCGCAGCCAATAGAAGAAGCGATCGGAGACCGGCTGCACCGGGCGTTTGCCGGCGGGCCTGCTCTCGACCCCCATGGAGGCGCCGTGCTTGACTGCCCGATCCGTCGCTTCGGGCCGGCTTTCAGGAAATCCACTCAGGGAGGGATCCCAGAGACCCGACTCGACGAAAGGCTGCATCTTCGGATTCGGGATGCCTTCGTAGTACACGAGCGAGCGCACCGCACGATCGAGACCGGCGTCGGCCAGGCGTTGAATCTCGGCCGGCGTGCCGCCGAACCCCGCGTGGGTCAACAGGTGCGCGGCGCGGTCGTCGTTCCAGTCGGGCGCGGCGATGGGCGACAGGTCGTCCTTCCAGGCCGCCGGTCCCGGAGACCAGCCCAAGTGAGTCGCCATCGTGTCCTCCAAGAATCACAATCCCGAGTCGCGCAGGCCCGGGAGCATTAGTGTGAGCCGCGCGGGCGTCAGGCCCGAAACATGCCGATGGTCTTGAACTTCTGTCCCAGCACCTTCGAGGCATCGGCGCCGAGCCATCCTTCGATCAACGTGGCGTACACCTGACGGAAATCCACGGTGTTTTCGAGATTGTCGCCGAGCACCAGGTTCGTGAGACTCGGCGGCGTCCCGTACAGACCGCCTTTCACCCCATTGCCGATCACGAAGTTCACCTGTGCCGTGCCGTGGTCGGTGCCAAGACTGGTGTTCTCCGGCACGCGCCGGCCGAATTCGCTGTGGACATACAACACGACGTCATCCGCGCGGCCGATGCGCTTCATCTCCTGGAAAAAGCCGGCGATGGCGTCCGAGCAGTACTCGAGCTGTCGATCGTGCGGGGCGGACTGGTTCACGTGCGTATCGAACAGGCTGTTGCGCAACGGCACGTAGTACAGCCTGGTCGGGAAGTCGGCTTCGATGAGCGCCGCCACTTTATCCAGGTCCAGCAGGCGCAGGTCCGGGTTGTCCTTGCCTTTGTACTTGCTCCATGCGGCACGCACCACCTCCGACGCCTGCGCCGCGCTCCTGGTGACCTCGAGCACGTACCGGTGGGCGTCGCCGACCGGTGACTGCTGAGCGCTCAGCGCATCGAGCGCCGCCTTCTCCTGCGCAAACACCCCGCGCTGAAATCTCGTGGGGTCGATGAACACCAGCGGGACGTGCTTCTCGGCTTTCACCGCCAGCGTCTGGCTGTCGGAGATGTTCACGATCATGTTCGGCCGCGCCCCGGCCGGATCCAGCGCCGCCGCCGTCCGCCCCACCCACCCGTACTCGTTGCCGCTGTTCGGGGACGCGGTGTGCCAGAACGACATCGACGTGAAGTGCGAGAACGACGGCTGGTCGTACCCCACGCCCTGGACGATCGCCACCTTGCCTTGGTCGTACAGGTTCTTCATTCCGCGCATCGACTTGTGCCAGCCGAGATGCGCGTCGATCTTCAGCAGGTCTTTTTCCTTGATGCCGATCGTCGGCCGGTGCTTGTAGTACAACGGGTCCCCGTACGGCACGATCGTGTTCAGTCCGTCGTTGCCGCCGAACCATTCGAAGACCACCAGAATCCTCCCCGATGGCGTCGCGGCGGCCGCCTGGCTCGCCCGGCTCAAGACAAACGGCACCGGGCCGATGCCGCCGAACAGGCCAAACCCGACACCGCCGGCGCCGATCTTCATCAGGTCGCGGCGCGAGACGCCGCAATCGCTCAACCGACTCTTGGTTGCCATAGTGGTCCGCCTCTTTGTGGCACGTGCCGGAGTTCTCACTTCCACCTTCAGGTCGCTGGCTTCTTCAGCGACCTGCTCAGCACGCCTTCGAACGCACGACGAGTCGGTGCGCAAAGGCACGCCAAGGATACCGCCGCTTAACAGCCCGTGGCAAAAATCCGTCTGCATTCGGCGAACGCTGCATCCCGCTTCCCACCCCAACGCGGGTGCCGCGTTGGGGACCCCGGGCCTCGCGGCGTTGCTCACCGCTCAAATACTCCCGGTATTCTCGCGTTTCGCGCCTGGCGATCCGGGCGCATCGCCCGCCTCGGTGCGACGACGGACTTTCACCACGGGCTGTCAGTGATGCTTCGCCTCAAGCCGACCAGCAAGAACGGACCATGGTGCGGCGAATCTTCACGAGGCGGCCGCTCAGCGGCCGCAGCTGAGACAGCTTCCAAAGCCGAACCGAGCAAACTTGCTTCATCTTGCGAGACTCTGGCTTTAGAAGATGTTTGGGCCGCGCTCAACCGCATTCCTGCGCGTCGAGATGCGGTGCGTTCGCCGTCCCGGGCACGATTCCAGGGTGCCGCGTGCAGCGATACGGTTTACTATTCCCTGACGTTCATTCCCGGGAGGGCGGGAGGATGACGCCAGGGCCCCGAGAGACGGCGAATCGGTATAGAGTGTGTCGGTAGATTTCGAGTGTCGCGCGTCGGTAGCATGAACAAGGAGCGAAATATGTGCGATCAAGACCACTTTGAAGAAGATCGACTGGAGTACGAGGCCCGCGGATTGGTCACACGGCGTCAATTCGGCGTCCTTCTCGGCGCTGGCGTGGCGATGCTGCTGCCGAAGGTCGTCAACGCGGTCACCGTGACGGAGTCGGAAGTGACCATCAAGACCCCGGACGGTACCGCCGACTGTTACTTCGTGCACCCGGCGGCCGGTACGGGGGCGGGCGTTCTCGTGTGGCCGGACATCTTCGGGCTGCGGCCGGCGTTCCGCCAGATGGGAAAACGCCTCGCCGAATCGGGCTATTCGGTGCTCGTCGTGAATCCGTTCTATCGCACCAAGAAAGCCCCGACGGCGGCCGACGGCGCCAAGACCCCGATTCCGCAGCTGCTGCCGCTCGCGCAGGCCTTGAACGAGACGACGCATATGACGGATGCGAAGGCGTTCGTCGCGTGGCTGGACCAGCAGGCGTCGGTGGCCAAGAACCGGAAGATCGGCACGCAGGGCTATTGCATGGGCGGCCCGATGGCATTTCGCACCGCCGCGGCCGTGTCCGATCGCGTGGGGGCAGTTGCCTCGTTCCATGGCGGCGGACTCGCGACCGATATGCCGAACAGCCCGCATTTGCAGGCCTCGAAGAGCAAGGCGCAGTTCCTCATCGACATCGCCGACAACGACGACAAGCAGCGGCCCAAGGACAAGGACGTTTTGAAGGAGACGTTCGCCAAGGCGAACTTGCCGGCGGAAATCGAGGTCTACACCGGCGCGGCGCACGGCTGGTGTCCGCCCGATTCTGGGGTTTATAACGAGCCACAGGCGGAAAAGGCCTGGGCCCGCTTGCTCGTGCTGTACGGAAAAGCGCTCGCGTAAAACGACTGGCGATTTCAGGTTGGCGTAGCCCCGAGGACCCGCGCTCGCCAACCTGAAACTCGTCGCCCGCCTCAGACGTCATCCTTCAACAGTCTGCGCCGACCGCATCAGTCTGCGCGTACCGCGAGAATTCTTCGTCCCTGCAGCACGGCCTCGGTCATCAGCAGGGGAACCGACCAGCAGAACCATGCCGCCACCCCCAATTGCTCCGGCACCGTGCCGATGCCGCGCGCTTGGAATACCGTGAACATGATTCGAAACGTCACGAATCCCATTGTGACCACGTAGCTGCGGATCATCCACTCCTTGTGCTGTTCATACAGGTGGCGCTTGATCGCGAGCAGCGCCAGCGACGAGGTCACCAGCCACGCCGTGGCGAGCCCCGCAAGTCCAGAGCCGAAGACCCACCCACCATCGGTGTGGAAGGACAGGTAGTACGCCGCCACCGAACTGACCGCCACCGCGCTGAGGTAGACCAGTCCGAGCGAGCGGTGAACGGCCGGATAGCGGTCACTCAAGCCAAGCCACAGCTGCACCGGGCCGGTCAGGATCGCCACGATGCCGGTCGTGATGTGAAGGAGCAGCCACCACCGGCGGGGCCAGTAGGTACGGAACTGGGCTTCGTTCAGGCTGAAGTAAGGCAGCGCCGCCACGGCGATGAAGATCAACGAGACAAGAGCAGCGAGCACGAGAACCGCGACGACACGTGGCCCGGGCCGGATGGACGCGGACCTGGGATAGACGATGGTGGCTTCGCTCATGGCGTCTCCGTCGAAGAACGCGAGTCCGGTTGTATGGGGGCGAAATTATAGGGCCCGCGTAAGAGTAACGTTTGCAGGTGTGGGCGTCGAGGCGCCCGCCCGGCAAGGCGCGAGGAGCGCGCATACCGGGCGTATGCAAGTGACGAGCAACGCAGCCCGGCGGGATGCATCGGCGTCCACAATGCGAACGTTATTCTTGCGCGGGTCCTTAGCACGAGCAAACCGGCCAGGCCGTGTCAGCACGCGCCAGGTCGCGGTCAGTTTCACCTTCAGCACCGAGCGTCACGCGCCACGAGCGCACCTCGCGCCGCGAAATCCTCATCCTTGAATGTAGTGTCCGGCTTCAGCCGGACCGTTGCGTGTGGTCCCGTGTCCCCTCGAGCGGTCGAGCGCACGCGACCACCACCAGCCGAGGAACAGGACCACGACGGCCGCGATAGCCGTTCCGACGAGCACGCCAGGCACCGGCCGCTGCGCGACCCGACCCAGCGCCTCGCTCGCCGCCATGGTGCCGATGGCCACCGGCACCATCGTCAGATCGAACCGCAGCAGCGTCACGTACGCGGCCACCAGACCAACGGCCGTGACGAAACCAGCCGCCAGCCAGCCGGCATAGTGCGATCCCGCCGGCACGCCCGCGGCCAGCAGTCCGACGAGCGCCAGGGCCGCGCACGATGTCGCGCGCCAACGTGTCCAGCCGGACGTCACGTGATCGATAGCGGTCAGCATCGACAGGATCACCGCCATTCGCGTCAGCAGTCCGGTGATCGGACCGATCGCCACCTGTACGATGGGTGCAAGCGTCCCCAACGACGAGAGGTCGGTGGTGGCGGCCCACTCCGGCGTCCGCAGCCACGTGGCTGCCGCTGCGATGCCCGCGGCGAACAGTCCGGCCGCCGCGCCGAGTGATATCACGTCGCCGGACGGCAGCCAGTTGGATCGCGACAATCGCCTGGGCACCGCGCCCAACGCGAGCCCGATCAGTACGGCCATGATCGTCAGGCCGACCAGACCGGTGGCGGCCACGCCGCCAATCGCCACGGGCAGCGGTGCGACGGTGGGCAGCGCCGCCAGCAGCGTTGGCCAGGTATTGGCGGCCGCGATCGTCGACGCGACGAGCATCAGTCCCGCGCCGGCGACGAACAACCGCGGCGTGAAGCGCCGTTGGCTCCACGCCATCACGCCAAAGATGGCCGCGCCCACGAGCACGCCGCCGAAGACGAGGCCGATGAGGATCCGCAGAATCGTGTTGCGCGTGGCCGCGGCGCGCGCCTGCCGCTGCCAGTCGTCGGGCACATACACGAACCGCCCGGCCGCCGCCACTTCGTCGCCCGCCATCTCGATCGCGACCCGAAGCTCGCCCTTCGGCAGCGCCTCGACGGTCTTGTCCAGAAACGTGAAGGTCCAGTCCGTCCGCGCTTTCAGCTTGGCGGGGCGCGCCGAGATCTCGCTCGCGTCTGCGCGCGCCACGTTCAATCCCAGTCTGTCGGCAATGGCAGCCACTGCCAGCCGGCGAGCCTCGTCCTCCGTGAGCGCCGCTCCCGGCCGCCCTTCCGGCAGCGTGTGGCGCACGGTGCGTACGTCTCCAGCCGCGGTCACGAAGACCAGCCACTCCTCGGCGCGGTCGGCCACGTCGCCTTCGAAGGTGGCGACACGCACGCGCCATCGCGGCGCCGGCAAGTACACGCCGAGCAGTTGCTTTCTGCGCGCGTCGCCCGCCGTTTCAGCGACGAACTCGTGCGCATCTGCCCCTCCTTCATCCGGCACCGGCATGAACCGCCAGCGGCGGTCGAGTGCTGCGCCGCGCTGCTCGATCGCTCGCCGCGCGATGTCGGCGGCCTGCTGCCGTCCGATCGTCAGTCCGCCAGTGCCCTCGGACCGCACCGCCGCGATTGCGCACACGAGGAGTCCCGCGGCGCCCAGTCCGAACCAGACCGATTTCAGACGGGCGTCGAACACCAGCTGTGGAGCCGCGGATAGCGCCTCAGGACGGGCCGTCGCCGGAGGCGGCATCCAGGCGGCATTGCGATCGGAGCGCGCGAGGACCGTCCACTCGCGCGACTGCAGACGCCGCCAGAGGACGATCCACAGCGGCACGAGCGTCATCGTCACGACCATCGCGCGCTGGAACCAGACGCCCGGAGCGGTGGTCAGGAAAATCGGCAGCGCGAACCAGACCACGTCGAAGGCGAAGTGCAGGACGATGCCGGGCAGAAGACCCAAGTAGACGTAGAGCAGACCGAAGCCGATCGACGGGATCAGCAGCTCGACAGGCCGTGCGAATGAGGGCTGGTTGGGATACGGCGCATGGCCGGCCCCGAACACGATTGCCTGGACCATGAAGCCGAGGACGAGAAAGAGGTTGCGCTTGCCGAAGCGGTCGCCGATGAGCGCCGCCCCCGCCAGCGGGACGGCGCGGAACAACGACTCTTCCCAGAAGCCCGCCTGGAACGAGTTGGCGATTGCCGACAGCCACGGCGCGTAAGTGGCCAGCACGTCAGGGTGCAGCAGCGCCTCCGAGGGCGACCACCAGCCGAAGGTCCGAGTCGTGATCACGTAGAGCAGGACGTCGTAGGCGAAGAAGACGGCCACCAGGAGATAGCCGCCCATCGTGCGGCCGAGGATGGCCGTGGAACTGCCGGGGCCTTTTGACCAGACGCGCCAGAGCTGCGGATGCTCGCCAAACGCCCGGCGGGTCAGCGTCTCGGCGGCCATGAACGACAGCGCGAAGAAGAGCGACATACCGATGGCGGTCGCCGTCAGCACCGCGATCTGCTGGGCCATGAACGTGGCTCTCGGCAGGGCCGTGTCGTACGTCATCCACAACAGCGGGAACTCGTTGACCGAGGCCAGCACCTGCAGGAGTCCGACGAACGCTCCCCAGAACATCGCGTGACGCCACAACACGAAGCCCTTCCGGAGCATCACGAACAGGCCGATGCCGATGCCGCAGACGCCGTAGAGGAGGGCCAACGCGACGACCGACCCGATGCCGATCGCCTCGTTCGCCGACCGCATGCGCGCGTAGCGGCGGCTGAACGCTTCCGGAATCCTGATGAAGTGCGTGACTTCCGTCAGGCGATCTCCCGACACCACGAGGCGCAAGCGGTAACGGCCTTCGACCAGGGTCGGTGAGCGACGTTCGTACGTGAGGGTATGGTCGATGCGTCCGCCCAGTCGGCGCTCCTGGCCCTGCTCAATTGGCGCGAACAGCGTGAAGTCGACGCCCCAGCGCGCTGCCGCCTCCCGTTCCGCCGTCCGCCGCGCAGCGTCGGCGTCGAGTGCGGTGCCCGGAGTATCTTCCTTCAGCCGCTCCACGAATCCGTAGGCACGGCCCTCGGGGGTGAATCGGATCGTCGTCTCGTTGGTTTCCCCTTCCTTGAACTGACGGACGCGCCAGGTGTAGGCAGAATAAATGCCTTCGCGCAGCATGCGGGCGAAGACGTCTTTGCCGCCGCCTTCCAGCTCGACGAACGTCTGCGCCTCCTCGTCGCCGGCGAAGGACGCCGCCTGGCGATAGTCGGCCGGCCCGCGGCCGTCGCGCATCATGATCGCGCGCGCCTCCGCGAGCGCCTGGTCGCGATTCATCGAGATGTCGAGCGCGACGATCGGAAAGGCCTGCGGGAAATAGCGGATGCCGACGCCGGCCGCTCCGAGGGAGACGAGGGCGAACAGGACCCAGAACAACGGGCGCTTCACCATAGAGTTCCTCTCGGACGACCTGGCGATCCTGCGGTGTAGGGCTGATGTGTGCGAGTCTGCCAATGGTACGCTGACCGTCTTGTGAGGACCGGAGTCAGTTCCCGGCAAAACCTAGCATGGCTCAATGGTTCAGTGTCAACGAACGGTGGCCGAAAGACCGCAACCTGGGAAGCGGCTCTCGTGAAATCCGTGCCCCGCCGCGTCGCCCGCTCAGAGGCCACACTCAAGATGACCCTGCTGATCTGATTCGTCCTATGCGTGGCAGCTCTTGTCTCGTTTGGATGTCGAAGCTCGGCGCCGCCCAACGAATCGTTGCCGCGACCGTCGACGGCTGCGGCGACCGAATCCTGTTTTCTTCTGTCTGCGCTCGGAGTCGGTGAAGTCCGTCGCGGCCCTTCGGAAGCGTGTCGAACCAGGATCACTCCAGCATCGACCTTCAAGGTGCCGCATACCCTTGCGGCCCTCGATTCCGGGGTGATCAGCGGTCCGAACGAGACGTTGGCGTACGACCGCAGGGGACAGTGGCCCGAGTCCGCGCGGCACGATCACGCGCTGGCCTCGGCACTGCGCAATTCAGTGGTGTGGTACTTCCAGCGCGTGGCTGAGCGACTGGGTCCGGCGCGTGAGCAGGCGCATCTGCGAAGGCTGGGCTACGGAAACATGGATTCCAGCAGCGGATTGACGACGTTTTGGATTGGCGGCTCGCTTCAGGTGACACCAGAGGAGCCGCAGTCGTTTTGGATCAAGCTGTACCAGAATCGCCGATGCGCATAGCAGGCCGATCTGCTGCTCACTGTTTCACTTCCGACAGGCGGATCTGCGCGAGCTGCGCCAGACCGAGCTCCTGAGATCCGGCGGGAAGATCGTTCACCTGAAACAAGTACGCGAGGATGTCCAGATATCCGTCGTCGGTCAGCGTGGACGGATCATCGGCGGGCATCGTCGCCTTGACGTAGTCGAACAGGCGGCGCGCGTCCCACCCTTGGATGAACGCCTTGAACGGCTCACCGCGAAGAGGCGGCGCGCCGGTGTCGCCCGAGAGCGTCCCACTCAGATCGCCCTGGTGACATGCCGCGCAGGATGTCGTGTAACGGATCTTGCCTCGTTTGGCTTGATCCGCCGAATAGAACCCGTCTGGCGGAGGCCTGCTCGACGTTCTCGCCGCGCCTGTCGCTCTTGCGGCGAGCGCAAGTGCGAGGATGCCGACGAGGCGACCCTTCACGGTCCGGTGCTCGCCGTTGTCGCAGAGGACACCTGCAGGCCCTTCTTCTCCATCAGTTCCGCCAGCAGTGCGGCGGTGTCCAGATGCGGGTCGTTGAGCGCGCCGTCGACGTTGGCCATGCCGCGCAACGCCTCGTCACGGGGCGTGCGGCCTTGAGCGTTCTTGGCGTCCAGTCTGGCGCCGCCGTCGACCAGGAACCGGACGACGCCGTTGGCGCCGACCATGGCGGCGGCGTGCAAGGCGGTTTGCCCCGCGTCGTTCGCGGCGTTGAGGTCGGCACCTCGAGCCAGCAACAGGGTCATGGCTTGGATCGCAGTCTTCTCTTCGTCAGCACTCACGTGAAGGTCCGCCCCGTATTTCCGGCCGAGGCCGCCGGCCAGCGCCATCAGGGCGGTGACTCGACTCCTGGTCGCGAGATTTGGATCGGCTCCCTTCTCGAGGAGCAGTTGCATCGCCGCGAGGTCGGCATTCTTCGCCGCGCGGATGAACGGAGTCGTGCCGGCTCCCACCGCCCCGCCGAACGTGTTCTGTGCGGCGACTGCGTCGCCCTTCCATCCAGGCGGCGCCGACTTCAGCGTCGGGTTGGGAGCGGCGCCCCGCTCGAGCAGCAGCTTCGCGAGGTCGAGGCTGTCGAGTGTGCCCGTCGCTTGCGGTGCCGGCCGGTTCTGAATCCAGTCCAGGGAGTGCAGATCGATCGCCATGTACAGCGGTGTTCTGCCCGCGGCGTCCGCGGCATTCACGTTGGCGCGTTTCTCCACGAGCACCGCCGCCGTGTCGTAGTACCCGTTGCGAATCGCCAGCAGCATCGGCGTGATGCCGTCAGGATCGCCCAGATTCAGATCGGCACCTGCGTCCGCGAGCACCCGCACCGCATCGGATGCGCCCTGTCTCGCGGCAAACAACAGGGGAGTCAGGCCGCCCTTGGGAAACGTGGTCAGCAGCGTCTGAAGCGCCGCCCCCTTTTTGTCGGTCCGGAAATCCGCGATCTCCCGTTTCGGCGCTGCCAGGACGGTCGCTCGCGCGTCGAGCGCGGCGCCCGCGTTGATCAACTCCTGAACGACGGCGCCATGATTTTCGGCGGCCGCCCACATCAAGGCGGTCTGCCCGTACCAGCGCTCCGTGGCGTTGACGTCCGCGCCGCCGGTCAGCAGCAGATGGACCGCCTCGACCCGTCCTGTCCGCGCCGCGATCATCAGCGCGGTCTCGCCTTCTGGTCCCGTGACGCGAGCGTCCGCGCCGGCCTTCAGCAACGCGTCGGTCGCGGCCACACTGCCCAGACCAGCGGCCAGCGCCAACGGGGTGACGCCGTACCGGTTCGTCGCATTTGCGTTCGCGCCCGCTCGAAGCAGCTGCGTCACCGTGGCAATGTCGTCGGCTCGAACCGCCCAATGCAGCGCCGTCGTCCCGTCGACTTCGGGAACGTTCACGTCGACTCGTCGCTTGATGAGCGATTCGAGGGCCGCGCGGTCGCCTTCCCGCACCGCCCTGGCGACCTGTGCATCACTGCCGCTGGCAACGCCCGCAGCGAGCAATAGAAGCGTCCCGACACAGCCGGCGATCGATCGTCTCTGGATCATGTTCGGCTCCTTACAGATCGACGCGGCCGGTGCTGTATCCCACCCGCTCTGCCGCAATGCCGAACTTGTCGACGATGCTCAGCAGCAGGTTTCCGCTCGGTTCCGGCGCATGCGCCTTGAGGTGTCGGCCGCCGGCAATCGTTCCCGTTCCGGTGCCGGCGACGAGATAGGGCAGGGCGATATGGCTGTGCACGTTGGCGTTGCCCATGCCGCTGCCGTACAGGATGACCGAGTGATCCAGCACCGATCCGTCGCCGTCGGGGATGGCCTGCAGCTTCTCCAGAAATTTGCCGAACAGGCTGACGTGATAGGTGTTGATCTTCGCGAAGCGCGCCATCTTGTCCGCTTTGTTCTGGTGGTGCGACAGCCCATGATGCGGCTCGTCCACGCCGATTTGCGGATAGGTGCGATTGTGCAGATCGCGCGCCATCATGAACGTGAACACGCGCGTGATGTCCGCCTGGTAGGCGATCGCGAGCAGGTCGAACATCAGCGCGACATGCTCTTCAAAATCGTCGGGCACGCCGATTGGCGCCGTGGGAACCGCCAGGTCGGTGGTGGTGTTCTGCTCGGAGCGCTGGATCCGGCGCTCGATTTCGCGCAGGTCTTCCAGGTACGCGCCCAGCCTCACACGGTCGCCGGCGCCCAGGCCGTGCTGCAACGCGGTCGCCGATGCCGACACCGAATCGAGGATGCTGCGCCGTGTCCGCATGCGTTCCAGTCGCTGGTCGAGCGTCCCGGCGCCGCCGAACAGCCGCTCGAAGACGACGCGGGGGTTGATTTCCATGGGCAGCGGCGCGGTCGGTCCGGCCCACGCGATCGTGTTCATGTAGGTGCAGCTGTACCCCACGTCGCACGCGCCGACAAATCCGGTGAAGTCTTCCGTCGCGAGCTCGAGCGAGGGGAAGGGCGTGCTCTGGCCGATCGCTTTCGCGATGATCTGATCGATGGTCGTCTCGTTCCGGACGTCGACGCCTTCGGTCTTTTTCGGCGAGATGCCCGTCAGCCACATGGCGGGCGCCGTCGCGTGCCCGCCGGCCGCGAGATCCTTGGGACCGTCGAGCCCACTGACGACACACAGATGCTGGCGCAGCGGTTCGAGCGGCTTCAAGATGGGCGAGAAATCAAACCCCGCGCCTTCCCGCGCCGGCGTCCATTGATCGAGGATCTTGCCGTGGGGCACATAGACCGCCCCGAATCGGCGCACCGGGTTGGCCGCCGTCTTGGCCGTGGCCGTCAGCGCGGGTACCATCGCCTCGAGCAGCGGGAGCGCCATGCTGACGCCCACGCCGCGCAGGAACGTCCGGCGGGGCAACGACATCTTGGTGATGAACATCAGAGTTTCTCCAGCTGTCAACGATTCGCGTTTGTGGCGACCGGTTCCGCAGAGGATTTCATCCTCATCTGGAACGGGACGCTGTTGACGACACCGAGCACGACGGACGAAAAGCGGTCATTCTGGCGGCTGGCGCTTCTCACAATCGCCCGCACCGACGGCATGTCGTAATACTCGAGACCGCGCCCGAGCGCGTAGGTGAGCAGCTTGGCGGTCATCGTGCCGACGAAGGCGTCCGGTTGGCGCAGCAGCGCTTGTCGCAGCGCGACCGGACCGTCGACCCTGGTGCCGTCCGCGAGCTGCGCGGCCGGATCGATCGGGCTGCGCGCGTCGCTCGTGCGCCATGCACCGACCCCGTCGAAGTTCTCCAAGGCGAAGCCAAAGGGATCCATCAGCTTGTGACATGAGGCGCACGCGGGGCTCGCGCGGTGCTCCTCCATCTGCTCGCGCATCGTCAACGGGCGCGCGCGCTCGCTGTTTTCCTTGAGCGCCGGAACGTCGGGCGGCGGCGGTGGCGGCGGCGTGCCGAGGAGGTTGTCGAGGATCCATTTTCCGCGCAGCACGGGCGACGTTCGATTGGCTTGCGAGGTGACGGTCAGGATGCTGCCGTGACCGAGCAGGCCGCGGCGGGCCTCGCTCGCGACCGGGACGCGGCGGTACTGACTGCCGTAGATGTTCGGAATGCCGTAGTGCTTGGCGAGCCGTTCGTTGACGAAGGTGTAGTCGGCCGTCAGCAGGTCCAGCACGCTGCGGTCGTCGCGCATCACGCTTTCGACCAGCAGCTCGGTCTCGCGTTGAAAGGCCTGACGAAGGTTGTCGTCGAATTCGGGAAACTGCTCATGGCTGGGCGACACATTCTTGAGATTGCGCAGATACAGCCACTGCCCTGCGAAGTTGCTGACCAGCGCACCGGCGCGCGGGTCGCGCAGCATCCGCTTCACCTGCTGCTCGAGCACGGCCGGATCGTGGAGCCTCCCGCGACTCGCCTGCGTCAGCAGCGCCTCATCAGGAATGCTGCTCCACAAGAAAAAGGACAGCCTGGACGCCAACTCGAGGTCGCTGACGCGAAAGATCGCGCCTGGCCCAGCGTCTCCGCCGTCGCGCTCCGCACGGAACACGAATTGCGGATCGGCGAGAATCCGCTCGAGCGCCAGTTGGATTCCGGCGTCGAAGTCGCGCTTGCCCCGCCCCGTCTCGTAAAACGTCAGCAGCGGCCGCAGATCGGTATCAGTGACCGGACGACGGTAGGCGCGGCGAGCCAGCACCGACAGGATTTGTTTCGCGCACTCCGTTTCGCCGGCCCGCTGCGCCGCGCCGCCCGGCGATGGACGGCAGCCGAAGATCCGACGCCGGCTGGCGGTGTCGCCGCGGCCGGTGACCGCGAACGGACCGCTGACCGTGACCGTGTCCAACTGCGGCACGCCCTCGGAGTCGACCGGATCAAGCGTCGACTGGTACGGCCGCAAGAGCGTCGGCGACAGCGCTTCGCTTTTTTCGAGGAAGGCGACGCCAATCGTGCGCAGTCCGGCCTTGACCGGGACGCGAACCTGCAGTCGTGCCTCGATCATCGTCGCGGCGTTCTGCGGCCCCATCAGCGATGTGGCGAAGTCTTCCGGCGTGCCGACGGTGGCCAGTTTCACGCGCGCCCCGTCGACCGTCACCTCGAGCTGATGCGGATAGGCGAGGCCGCGAATGAACCCCACGTTCGTCCGCCACAGCTTTGGCTTGATCACATACTCGCCGTCGAGCGGAAAGGTCTCGCGGATGAGGGTGCCGCCGCGGGTGCCGAGCGGCAGGCCGTCGATGTGCTGCGTCTGCGTCAGGTCGAACCGGACGCGGTAGGTCCGATCGGTCGGCGGCATCGACGGATCGCCGACGGCCAGCGCACTGATTGTTTCGGCCGCGGCCATGTACCGCTCGAGCAGGACCGGCGAGACGCCGAGCACGTCCGCGACGTTGTCGAATCCATAGCTCGAGTCATCGGGCGGCAGCAACGAGGCCGCTTCGACGTCGAGTGAGAGCAGGTCGCGGATGGCGTTCTGGTACTCCGCGCGATTGAGCCGATGCAGAGCGGGACGCCCCGGATTCGGGCGCGCCGCGCTGGCCGAATCGATGGTCGCTTCCAGCCACCCGACCAGCGCCTGGCTCGCCGCATCGTCGGGCCGGGGCGCGCCCTGCGGAGGCATCGCGCCGCTGCGCACTTTCTTGATGACCTTCTCCCACACCTCGGCGCCGTCGGGGACCGCGGCGAGACTCATCCCATCGAGCGCCAGGCCCGCGGTCTTCGTCCGCTGGTTGTGACAGGTCACGCAATAGCGGTCGAGCACGGCCCTGTGTGCGGACACCGGAAGCGTGTCGAGCGCAGTCTGCCTGGCCTGCGGCGCCGCGGCCAGCGGCAGGCTCGAAACGGCCGCGGCGGCCCAGGTGATCGCCAGAGTCGAGACCAGCAGGCGGGAGGGGAGGATTCTCAACTTCAACATGTCGGGCGTCGAGCGTCGCACAGTCTTCGGCCGCGAGACAATACCCAGGTGTAGTTATAGCCGAAGCCGGTGACTCTGCCTAGCAGGTTCCTGAAAAAGCCACCTGCTCAGCTCCGACTTCTGAGTTTTCAGTTCGGGCTGCGTTTTTCAGCAGCCTGGCAAGAAGAGTCATAGCCAATTGGACCGAAAGAATGGATACTCACGGTCGGCGAACGGCCGGCGAACGGCCGGCGAACGGCCGGCGAACGGCCGGCAACCGATTCGTCCACGCTGCAAGGGAGAAGTGAACATGACGCGGTCAGGGAGCACGCTGTCCTGGTTAGTGGGATTTGCCCTCATACCCCTTGCGGCCTCCGCCCAGGGGTCCATCGCCGGCGCGGTCAGGGATCCGTCCGGCGCCGTGCTACCAGGCGTGACGGTCGAAGCGGCGAGCCCGGCGCTGATCGAGAGAGTTCGCTCCGTCACCACCGACGGGACCGGCCAGTACAAGATCGTGGATCTCCGGCCCGGCACCTACTCCGTCACCTTTACGCTGGCCGGATTCAGCGCCTTCAAACGTGAAGGCATCGAGCTGACCGGCTCGTTCGCGGCCACGGTGAACGCCGAGTTGAAGGTCGGGACCGTGCAGGAAACAATCACCGTCACGGGCGAGTCCCCGATTGTCGACGTCCAGAATTCCGCACAGCAGCGCGTGCTCGGCGCGGATGTGATCGATGCCATTCCGACGTCGAGAACGCAGTTCACCACGGCCGTCCTGATTCCGGGTATGACGATTTCCACCTCTCAGGACGTCGGTGGAACGAACAGTCTCGCCGGCACGACCACGTCGCTGGCGATTCATGGAGGCCGGCCAGGCGATCAGCGAATCCTGATTGACGGGCTCCCGACTGCGAACATCGAGACGTCGGGCAATGCCAGCAATTTCCTGCCCAACATGGGCAGCACGCAGGAGATGACCATCGACTATGCGGCGGGATCGGCCGACCAGGAGACTGGCGGCGTCCGCGTGAACATGATTCCCCGGCAGGGCGGCAACCTGCTGAGCGGGTCGCTGTTCGCCACCGCCGTGAACTCCTCGTTTCAGTCGAACAACTACACCGACGAGCTGAAGGCCACAGGGCTGAGGGCGCCGGACGCCATCAAGCTCAATTACGATCTCAATCCGTCGCTCGGTGGGCCCCTCCTTCACGACAGGCTCTGGTTTTACTCCTCGGCCCGGTTCGTGGCGAATCAGAACTATGTCGCTGGGGTCGTGGGCAACCGCAACGCCGGTAATCCCAGCGCGTGGACGTATGTTCCCGACGACAGCGTGAAGGGCCTGTATTCGTTGTCGCAGGAGAGCGTGAACGTCCGTCTCACCTGGCAAGCCAATCAGAAGAACAAGTTCAGCGGCTTCTACGACAACCAGTGGCGCTGCTGGTGCAAACGAACGCTGGCGAATATCTCGCCGGAGTCGGACAGTACCTACAATTTTCCCATCGAGAACATGGCGTCGTTCAGCTGGTCGTCGCCGCTGACCAGCCGGCTTCTGATCGACGCCAGCCTGTCGAGCCGTGGCGAGCGGTTTGCGGTCCAGAAACCGGCGATCGGCGATCCCTTCCGGACGCTGATCCCGGTCACCGAGCAGTCCACCGGGCTGCTCTATCGTGGCGTCGGCACCGCGGTCGCCACGCAACCGTTCATCGCCAACACGACCTCGCCCTCCAACGCGCAGGCGTCACTGACGTTCGTGACCGGCGCCCACGCGCTCAAACTCGGCTTCAACGACACCTGGGGCGGCCGTCATGCGACGTATGACTCGCCGGCGGATGTCGGGCTGACCTACCGGTTCAATACAGTCAACGGCGTCACCACGCCCAATCTGATCACGCAATACGCGACACCGTACAGCAACAGCGAGAACCTGAAGGCGAACCTGGGAATCTTCGTGCAGGACAAGTGGACCCGGAAACGGCTCACCCTGAATCTTGGCGTGCGCTTCGACTACTTCAATGACTATTTTCCCGAGTCCTCGCTCGGTCCGGGCCCGCTCGTGCCGACCCGCAATCTGACGTTCCCTGAAGCCTCGTTCGTCAGCTGGAAAGACGTATCCCCGCGCCTGGGCGCGGCGTACGACGTATTCGGCAACGGGAAGACGGCCGTCAAGATCAGCGTGGACAAATATATGGTCGCGCAAGGGCTCCAGGGCACGTATGGCGATCAGGCCGACCCCATTGGCCGCCTCCCGAACATGATCACCCGGAGCTGGAACGACTCCTTCTTTCCGGCCGGCGATCCGCGGCGCGGCAACTTCGTGCCCGACTGCGAGCTGACCAATCCTCTCGCCAACAACGAGTGCGGCATCATGTCCAATACGGCATTCGGGGGCACCGTTCCCGCGACGACCTACAACCCGAAGGCATTGGTCGGGTGGGGCGTTCGTCCCGACAGCTGGGAGTTCTCGACCAGTATCCAACACGAGCTCGTCCCGCGCGTGTCGATGAACGTGGGGTACTTCCGCCGGTGGTACAGCAACTTCACGGTGACCGACAACCTGTCCACCGATCCGACCGACTACAGTCCGTTCAGCATCACCGCGCCGTCCGATCCGAGGCTGCCCGCCGGCGGCAGCTACCTGGTGTCCGGTCTCTACGATCTCAACCCGAATCGGGCGGGGCTGGTGAACAACTACTTCACCCTGGCGAGCGACTACGGCAATCAGCTGGAGCACTGGAATGGCGTGGACCTGACGGTGAATGCCAGGCCCAGACCGGGCCTGCTGCTGCAGGGCGGGCTCAGTACCGGGCGCACGATCACCGATAACTGCGATGTCGTCGCGAAGGTGGACAATCCGGGCACGCGCTTCTGCCACGTGCAGACCGACTTTCTGACGCAGGTCAAATTTCTGGGCTCCTACAACGTGCCCCGCGTCGACGTGCAGATCAGCGGGACGTTTCAGAGCATTCCCGGACCGCAGATCGGCGCGGCCTACGTCGCCACCAACGCCATCGTGGCGCCGTCGCTCGGCCGGAATCTGTCCGGCAACGCCGCCAATGTGAGCGTGGCGCTGGTCGAGCCCGGGACCATCTACGGCGATCGCCTGAACCAGCTCGATTTCCGCGCCGGCAAGATTCTCAAGTTCGGGAAGACCCGAACGGCGGTGAATCTCGATCTCTTCAACGCCTTCAATCGGAACACCGCCCTGACAGTGAACAACAACTACGCCAGTTGGCAGCAGCCGCTGTCGATCCTTTCGGCACGCCTGGTCAAAATCAGCGTTCAGTTCGACTTTTGATGCACCGGCGATTCACGAGGGCGACGGCCGACTGGCGCGGGAGTTGGAGGCGATGAAGGTTCTTCACCTGTGGCTCATGGTTCCCCTCATGGCCTGCGCACCGGTTGCGCTATGGGCGGCCGACGATCCGTACGCCGCGCAGCTGTTCGCGCAGCACTGCGCGTCGTGTCACGAGGCCGGGGCCGGAGGCGCCGCCCGCGTCCCAGCGGTCTCGCAGCTTGAAACTTGACCAATGCAATGCGCTCTTTAAGACTTGGTGAGTCGATACCTCGTCGGGATGAATATGGAGGTAGTGCATGGGCTTGAGGGTCGTGTTCTTCCTGGCCGCTGCGGCATTCGCCCAGGCTGCCTTCGCCCAGACCGCCGGCACCAGCAGCATCACCGGCTCTCTCGTAGACCTGGATGGCCAGGTGGTCGCGAACGCGCCCATTCAAGCCACCAACACGGCCACCAGGACGCTCTACAAAGCGACCAGCTCGGAAAAGGGCGGCTACACGATCGCGCAGTTGCCGGCCGGCGTCTACGAACTGTCGATCGCCGCACCTGGATTCAATCCGTACTCCCAGCAGAACGTCGTTGTTGCGGCGGGACGGACCCTGCGTCTGGATATCCGCCTCATCGACTTTCAGCTGAACACGCTGGGAGACGGCCGGGAATTCGCAATCTCGCGAATCACTCCACACGCGACCTCCTCTGGGCCCGCTCCTCGCACGAGGGAGGGCAAGCCGGACCTGTCGGGCGTCTGGTATGCGCAGAGGACTGTCGATCCAGGCAGGCCGGAGCCTTTGCCATGGGCCGACGCGCTCCAGCGGGAGCGTGCCGCGAACAACTCGAAGGACTCTCCCGGCGCGCACTGTCTGCCGCGCGGACTGACGAACGCCGGCGCGTTATTCCCGTACAAGCTGGTTCAAACCCCTAAACTCATGGTCATGCTCTTCGAGGACGACACCCCCAGTCATCGGCAAGTCTTTCTGGATGGGCGCGGGCATCCCAAGGATCCGAATCCGAATTGGATGGGACACTCGATCGGCCATTGGGAAGGAGACACGCTGGTGGTCGACACGGTGGGCTTCAATGATGAGTCGTGGCTCGACAACATCGGTCATCCGCACACCGAAAAGCTGCACATTGTCGAGCGCATGCATCGCGCGGATTTAGGCCACCTGGAAATCGAATTCACGATCGAGGACCGGGAGACGTATTCGAAGCCCTGGGTCATCAAGCGGGTGGCCGATCTGAACACCAAAGATGAGATCGGAGAGTATGTCTGCATCGACAAAGATGCGGCACACCTGGTGGGCAAGTAGCGAGGACGCACCGGTCCTTCGACGTGCACCGTTCTGACCCGATACGACTGCTGAGCATGATCAATATGGATACACGCAAGCTGACGGTGGTGTTGTCGGCAGTGGTCGGACTGTCGCTCTCGGCGTGGCTCACGGCGGGGCCGCAGGTCAGGCGGGTCGACGAGGGGGCGCTGAAGAGCGCCGGCGAAACCGGCGACGACTGGTTGACGTACGGGTTGACGCAGGCCGAAACACGCTACAGCCCGCTCAACCAGATCAACGCCGGCAATGTCGGTCGCCTCGGGCTGGCGTGGTCCTACGACCTCGGCGCAGGAGGTGGGAACCAGGAAGCAACGCCGCTCGCCTGGAACGGGACGGTCTATGGCATCACGAACTGGAGCGTCGTGTTCGCGCTGGATGCGCGGACCGGTAAGGAGAAGTGGCGCTGGGATCCGGAAGTCAATCAGACGGCGGTGGGCCCGAAGATCTGCTGCGGCGTGGTGAATCGAGGCATTGCCATCTATCAGGGTCTGATCATCGCGCCGGTCATCGACGGCAGGCTTCAGGCACACGACGCGGAGACCGGCAAGGTCGTGTGGGAAGCGCGCGTCGCGTTTCCGCAGGATACGCAGACGATCACCATGGCGCCGCGCATCGCCAAAGGCAAAGTGATCATCGGCGTCAGCGGCGGCGACAGGCCGACCCGTGGTTACTTTGATGCCTACGATGCGCTGACGGGACATCGTGCGTGGCGGTTCTACACGGTCCCCGGCGATCCGTCGAAGCCGTTCGAAAATGCGGCGATGAAGAAAGCCGCCGACACGTGGGACGGCACCTGGTGGAAAAACGGCGGCGGCGCCGCGGTCTGGGACGGCCTGGCGTACGACCCGGAAGCGGAGCTGGTCTATGTCGGCACCGGCAACGCCGAGCCATGGCCGCAGCAGCTTCGCACCTCAGCTGGAAAAGACAACCTCTATGTCTGTTCGATCCTCGCGGTCCATGTCGACACCGGTGAATTGAAATGGCACTACCAGGTCGTACCGGGCGACATCTGGGACTACGACAGTGTCCAGCACCTGATGCTCGGTAACTTCACCATCAACGGTCGCGCTCGTAAAGTCATCATGCAGGCGAACAAGAATGGCTTCTACTACGTGCTCGATCGGCTGACCGGCCAGTTCATTTCGGCCGGACCCTATGCCAGGATCAACTGGTCAAAAGGGGTCGACCCGCGCACCGGACGGCCGATGGTCAATAGAGGGGCGATCTACGGTACCGAATCGGTCACCATCTCTCCCGGCGCCGGCGGCGCGCACAACTGGTCGCCGATGTCGTTCAATCCTGGCACCGGTCTCGTCTATGTTCCAACCACGTCGTTCAGCAGTTCCACGCATGCGGCGGAACCGGTCTACGACCCTGTGAAGGGCCGCCCGACGGGCACGGTCCGCGGGGCGCCGCCGCCCACCGGCCCACCGCTCCCGACCATCGGTCCCGAACCGATCGAAGGACCTGGTGGGCGAGGTGCCCTGGTTGCCTGGGATCCGGTCGGGCAGCTGATGCGCTGGCGTCAACCCGGCGGCGGCGGCATCGGCGGCGGCACGATGACGACGGCGGGGAATCTCGTGTTTCAGACGATCAACGATGGACGTCTCGTGGTCTACAGCGCCAATCAGGGCGAGAAACTGCTGGAAGTCCAGACGGGACTGAGAGGCGGCATGGGACCGCCGATGACGTATCGAGTCGACGGGAAACAGTACGTGTCGTTGATGGGTGGCGTCGGCTCGGGAGTCGCAGCGACAGGGCGAGGAAATGCGGCGCCGCCCGTCCCTCCCAAGCTACTCACGTTCGTCCTCGACGGGACGCTACCGCTGCCGACCACCACCACTCAGCCGTGAGATGGCCGACTATTCTCGAGGTTTTTGAACCACAAAGAACACTTCGACGCGATCTCCGCCAAATTCGCATGTTCAACGTTTGGAGCCTCTAGTCAGTGCTGAATTGGACAGAGTTCGACTGAAAGGAACGCCCATGCGCGTGTTGCTCGCCCTCTTGTTCGTGTCCGCGTCGGTCCTCTCTGTGGGCGCACAGCCCTTCTCGAGCGCCGATCGTTCGCGCGCGAAGTACTCGGTCGCCGACGCGGCGCCGAGCAAGACCTGCAGCGACCTGTCGTCGTTCGCGGGTGAAGGCATCGTGTCGATTGCATCCCGTGTCGTTGCCGCCACGGCAGACACGCCGCAGCACTGCCGTGTGACCGGCATCATCACGCCGGAGGTCGCGTTCGAGATCAATCTGCCCGATCGGTGGAACCGCCGGTTCTACATGGCCGGCAACGGCGGCCTCGCCGGCGATGCGCTCGACCTGCCGACCAACGCCGACCGCACCGGCGCGCTCGCCCACGGCTTCGTGATGGCGCGCACCAACACCGGCCACGACGCGCGCAAGGAGCCGAGCGGGTCGTTCATCCTCAGCAATCCGCAGAAGGCGATCGACTACGCGTATCGCGCGGTGCACGTCACCGCCGAGACCGCAAAGAGAGTCGCGGTCGCGTACTACGCGAAGCCCATCACCTTCTCGTACTGGAACTCCTGTTCGAACGGCGGCCGTCAGGGCCTGCTCGAAGCGCAGCGCTTTCCCGACGACTTCAATGGCATCGTCGCCAACGCGCCGTGGGTCGATCAGACCGGCTTCATGATCGGCGCGATGTGGAATCAGAAGGCGCTGGCTGAGGCTCCAGTTCCGTTGTCGAAGCTGACCCTGGTGGCCGAGAAGGCGATGGCCAAGTGTGACGAGGTGGACGGCCTGAAGGACGGACTGATCGACGACCCACGCAAGTGCAGCTTCGATCCCACGCGCGACGTGCCGGCTTGTGCGCAAGGCACCGATACACCAGACTGCCTGACCGCCGCGCAGGCGGCGACAATCAAGAAGATCTACGGCGGCCCGGTCAGCAACGGCAAGCCGTTCTTCCCCGGCTACATGGTGGGCAGTGAAGCGATCGTGCCGGGCCCAAACGGCGCGATGGCCAGTACCTGGGCGAACTCGATAATCGCGGCGCCGACCGCGGCGCAGCCGACCGCCACGGCCGCCGACTTCAACCTCGCGCAAGGCATCATGCGCTACCTCGTGCTCGATCCGCCCCAGCCCGAGTACGACCCGCTGACCTTCGACTTCGATCGCGACATCCGGCTGGTAACGCGCTGGAGTGGACTGGCCGACGCGAAGGATCCGGACCTGTCGAAGTTCCGCAAGAACGGAGGCAAGTTGATCATGACCTACGGCTGGGCCGACCAGATCCTGCAGCCGCTGATGGGCGTGAACTACTACGAGTCGATGATCGAGAAGAACGGCAGGAAGACCGCCGACTTCGCCCGCCTCTTCATGGTCCCAGGCATGTCGCACTGTGCCGGCGGCATAGGACCGGATCGCAACGACGCGGTCACCGCGGTGATCGACTGGGTGGAAAAGGGGAAAGCGCCCGACCAGTTGATTGCGAGCAAGGTCACCAACGGCAGCGTGGTCCGCACGCGCCCGCTGTGCCCTTATCCGCAGGTCGCGCGTTACAAGGGCGACGGCAGCATCGATGATGCGGAGAACTTCAAGTGCGTCGCGCCCAAGTAGTCCTCACGCACCTGGCAGGATCCGACCGAGCAGGCAAGTCCAGCCTCGGTACTGATGCCGAGTCGGCGGGCGGCCGTCGATCCATGTCGGGACCAGGCCGTGGCTCAAGCGGTCCAGAATTCTGCGCGGAGTCTATTGGGGTTGAATTAAAGTCGTTCTCGGAACGGGAACAGCACTTTGTGTGCTTTGTGTTCTTTGTGGTTCCAAAGAATCGCCGCTCATTTCTCGGGCAGCGCGAACGCCATGATCGTGGTACCCGACTCGATCAGCACGTATTGCCGCCCATCCAGCATGTAGGTCATCGCCGCGGCGCCCCAGATCGGTGAGCCGGTGCGATAGGACCACAGCCGCTTGCCGCTGCGCGCGTCGAAGGCGTTGAAGTCCCCTTCCTGGTTCCCGGCAAACACCAGGCCCGACGCCGTCGACATCACGCCGGCGAGCGACGAGGTCGGAAAGCGGGCCTCCCACTTCATCTCGCCGGTGCGGGCATCGAGCGCCCGCAGCGCGCTGAAGTCCGGATCCGTCAGCTTCTTCATGCCGCCGCCGGTCACAACCTTCCCCGTCTGCAGCTCCGGCCGGAACGGCGTGTAGTACGCACATGTCTCGCGCGCCATCACGAAGAACAGCTGCAGCGACGGGTCGAACGACGGCGGGTTGTACACCGTGCCGCCGCGCAGGTCGGGCACGCACGGTGTGGTCGCCTCGGAACCGCCCGGCGGGACGACGCCCTGGCTGAGGACGATCGGCCTGCCGTCCTTCCCGATCTCGCGCGCCCACTTGGTCGCCGTGTAGGGCTTTCCGACCAGCAGCTCTCCGGTGAGGCGATCAAGCGTGTAGAAGAAGCCATTGCGGTTGGCCATCATCACGACCTTCCGCTGGCGGCCGCCAATCGTCACCTCGCCGATGACGGGGACGTGGTTGGAGTCCCAGTCGTGCAGATCGTGTGGCGTGAACTGGTAGTGCCACCGGCGCTTGCCGGTGTCGGCGTCGATTGCGACGATCGAGGCGGTGTAGAGATTGTCGCCCTGGCGATCGTCCCCGAAATAACTGGGCGAAGGATTGCCGACGCCCCAGTAGATGAGATTCGACTCCGGGTCGTAGCTGCCGGTGACCCAGGTCGCGCCGCCGCCGCGCGGCAGTTCCTCTTTCTTCGCCCAGGTCTCGCTGCCCGGCTCGCCCTCGCCGGGGATCGTGTAGAAGCGCCACACGCGCTTCCCGGTCTGGGCGTCGTAGGCGTCCACGAAGCCGCGCGTCGGAATGTCGCCACCGGAGTTGCCGACAATCACTTTGTCCTTGATTACGAGCGGCGCGGCGATAATGGCGTGGCCGACTTTGTAGTCGTCGACCACGGCGTCCCACACGATCTTGCCGGTGTCGCGGTTGAGCGCCAGCACGTGCGCGTCGAGCGTGCCCATGAACACCTTGTCGCCGAGCGCGGCGAATCCCCGGTTGGACGGGTTGACGCCGCCGTAAGTCAGCGCCGGCGGCAGCAGCCGGCGATAGCGCCAGATCAGGCGGCCGGTCCGCACATCGATCGCCCAGGCATAGTTGTTGTTGCCGGTGATGTAGAGCACGCCGTCCATGATCAGCGGCGTCCCCTCGAAACCGCGCGCCACCGGCATGCCCTCGGCCTGGAACGTCCACTGCGACGAGAGGCGCGACACGTTGGCGGGCGTGATCTGCGTGAGCGGGCTGTGCCGCTGCCCGCTATAGTCGCCGGAGTAGGTGAGCCAGCGCCCCGGGTTCTTCAAGCCGTCGAGCAGATCCTTCGCGGTCACCGGCGGCAACTGCGGCGGCGGTGCAACGGCCGGCTCGGGCACGACCGGCGCGCCGGTATTCTGCTGCGCGGACAGTGTCGCTACCGCGCTCACCACGAGCCAGATGAGAGCCAGTCTGCGTACCATGCGGTTATCCTTCTCGCGCCGTTGGGGGTGCGACTGCAGGCCTGTGAAGATGCCCCTTGACCACCAAACGTTGTATTTCTTCACACGCTCTATTGTGCCTGTCGTGTCTACCTGGAGGGAGCCGCCGTGACGCGGACCAGCTTCAAGCGGTCGCGCTCCGCCGTCAACTCTCCAGATCCGGGGGGACTCCCGCTTGCCTTGAGCAGATACGTGATGATGTCGACATAGACCTGCGCATCAAGGCTGTTGGGTGCTTCCTGCGGCATCGAGCTCTTCATCGTCTGCACCACGTCGTCCACGGTGCTTTCGTTCCAGCGGCGGAAGAATGCCTCGCCGGCCAGCGCCGGCGCGCTGCCACCGCCGAGCAGGTCCTCCTTGTGGCACGCCGCACAGGAACGGCCGTAGGCCGCCTCGCCGCGCGAGGCCTGCGTGGTCGTGAAGATGCCGTCCCACACCGTCGCGCCGGAGGCGACGCCCTGCGCGACCAGAAGCCGCGAGGTCAACGACACACACACGATCGACGCCAGTGTCAGGACCATGACGACCGAGATGGCGCCGCTTCCGGCTTCCTTTCTAGTGGCCTCTCGATCTCTCCGGCCGCCACAACGGCGCGGCCGGTAGCGATTCCAAAGAGACAGGCCACCAGGTGTTCCGGCTTCCACCGATCCCCCTGTCCACGGCAGCATGAGTGCCGGACGGTCCATTCGGCAGATCGAAGCGAACATCGCGAGCGGCCCACGAGATGTCAAGACGCGGCAATGGTATCCCCAAAATGGTATGTCCGACATCCAACAGGACGGAGCATCGTGTAATCAGTCTGAGGTCTACCGCCGAGCACACCGAGTGCACCGAGGCACAACATCAGGATTTCTCTCGGCGATCTCGGTGGTTGACGTTGAAACTGAAACACCAATGGACGGAGCACGCGATAGAGGGTGTTTGGCGTTTCAGTCCTATCGACTTTTGTTAACCGTCAATGTACGCTTCCCAGCTTTTCGAGTGTCCACGGGGGGGAAGATCCAAATGCTTGAACCGTTGCGCACCGCGTTAGCAGCACGTGTTGAAAGTCTGGCGTTGCATCGAGGTGGGCGAGTCGCGACGACCCAATCGCTGGTCGGCGTCGAGCGGTGATGGAATTCTTATAAGCAGTCAGCGAGGCAGGTTTGAAACAACCGCGACGTCGATGGTCGCCGGATTGGCGTCAACCGACGATCAGAGTGGGATGATCATGAAGAGAGTACAGTCAGGTCGGCCAGCGAAGGCCGACCTGACTGTCCGGATCAGGGAAGGTCGAATCGATCGAGATTCATGACTGTGTCCCATGCGGCGACGAAGTCGCCCACGAACTTCTTCTGCGAGTCGTCGCTGGCGTAGACCTCCGCCAGTGCCCGCAGCTGTGAGTTCGAACCGAAGACGAGGTCGACACGGCTCGCGGTCCACTTGACCTTGCCCGTACGGAGGTCGTGGCCCTCGAACACCTCCTCGGTCCCGGACGTCGCCTTCCACGTCGTGTCCAGGTCGAGCAGGTTCACGAAGAAGTCGTTGGTCAACGCGTCGGTTTGCTTCGTGAAGACGCCGAGCTGGGACTGATTGAGGTTCGCGTTCAGGACGCGCAGGCCGCCCACGAGCACGGTCGTCTCGGGAGCGGTCAGCGTCAGCAACCGCGCCCGGTCGAGCAGCAGCACCTCCGCCGGGCGCTGCTGCCCCTTCCCGACATAGTTCCGGAACCCGTCTGCGGTCGGCTCGAGCACGGCGAAGGACTCCACGTCCGTCTGCTCCTGCAACGCATCCGTACGTCCCGGCGTGAATGGCACCTGGACGTCGTGCCCGGCGTTCTTTGCGGCCTGCTCGACGGCGGCGCAACCGCCCAGCACGATCAGGTCGGCAAGCGAGACCTTCTTCGTCCCTCCGCCGTCGTTGAACGCCTTCTGGATCCCCTCCAGGGTCTGAAGCACCTTCACCAGCTCAGATGGATTGTTGACCTCCCAGTCCTTCTGTGGCGCGAGTCGAATCCGCGCCCCGTTGGCGCCGCCGCGTTTGTCAGTACCCCGGAACGTCGACGCTGATGCCCACGCGGTCGAGACCAGCTGGGTGATGGACAGGCCCGATGCGAGGATCTTGCCCTTGAGGGCGGCGACGTCATCCGTGGCGATCGGATCGTACGTGACCGGTGGGACGGGATCCTGCCACAACTGCGGCTCGGCCGGGACCTCCGGGCCGAGGTAGCGCGCGATCGGTCCCATGTCGCGGTGGGTCAGCTTGAACCACGCTCTGGCGAAGGCGTCGGCGAACTCCTGCGGGTTCTCGTGGAAGCGCCGCGAGATCTTCTCGTAGGCTGGATCGAAGCGCAACGAGAGGTCGGTGGTCAGCATGGTGGGGGAGTGGCGCTTGGACGGGTCGTGGGCATCCGGAATCGTGCCGGCGCCCGCGCCATCCTTGGCCGTCCATTGATTCGCACCGGCCGGACTCTTTGTCAGTTCCCATTCGTACCCGAACAGGTTCGAGAAGAAACTGTTGCTCCACTGTGTCGGCGTCGAGGTCCAGGTCACTTCCAGGCCGCTGCTGATGGTGTCGCCGCCCTTGCCGGTGCCGTAGCTGTTCGCCCAGCCAAAGCCCATCGCCTGCAAAGGAGCCGCCTCGGGCTCGGGGCCGACGTGGCCGACGGGCACGGCCGCGCCATGCGTCTTGCCGAACGTGTGACCTCCGGCGATCAGTGCGACCGTTTCCTCGTCGTTCATCGCCATGCGACGGAACGTCTCTCGGATGTCCCTGGCAGCGGCGAGCGGGTCAGGGTTGCCGTTGGGACCCTCCGGGTTCACATAGATGAGACCCATCTGGACGGCGGCCAGAGGATTCGCGAGCTCACGGTCGCCGGTGTAGCGCTTGTCGTCGAGCCACGTCTCCTCGGTGCCCCAGTTGATCTCTTCCGGTTCCCACACGTCCTCGCGCCCGCCGGCGAAGCCAAAAGTCTTGAACCCCATCGACTCGAGGGCGCAGTTGCCGGCGAGGACCATCAGGTCGGCCCACGAGATCTTCCGGCCGTACTTTTTCTTGACCGGCCAGAGCAGCCGGCGCGCCTTGTCGAGGTTCACGTTGTCCGGCCAGCTGTTGAGGGGCGCAAAGCGCTGCTCGCCCGAGCCTGCCCCTCCGCGGCCGTCGTGGATGCGGTACGTGCCGGCGCTGTGCCACGCCATCCGGATGAAGAGCGGCCCGTAGTGGCCAAAGTCCGCCGGCCACCAATCCTGCGACGTCGTCATCACCCCCTCGATGTCCTTCTTCAGGGCCCCGAGGTCCAGGCTCTTGAACTCCGCGGCGTAGTCGAACTCCACGCCCATGGGATCGCCATCGGGAGGGTTCCGGTGTAGCACGTTCACGTTCAGCTGGTTGGGCCACCAGTCTCGGTTCGGCGTGCCGGTGTGCGCTTTGCTCGAGAACGGGCACTTCTGTTCGTTGTCCATGTTGATGTTGACCTCTACTTGTGATCGGATTGCAGTCTGGTTACCAGTCCAGCAGATTCTTCTCTAAGGGGCATCTTTGTCTCTTTCCGGATCCTCGGTTCGTTGCCGGGATCGTCGGGCTCTCTCCACGCGCTTTCCTCCGCGGGCCTCGGCGCCGGGCGCCGGTGGTTCAGAGCCGGATGGCGCACGGGCCTGGGCCAGGCAATTCGGACAGCGCCCCCAGTAGGCGACCTCAGCCTCGTCGATCTCGTAGCCCATGTCGTCGGCCGCCGTGAGACACGGGGCGGAACCGACCGCACAGTCGATGTCGACCAGACGGCCGCAGATTCGACAGATCAGATGGTGGTGGTTGTCGCCGACCCGATCCTCGTAGCGAGCCGGCGATCCGGCCGGCTGAATCCGCCGGATCAGCCCTTCGGCGACCAGGACTCCGAGAGCGTCGTACACCGACTGGAGCGAGATGGCCCCAATTTCGGCCCGGACGACCTCAGCCACGCCGTCGGCCGCGATGTGGGGCTGACCCGCGACGGCCCGTAAGACAGCCAATCGTTGGGCCGTGACCTGAATGCCGCGCTGGCGAAGAAGCTCCCCTGGGTCGGTGCGCACGCCAAAAGAGTAGATCAGTTTTTGGATTGATTCAAAGGTTTGACTGACGAGGCACGGTTGTGGACGCGTTTCGACGTGGCCACTTTCTTGACGGTCGCGCTGATGGTGGCGGAGATCTCGATGGTCGCGTCGCAGGTGTTGTCCCGCCACGCCACGCGAGTCGATCCGGTGGTGGCGCTTCGCAGCGAGTTCAAGATTGTCATAGATTGTCAGTTCTTCGGCGGGACCTGCATTAACGCCTTGGCGCCACCTATTCCCGTGCTATAAGACGGGGCGCACGCGAGCCCCAGGAAAAACGCGATCCTTCAGGCATCACCTCGTTTGTGCACCCCCCGTGGTTGGGGAACTGGGCAGTGTTCATCCGGTCCTCTCGGATATGCGCACACGGACCACATCCGGGTAGAGTTGATCGGACCTCGAGTAGCGTAGGAAGGTACCCTCATGAAGATTGAAGTGACGAAGCGGGCAACCTGGGGGCTTGGGCTCCTCGTGGCGGTTGCCGGGCTCACGACCGTGCACGGCGCGGGCATACCGCAGGCCGGGGGCTCAGACGGAAAGCTGGCGCTGCCGGTACCCGTGTTCGAGGTCGATCCGGCGTGGCCGCCAAAACTCCCGTACAACTGGATTGTCGGCCACGTCGCATCCATCGCGCTTGACTCACACGACCACCTGCTGGTGCTCCATAGACCCAACACCATTCCGCCGGAAGATCGCGCGCGCGCCGCACCGCCAGTGATCGAGCTCGACGCGAACGGAAAGTTCATTACGGCGTGGGGCGGCCCTGCCCCCGGGTACGACTGGCCCGACAGCGAGCATGGCATTGCCATCGACTACAAGAACAACGTCTGGATTGGCGGCAGCGCGCCGGTTGCGCCATCGCTGAGGACGCTGAACGACGACATGCTGCTGAAGTTCACGTTTCAGGGGAAATTTCTCCTCCAGATCGGCGGGCGCGACAAGAGCGGCGGCAACAAGGATACGAAGAGCGTCCATCAGTCGGCAGACGTGTTCGTCTGGCCGAAAACGAACGAAGCCTTTGTCGCCGACGGCTACGGCAACCGCCGCGTGATCGTCCTTGACGCCGACACCGGAGCCTACAAGCGCATGTGGGGCGCGTTTGGCAACGAGCCGATCGATGCACCGCGAGTCACGCCCGCGCAGGCGGCGGCTGCTGCGGGCGAGCCTCCGGCGGCGGGCGCGCGTGGAGCCGCTGACGGACGCGGCGCCGGCGGAGCGGCGCCGGCCGCGGCAGGCCGTGGACGCGGACCGCGGCTGGACACCGAAGGCGACGGCTCGCCGCAGTTCGGCAGCCCGACGCACAGCGTCAAGGTCTCGAATGATGGACTCGTGTATGTCGCCGATCGATCGAATCGACGCGTCCAGGTGTTCACACCCGACGGAAAGTACGTCACCCAGATGTTCCTCAACCGAGCGGGTCCGTCGAACGGCTCGGCGGCCGGCGTCGCATTCTCGCCGGATTCACCACAGAAGTTCCTTTACATCGCGGATTACGGCAATTCACACATTGCCGTGGTCGATCGAAAGACTCTCAAGGTGCTGTACCAATTCGGCCAGCGCAGCGCCAAGCCGGGCGATTTTCAGGGCCTTCATCACATGGCCGTGGATTCGAAGGGAAACATCTACACCGGTGAAGTGGCGCCCGGCGCGCGGATGCAGAAGTTCCTCTACAAAGGCATGTCGTCGACGCTGCCGGCCAACGCGCTGACGGCGGCGCAACTGGCGCCGACGCCGACGCCGTAGTCGGGACGCGCGGGTACCGGGTCAGTTTGAAACTCACCACCGAGAAGCACACCGGGCCACACGGTTGTGCTTCCCGGTGATCTCGGTGGTTCTCCCAACGGACTAGGTCGAAACCGACCCACCACGGGCCCGCGAAGTCCAACGTGGTTCCTCTTGTTGGAGACGGTATTACGGTCGGGGGCGTGGCGGCGGAATCGGCTTCAACTCGACTCCCACGTCGAGTGGTCCCACTCCAGGTTCCGGCTCAGGCAGCAGCCACACGACGTGCCGTTCGACTCCAGGCCCTTCGTTCATGTTTGCGTGAATGACCCCGGGCGGGATAATCACGAACGAATTCACCGGCACCTTCATCGTGCCGAGCTTGCCCTGCGGATTGATGCCGTAGGTCAGCGTCATCGTCCCTTCTTTGACGAAATAGACCTGCTCGAACGCATGAAGATGCGGATTCGGGTTTCCGGAGGCGGCCGGCGAGCTGTCAATGCGCATCTGGTTTGCCGGCGATCCGGTGGCCCGCGCGAACAACGGCTGACCGTTCAAGCCGGGCCTCAGCTCGCCAAGCGGTTTGGCGGCGCGAACGTATTGAGCCGCATTCTCCACTTTTCGCGGCTCCGCCGGCTTCAACATCGACGCCAGCTCGCGCGAAGGAGCCGGCGCAATCACCTCGAGGTTCGCTTCCGGTTCGGCGTCCGCGTTCCACGCCTCATGCGGGATACCGGCGGGTACCATGATTCCGGTATCCGGCCCGGCCACGAACTTGTCAGTCCCGATCTGGATAGTCATCTTGCCTGACAGAACGAAATACATGTGGTCGACGGGAAGAGTGAACAGCGCCGGCCCGTGCGCGCCAGCAGGCATGCGCGTGTAAATCAGGTACGACCCCTCCGATCCGTTCGTGGGTCCCCCGAGAATCTCGCTAGACACAACCTTTCCGAGCGGCGTCGACACATCCGCCGTGCGGAAGGGTCCGCGAGCCTCGCTGACCCGGAGAGCCCATGTCGGCCCCTTTTTCTGGGCACTCGCCGTGATCGGCAGGCTGGCGGCCATTGCCAGAAACAGGCCCGCACCTACTAGCTTTGTTTCAATCTTCATGTTTGCTCCTTGCACGAGGACCGGGCGCATTGGCAGGCAGTATACCGAAGATGCGGCACAGCGTAGAGGTGAACGCGACACTCAGTCGCGCGCGGAGTCACTGGTTTCCAGCTGGCAGTGGTGTCAAAACAGCCGTTGAAACCGTCGTACCGATGCCGCAAAGACTCCTTGACCTGACCGATCACCAAGCGTAACCTTTCGCGATCTCCGACTGTTTATCAGGACTGAACGTGGCTAGGGGTTGTTGTGCCAAGAAACCGGGAGAAGGAATGATGTTGAGAGTTGTCAGGCGGTCAGCCGCGGTACTGTGTGTGTGGTTGCTCCTCCCAGCGGCTGCCCTCGCGCAGGCCGCGATTACCGGCCTCGTCAAGGACGCGTCAGGCGGCGTGCTCCCTGGGGTGACTGTGGAAGTGGCCAGCCCCGTCCTGATTGAGAAGGTGCGGTCGGTCACCACCGACGCGACCGGGCAATACCGCGTCGTCGACTTACGGCCTGGCAGCTATTCTGTGACGATCTCAGTGGCGGGCTTCAAGACCGTCAAGCGCGACGGCATCGAGCTCACCGGCACGTTTGTGGCCACGGTGAATGCCGAACTCGCCGTCGGCGCGCTGGCAGAAACGGTCACCGTCAGCGGTCAATCACCGACCGTGGACATCCAGAGCGTGTTGGTGCAGCAGACGCTGAGCAGTAGCGTCATCGCCGCCATTCCCAGCTCGCGGAACGCCTCCGGGATCCAATCGTTGATTCCCGGACTGAACGTGTCGCAAGCAGGAGTGTCGGTCGGTGGTGGAGATGCCGGTGGCGTCGCGGGTGGCATGGGCGGCCTGGCCGGCACCATCCACGGCGGGAACCAATATGGTTCACGGACCAAGACCGACGGGCTGAACACGGATTTTACCGGTCAGTCCGCTGCTGGCGGCCAGCTCCTGAACACGGCCGGCGCGTCGGAAGTGGTCATCAACACATCCGGCGGGCTGGGCGAAGCGGAGGGGGCAGGGGTGAACCTCAATATCATCCCGAGGGACGGGGGAAACACGTTCAGTGGATCCGCCTTTGCCAACGGCGCGAGCCGCTGGATGCAGGGCAGCAATTACACGCAGTCACTCAAGGACCAGGGCCTGAGGACACCGGCAAACCTGACCAGCCTGTGGGATGTGGACGGTATGGGGGGAGGCCGGGTTGTCCGGGATAAGCTCTGGTTCTACCTGACCTACCGCGAAGTCGGGTCGAATAGCACGGTCCCTGGCATGTGGGTCAATAAGAACGCCAACAACCCGAACTCGTGGGTGGTGGATTTCGACCTGACTCAACCAGCCTTTACGGATACGTTCGACCGGCACGGCATCGGGCGTCTCACGTGGCAGGCTTCGCGACGCCACAAGCTGGTCGCCAACTGGCAGGAACAGTACAACTACATCGGTGCGGAGGGCGGCGGCACGCCGACGCAGACGCCCGAAGGTACAGGCTTGACCCTCTTCAAACCGTCCCGCATCCAACAGGCCACCTGGACGTTTGCGGTCACCAACCGGCTGCTGATAGAGGCGGGGATTGGCACCTACGAGGGCACCTACACCCAAAGTGGTGGCGGCGGGCCACGCATCGGCGGTATCGGCGGCGTCAACAACCCGCTGTTGATCCAGCAACTGGAACAGACCGGCAATATCCCGAGTTGCAACTGCTCAATCCCGGGCCTGATCTCTCGACATCCCGGACTCGCGAACGGCGGATTCAGTGCCAGCCAGATTGGGACGCAGGAGTGGCGAGCATCCCTCTCGTATGTCAGCGGCGCGCACAATATGAAGTTTGGCTACCAGGGCGGGTTCAGCACACCGACCAAGAATTACTACTACGACAGCACCATCATCCAGGTCCGGACGAACAACGGTGTGCCCAATCAAATCACGGAGAACCTCGCCTACCCCGGCTGGCTTCGGACTGGTCGCCACGTCATCCCGATCAACCTCTATGCGCAGGACCAGTGGACCCGCAAGAGACTGACGCTGCAGGGTGGCGTGCGGTGGGACAACGGCATCACGAACTACACCTCGGACCCGATCGGCGGTCCGGACTATATCCTTCTGCCGACGCAGGTCTCTTTTCCCACCGGGTCGACTCAAGGGATCAACTGGCGCGACATCACTCCCCGAGTGGGCGTGGCCTACGATCTGTTGGGGAACGGCAAGACCGCCGTCAAATTCAACACCGGCAAATACACGGAAGGTCTCAGTTCGCTATTCGGGTTGGACATGAACCCGATCTTCCGCATTCCCACCATGACGAACCGGCCCTGGCTGAATCCCACGAATTTCAATTTCGAACACGACCCGGGCTGCGATCTCAGGAACCCCGCGGCGCAGCCGGATTGCGGGGCGATGGTCAATCAATCCTTCGGAACTCAGGTATTCAGCACCAACTATGACCCCAACATGGTCACCGGTTGGGGAACCCGTCCCTACGTCTGGTCGACGGGCGTGTCGGTTCAGCAGGAGCTCACCTCCGGCGTGGCGTTGACCGTCGGCTACTACCGCAACTCGTGGGGCAACTTGTCTGTGGTAGACAACACGCTCACGAGCGTGTCCGACTACACGACGTTTGGCATCGCGGCGCCGCTCGATTCGCGGTTGCCAGGGGGTGGAGGGCAGGCGATCCTCGGCCTGTTTGACCTGAACCCGAACAAGGTCGGCCAGGTCAGCAACCTCCATCAGCTCGGGTCTAATTTCGGCCAGGAGACCATGAACTGGCAGGGAGTGGACCTCAACATCAACGCGCGCTTGCGGTATGGGCTCACCGTGCAGGGGGGCACCAGCACCGGGCGTCGGCTGACGGACGCCTGCGAGGTGCGGGGGGTGGTGCCGGAGGCCACCCCGAGCACGGCGATCGTGCCGGCGGGAGGACTCTTGACGAGCGCGACGAACCCGTATTGCCGCGTGGTCGAACCGTACCGCACCTCGGCCACCGGCCTCGCCACGTATATGGTCCCCAAGGTGGGCGTCCAGGTGAGCGCGACGTGGCAAAGCAACCCTGGACCGGACATCGCCGCGAACTATGTCGCGTCGAATGCGGTTATTGCGGCGGGCCCGCAGCCGCTTGGCCGCAACCTCTCAGGAGGCGCCAACGTCACGGTGAACCTGATCCAGCCGGGCACGCTGTACGGTCCCCGGCGCAATAATCTCGACCTCCGCCTGAGCAAGGTCCTGAAGTTCGGCTCGAAGCGGGCCACCATCTCGATCGACGGCTACAACCTGACGAACTCGGATGTCGTCCTCGCCTACAACAACTCGTTCGTGCCGGGTGGCGCATGGCTGACGCCGACGAGGATTGCGTCGGCGCGGTATATGAAGCTCGGTGCGCAGTTCGATTTCTGATCGGGGAAGACCGCGGCCAGGCGCGGGCGCGGTACACGTAACGCCAAACCGCTGGAGCTTGTGAGAATTCACGTCATCCACCGAGAGCCCGAGTACACCGAGCGGAACGTTCCGCAATTCTCGGTGGTCTCGGTGACCTCGGTGGTGAGACGTCGAAGTCTTTCACAGGCTCTTACTTCAAGAGGGGACTCACGTACCCGCCCGGCAGCACCTTCTCGACATCGGGCCGCACCGTCACGTACTCGATGTGATCGGCCACTTCGCTGAACCCGTGATACATACCTGCGGGGATAATCACCATGTCCCCCGCGCTGAGCTTCCGCGATTGCGCCGGCTTGACGAAGGTGGCGTTGTTGCTCGGCCCGACCGCCTCCTTGACGATCTGGCTGTCGGCCGCTGCGGGTCTGACATTCGTGACCTCGCCGCCCATCACGATCGTTCCTGCACCCGACACCACGTAGTACACCTCGGTGACCTGCGTGTGATTGATCGCGCCGGCCGGCGTGCCTGCCTTGATCGCGCCTCGTCGCAGGACGGCGACGCTGATGTTGTACTTGCCCATGTCGACGATTTTCACCGGCCGGTCGCCGCCGCCGGGCGCGCTGACGACTTTCTGGATTTCGTCGGCCATCACGAAGGTTGCTGTCGTGGGCATCCCTGACTGCGAAAACGTGGTCGCCGCAGAACCCACGAACACCACGGCGAATGCAGCCAACATCACTCTACGCATGATTCCTCCTCTTGGATCCGAGGCGATTGAACGAGCGAACTCGTGAGGTCATTCGCCTCGGACTGTATCCCGATGAGACTTCAGACTGACCAATGACTCATACTGCCGCAGGCGCCTACTTGGCGTAGTTGTCGTCCCACCGGATGTTGAGCCAGGCCACCACGCCGTCGACCGCCGAGAACCCGTGATTGAAATTGGATGGCACGAACATCACGTCGCCCACGGTGACCTTCTGGTTCACTCCGGTGCCGGGCACCGCCTTGCGGTCCTTGAGCTCGAAGCCGGTGTTCGCCGTGCCGCCGCCTTCGAGCACGACCCAGGTGTCGATCGTGGTCGCGTGGAACTCAACCGACGGCTCCTTGATCCGGCGGATGTTCACGTTGAAGTGCCCGCCCTCGATCATGCGCAGCGTGCCCGAGTTGGCCGTCTCCATCTCCTGGCGGTACGCGTTCAGCTTCTCGAGCGGAATGGCCACCGAATGATCGGTCTGGGCGTACTCTTTCACCGCCAGGCCGCGTCCACGTCCCGCGGGCACGGGCGTACCGGCGGGCGGTGGCGCGTTACCCGCCCCGGGCTTGGCGTCAGCCGGCCAGTCGGTGTCCCACCGGACGTTGAGCCAGGTGATGTTGCCGTTCACACCGCTGACGCCGTGCGGCAGGCCGGCGGGAATGAACTCCACGTCGCCGACCTTCAGCGTGTGCGACTCGCCGCCGACGATCTTCCCCTTCTCGACCTTGCCCCCGGTCGTGAGTGTGCCGCCGCCCTCGAGCACCACCCAGACGTCGACCGTCTTCGGGTGCACCAGCGCCGTCTCGGCGTTGGTGATCCGGCGGATGTTGACGTTGAACTTGCCACCCTCGATCATCCGAAGGGTCTGGAGCTTCTTGGCGTCCATATCCTTCAAATACTGGGCGAGCTTTTCTTTCGGAATCGCAATCGCGTGATCGAGCGGGGCCTTTTCGAGGATGACCGTCTGTCCCTCGCCCCCGGCCCGGCCACCCTGGGCGAAGACCATCGCCCCGCAAAGACCGAGCATCGCCGCGATGATAGATACAGTTTTTCGCATGACGTGTTCTCCTAGAAATCGAGCTGCACACTGAGTTTCATGAGTCGGGCGTCGAGAATTTGGGTGGGCTGGAGCCAGCTCGCCCCGAACGTGCTGTTGTAGTTCACCACGGTGCTGACGTTGAACAGGTTGTACAGATCCAGATTCGCTTGCAGCTTGCGCGTGCCGAGGCTGAAGATTTTGCTGGCGCGCAAGTCGAACTGGTTGATGCGGGAGCCGTACTGGGAGAAGGGCTGGAGGAGGTTGATGCTCGCCGTGCGCACGCCCCCGGACAAGGGCCGGCCGAGCGAGGTCTGGGCCTGCGCGGTCGTGTACGTGTAGGTCGCGTTATACGTCGGTCCGGGACTGCTTTGCACCACGGCGGCCAACTGGACCTCGTAGGGCAGCATGACGGATCCATTGATCTTGATGCGCGACTGATACGGCACCCGCTGGTCGCAGTTGTAGAGCTGCTGGGGCGAGTCGATCACGTAACAGTTGTTGGTCGACGACTGGGACGATCCGCCGGCGGTGGTACCGGCCTGCACGGCGTTCCCGACGTTCAGCCCGCCGCCAATTGTCGCCCGCCTGGGCAGCCGCAGGTTGAAGCTCACATCCAGGCCGTTGTAGACCTCGGTCTGCTTCCCGTAGTTGTCGGACAGGGTGGCCAGGTTGTTCACTTGTCCGAATTTGTTCGCATTGATGTCCGCGAGATTGCACACCTGCGCGCCGCTGATGTTCGAAGGCAACCGCGCATCGGTCGGCGCGGTCACGCAGTAGCTCGTGTAGTCCGATGACGTCACCGACAGGTTGTCCAGCACGATGAAGTTGCCGAACCAGGTCCGGTAGTAGCCGGCGCTCACGCTCATGCCGCGGAACAACTCCCGATCGATGCTAACACCGAACTGCCAGTTGTACGGCCGCTTGCCATAGCCCTCGATCCAGTTCGGATCCGGGTTGGTCACCGACACGAACTTGCCGAAGCTCTGGTTGGCCAGCGCGCCACATTCGCCGTTCGCGGCAGGATCGCTCAAATCACAGTTTGGGAAGAAGTTGCTGTTGGTGTCCCCCCAGGAGCGCGTCGTGCTGTTGACCGAGGCGTTGGCCGGATCGAACGCATTGGCGATCCCCGTCGTGTTCGACATGACGTACCGGTTGATGCCGACCTTCACCGCCGTCCTGCCGTCGCCGATCGGGTCCCAGACCATGCCGAATCGCGGGCTCACATCCTTCCAGTTCGGGACGTTGTCCAGCGCCGCGAACGACCGCGCACCGACCAGCGGTCCGGCCTCCTCCGAGATCGCCGGCACCGATTCGTGGATCCAGTCCCACCGCAGACCCGCGTTGAAAGTCACCCGTCCCAACCGCCACTGATCCTGGACGAAGACGCCCATGTCCGGATTCAACTGGTCGATAGTCAGAATCGGCGCGGCAAACACCGTAATGCCCGTCGGCGTGCCGGCATTGAAGGTGTACGACATCGGCACGCCGTTCACCTGGCTCGGCGTCCGGGTCGTGTAGGTCCGGTGCCCACCACCCAACCCGTACATGAAGAAGAGGCCGGCTTTGATTTGATGAGCTCCGGGAAGGTACGACAGCGAGAACCGCCCGTTCGCCTGGTGCGACAGGCTGCTGGTTCGGCTGCCCACGCCATTGTAGGTGTATCCCAATCCGGTGTCGTTGATGCTCACGAAGTCCTGGATCCCGCCGCCGCATCCCTCGTAATCCGACAAACGCAGGTCCGAGCCGAAGCCGCCGAAGGTGAAGCGACTCACCGTGAAGCCGCCGTCGAGCAGCAGCTTGCTCGACGAGGGCCGGTTCCAGGTCGTCTGCGTCACCGAGTGCGTTTGGCAGTAGCCGGCGTTGGCTTCGTTCTTGATGGTTCCCGTCTCGAGTTGCCCGGTCAGCTGATCCTGGAAGTTCCTCTGCCGATCGTACGAAACGGTGAACTTGTCCTTCGACGTCGCCTGCACCGTCACGCGTCCGCCGAAGCCTTTGTCGATCTCCGCCGGATAGATCGGGTTGTTCAGGTCGGGTGCATAGCGCCACGCGGCTGCCGGCGCGCCCAGCACGCGTGCGTTGATGTTGGCATCCCCGTACAGGTTGGCGACGCTCGTCGTCGTGCCCCACCTGCGCCCCGACGTGATGAACCAGGCGCGATTCCTGACGATCGGCCCCGCGACCATCCCGTTGATGTCGTACACCTGACGCACCGTGTTGACCGTGGTCAGGCCCAGCCCCTGCAGTTCCGAGGTCAGATTGTCAGCCTGCAGCTTGTGGCCGGTGCCGCCGAAGAAGAAGGAACCGCCGAAACGGTTTCCCCCGTCCTTGGGCAGCGTATTGACCTGCGCGCCGCCGTATTCGTACTCGGCCGAGCCCATCGTGCCGATGTCGATCACGATTTCCTGCGCCGCCAGCGGGTTGATGTAATAGCCGCGCCCTGTCCCTTCGAGCGCCGACGCCGCAAACGGTGCGAGCCCGGGCGTGAGCGCGTTGTAGCGCATGCCGTCCTGCAGCAGCCGCGAATCCGATGTCTTGCCGCCGTGCACCGACAACCGCACGGACCGCTCGCCCTTGCTGCCGCCCACGTCCTGCGCATTCGGCGGCTCGACCACCGCGGGCATCAGCGAGGCAATCCCCAGCATGCTCTTCGCCGTGGGCACGGCGTCCAGGAGCTCCTTGCTGACCGTCTTCTGCTGGGTCAGGTTCTGGGTGTCGATGAGCGGCGATTCGCCCGTCACGGTCACGCTTTCGGCCAGGCCGCCGACCTTGAGCTCGACGTTGACCGTGGCCGTGAAGCTCGGCGGCAGTTGCAGGCCGGCGCGCTTGAACGTCGAGAAGCCCGAGAGCGAGTATGTGACCGTGTAGGCGCCCGAGCGCAAGCCGTCGATACGGTACTCGCCCTTGTCGTCGGTCACCGCGTTTCGAGTGTTGGTCCCGTCGGGCGTCGCGACGTCGATCGTCACGCCCGGCAGGACGGCCCCCGACGCGTCCTTCACGGCGCCCGTGATGGTTGCCGCACTGCTCCCCTGTGCGAGGGCCGAGACCGGCGATGTGGCGACCACCAGCATCGCGATGAACGCGAACCCCACGATTCGTCGCATCAAATTCCTCCTGAACTGAATCCGGACCGAGCTATCCCATGAACTGCAACCGCCGGACACGATCGTCGACGGCACTGGAGGTCGGAGATCGTCAGACGGCTGCAGTGGCAGGTTCACCCCGCAGGCCGATCGCGATTCCGGCAGAGTCCCGCTGACCGCAACCGTGATACGTGACATAACTCCCGGGCCGGGCATCCCGCCTCGCGGCGTTGCTCCGGGACTTTTGCAACGAATCACGCTTCCAGCGGACGAGATGGCCCGACATACCTGTTGCCCGCGGTTGTGGGCTTCGGCGCATTGAAATTGCGCGACGTGAGACAGAGAGAGGCCCTGAACATGAACGGCGCGAGCGTAACGGCCGTCAAGCGGCCTGTCAAGGAAAGTTGTTCACCGAATTGTCACCGAATGTCACTGAATGTAATTCACCGTCAGCGGCGCCCCCGTTTTGTTCCTGTCCGGTAGTGAGATGCATTAGTATTCGCCACAAGCCCGCCGCGGCCGACCAAGCGTGCTCTCGCGATACGCCCGCTGTGCGACTTTTCAGAAGACGATATGTGGCGTAGAAAGCGGAGGACCCGACCATGACCCCTTTCAAGGGAGAGATACCGATGTCGCATGTCAGCTCAATCGCACGAACGCTCTGCGGGACGATCCTCGCTGCGGGGGCACTGGCCGGACTCCAGACGGTCGCCCAGGGACAAGGTGGCCGCGCCAATCTTCCGCCCCCCACCGAACTGGTCCAGAACAACTCGATGGTCAACCCGTACCGCATGCTGGAAAGCTGGCCGCACCTGGGTGACATCAAACCGGGCGCCGCCATCGGGCTTCTCCCCGACGGGAAGGGCGGCGTCTGGATGCAGCACCGCGGAAACCCGGCGATCCTTCATATCGACCCGAGCGGGAACATCGTCAAGCGGTTCGAGGTGACGTTTTCCTCGTCGCACGGCCTCTGCCAGGATTCGGATGGCAACTTCTGGGCGGCCGACAGCAGCTCGTTCAACGACAGCCCTGACACGGGCGTCAAGGGCAATCAAGTGTTCAAGTTCAGCCCGGACGGCAAGCTGCTGCTCACCTTGGGCCAGGCCGGCGTCTCCAAAGCGGGCACGGACACGTTCCTGCAGCCGGTGGCGTGCCGCGCCACGCCGGATGGGAACATTCTGATTGCCGATGGCCACTGGCCCCGCCCGAGCAAGGGACCCCAGGACGGCGACCGCCTCGTGTGGTTCACACGCGATGGCAAGTTCATCAAGGAATTCGGCCGACACGGCCGAAAACCCGGTGAATTCATGGGTCCCCACGGACTCGCGTACGACTCGAAGGGCCGTCTTTTTGTGGCCGACCGCTCGAACAATCGCATCCAGATCTTCGACCGCGACATGAACGTCGTCGATGTCTGGACGCATTTCGGCCGGCCGAGCGGCGTCTGGATCCTGAAGGACGACACGCTCATCGTGTCCGACTCGGAATCCAATCAGCGCATCGGTGGACCCGAAGACGCGGTCGAGGGCGGCGGCAACGCCATCCGCAATCCGGGCTGGAAGAACGGCATCCGGATCGGCAGCGCGAAAGACGGGTCGCTGAAGTACTTCATCGAAGGCACCCGCCCGGAAGGGCTGGCGGCCGACGAACTGGGCAACGTCTTCGGCGGTTTGACGGGGGGCTGCGACGTGAGCAAGTCGGGTGGCTGTCTGCAGAAGTTCGTCAAGAAGACGGCGGCGACGGCGGCGAAACCCGCCGCCCCGCCAACCAAATAGCCACGCCGGAAGCAAAAGGAACGGCGTTACCGCGCAGGCGCCGCGGCTCGTTCCTCGGATCTCGCTGCGCTGAGGATGTTTTCGAGGCCGCGGTTTCCTTCGTGACACGCATATTCGTAAATGCCTTCCTGCGGACTCAAGTCGAGCACGGCCGTGTACGGCCGCTCGAAGGTGCTCGGGTCGTCGACGGTCACCTCGTAGCGCATCTGATCGCGGCCGGTTCGTGTGTAGCGCTCGATCAGGTGCAGCGTCGCGCCGGACCCGCGGAAGTTCGCGGTCGGGTGGAAGGTCGTGACACTCGGGTGGAAGTTGGTGACGTCGATCACCAGGGTGTTGCCATCCCATCGGCCCCTGGAGTCGCCCATGTACTGGCGAATGGCGGGCGACACATGCGGCCGGCCGTCGAGTGGCACGATGCGCGTCTCGTGGATCATCTCGTGGGTGATCGTCACATAGCCCGCCGTCTGCAGGATCTTCACGTTGTTGTTGTAGCCGGTGGGGAACATCACATAGGGCAGCCCGACGGTGATGCACCGATCCCACAGGCTGCGGTCCTCCCACGAGTCGGCGGGACCGCGTCCGCTCGACGCCCTGGCGGCTTCGGCCCGCTGACGTGCTGCGGACGTGAAGGCGGGCAGCCGGCCATTCGGCGGGTCGATGATCAGCGAACTGCGTCGCGAGCGTGCGGTCAGGGTTTCGTACCAATGCGTGGGCCCCGCGCCTACCTGGCCTACCTGGCCCCCGTTCTCCACTGCGGCAATGGTCCTGGCGCGCGCCGCCAGCGCCTCTTCCAGATCCTTCCCATCGAGGAAGACCTTGTCGGCCACCGCGGCCGGGCGTTCGAGCGGGATCGAGAAATTGTTGTCGGTGGTCCAGACGCCGCCGAGGTCGGGATCGCCCCACGGTGTTCTGGGGTGCGTCCAGGAACGTTCAGAGGGCCGCGGCCCATCCGGTCGTTGCCCTGCCGGCCGCGACGGCGCGGCCGAGGCCACGATGACGAATGCCAGCAGAATGGCGCGCTCGTGAGTCCGCACGTTCCCTCCATCTTTCGTGTCACATGACGTGGCTTACTACTTGAACGCGGAGTCTCTGCAATGACCAAGAAGAAGGCACTCGTGGTCTCCCAGCCTGCCCTCGGCGATTTCCTGCTCGTCCACGTGCCGTACGACAACTGGTTCCTGCGCAAGGTCTATCTTAGCGAAGGCGGCGAACGAGGCGCGAGACTGATTGACCAGGGACAGAGCCTGGACAAGCTTTCCAGGATCGGCCGGCGGCAGGCCAAGAGCGAGAAAGGGCGGCTGCTTCAATTGATCAAGTCGGAGATCAAGGGAAGCAGGGAAGTGAACAGGTGGGAAGTGCTTGATGATTTTGTGAGTCGGAAATGACGTGGTGCCTCTTCATTTCAGCCGGCGTTGTGGACACACTGCTCGAGAGTCGCTTGTCACTGGCGCTACTTCTTCTTCGGCTGTGTGGCGATAATCCGACTCTTGATCTTGTCGTAGGTGGCCTGCGGGACAATGTTCTTCGACACCAGTTCGTCTTTCCGCGCGTAGGGACGACCGTCGATGATCTTTTGAGAGTACGCATCACCGATGCCCGCCAACGTCGTCAGTTCGGCCTTCGTCGCGCTGTTGATATCGAGGGGAGCCGCCGCGGTGGCAACCTTCGGGGCAGGCTTCTTGGTCTGGGCAACAGCCAGTGGCGCGTTCAGCATCAATGCAACGACAGCGAGGATCGCAAGCAGGCGATAGCGTTTCATGAGTGGCACTCCTTGAACGCGATCATACGCCGCTCATAATCGATTTTTTGTAAGGAAGACGTTTGGGAGAGCGCGCCAACGCATCGGGCGCCGATGCCCGAATAGTCGCCGTCATTGCGAAACGGAGTAATTTAGAGACAAGAATATTCGAACAGGGAAGTCGAGCGAGTGTAGGATCTTGACCAAATTTCGGCCGCCACACCAAAACTTTCGAGTGAGAGGATAGCGATGATGCGGTTCAGGATGAAGCCGGCGATCGGAGTCACAACCTTCGCGGCGATGCTCGTCGCCGCTTTGCCGGCACCAGCTCGCGCGCAGAGCGCGGTCCCCCAGCCATGCGTCGACGGTACCCTCCACAGCGGGGCGTTGTCGCGGATTTGCGTGCCGCTCGGATGGAACGGGCAACTGGTCGTCTTCGCTCCCGGATACGTCGCTCCGGAGCTGCCGATCGGCTTCCATTACCTGGCGCTTCCCGACGGGTCGTCGCTCCCGACCGTTATTCAAAGCCAGGACTTCGCGTTCGCGACGACGAGCTACCGTCAGAACGGCCTGGCCATACTCGAGGGCGCCGCCGACATCCGGGAACTCGTGACGCATTTCGATAGGCATTACTCGGTCCCGCTTCGAAGGTTCATTGCTGGGGTGAGCGAGGGCGGACTGGTCGCGGCTCTGCTCGCGGAGCGATCACCGGAGCTGTTCTTCGGCGGCCTCGCCACTTGCGGCCCGATCGGCGACTTCCGTGCGCAAATCAACTACTTCGGCAATTTCCGGGTACTGTTCGACTACTTCTTTCCGGGAGTGATTCCCGGATCGCCCATCGACATCCCCATCACGGTGAGGGCGCACTGGGATGCGCTGTTCGTGCCGGCGATCACCGCGGCGCTGGCGGCCAATCCGGCTCGTGCGATCGAGCTGCTGAAGGTGGCACACGCTGCCTACGATCCGGCGAATCCGGCCACCGTGGTCAAGACGGCGCTCGACGCGCTCTGGTACAACGCGTTCGCGACCAACGACGCCGCGCGCAAGCTGGGTGGCAACCCATTCGGCAACCGGCTGACGTGGTATTTCGGATCGCGCAACGACCTGCGTTTGAACGAGCGGGTGCAGCGATTTGGCGCCGCTGCTGCCGCGGTGTCGGCATTGCGCGCCTATCAGACCAGCGGCGATCTCAGCATCCCGCTCGTGACGCTGCACACCACCGGCGACGACGTGATTCCCAGCTGGCAGGAACTGCTCTACTCGCTGAAGTTCGAGGCATCGTTCCGTGGCCGGTTCATCCCGCTGCCCGTCCAGCGTTATGGACACTGCAACTTCACGACCAATGAGGTCCTGGGCGCGTTTCTCCTGACCGTCACGCAGCCCTAGACATCTTCTCAAGCCAGAGTCTCGCAAGATGAAGCAAGTTTGAGCGTTGAGTAACGCCGCGAGGCCCGGGGTCCCCAACGCGGCACCCGCGTTGGGGTGGGAAGCGGGATGCAGCGTTCGCCGAATGCAGACGGACTTCTACCACGGGCTGCCAGGCGGGCGAGGCGGCGATTACCGAAGGTATTGCTTGCGATTGGACTCCATCCAGGCCGCGAGATGTTGCCGCAAACGCGCGGACCGAGCCGATTGCACGCTCGCCAGATTGTGCTGTTCGTCCGGGTCGCGATCGAGATCGTAGAGCTCATCGGCGCCTTGTCGAAGATCGAACAGATACTTCCAGTTGTGCTCCCGAACGCCGAGGATGAAGCGGTCCTCGCCGACTGAAAAGTACACGCGCGGAGCCCGGAGTGTGGCGAAGAGACTCCGCCCCTGCCATTCGGGCGCCGCGGGCAGCCCGGCAAGCTCGGCGATCGTTGGCGCCAGGTCAACCTGGCCTCCCAGTACTTTCGAGCGAATCCCATCACGATAGGCGCGGGGAAAATGGATCAGCAGCGGCACGCGCACGTCCTCTTCGTACGCCGTCTGACCCTGCGCGTAGGAGTTGTGCGGATAGCCGAAGGCCTGCCCGTGGTCACCGACGACAACGGTCAGCGTGTCGCTCTCCAGGCCGGCCTGGCGGATCGCGGTGAACAGCCGGCCCAGTTGACGATCGGACTCGTGCAGCGCATTGAGGTAGCGGTCGAGCTCCCATTGATCGGGTCCAGGCTCGCGGAGTAATTCGAGATGCGGGACGTTCTCCGGGGGCTCGTACGGATAATGCGTCTGCGTCGTCCATCCCATCACGAAGAACGGCCGTTCGCGATTCTGGGTGATGAATTGGATGATGGCGTCCGCCATGCAGCGATCCTCGACGCCCCACTCAGACGGCGGCTCCGAGCACGAAAGATCGTGATAGCCGCGCAGCTCGTCAAAGCCTCGGCTCTCGAGAAAATCGGCCCAGTGCCCCCATGTCAGGCTACTCGACGTCACGAACGCGGTGCGAGCGCCGCGGGCGCGAAATACCTCGGCCAGCGAGGTGCCGGGAAGCCTCGGATGCTCGTCCGTGATGTCTTGGAAGTCGAGTTTTGGATACGCCGACAGCAGCAGGGCGGCCAGCGCGTTCGAGCTCCGGCCGACGTGGGAATAGAAATTATCGAACACCACGCCGTGCCTGGCCTCGCCCAGAAGATTCGGTGTCGTGTCGTACGAACCGTTCAGGCTCGTCCATCGCGCCCCGACCGATTCAAGGACAATCAGCACGACGTTCGGGCTCCGCGGAGACGAGGCCGGTGGTTGCGCGGGTGGCGGGGGCTCGAAATCGGCGAGATCGTCGCGTGGGAATTCTCCGTCCGTACTGACGACGCCGCGGGTCACGGCGCGCCAGCACGATGTGATGAGCGTCCAATGTGCATTTTCAGCGATGCGGCGATCCTGTCGTCCAGCCCACGGAGCCGCGTAGGCGCGATGGCCCAAGAAGAGCCACGCGGCCACCACCGCCCCGCTGATCACGTACCTCCACGATGTCTTCATGGGTCCCGAGACGCGGATCGTCACCGCGACGAGCGCCAGATAAGCAATCGGCAAGGCCGCCAGGCCGACGATCACTCGCGGGCCGAACCGTGCTCCCGCCGCCGTGCTGAGAAATCTCACGTTCCGGACCAGCGCGATGAGCGATGCGGTCAAGAAGCCGCCGAAGACCGTGAACACCACCACGTTGATGGCCGCGTACAAAATGCAGAGGGCCGACACGCCGGCGACAATCCGCGCCGCGGCCGCCGCCCACCGGTTGTGAGCCAGTCCGGTGAGCGCGCGTGCGAAGGTCCACATGACGGTTGCGAACGCCACGTCTCCGTAAGAAATCGCCGCCAGCGAACGTAGGTAATCCAGGCCTTCGCCAGGCGGGGACTCGACGACGTTCAGGTAGTGCGCCTTGACCGCGACCAGCCCGATCGCGAACCACGCTGACGTCCAGAAGACCAGGCGCTCGTTCATTCGAGAACGGCGGCGTCGGTGCGCGAAAAGATCAGAACGGCGCCGTCTTGTGTCACCGGCTCGGTCAGTCGACGGGGCGATTGCGCGACGCAGCCGTTCTGGAGGTAAGCCGGCCCCCAGTATTCCTCTTTGATGACGTACGGCACGAAGCCGGCGGCCGCGGTCAGCTTCAGGATCCCCTCGACGGACTCGCCCCGATGCGCCAGGTAGGTCGGATGGACTTCCACGATGAGCTCGGCGTCACTGCGCAATCGTGCGAGCGCGTCAAAACCGGCGAGAATCGAGTACTCGGCGCCCTCCGTGTCGATCTTGATCAACCGGACTGACTGAAGTTCCGCCACGGTCAACAGCTCGTCTAACGGAAAGGCTTCGACGTCAGCTTCGAATTCTCCGCCATACTGTTCGTCGATGGTCGTCTCCCCGCAGTTGGCATCGTTGCCACGATAGAGGCGCACGGTCGAGCGGGAGCCGAAGGCCGCGGCATGGATGGCGCGCACATTGTCTGCGCCATTGGTCGCGACGTTCCGGCGGAGGCTGTCGAAGATGAAGGCCGACGCTTCAATCGCGACGACTCGTCCGGATCGCCCGACCGCTTTCGAGGCCAGGAGCGCGAAATACCCGATGTTGGCCCCGACGTCAACGAACAGGTCGCCGGGACGAAGACGCCGCCGGATCCAGGTCGTCAACGCGGGCTCCCAGATGCCGAAGTAATAGACCCACTGCTGGATCAGATCCTTGGTATCGCCTTCGACGTGGAATCCAAAGGCCGTACGGGCGCGGAATGCACGCGGCTCCCAGGCGAGGTACGGGTCAACGATCCGGCTCCAGACGAAAGGTTTCCCGGCGCTGACGGGAAAATATCGGATGTAGGCGCGCATCAGCGGCACCAGCGCGCTTCTCGCGCCTCGATCCTGTAACAGGCGGCCGAAGAGGCCATCCAGCATGCGCTGGGGAGTGTACAACCTGGCGCGGGTTCGTGCTCGCCCACTCCTGGAGTGCCGCCGCCGTCATCGCTGCTTTCCTGCACTCGATCGCCCGCGACGGGCGCCTGAGTGCAGGGCGAGCCGCTCGAGAGTTGGGGAAGCGACCACCGTGAAGTCTCTGGCGTACGCCTCGTGGTTGCGTTCAACGTTTCGCAACTGGTACACGTAGTTGGCGGTCAGGCCGAACGATCGTTCGGTGCCCACCGCCGACGTATCTCCCATCCAATTGAGCCGCTCGAGCTTGGCGCCATTGGCCAGGTGGAATCGTGCGACCGGGTCGGCTGGCACCCGGCCCTGCTTGGCATGCAGCAGGTAGCGGGCGCACCAGCGAACGACTTCGTCGCGCGACTGGGCGACCGGGTCGATGTTGGCTTCCGTTTGGAGCCACTGGCGGAATCCAGGAATCGGGGACAGCGTGGCAAAGCTTCTCACGCGGGTCAATTCCTTCCCAAGATCCTCGACCACCTGCTTGATGAGAAAATTTCCAAAAGAGACTCCCCGCAGGCCCTCCTGACAGTTCGTGATCGAATAGAACACGGCGGTGTCGGCGCGCAGCGGATCGAGCACGGGACTGTCTGGATTCAGAAGCGGCTGTATCTGCGCGCTGAGGCCGCGCGTCAACGCCACCTCGATGAAGATCAGCGGCTCATCGGGGAGCGTCGGATGGAAGAACGCGTAGCATCGCCGATCGGCTTCAAGACGCCTCTGCAGATCGCGCCAGCCCTGAATCTGGTGGACCGCTTCGTAGCGGATCAATCGTTCGAGTACGAGCGCTGAGGTGCGCCAGTCGATCCGTTGGAGGACGAGAAACCCGCGGTTGAACCAGGACTTCAGGAGGTGCAGCAGATCGGCGTCGAGCGCGCTGCGCTCGGGATGGTCTGTCAGCGTGGCCAGCCATTCCCGACGCATCCTCAACAGCATCGCCGTCCCGCCGGCCCCCATATTGATCCGCCGGAACAGCTCCTGCCGCGACGCTTCCACGGCCGCTTGCAATCGACTCAGGTGGGACCAGGAACGATCGTCTCGATACGCGGCCGCCGCTTGATCGACCCTGTCCGGGTCGACCGACAACTTGTCGGCCAGGAAATCGAAGAACGACTCGCGATCCTCGGGCGGCAGCGACGTGTAGGCCTCGATCACTTCCGACGCCAGCCGCGCTCCCGAGACTTCACCACGCTCGGACAACAGCGCGCGACAGCGTGCGACGAGGTCCGCGGCACGGGCAGGCGAGGTCGCTGCCCTCCCGGGTTTCGTGATCGAGTGGAACAGGCGGCTCAGGAACGTGCGGAATTCCCGGGACCCCACTTCGTCCGGCCCCACCACGCTCGGTTGTGTTGAATCCTTCGCGGTCACGGTTGTCGTGGCGCCGCTTGAGAACGCCACTGCAAGCATCGCACTGTTGTGTCCAAATCCTCAACCACGAGGACGGATGTGGTCGAGGAAGATGGGTCCTTGTGGCCTGCCGAGGCCGTTGCCTTAAATCTGCTGGCTCCCAGTGCCACAGGCGACGCTGTTCGTTTTGTTCGGATCGGCTGCACCCTGCTGACGAGTCACATCGCGGTTCGCCGTCACCAGATCTCTATTGAGCCGGCGCGCGCGGAACCGGAATATCCCCATGGACTTCGCGGCGTTTGAACTTCCAGCGCCCGTCTTCGCGCACGAATTGATCGTGATACGTCGCCAGAAGCAGCATTTCCGGCTTGTTGGCGCCGCTCGCCATGACAAAGCCGCCCTTGCTGACGGCAGTGGCCTCGTTGCCGTTGACCTCGATCGCCTCGCCGAAGAATGGGTGGAAGTTCTTACCGCGCGAATCCGGGTAGTCGTCGTACTCGCGGTCTGTGTCGCGCTGCTACCAGTCCCGATGCAGGCGCATCATGTCGAACTTCAAGATCGACGTGAAGGGCGACAGCGCCACGGCGTGGTCGCGATGGACCTTCGTCAGCGGCGCGCGCGGCCCCGGCATCCAGATCGCTGGCCGGTACGAGGACACACTGGTGCGCGAGGACGGCGCCTGGAAGTTCAAATCGCGACAGGCCTTCAACGACGTCACGGCGCCAGCGGCGGCTCCTGCTGCAGCCGGCGGACGCTGACCTTCACCTCCCCTTGGGTGTTGAGAGACCTGACAGGCCGCTGAAAAACGCAGCGACGATTTTTGATTGCTCGATCCGACTACTTGCTGACGTTATTCGCCGGAACGATGCCGGCCGTCTTGAGCGGGATCGTATAGACGGCGTCGCAGCCGGCGATGAACAGCGTCTTACCATCCGGTCCGCCGAATGCCTCGTTGGTCGAGCAGATCTGCTTCTTGGGCTCGCCGCCGTAGATCGGCAGATTGATCGTGCCAAGAAGCTTCCCCTCGGGCGACGTGATGCGGACGATCCCTGGGCCTGCGCCACCGGTCGAGTAGACATTGCCCGCGGTGTCGGTCTTCTGGCCGTCCCCAATCCCGACGCCTTCGGTAAAGACCGTGAACGCGCCCACTGTCCCGTCCGGATTGACGGCATAACGCCTCATCTTGCGGGCGGCCGTAGACAGATACATCCACTTGCCATCGGGAGACAGCGCGATGCCGTTCGGCGTGCCGCCGAGATCGGTGCCGCTGAGCACGAGCGTCGTCTTGCCGTCTTTGATCCGGTAGATGCCGTTTTGCAGCTGCTTGTCGGGATTCCTGCCCGCGTCGCGAAGACCGAAATCGTTGTCCGCGAGATACACCGCGTCGTCCGCCGCGATGGCGATGTCGTTCGGGCCGCTGAATTTCTGGCCGTTCATGCCGCTCGACAGCACCGTACGGGTCCCGTCTTTTTCCAGGCGCATCAATTGGCGATCGTTATCGGCGCACCAGATCACCCGGCCCTGGTGATCCATGCCCGTGCAGGACGGACCAATCAGCAGCACGTGACTGCGTCCAGCGCGAGTCTGCGTGCCGACATGATCGGTGTCGGTGCCCGTGTAGCCGGCCTTCTCCATGAAGACGGAGACCTGCTTTTGCGGGGTGACCTTATACAAGACGTTGTCGAGCAGGCCGGTGAAGATCCAGTAGCCGCTCCTGCCGTCCGCAATCCAGAGTCCACCTTCCGTGAGGCCGAAGCCGTGGGCAAGCTCGACCAGTTTGGCGTCGGGCGAGATGATTTGGTCGAGCGCCGGATCGGTCCTGGTGATCGAGAAAGGCTTGGCCTCGGGCGCAGGCCCGTCGCCGCGCATCTGCGGCTCGGCGGGGCCGCGTTGCGCCTGCGCGTTTCCGGCCGCAGCACCGATAACAGCGATCGCAATAGCGTGGGACCAGAAGAAAGACTGTTTCACTCGCAACCTCTTTCCGTGGGCGCTCTGTCGAGAGCGGGCACCGCGACTTCAGAAGTCATGACGCTGCGCATTCTCACTCTGCCCCGCGCGCTTCCCATCCGTCAGATCGAGTCCGATGCCAGGACCTCTTGGCATACGCTGTGCGGTCTCAGAAACCAAGTCTATCGTCGGCGGAGGGGCCGTATGTCGAAGGCACCGGCTCGTCATTCAGACGCAAATAGACGCCGAGCTGGGCGCGGTGATGGACGATGTGATTGAGGAACATCTGGCGATAGGCCAGGAATCGCGTCCCCGCGAAGATCGTCTTGCCCTGAAACGACAGCTTCCACGGCTCGGTCCACGCCGCGTCCGCGACACCTTGGAGCGCTCCCCGCACTTTCTCCGCGCCTTCGTCGAACACGCGCACGAGCTGGGATGGGGACTCGAAGGGCAGCGGTGTGTAGCTGCGTTCTGCGAAGTCCAGCCCGGGCGTCGTCAGGACACTCAGTCCGAAGCCGGAGAGTTCGGCTACGTGCGGCGCCAGCCTTGCGAGCGACATGGACTTGGGATGCGGGACGAAGTCGCCTTTTTCGGCCGGTACGCGCTCGAGCATCGTGCGCGTCTTCTTCACTTCCTCGTCAAATTCGGACAAGAGCAGGTCGCTGATGGGCATAAGTCCTCGAAGCAGTGTGTCTACTTGGCCATGAAACAGTCTTCATTGCAGCCGGGCGGCGTCCTTCTCATTCTCGCAGATATTCTCGATCAGCTCCGTATCGGGCAGGATCGCAAACGGAATCGTGATCGACCACGGCCGTGTGTAGGCCTTTGGATCGTCGATCGTGATCGCCATGTCCATGTGTCCGAAATCGTGGCGGTGGAACCGCTCGGTCGTGCGCAGCGTGTCGGTGTGCGGGTGGCCGCTGTCGTCGAGCCAGGTCCGATCGTTGAGGCCGCTCGTCTCCACGACGAAGGTGTCGCCGTCCCAGCGGCCGATCGAGTAGCCAAGCCACGCCGGATTCGGATCCACGGGAAACCGGCGCCCGTCGGTGAAAATCTGCCGGAACCTCGATTCCTGCTCGTACAGGATCAACGTCAGGCCCGGCGTATGCGCGATCTTGAACGGCGTCGCCGGCAGCATCGCGTCCGGGATCCCGTGGGGCAGGCACCGCTCGGATGGCCGCCCGGCGCCCATCCGCGCGTGGCGCGCTTCGTAGAGCTCGCGAGCCCAGGGCTGGAGCGGGAAGACGAAATCCCTTGGCGCGAACAGCTCGAGGCCGGTCGATCCACGGAGCTCGTCAGGAACCGGCGCCCTGACGCTCATCCAGATCCCCGATAGATCCGCCTTGCCGTCCGCCGACCGTGGCGCGGGCGCCGACAGATTGGGCTTGCCATCGCGCGACCTCGGTGTGCCGGGCAGCCGGACCGAAATCCACTGCGCCCTCCCCGGTACGGCCGCCATGCAGACCGCCAGCGTGAGGACGATCGTGAGCCGACGCGTCGTGTTCATTGCGCTATCGTAATGTGACCAGATAGATTCGATCGAAATTCCTTAACCGTGGACACACATCTGATGCTGCCGATTGTTCTCGCCTACAAAGGGCTGTTGCTGGGGGCGCTGTATGCCTTGCTCAGCACGTTGATCCTCATCGCCATCTTGTTGACGATGCGACGCGTGTTCGTGAGGATTTACGCCGCGATTGAAAATGCCCGGCGGATCCGGCCCATTCAGGTTCAAACGTTCGAGCTGGTATCGGCCGCCCGGATCGCCGCCGTGCTGACGCAGGCCGCCCGGCTGACGCGCCTGGGGATCACGCTGCTGCTGTTCTATTTCTATCTGCCCCTGGTCTTCAGCTTCTTCCCGCAGACCCGCGAGTGGGGCGTGATCCTGTTGTTCTACATCCTCTCGCCCGTGCGGGCCGCGATTACCGCGTTCATCCTCTACCTGCCGAGCATTTTCTTCATCATCGTCGCCGCGTTTCTTTGCGCCGGGGCTCTACGGATGGCCCGCGCGGTGTTTCGCGAGGTCGAACAGGGCAACATCGGCTGGTCCGGATTTTATCCGGAATGGGCCATGCCCACGTACAAGATCATCGAACTGCTGCTGGTCGCATTCACCGTCATCATCATCTTTCCGTATCTGCCTGGATCGAGTTCGCCCGCGTTTCAGGGCGTCTCGATTTTCCTGGGTGTGCTGATTTCGCTGGGATCGAGTTCGGCAGTGGCGAATATCGTGGCTGGGGTGATTCTCACCTATACGCGATCCTTCCAGATCGGCGACCGCGTCAAGATTGGCGATGTCGAAGGTGACGTGACCGAGAAGACGCTGCTGGTCACCCGCCTCAGGACCTCGAAGAATGTCGATGTGACGGTCCCCAATTCGACGGTGATGACCAATCATGTCGAAAACTTCAGCTCCAATGCGCAAGGCCCGGGGCTGATTCTGCAGACCGCGGTCACGGTAGACTTCGACGTGCCGTGGCGCCAGGTGCATGAGCTCCTCATTCAAGCCGCCACCTCCACGGCCTTGGTCCTGGCGGAGCCCTCGCCCTTCGTCCATCAAGTCACGCTCAATGAATCCAGCGTGACCTACGAACTGAACGTCTACACGAATTCGCCCAGCAGCAAGTTCACGATCTACAGTGACCTGCATCAGAATATTCAGGACAAGCTCAAAGGCGCGGGCGTCGGGATGCGTTCCACGACCTATCACGTGTTGACGCGGGAGCGGCGCGATTCGTGACCCCGAAAACCACAGCGATGCCTCATCCAGATGGAACGGGGCACGCGCGCCCGGTGGGTCATCGTGCACCCGCCGTCTTGTCCTACACCCGTCGAACCGCCAGCGTCAGCACGCTCGCCACGCCCGCCACGCCCGCGAACGCGAGGATCGCCTTCTGAAGATTGGCGTGCGTGTCGGTGGCCACGTGAAGGACGTGGCTGTTGCCGGCGAAGCGGCCGAAGACGATCTGTTTGGCGTTCGCGAGCGACAGGCTCCTCAATTTCTCCTCCGACACATTCTTGCCTTCAATGAGCAGCAGCGCTTCGATCATGATGCGTCCTCCACTGTACGGTTGAACACGCAGATCGCCGACAGCCTCATCGCGGGCTGACAACCTGACTCCTCAAGGCGCCCGGTTCGCCTCCGGCGCATCGGGCGGCTGCTGATAGCCGTTCGCATCGAACCGCAGATCCGGCCGTACTCCGCAAGGCACGCAGTCCTTCTGGTGAAGCTCGGGGATCCGCCCGCTTACCGGGTTGGTATAGCCGAACCACATCGGTCTGATGCTCGGCCATTGCACCGTGTCCGGTCTTGCGCCAAGATCCTCGGCCGTGATGTCGAGCCGAGCGCCGCGTCCTGGAGCGCTGGCCCGCGGGACGGCGTTGGGATTGGGTGGGGCCGGGTCCTTCGACTTGGCCCAGATGCCGTCCTTGAAGGCGACTGGCCTGATGTATTGCGCATCGACCGTCAGTTCCCAGATCCGCCAGACACCGTCCTCCAGCACGTAACGGTCGTGATAGGTGCTGGCCAGGATGGAGGCGGCAAGGAAATCGCCGGCCTTCCCGACCGTCTTGGCCGTGCGGGGCTGGAACAGGCGCATCCGTCCCGTCGCGGATCGCCCGTCGTCCGAGACCAGCACGACCGGCTGGAACAGCCAGTGATAGGAGACGCCCTCCCTCGTCGTGGGCGGATCGCGCTGCACGCGCGCCTTGATGTTGCTCGCTCTCGTCACGTAGTAGCCGGTGCGCCCGCCCTTGAAACCCTTCGTCGCCAGGACGCCGATGAACCCGGCCGGGTGTTCATCGTCGAGGAAGTGACCGTAGGCCGCGGACACGTTCACGACGCCGTCAAAGGCCGCCGAGCGGGCGAGCCGCCGCCTGGCCTCCGCAAGGGTGCCGGCCGCCGCCTGGCCCGTGGTGATCGCACCGGTGAGCGCACTCGCCGCAACGGTCTTGGCATGGCCTGCCGGCAGGACCTGCTTTCCGGTCACCGGATGAGTGCCGAGGAAGGCGGGCATGCTCAGGCCTGGCGTCGCGGCATCGTTGACCGGAACAGGCGCGTCCGGCTTGCTGGCGCCAGTTGGCACGGGCTCGACAATCCGACTCTTGCCCCAGCCCTGGAACACGTCGGTCTTGACGAGTGTGAAGCGGCGCATCTCGCGGACCTTCCACATCCCGCTCTCTTTGACGAAGCGGTTCTTGAAAGTGCCGACTTCCCACCAGCCCTTTTCCTGGTCCGCTTCTCCCAGCATGCCGAGTTCAATCCCGCGCGCCCACGCTTCATTGCCCCCAGGTGCGATCTCGACGGTGACGTCGAACTGGACGCGGTCGTTGAGCTGGCCGTGACGGAGCCCGGCCGGGCCCATCGTCTCGAGCCACCGTCGGACGCCCGCCTTGCCGCGCCAGACGCCATGGCCGCCGACTTCGACGACGCCAGCGTCAGCAAACAGATCGACGACGTCGTCCCACATCTTGCGGTCCTGGTAGTAGCCGAAGGCCGACTGGAGATTGCGGATGCGGTCTTCGTCATTGAGCCGGTCCACCCGCTCCGAGAGCGCGGCGAGCGTTGCCTTGCTCCTGGGTGCGATGCCGATTGCGGGCGGGATCGGAACGCCGGCCGAATCCGCGGTGTAGTGGCGTGGAACGACCGGCAGGTCGCCGCCGCCCCAATTGGTCCAGCCGGTGTCATAGGGACCGTCGAATTCTGGATAGTAATGAGCTTCGCCGATCTTCCAGACGCCGCCCTCGCGCGTATATTCATTCTGGAATACGCCACCTTCGACGCGCGCGTGGCCGCCGATGCCGTGGAAAATCCACGCTTCCCAGCGCACCTTGGCCCGGGTGCCGTCCACGGAAAGATTCGCTACCGGCGCCTCGATCATCATCGTCGAGAGACCGTCGGCTTTGAGACCCTCATAGCCGCCGCCGTAGCGCGTGCGCAGGAAGGCGGCGATCGCGGCAGGCCCCTTCGCGGTCTGCTCCGGCATGATCAGTCCGTCGAACATGAAGCGCCCGTCCGGCGCGAACAGCGCACCGACCTCATTCCACAGGCCGGCCTGCGCATATTGGGCATAGGAGCGCTGAAGATTCATCACCGCGCGCAGGCTCTCGGTGCGGTCGACCTCGCGCGCGAACTCGTCAAGCGCCGTATCGGCATGGGCCGGCAGGGGCACGGCGAGGAGCAGCGCGGCCCAGAGGGGCGAGGCGCTGCCAACCAGGACGGCGAACGTGTGCGTGGCAAGGCGGCGAAGCGACATGGCAATTCCTCAGTTGCGTGCCTGAAGGTGCGCCAGGGTGCAGTCTCTGGCGAAGGTGGCACCGCTCGTGAGCGGGTGTTCAGCGCGTTGTGGCTGGCGGCTGCGCTGGTGCGGGCCGCGGGCGCGGACGAATCTCCGCGAAGTAGTTCGTGACCTGATCGGGATCGTAGAGCCACGTGGTGACCAGTCCCGGGAGCGTCTCGCCGAGCGGCTGCTCCACGGGAATCGCCCGCTGCTGCGCCAGCGCCCAGATCGGATCGACCGGCTTGACGACGTACTGGATGCCGGCGAGCCGCGGATTGACCGGTTTCTGCCCCGGCGTGGCCCACAGGCTGATCGTCGTCGAGCCGTGACGGAAGGGATATTTCGTCACGCCGATCACCGAGTCCTTCACCGGCGGCAGTTCGTCGAGCCCGACGAACGTACGATAGAACGCCCGGCTCTTCTCGAGATCGTTGGCCGCGATGCCGATTTCGAGACGGCCGTACGTGTCCTTCGGCGCGTTGGGCGCCACCACGAGATGCACCCACTCGCCGTCCGGATCAGTGACGAGCGCGCTGCGCACGCCATCGATGGTCTTAAACGCCGGCGCCGGAAGTCCGTGGTCCGTGAAGCGCTTCGTCAACGCCTCTTCGTCGGGAAACCACATCGTCCAGAGGCGCATGCCGGCGGCGTCGTTGAGCCCACCGCGCGTGTACGTCGCGTTGGCCGCCGCCTTCGTGAACTTGAGTTGCGAGGGCCCGACCTGGTAGCGCGAGACGCCGCCGATCGCGCCGATGCTGCCGAATCCGAGCACCTGCCCGTAGAACTCGAGTGTCCTGACGCCGTCGCCGGTGAACCGGCGGAACACGTTCATCGAGTTCTCGGTGAAGTAGGGCGCCGCGGTGGCGGCGGGCCCTGGCGACGCCGACTGGGCGTGTACGCCTGTCGGGATGAGGGTGGCGAGCAGAAGCGTGGGGGCCAATAACGCACTCGTTCGTGTCATGGGATCACCGCCAGGAACTATATACGGCCCCCCCTGCCTGACGGAAGTGTCGGACGTGTTTATTTTCGGTTCGATCACCTCGTCGCTCAGTTCAGGAAGGAAGATTCCCGCCCGGGCCCTAACTCGCGGCCTTGAGCGGAACGGCCTCCCCGTCAATCGACGTGGAGTCGATTCCCTTCTGGCGGCTCGCCAACGCCACATACCGAGCGTGCAACTGCTCGAGCTCGGCCTCCGAGAGATCTTCGACGGAAATGAGCCGATTGCTCGCGCCGTTGAGCGCAGCGACGACCTCGTTGATTTTCAGCTGCATCGCCAGGGACTCTTTGTTTTGAGTCCGCTGGATGAGAAAGACCATCAAGAATGTGATGATGGTCGTGCCTGTATTGATGACCAGTTGCCACGTGTCGGAGTAGTGAAACAGCGGGCCCGTCGCTCCCCATATGGCGATGATGGCGATGGCGATCAGAAACGCGGAATTGGTACCGGTCCATGTGGTTGCGGCACAGGCAAATCGTTCGGTGAGACCAACTTTGGATGGTGACATCTGCGTGCTCCTTCACTCCGACCAGGACTCCAAAGCAAAGAACGTTCCCTGCAGAGTTCCCTGACCGATTGATTCCTGTTCAACTCACGGGGGCAATGGGTCGCGCAGTGTGCCGGGCCTGTCGGCCGCGAGGGATCGCCATTGACTCCCCGCAGCCCGCGTGCCGGCGGCAAGTGGCCGCTCGGCGCAATGGTTCGGGCGTGACGCGAGACTCACCACCGGTCCCACGTCATTGCCGAAAAGTAGACGTGCAGGTTCGATCAGTGGCAGATGTGTGCTGCGTCTCGACTCGGAACGAGAGCGGGGAACGAGTGACACCGGCCTCCGACCGGTGGCACGGGTATTGATGACTCGGCAGCAAATGGGTCGTGTGTGGGCACGCGCTGTTCTGGCGATCTTCGCTGCGTGGTCTGTGGCCTGTAAGGACACCGGGACCGTTCAGGTTCACTCCCTCACCTTCAAAGGCGCGCAGACGCTTTACGAATCCGCGCTGAAAGACGTCGTCGCGACGCGCGTCAACTCGCGTCTGCCATGGGGGACGAAAGCGTACTTCGAGCGAACGCGCGTCGACGACGATCTGAAAAGGATTCAGACTTTCTATATCGATCGCGGCTATCCGGATGCGCGCGTCACGGGTTTCGACGTGAAGCTCAATCATCGCGAGGATGCCGTGGATATCACGGTGATCATCCGGGAAGGAGAGCCGCTCCTGGTCGCGGCCGTGAATCTTGTCGGCTTCGAGGTCCTGCCCGCCGCGACACTCGATGGCCTGAAGAAGCAAATTCCCTTGAAGCCTGGCCAGCCGCGCGACCGTCAGCTGGCAGTGACGGCACACGAGCTGTCGCTCAACGCGCTGCGCGACCGCGGCTATCCCTACTCAATCGTGAACGTCGAGGAAGATGATGGCCCTACCGGCAAGATGGCCACGCTGACCCTGCGCGCCGAACCAGGTCAGCTCGCACATTTTGGCCCCGCCGAAGTCGTGGGAAATCAACACGTCAGCAACCGTGTCGTACGCCGCTCGGTCGGTTACAAGGAGGGCGATCTCTACCGGCTCAGCCGCCTGCAGGATACACAGCGTCGTCTCTACGCGACGCAGTTGTTTCAGTTCGTCACCGTGGAACCTACGCAGCCGGGGACCAGGTCCACGGACGTCGGCATCACGACCGAAACAGTGACCGATGGCCAGCCGCCGGTGGCCTCGGCTGCGTCATCCGAGAATCAGCCCGCCGCGGTTCCGACGCGGATCACCCTGGTTGAAAGCAAGCCCGAGCGCACGAGATTTGGTGTTGGCTACGGCACGGAAGAGAAGGCGCGAGCAGACGTCCAGTATCGCCGGTTCAATTTCATCGGCGGCGGACGGACGGCGGAGGCGCACGTTCGCTGGTCGTCACTCGACCGTGGCGTCCGCTTGAGTCTGAGCCAGCCCGAACTCGTTGCCGGCGTTTCCCTGGGTGTGATCGGACAGCAGTGGTACACACACCTACGCGCCGGCATATCGATCGGTCGTCGGCGGCGGCAAGGCGGTCTTCACACGCCGCCTCGGCCCGCGCACGTACTGGTCCGTGTCGGTCACCGGCGAACGTCATGAGAGCTCGATTGAGAGCGATGCGTTCAACAACGCGAGCCTCCGGAACGGCCTGATCGCGCTGGGCCTCAACCCGGTGACCGGCCAGCAGAGCGCAAGACGATGCCGTCGAGATCGGGAGGCTGGCGCTGCGGACCAGTCAGTCGTCGCTGCGCGCCGCGGGGTCGATTCGCAATTACACCACCAAGCCGACGATCAGCATGCAGATGACGGCAGACGCGATTTCCCTGCCGGAGTTTGCGCAGGTTGTCCCGGCGGTCGCCGGCATTCTGCTCCAGCCCTCGCTCAACGCCAAGGTGGAGGGGCCACTGGATCGTCTCGCTGCGAACATCGCGATCCGTTCGGCCGCGGGCGATGTGAAAGGGGATTTCGTCGCCGACCTGGCGCTGCCCGACCAGGCGATCCGGGGGGAGCTATCGATCAGCCATTTCGACGTGGCGCCGGTTGTCCGGCAAGCCACTCTAAAGACCGATGTGACCGCGATCGTCAAATCGGACTTGCACGCCGCCTCGCTCGCGGATCTCGACACCTGGCGCGGCACGATCGCCATCACCACGCCGCGAGTATCCGGCCTCGGTTACGCGATCGAACGTCTCCAGGCCAATGCCAAGGTGATGGGCCGATCCGTGGATCTCGACGGGACCGTCGACGCTTATCGGGCCGCGGCGTCGTTCCGAGGACGGGTCGCCGTTCAGAATCCTCAGCGGCCGCTGTTCGATGTGCTAGGGAGCGTCCGGCATGTGAATCTGGCGGCGCTGCCGCGGCAGTTGAAGCTGCCGAGCACGGTCACAGACCTTAACACGTCGTATCACGTGACCGGAACGGGGACGGAACAGATTCGCGGAGATCTGCGGCTGGCCGATTCCGACATCGCTGGAGCGCGCTTGGCGTCAGCCAGCACGGTCTCGGTGTCGATGAAGACGACGCCGCACCAGCCGTTGCAGGTTGATTACCAGGCGGACGTCACCGCATCCAACGTCGATCTGCAGCGCGTCGGAAAGGAGTTCGGCATACCGGCGCTCGACGATGGTCGCTACCACAGCGAGCTCAACGTCCACGTCACGGCGGCAGGTCGCGGCACGTCACCAGCAGTGATGCAGGTCACGCTCTGCGGCGAATTGACCGATTCGACCTTGCTCGGCGGCCAGGCGCCGCAGTTGGCATTCGACGCCACGGTCGATCGCGACGCCGTCCATCTGAAGGCGAAGGGCAGCGTTGACCACCTGGACCCTGGCGTCGCCAGCGGCCGCGCGCAACTCGAGGGCATCGTGGCCGGTTCTTTCGACGCGGAGGCGACGCTCACGAACCTGTCCGCGGGCTTCGATCTCGACCACCTCGACGGGACGGCAACACTGTCGCTCTCGCCCTCGACGGTCGGGGGGCTCGACATCGAACGCGCCAGCGTCGACGCGCAATATCAACAGCAGGTCGTGGCAATCCGAACGCTCGACGCCGCTGGCCCGGACCTGATGCTGCAAGGCAGCGGCATGGTTGACTTGACGCCGAACGGCGCGTCGAATCTGAAAGTCCACGCCGAGTCGTCGAATCTCGAGACCATCGGCAAGCTGATCGATCAGCCGCTGAAGGGTATCGTCACCGTCGAGGCGACCGTCACGGGCAATCGCCGCAACGCGAGAGCGAGCGGCATGTTGACCGCAGGCGATCTGAACGCGGCCGGCGTCGACGCGTTGATGGTCGCCGGCGATTTCACGGTCGACGTCCCCAGTCTTTCGGCAGCGGACGCCACGGTGTCCGCAATGACGAAAGTCAACTTCGTGACGATCGGCGGCCAGCAGATCGACGAACTGGCGGCGACGACCCACTATGCGCAGTCGCAAGTCGACGTCGACATCACCGCCAGGCAGGCTGCGCGGACGATGAACGCGGGCGGCACCGTCGTGCTGCATCCCGGGGCGCAGGAACTGCGACTCACGCAGCTCGAACTCTCCCAGCAGGATCTGCAGTGGCGGCTGGCGTCCGGCACTGAGGCTACCATCCGATATGACGGCGGCCTCACCACGGTCAAGGATCTGCAGTTGGTCAGCGGCGAGCAGCAGATCACCGCTGACGGCACCTTCGGGGCATCGAATGCGGTCGCGCATGAGCCGCTCGCGATCGGCGTCAAGAACCTGAACCTCAGCAACGTGGACGCGGTGTTGTTGCGACCGCCGCAGTTCTCAGGCGTGCTGAATGCGTCCGCGACGATTGCGGGCACGGCCGAGGCGCCACAGGCGGAGGCCGACTTCGACGTCACGTCGGGCGGCTTTCGGAACTTCCACTACGAATCCTTGAAAGGCACCGCGTCATTCAACGGCTCGGGCCTGACCGTCGATTCCGAGCTCCGGCAGAACCCGACAGCATCGCTGCGAGTCAACGGCTATATTCCGGCCGCCGCGCTGCGAACGCCGGCGCCCGGCACCCCCACGGCGGCCTCATCGCCGGACCGCGGCTTCGACCTGCACGTCCAGAGCACGCCGGTCGATCTCGGGATCGTGCAGGGTTTCACGACCGCGCTGACGAACGTGACCGGCACCGCGCAGGCCACCATCGACGTCACCGGTCCGGCTGATGATCCGCAGCCGCGCGGCACGATCCTGCTCACCAATGGAGGGTTCGCCGTCGACGCAACCGGCGTGGCCTACACCGGATTGACTGGGCGCATCGATTTGCAGGACGACCGCGTGCACATCGCCGAGCTCAACCTCTACGACACCAGCAGCGCGACGCTGTCGCTGACCGGCGACATCCCGATTCGCCGCGCGCTCACCGGCGACGTCACCTGCAAATCACCGCGCGTGATTTCAAGGTGCTGAGCAACAAGATGGGCGAGCTGCAGATCGACAGTGATCTCACGGTCACCGGCGAGCTGCGAGCGCCGCGCATCGAGGGCGAATTGGCCGTCTCGACCGGACGCATCAATCTCGATCCGCTGCTCGCCACCACGGGCGGCGGCGGTTACTCGACCAAGCCGACCGAATTCGAGACGCCGGCGCCGACAACACCTACCACGGCGGCCGCGGCACCGACCGACGATCAGACCCCCGGGGTCGCCGGCATACGGCTCGACGTACGCATCACGGCTCCTAACGCGCTCGTCGTCAAGAGCGACAACCTCCAGACCGCGGCCTCACCGATCGGTCTGGGTGCGTTGAACATCACACTCGGCGCCGACCTTCGCGCCACCAAAGCGCCCAACCAGCAGGTGCGCGTTGCGGGCACGGTCAACGCCGTTCGGGGCTCGTATCAGTTTCAAGGGCGGCAGTTCACGATTCTTCGTGACGGCCTCGTGCGCTTCAACGGCGATCCGATCGACCAGATGAATCCGTCCCTTGATCTCAAGACGCAACGGATCATTCAGGGCGTGGAGGCGAATGCCGATATTCGCGGCACGCTGCAGAAGCCGCGCATCGAGCTGACCAGCGTCCCGCCGCTCGAGCGCGGCGACATCCTGTCCCTCATCGTCTTCAACCAGCCGGTGAATCAGCTGGGCGAAGGCCAGCAGATTTCGCTGAACCAACGGGCCGAGCAGCTCGCGCTCGGATCACTGGCTGGCCAGCTGTCGAAATCGCTGGGGTCCCTGTTGAACGTCAGCGAGTTTCAGATTCAGGCGGCGCCGGAAAGCGGTGCAGCGGCGCAGCTGACCATCGGCCAGCAGGTCAGCCAGCGCCTGTTCGTCAAATTGGAACAGGGCGTCGGCGACGTGAGCACCACCAACGCGGTGCTCGAGTACGAGTTGAAAGACTGGCTGCACCTCCAGACGAACCTGATGCAGGCTGCCGCGGCGCAGCAGGCCCTCTTCGACGCCGTCCGCGACAGCGGCTTCGATCTCATTTTCATGTTTACCCGTTAGGTCTGCCCGCGTTCTCTTCCGGGTCTCACTCGGCGGTTGACGATTCATGCATTGCTCAGTGGCCGCTCCGATCGATAGCGTCTTTCAACCTGGCGGCCCATACCGCCACGTGAGGTTCCTTCGTCATATCCATGTGGCCTCCGGGCTCCTCATGAGTGTCCAATTCGCCGGTCAGCAGCACCATCCAGTCGCACGGTGGGCGGTAGCGGATTCCGTCGCCTTTTACGATCGTTGCGCGTCCGGCATAACTCTTGGGCGCATAGGAGCGAAGTGCCCGGCGGTACACATTCAGGATGTACCTGCTGCGCAGTGACGGAGGCAGCAGCCGACCGGAACGAACGCAGGCCCTGGTGCTCCACGTCGCGATCCCGTTGGCGATTCGCGCCCTTCGAGCGCCCAACAACGAACTCACTGCCGTTCGGAGCCTCGGCAGGAAGTAGGCGAGCTTCCCGCCCAACCCGAGAGGGGCCATGTTGTCCCACAAGCGACGAACCCGATCCCGATCCGGGGGCGATGCAGAATATCCCGGTGGATCGAGCATGAACAACAGCGCCACCTCGTCGCCCTCAATGGTCAACTGCCTCGCCATTTCGAAGGCGACGGCCGCTCCGAACGAATAGCCGCCGAGCAGATAGGGTCCGTGCGCGCGAATCGCCCCGTCGACGCCGCCGGTGACGGTCAGCTGCCGGC